>CANNIA010000004.1 GCA_947504705.1 Paracoccaceae bacterium
GTCACAAGATCGAGAACATGTTCGGCAAGCTGAAGGATTGGCGGCGTATCCACACCCGCTACGACCGCTGCGCCCACACCTTCATGTCCGCCATCGCTATCGCTGCCATCGTCATCTTCTGGATATGATCAATGAGTCCTGAGCCTAGCTCTAGCGCCCACTCAATTGTATTGCTCTCCTTCGACTCGCGCCTCAACTGGATATCGCACCCAACGGCCCGCCCAGAGAATTCCATCCCGGAGTGGGTCCGCCGTGGAGGCGAGGTGCCGTACCAATAGGCGTTCAAGGCCTCGGACAAATCCATGAGGGCCTCATGCACGTTCGCATCGGAGTCCGGGATAGGCCAGCCAGCAATCTTGAGCAGTCGTTGCATTCAATTTTCCAACCGAAAAGAAAAGGGGCGGCAGTGCCGCCCCGTTAGAATATCAGCCGTTCAGCGCCTTGTTCAGGTATTCGTCGACCTTTTCCAGATAGCCCATCGTGGTCAGCCATTTCTGGTCCGGCCCGACGAGGAGGGCGAGGTCCTTGGTCATGTGGCCGTCTTCCACGGCGTCCACGGTCACCTTTTCCAGCGTGGTCGCAAAGCGCATCAGCTGGTCGTTGCCATCCAGCTTCGCGCGGTGCTTCAACCCGCCGCTCCAAGCGTAGATCGAGGCGATGGAGTTGGTCGAGGTCTGCTTGCCCTTCTGATGCTCACGGTAGTGGCGGGTCACGGTGCCGTGGGCGGCTTCGGCCTCAACAATCTTGCCATCGGGGGTCATCAACACGCTGGTCATCAGGCCCAAGGAGCCGAAGCCCTGCGCCACGATGTCGGACTGCACGTCGCCGTCATAGTTCTTGCAGGCCCAGACATAGCCGCCCGACCATTTCAGCGCGGATGCCACCATGTCGTCGATCAACCGGTGTTCGTAGGTGATCCCGGCCTTCTTGAAGGCAACGGCGAATTCGGCGTCGAAGACCTGCTGGAAGATGTCTTTGAAGCGCCCGTCATAGGCCTTGAGGATGGTGTTCTTGGTTGAAAGATACACCGGAACGCCCCGCACGAGGCCATAGTTCAGCGAGGCGCGGGCGAAGTCGGTGATCGAGTCGTCAAGGTTGTACATGCCCATGTAGACGCCAGCCGAGGGGGCGGAATAGACGTCCTTTTCAATCACCGTGCCGTCGTCGCCGAGGAATTTCATCGTCAGCTTCCCCGCACCGGGGAATTTGAAATCGGTCGCGCGGTACTGGTCGCCAAAGGCGTGGCGGCCGACGACGATGGGCTTGGTCCAGTGCGGCACAAGGCGGGGGACGTTCTTGCAGATGATCGGCTCGCGGAAGATCACGCCGCCAAGGATGTTGCGGATCGTGCCGTTGGGGGATTTCCACATCTGCTTCAGGCCGAATTCCTCGACCCGCTGTTCGTCCGGAGTGATCGTCGCGCATTTGACGCCGACGCCGTGTTTCTTGATCGCTTCGGCCGCATCTACGGTGATCTTGTCATCGGTGCGATCACGCTCCTCGATCCCGAGGTCATAGTATTTCAGGTCGATGTCGAGATAGGGCAGGATCAGTTTCTTCTTGATGAAGTCCCAGATGATCCGGGTCATCTCGTCGCCGTCAAGCTCGACGACGGGGTTGGCTACCTTGATCTTGGTCATGAGGCTCTCCGGTCAGGGGATTCGGTTGGCGCGGTCTTAGCGGAAAACGCGGGCGATGGGAAGTGCGGTATGCGATTGTATACCGAGGCGTTGCGATTGCCTTGGCGCCATCCTAGTCCTGCAGATGCTCAATGATGGTGACCTCTGGAAGTGTGGCAATTCCGTTGCCGCCGTCAGGCAGGAGATAACCCACCAATTCCAGCGGCCCTCCTACCTGTTTCTCCATCTGTATGATCACCACTTGCTCAGTGGTGCCGTCTTCTTTGGTCAGAACCGCCAAAGCTGGCAAACCGGGTGACGAGATTGGTTCAGCTTGGCCAGGGCCCGCAGCAAACACGGCAATGCAGCGGCTTACATCGTCCTGTGTTGCAGCACGTTCTTCGATTGCTGCTATCGACCGCCAATTCCCAATGTCGAAAGGCACGCTACAAGGATCCAATTCAATTTTCCTTCACTGGCTGAAACCACGCTTTAGCCTTTGCCTTCACCCAGTCCCAAAGCCTTGGCGCGCCCCTTGCCACCTTTATACCCACCCGGCTTTCCAGTTGGTCGAAGGTCACGTCATAGGTGATCCAGGTCCCCCCGCCCGACATCAGGTTCGCCATCACCGGCTGCACGCGGTCGAGGCTTTTGGCAAAGACGGCGTCGGGGGTCGCGGCGGCCTCGAACTCTTCCCACAAAGCGCGGAGGTTGGTCGCCAAGTCACCAGGCAGAAGGCCGAAGATGCGGTCGGCGGCGCGGGCTTCGGCGGCTTGGGTCTCGATGCTGCCATGGGCCTGACCATTCGCGGAATGGATCGGCACGTCGCCCACGTCGATTTCCACCAGATCATGGAGGAGAAGCATCCGGATCACCCGGTCAATCGACACGCCCGGCGCGGCTTGATCGGCCAGCACCAGCGCATAAAGCGCCAGATGCCAGGAATGTTCGCCGGAATTTTCGGGGCGTGAGCCGTCGACAAGGGTCGTCGCGCGCAGGACCTGTTTCAGCCGGTCCGCCTCGTTCAGGAAGGCGAACTGCTGTTCCAGCCGCTGGGTCAATGACCGGTCCTGCGCTTTGGGTCTTGGGCCAGCGGTGCAGCAGGCGCCTCGGCAACCTCGCCCCGCTTGGCGGCAAGCGCCTTTTCCAGCACTTCACGCCCCCGCCGTTCGGCCAGCCGCACCCGGACTGCGGTCATGTAGACTTCATGAAAGGTCGGCGAGGCGGCCAAGAGGATGGTGGAGACCTTTTCATAGAAACGGTCATCCCCAAGCTCTGCTCCAGCCGCGATCACGTCTTCCGCCAGCTTGTCGGCCATGTCCTGAATGCTAGACATATTACCGCGTCGCCTCCGTCATCCTCCGACGGACGTAGTCGGAAACTGTCTGGATCATCGGTTTCATGTGGAGTTCTTCATCCTTGAAGAAATGGTCCGCGCCGTCGATCTCGGTGTGGGTGATGGTGATGCCCTTCTGTTCGTGCAGCTTGCCGACCAGAACTTTGGTGTCCTTCGGGGGGGCAACCTTGTCGGCAGTGCCGTTGATGATCAGGCCCGAGGAGGGGCACGGGGCAAGGAAGCTGAAGTCGTAAAGGTTCGCCGGGGGTGCAACCGAGACGAAGCCGGTGATTTCCGGGCGGCGCATCAGAAGCTGCATGCCGATCCAAGCGCCAAAGCTGAAGCCTGCGACCCAGCACTGCTTGGAGTTCTGGTTCATCGCTTGCAGGTAATCCAGCGCCGAAGCCGCATCGGACAGTTCGCCGATCCCCTGATCATACTCGCCCTGGCTGCGCCCGACGCCGCGGAAGTTGAAGCGCAGCACAGTGAAGCCAAGGTTGTAGAAAGCATAGTGCAGGTTGTAGACGACCTTGTTGTTCATCGTCCCGCCATAGGCGGGGTGTGGATGCAGCACGATGGCGATCGGTGCGTCACGGTCTTTCTGCGGATGGTAGCGGCCTTCAAGGCGTCCATCGGGGCCGGCAAAGATAACCTCGGGCATTGGCCTCTTCTCATGCAGGAGCGCGCGGTTTCTTGACGCTTTCGCTCGGCTTTACTAGAACCATTCTAAAGCTGACGTCGGACAACACCGGTTCTGCCCAGCTTTCGGGGTCCGACTGAGGTAATCTGCGCCGCGCTTGGCGTCAATGAGAGTTGCACCCCATTCGGGGCAGCATGGAGAGTTGCGCCCCTATTCGGGGCAGCAGGGGGCGAAGATGAAGCTTTCGACCAAGGGACGCTATGCAATGGTGGCATTGGCCGACCTCGCACTGGCCGAGGGGGCCGAGATGGTGTCGCTGGGCGCGATCTCGAAACGTCAAGATATCAGCCTGCCCTATCTGGAGCAGCTTTTCGTCAAGCTGCGTCGGGCCGGGCTGGTCGAGGCGGTGCGGGGGCCGGGTGGTGGCTATAGACTTGCCAGAAGCGCGGACCAGATCCGCATTTCCGAAGTCATGCAGGCGGTCGAGGAAACCGTTGACGCGATGCACACCGGGGCAGGGGCGTCGGGCGCGATCTCGGGCAGCCGGGCGCAGTCGCTGACCAATCGGCTGTGGGAGGGTCTTTCGGCCAACGTCTATGTCTTTTTGCATCAAGTGCGGCTGTCGGATGTGGTGAAGAACGACCTGACGCCATGCCCGGCGGTGCCGACGTTGCTCCGGGTGGTGGATGAGGAATGACAGGTCTTAGCCCTTGGCAAGCGCCGGGGGGCTGTCTGCCCACCCGTGACCATTGGTGCTTGAACCAATGGCGCATCAATGGTCGCACCCACCGAGGATATTTGGGGAAGAGAAAGCCATGAGTGGGCGGCTGTATCTGGACTGGAACGCGACCACTCCCCTGCGCGCGGAAGCGCGGGCGGCGATGGGGTTGGCGATGGATCTGGTGGGCAATCCGTCCTCGGTTCATGGCGAAGGGCGGGCGGCCAAGGCGATGCTGGAACGCGCTCGGGCGCAAGTGGCGGCGGCGGTGGGTTGTCAGCCGGATGAGGTGATATTTACCTCGGGCGCGACCGAGGCGGCGATGGTGTTGTCACGACTGCCTGCCGGGTATGACGTGCTGGTCGACCCGACCGCGCATGACTGCCTTTGGACGCATTTCCGGACGGGGGGCGGGGCGGCTAGCGGCCATACCCTCGCCTGGGGGCTGGCGAACAACGAGACCGGGGTGATTGCGGAACCTTTGCGCGGGGCCGAGGGCGGCTGGCATTACGGGACCCGCAAGGCCGACTGGCTTTTGCTGGATATCGTGCAGGCGATTGGCAAGGTGCCGTTCTCCTTCGCCTGGTCGCGGGCCGACATGGCGATTGTCTCGGCCCACAAGTTCGGTGGGCCGAAAGGGGTGGGGGCGCTGATCGTGCGCGGTGGCCTTGATATAGGCGCGCTGTCGCTGGGTGGCGGACAGGAAATGGGGCGCCGGGCGGGGACGGAAAACCTGATCGGCATCGCCGGGATGGGCGCGGCAGCCGAGGCCGCGGCGCGCGATCTGGCGGCTGGGATCTGGGACGAAGTGGCCGAGATTAGAAATATTCTAGAATCAGAGTTGTCTGCCGGATCAAACAAGACTATTTCCGTCGGGAATGGGTTGCCCCGTTTGCCGAACACGCTTTGCCTGATCGCCCCCGGTTGGCGCGGCGAGACGCAGGTGATGGCGATGGACCTTGCCGGTTTCGCTGTTTCGGCGGGTTCGGCCTGTTCCAGCGGCAAGGTGCGGCCCAGTCGTGTGCTGCGGTCGATGGGCTTTGACGAGGCCCAAGCCGCGCAAGCGATCCGGGTCTCGATCGGGCCCGGAGTGACGAAAGATGACGTGCAGCGGTTCGCGAAAGCTTGGACTGCTGGTTGTGCCAAGGCCCTTGCCCGGGCCGCGTGAAGGGCCCGGCGCGTAGGCGCCAAACTGAAGGAACGAGGCCGATGAACATGCTGGAAACTGTCGACGGAACCGAGGTCCGCGAAGGCGTTGACCGCGAGACGATCGTGACTGTTCAGGCCATGGCCGGGAAGTACAAATACGGCTGGGAAACCGAGATCGAGATGGACTACGCCCCTAAGGGGCTGAACGAAGATATCGTGCGGCTGATCTCGTCCAAGAACGGCGAGCCGGCATGGCTGCTGGACTGGCGTCTGGCGGCTTACCGCCGTTGGCTGAAGATGGAAGAGCCGCACTGGGCGATGCTGAATTATCCCGAAATCGATTATCAGGACCAGTTCTACTATGCGACGCCGAAAAGCATGGCGAAAAAGCCGAAGTCGCTGGACGAGGTTGATCCTAAGCTTTTGGCGACCTATGCCAAGTTGGGGATTCCGCTGAAGGAACAGATGCTTCTGGCCGGAGTTGAAGGGGAAGCCGAGCCGCGCAAGGTGGCGGTGGATGCGGTCTTTGACAGCGTATCCGTGGGCACAACCTTCAAGGCCGAACTGGCCAAGGCCGGGGTGATCTTCTGCTCGATCTCGGAAGCTGTGCGCGAGCATCCCGATCTGGTGAAGCAGTATCTGGGCAGCGTCGTGCCGCCGACCGACAACTTCTTCGCCACGCTGAATTCGGCGGTCTTCTCGGACGGGTCCTTCGTCTATATCCCAAAAGGCACGCGCTGCCCGATGGAACTGTCGACCTATTTCCGCATCAACGCCGAAAACACCGGCCAGTTCGAGCGGACGCTGATCGTCTGCGACGAGGGCGCCTATGTCAGCTATCTGGAAGGCTGCACCGCACCCAAGCGCGACACCAACCAGCTGCACGCCGCCGTGGTGGAAATCGTGATCCTGAAGGACGCCGAGGTGAAATACTCGACCGTCCAGAACTGGTATCCGGGCGACGAGAATGGTGTGGGTGGAATCTACAACTTTGTGACCAAGCGCGCCGATTGCCGGGGTGATCGGGCCAAGGTGATGTGGACCCAAGTCGAAACCGGGTCAGCGATCACCTGGAAATACCCGTCCTGCATCCTGCGGGGCGATGATTCACAGGGTGAGTTCTACTCCATCGCCATCGCCAACAATGCCCAGCAGGCCGATACCGGCACCAAGATGATCCACCTGGGCAAGCGGACGAAATCGCGCATCGTGTCCAAGGGGATCAGCGCGGGCCGGGCGCAGAACACCTATCGGGGGCTGGTTTCCATGCACCCCAAGGCCAAGGACAGCCGCAACTATACCCAATGCGACAGCCTGCTGATCGGCGACAAATGCGGGGCGCATACCGTGCCTTACATCGAGGTCCGGAACAATTCCTCGCGCGTCGAACATGAGGCGACCACGTCCAAAGTGGATGACGACCAGCTCTTCTATTGCCGCTCGCGCGGGATGGACGAAGAGGAAGCCGTCGCCCTTGTCGTGAACGGGTTCTGCAAAGAAGTCCTTCAGGCCCTGCCAATGGAATTCGCCATGGAGGCGCAAAGCCTGGTCGCGATCAGCCTGGAAGGATCGGTCGGATGAGAAATGCAAACCCCATAGTCTTCGGGCTGGCCTGCGCCTTGGGTGTGTTTCTGTCGAACCTCTTCACGGGTGGAGGCGACCTTCTGACCGCGGCTTTGGCAGGTGGGGTCAGCGGCGCCATTGTCGCCTCGATCCTTTACGTCTTGCGCGCGCGTCGTGGCTAGATTGCGCCAAGTGGGAACCGGATCATGACCGTCTTCATTACCCCTTTGCGTAAAGGCCACGACTTGCGAGATACGGCTCTGCGCCGGGCGAAGTGGGTTGCGTCCCTGCGGGAAGGGGCGACCCGATGACGATGGATAAACCGGAAGTGGAAGCGGTCGGCGGCTCGAACGCAAACGTTGAGGAATTTGGGCTGACCCTGCCGGAACTCGAAGGCCAAGCCGTGCGCCGGTACTATTCGGCGGCCCGGACGATCCTTGAATATGGCAGCGGCGGTTCGACGGTTCTGGCGGCTCGGGCGGGGAGCTCGATCATCTCGGTCGAAAGCGACAGGGATTGGGCGGAGCGGTTGTCTGCACATCTGGCGCCAATCTCTCGCAAGGCGCGGGTTCATTATGTCGATGTCGGTCTGACGGGAGCCTGGGGTACGCCGAAGAACGCGCAAGGACACCGGAATTTCCATGCTTATGCCCTGTCCGTCTGGGACCGGGCAGATTTCAAGGCGCCCGACGTTGTCTTGATCGACGGTCGGTTTCGCGCCTCCTGCCTTGTGGCGATTCGGCTGCGCGCCACTCGGCCGACGACCGTTCTGTTCGACGATTATCTGAATCGGACCCATTATCACGGTGTCGAGGCCTTGGCGGATCTGGAAGAAATGATCGGACGCATGGCGCGATTTACCGTGACACCCGGGCCGATACCCCCCGAAATGATGACTGCGGCCGTTGGCTGGTTTGCCGACTCACGCTAGGCGCGGGTCCGGGTTTAAGGAAAGAAAAATGCTGGAAATCAAGAACCTGCACGTCAAACTTGAGGAAGAGGATAAAGTCATCCTCCGCGGAGTCGATCTGAAGATCGGCGCAGGTGAAGTGCATGCGATCATGGGGCCGAATGGCTCGGGCAAGTCGACGCTAAGCTATGTTCTGTCTGGCCGCGACGGCTATGAAGTGACCGCAGGCTCGGCCACGCTGGACGGGGCAGAGCTTCTGGAGATGGAGCCTGAGGCGCGCGCCGCTGCGGGCCTGTTCCTGGCGTTCCAATACCCGGTCGAGATTCCCGGCGTCGGCAACATGACCTTTCTGCGCACTGCGGTGAACGCGCAAAAGAAGGCGCGCGGCGAGCCCGAGGTAACTGCGGCGGACTTCCTGAAGCTGGTCCGCGAAAAGGCCAAGACCCTGAAGATCGACGCCGAAATGCTGAAGCGCCCGGTCAATGTGGGCTTTTCGGGTGGTGAGAAGAAGCGCAACGAAATCCTGCAGATGGCCATGCTGGAACCCCGCATGTGCATTCTGGACGAAACCGACTCGGGGTTGGATGTCGACGCGATGAAGCTGGTCGCCGATGGGGTGAACGCGCTGCGCAGTGAAGGCCGGTCGTTTCTGGTTATCACGCATTATCAACGGCTTTTGGACCATATCAAACCGGATGTCGTCCACATCATGGCCGCAGGCCGGATCATCAAGACCGGCGGGCCGGAATTGGCCTTGGAGGTCGAAAACAACGGCTATGCCGACATCCTGAATGAGGTCGGCTGATGGCACTTCCGAAGGCAAAGGAAGACGCCCTTTCGGCGCGTCTGGCAGGCCTGCCCGCGCTTTCGGGCAAGGGTTGGCTGGCTGCTGCCCGCGCGGACGCGTTGACCCGGCTGCAGGCCATGGGTTTGCCCGCAAAGCGCGATGAATACTGGCGCTATACCGACCCGACCAGCCTGAACGCGGCTGATCCGGCCCCGGCCAAAAGCTTCAACCCCGGTGACGAGGCACCGCCCTTCGACAGCCTTGACCGGCTGAAGATCGTGTTCGTCGATGGGGTTTTCGACCCCAAGGCCTCGGACGATCTGAGTGCCGAAGGCATCCGCATTGAGCGCCTGTCCGATGCTGCTGCCGCCGATATCCATTGGGCGCAGGGCCTGTATGGCGCGTTGGAGACTAAGGGCCAAAGCCCGGTCCAGCGCCCCCTCGCCACGCTTAACACCGCTTTTGCCACGGATGGTGTGCTGATCCATGTTACGGCCAAGGCAGCCAAGCCGGTTTCGCTGGTTTATATCCACAATTCAGAGACTTCCGATGCGATCCTGCATCACTGTGTGAAGCTTGATTCCGGTGCCAGCCTGACCCTTCTGGAAAACGGCCCGGCGGCGGCGCGGCTTAACAAGGTGATAGAGGTTGATGTCGGCGACGATGCCAGCTTCCACCACATCCGCCTGCAAGGCCGCGACCACGAGCGCCGCGCTGTGACCCATCTTTTCGCCCGGCTTGGCGCGCGGTCAGAGCTACGATCCTTCACCCTGACCGCCAACGGCCGCCTGACCCGGAACGAGGCGGTGATCGACCTGACCGGCCCCGATGCCCGCGCCCATCTGGCAGGGGCAGCGGTCGGTGACGGCGAATTCCACCATGACGACACCGTTTTTATCACCCATGGGGCCGAGGCTTGCGAAAGCCGTCAGGTCTTCAAGAAAGTGCTGATGAACGGTGCTGTCGGCGTCTTTCAGGGCAAGATCCTGGTCAAGCAAAGCGCGCAGAAGACCGACGGCTACCAGATCAGCCAGTCGCTGATGCTGGACGAAGACAGCCAGTTCCTGGCCAAACCTGAACTGGAAATCTACGCCGATGACGTGAAGTGCAGCCACGGCTCCACCTCCGGGGCCATCGACGAAACCGCGCTTTTCTACCTGCAATCGCGCGGCGTGCCGCGCAGGGCAGCGCAGGCGCTTTTGGTGCTCGCCTTCCTGGCCGAAGCGATCCAGGAAATTGCCGACGACGAGATTGCCGAAGACATCCGGGTCCGGTTGGAAGGCTGGCTTGCCCGCCACGGCAACAAGGTCCGAGTATGAGCGCCTCGACCGAGCTTCTGGCCAGTTGGCGGCACCCCCGCGCGGGAATCCGTCGCCATCTGGCGCGCGGGGTGTCCGAGCCCTTCGCCTTCTCGCTTCTCCTCATTTTCCTGATCCTTGCCTTTGTCGGCCAATGGCCCGTCGCCGCCCGTGACGCGCATTTTGCTGACAATGCGGCGGTCGCCCCGCGGATATTTGCGATAGCACTGGCAGTGCTGGCGATGATCCCGTTCTGGTACGGGCTGGCCGCCCTGTCCCGGATCGTGGCGCGCGCCTTGGGTGGGCAGGGGTCGTGGTATTCCGCCCGCATCGCCCTTTTCTGGGCGCTGGCCACCGTTAGCCCGCTGATGCTGTTGCAAGGTCTGGTTTCTGGCATGATCGGCCCAAGCCCCGCCCTTTGGGCGGTCAGCAGCGTTGTCGGCCTCGCCTTCCTCTGGCTTTGGTTGACCATGTTGCATGAGGCGGAAAAGGCATGACCCTTGCCGCCCGCATCCTGGCCCTTGCCGAACTGACCCTGCGCAACCCGCGCGAGGCCGCCCGTGTGCTTCTGGCCGAAGGCGTGCCGCTTTCCGCCCGTAAGCTGGGCCTTCTTTTCGTTGCGGTCATGTCGGTGCTGCTGGCGTCGATCGAGATCGGCACCACTTCAGACCCGGTGCCCCCGGTGATCGCCTTCATGATGGCAAGCCCGCTGCGGCTGGCGGCGTTCGAATGGCTCATGCTGGCACTTTCCGTGCTGATGATCCACCGGATCGGCCGCAGCTTTGGCGGAACTGGCAGCCTTGCCGATGCGCTTTTGATCACCATCTGGGTCGAGTTTTTGATGCTGGGCCCGCAGGTCCTGCAACTGCTGATCGGCCTTGTCTCGGCCGATCTTGCCGGGATCATCGGGATTGGCAGCCTTGCAATGTTCCTGTGGCTGATCACCAGCTTCATCGCCGAACTGCACGGCTTTCGCTCTCGCCCGCTGGTCTTTCTTGGCATGGTCGTTGCGTCTTTCGCCGCGGGCATGGTGATGGCCATCCTGATTGCCCTGATCCTTGGGCCTAAGGTCCTGTTGCCCTATGTATGACATCCACAAAATCCGCGCCGATTTCCCGATCCTGTCGCGTCAGGTGAACGGCAAGCCCTTGGTCTACCTGGACAACGGGGCTTCAGCGCAAAAGCCGCAGGTGGTGATCGATGCGGTGACGCAGGCCTATTCCCATGAATACGCCAACGTCCATCGCGGCCTGCACTACCTGTCGAACCTTGCGACTGAAAAGTACGAATCCACCCGTGGCAAGCTGGCCCGGTTCCTGAATGCCGGGTCCGAGGACGAAATCGTCTTCACCACCGGCACGACCGAGGCGATCAACCTGGTCTCCTACGCTTGGGCCTCGCCGCGCCTTCAGGCGGGCGATGAGATCATCCTTTCGGTGATGGAGCATCACGCCAATATCGTTCCCTGGCACTTCCTGCGCGAACGGCAGGGTGTGGTTCTGAAATGGGTGGAGGTGGATGCCAAGGGCGACCTTGACCCTCAGGCGGTGCTTGACGCGATCACCCCGCGCACCCGGCTGATTGCCGTGACCCATATGTCGAACGTCCTCGGCTCGGTCGTCGATGTGGCCGCGATCTCCAAAGGTGCCCGTGACAAGGGCGTGCCGGTTCTGGTCGATGGGTCACAGGCGGCGGTGCATATGCCGGTCGATGTTCAGGCCATCGGGTGCGATTTCTATGCCATCACCGGCCACAAGCTTTACGGGCCGTCAGGCTCGGGCGGGATCTACATCCGCGCCGACCGCCAGGCCGAGATGCGCCCCTTCCTTGGCGGTGGCGACATGATCCGCGAGGTCACCCGCGACGCCGTCACCTGGAACGATCCCCCGATGAAGTTCGAGGCCGGGACGCCAGGCATCGTCCAACAGATCGGGTTGGGCGTGGCGCTGGACTACCTGAACGGCCTTGGCATGGCCAACATCGCCGCCCATGAACGGCACTTGCGCGACTATGCCCGCGACCGGCTTGCGGGCCTGAACTGGCTAAATGTGCAGGGCCAGTCCACGACCAAGGGCGCGATTTTTTCCTTCACGATGGAAGGGGCGGCCCATGCGCATGACATCTCGACCATCCTCGACAAGCGCGGCATCGCTGTTCGCGCCGGGACCCATTGCGCCATGCCCTTGATGCAGCACTTTGGCATCACCGCCTCGTGCCGGGCCTCGTTCGGCCTCTACAACACGCTGGAAGACGTGGACAAGCTGGTCGATGCGCTCCAGCTTGCCCGGGATCTTTTTGCCTAAGAGTCAAAACTTGAGGGCAAAGGCAATCGCGCCGCTGGTGTCGGTCGCCCCGGCTTGGTTTCCATAATTCTCGGAATGGACCAGCGAGAACTTCATTTCCGTCCATTTGCCCAGCGGGGCCATGTAGGCCATTTCCAGATCGATCTGCCGGTCCTCTGGCGCAAGGTCGATTGAAACATCCTCATAGCTCATCGTCGCCTTGTTCATGACTGGCAGCCGGGCAACAGCGTGGCCCGAAGCGACAGCAACCGGCAGTCCGACCCCGACCGAGAACCGGTCACCTTTGGTGAAAAGCTCACTCTGACCGACCGTCAGCTTGACCGCGTTGAAGCTGGCACTGGTCGCTTCGGTGATCCTGGTCGCCCCGCCAAGGTCGGTCACGCCCAATTCACCCGACAGCGCAAGGAACCCGTTGGTCCCGATATCCTGCGTCAGCCCCAGCGTGACCGAGGCCATCGTCGCCGCCTGATCGCCACCAAGGCTCATCAGCCCCTTGTTGTCGCGCGCCAGCTTCAGCCCAAGCTCCAACCGGGTTTCCCCATCCCCCATCGCCCGCGTCAAGGCAACGCCCGAGGCAGAGTCGCCAGACGCAGGCACAAGCACCGTGGCCGAGCCAAGCCCGTCCGGGTCGTCCATCCTCAGCGTTGCGCCGGTGAAGCTGGCGAAAGGATCGCCGAGCGCGGTCGGCGCAGCAGTGCGGTCGGCAGCAAAATTGGCCGACATGCTTTTGGCCAGCAGAGTCATGCCTTGCCCGTCCATCGTGGCTTCGGTCGCCAGCGACTCGGCGGTCATCCGGAAGGGCGCGTTCAGCACATCCCTGACCGCAACATCCATGCCGGTCAGCGAGCGTTCGATCGCATTGCCAAAGCCGGTTCCGGTCTTCAGAACCGGGGCACTTGTACCCACCTTTGCGCCGGATTCCATCGCCATCGCCGTGGGGCCAATCGGGCGCAGTGCTGCTTCGATGTCCAGGTAGCCCATGCCGTACAACACCGAATATCGCTTGAAATAGCCGTCGGCGAGTTCAACCGTGTCATCGCCGCTAAAGAAGTCATCCTCAGCCGATGCCAGCAGCCGTATGCGCAATTCATGCGGCGTCAGGGTCGGAAAAGCCTCGGCCAACAAGGCCAGCGCGCCGGAAACCTGCGGTGCGGCAAAGGACGACCCCGTCGTGATGTCGTAATCCGAAGCCGGACCCGTTGCCGCATTCCACGACCCATCCGCCACGATGCACCAGCGCGCCGATTCGTAGCAGGGCGATGACAGAAGATAGACAGAGCTGACCACGTTGCTCGTGAAAGTCGGAACCCCGTTTGCGACCGCAATCCAGCCAGCCTCAAGGTAGTTGGCCAGAACCGGCAACCCATCCATCAGCCCGGCATTACCATTGTCGCTGTTGTCGACGGCAAAGACCACAACCCCCGAGGCCGCATAGTTCTGGATCGCGGACAGATAGGCGGCGCCATCCGTGCCCGAAAAGGCTGCGTTGAAGCCTGACTGGTTCAGGCCGATATTGGTGTAGCCCCACGAGTTGTTCCAGGCGACGGCCCCTTTCTCCAGCGCGCCGACGCCAAGCTGCGCAAGCTCGGCAGACGTGTCGAAACTCCCGAAAAACCCGGTCGCGCCTGGCGCGGTCCCAACGAAAGTTGCTGAATTTCCCAGGGCAACCGAAACGACCGAGGTGCCATGCTCGCCTGTAAGGCCATTTGATTGCACAATGACGCGGCCTGCCCCGATGGCCTCGTGATCAACCGAAACATGCGCATCGGAAAACGCGATGATCTCGCCCGCCCCGGTCAGACCGGTCGCATGGGCAAAGGCCGCGCCCCCGGTGCGCAAGGGATCCTGCGTGGCACCGACAGGGATGCTTTCGCCATAAAGGCTGTTGATCATGGCAATCCCGGCCGACGTGTTCTGATACTTCGCCGTTGCCAGAAGATTTGCCAGATTTGTCGCTACGTTCGGATCGATCGCAAAGCCCACCGTCAGCGTGGCAATGTTGATCGGGGAGGGTGCCGCGAAAGTCGGCAGATAGGACGACAGGTCGGTCGTGCCATCGCCTCCGCCACAGGCTGACAAAAGCGCGATGGATGAAAGCGAAAGCAGGAACCGCGCCCGCCGGGCCGGGAAATGGGATGACGCAAACAGCACTTTGGACCCTCACGAATCTGGACACTTTGATTCACCACAGGTTGTGCGGAAAAATTGAAAAGGTCACCACATTTCTGCCTTGAGGCAAAAGCCGGCACCCTGCCATTATCCACGCCCCCCCCGACACAGTTTCCCGTCCTTTGCCGTTGAATCCCCTCGGCCCATCGGGTATGAGCGCGCCAGGCACCCATAGCTCAGCTGGATAGAGCGTTGCCCTCCGAAGGCAAAGGTCGCACGTTCGAATCGTGCTGGGTGCACCAATAAGGCATCACTTGGAACCGGACCGCCCCGCCGGGAAATTGCGGGATTTCGCTTTCCCGCATCTCCTGCTATGGAACGGCCAGAAATGCACCTCCCTTGAAACCACCTCAGACAAAAGGCCCAAACCAGTGAGCCCGCGCATCCTTCTGCCCCTCGTCATGTCCCTCGCTGCCTGTGGCGGCGGCTCCAGTAGCATGCAGCTTTATCCGCTTCAGGGCGCGATTGCCGCAGCCGATCCGACGCTGGTGATCCAGGCGAAGACGACGAACACCAACAGCACCTCCGGCTCATTGACTTTCAAGCTGCCTGATATCGGGAAATGCGAAGGCACATGGAGCTCTTTGACTCCGCGTAGCGTTTCGCATTCAAAGGGGCTCGCGTTGACCTGGAAGAAGACCGGGGGCGAGGTTGGCACCGAAAGCCAGACGGTTGCGGGCGTGAACAACGGCGAGATCTACGCCGTCTGTGAGGATGGCACTCGGGTGCAGGGCACCTTTGTGATCGGTTCGGGCACCGCCAGCGGGACGGGCGCTGCAAGCGACACCAACGGCAACGTCTACAAGCTTCTGTTCTGATCCGCCTTTTGATGATCCTAGAGCGCGCCAGAAGTACTCTAACTGGTGTTGCCGGTGGTCGGGTTTGTGATTTGCGGGGATCGGTAGAGCAGTGGCCCAAGCAAGCTGAAGGCATCGGGGCCAATATCCTCTTGGATCGCGCTCTAAATGCGCTGAAAAGCTCAGTTTAGCCAGTCAGGGGTGGATTTCGTTGCAACGCTGCCTTGCATAGTCCAGAGCCGAAAAATTCGGCATCCCCTGACCCGGAGTGACCTGCCCCCGGTCGCGCCTCGCTCATAACGAGAGTCTGGCTTGTTGATAGTTGTCGGTTTCGGGTTGGGCAAGCGCGCCGGGGGGTTGAAGTTTTTCCTTTCGACCCTACTTGCAAATGGTTCTCATTTGCATTCTAGTTGCCTCGACAAGGAACCCCGCATGACCCCGGCCCGCGCTGCCCTGCTGTCGCTGATCACGACCCTCCTGCCTGCGCCGCTTTTGGCCGAGGACGGGTTCAAGGTCGTCACCACTTTCACCGTGATCGCCGACATGGCCCGCAACGTGGCTGGCGAGGGAGTCGAGGTGGTCTCGGTCACCAAGCCCGGGGCCGAGATTCACGGCTATGAGCCCACCCCACAGGACATAGTGGCCGCGACCGATGCCGATCTGGTGCTGTGGAACGGCCTTGGCCTGGAACGCTGGTTCGAGCAGTTCCTGACCAATCTGGGCGATGTGCCCTCAGTGACTTTGACCGATGGGATCGATCCGATCTCGATCACGGGTGGCGACTATGACGGCAAACCTAATCCGCATGCCTGGATGAGCCTGTCGAATGCGCTCATCTATGTCGACAACATCGAGGCCGCGCTGTCAAAGGCTGACCCGGCCAATGCCGCGACCTATGCCGCCAATGCGACGGCCTACAAGGCGGAACTCACCGCAGCACTTGATCCCCTGAAAGCTGCGATCACTGCCCTGCCGGATGACCATCGCTGGCTTGCCACCTGCGAAGGGGCCTTTTCCTACCTCGCCCGCGACCTTGGCCTGCATGAACTTTACCTCTGGCCGATCAACGCTGATCAGCAGGGCAGCCCGCGTCAGGTTCAGGCGGTGATCGACGGCGTGCGCGAACACAAGATCCGATCGGTCTTTTGTGAAAGCACGGTGTCATCCGACCCCGCCGAACAGGTCGCCCGCGAAACGGGTGCGGCTTTTGGTGGCATCCTATACGTCGACAGCCTGTCCGAGGCCGACGGTCCGGTGCCGACCTATCTCGACCTGCTGAAGGTCACCATCGAAACCATCGCCCAGGGTCTGGCCCCGGCGGAGTAAGAAAATGATGCGCGATACCATCGCTGTCGAGGACGGCATTTTCGCCGAAGGGGTGACAGTCACCTACAGAAACGGCCTGACCGCGCTGACCGATGCCAGCTTCTCGATCCCGCGTGGCACGATCACTGGCCTTGTGGGTGTGAACGGCGCGGGAAAATCCACGCTTTTCAAAGCAATCATGGGCTTTGTCCCCGTCGCCCGCGGCACGATCCGGCTTTTGGGCATGCCAGTGCGCGACGCTCTCCGCCAGAACCTGGTGGCCTATGTCCCCCAGGCCGAAGAGGTCGACTGGTCCTTCCCAGTCCTTGTCGAAGACGTGGTGATGATGGGCCGCTATGGCCACATGGGCTTTCTGCGCCGCCCCTCCGCCAATGACCGCGCCAAAGTTGACCAGGCGCTTGCCCGCGTTGGCATTACAGACCTGCGCCATCGCCAGATTGGCGAGCTGTCGGGCGGCCAGAAGAAACGCGTCTTCCTCGCCCGCGCCTTGGCGCAAGAGGGCAAGATCATCCTCCTCGACGAACCCTTCACCGGCGTCGATGTGAAGACCGAGGAGCAGATCATCACTCTCCTTCGTGCCCTTCGCGAAGAGGGTCACGTGATGCTGGTTTCAACCCACAACCTTGGCTCGGTCCCAGAATTTTGCGACCGGACGGTGTTGGTCAAGGGCACCGTCCTCGCCTCGGGCCCGACCGAGGCCACCTTCACCCGCGACAATCTTGAACGCGCCTTCGGCGGTGTGCTGCGCCATTTCACCCTTGGCGGCAGCGATCTGCACGAAGACGACGATACCCGGGAAATCTCGATCCTGACCGACGACGAGCGCCCCTTCGTGCACTACGGCCGGAAGGGCGATAGATGACCCGGACCTCGCCCGACGCCTATGAAATGGAGCGGCTTGCGCCACAAGTTTCCTGTCTCGTCGTCGGGGTTTCGCCCTCCTCCTCGGTGGCAAGGGGCTTTGCCCCTTCGGCCCTGCGGGCCACCCCAGAGCGTTTTTGCCAAGAGGAAATCCCTCATCATTCCTCTTGGCAAAAGTACTCCCAGGGGGTTTGGGGGCAGGATGCGTCCATCCGCCGAGCCGCAGCGCGAACAGCGCGTAAGGCGAGACAAAAGGATTGCGGCGCAGCCGCTCCGCATGAAAACCGCCCCAACCCGTTCGGCGTCGGCCATGCTTGAACCCTTCGCCTACAGCTACATGACCAATGCGATGTGGGTTTCTGCCCTTGTCGGCGGCGTCTGCGGGTTTCTTTCCGCTTACCTCATGCTGAAGGGCTGGTCGCTGATTGGCGACGCGCTTTCCCATTCCGTCGTTCCCGGCGTGGCGGGCGCCTATATCCTTGGCCTTCCCTTCGCCCTTGGCGCGTTCCTCTCCGGAGGCCTCGCCGCCGCCGCGATGCTGTTTCTGTCCAACCGCACGGGCCTCAAGACCGACACCGTCATCGGCCTGATCTTCACCTCCTTCTTCGGCCTTGGCCTCTTTCTGATCTCGATCTACCCGACCTCGGTCTCGATCCAGACCATCACCATGGGCAACATCCTTGCGATTTCGCCCGAGGATACGCTGCAACTGGTCCTGATCGGCGGCATCTCGGCTGCGGTGCTTCTGGTGATATGGAAGGACCTTATGGTCACCTTCTTCGATGAGGCCCACGCCCGCACCATCGGCCTCAAACCCGGGCTGCTGAAGGTCGTCTTCTTCACTCTCCTCTCCGCCTCGACCGTCGCCGCGATGCAGACCGTGGGCGCTTTCCTTGTCGTCGCCATGGTCGTCACACCCGGTGCCACCGCCTATCTGCTGACCGACCGCTTCCCCCGGCTTTTAACCCTGGCATCCGGGATCGGGGCGGCAACTGGCAGCCTTGGTGCCTATCTCAGCTTCTTCCTGGATGGAGCAACCGGGGGGGTGATCGTCCTCCTCCAGTTCGCGCTCTTCTCGCTCGCCTTCGTCTTCGCCCCCAAGCACGGCATCCTTGCCGCCCGCCGCCGCAGCCGCGAGGCGCTGCAATGATCGAGACGCTGATCCAGCCCTTCCAATATCCGTTCATGCAAAACGCCTTTCTGATCGCGCTGATCGTGGCCCCACCTTGCGCGCTCTTGTCCTGCTTTTTGGTCCTGAAAGGTTGGGCCCTGATGGGGGATGCCGTCAGCCATGCCGTCCTGCCCGGCATCGTGCTGGCCTATATGACCGGCCTGCCGCTGCTTCTGGGGGCTTTCGTTGCGGGCCTTGGCTCGTCCCTCCTGACCGGCTTTCTGGCCGACAACAGCCGATTGAAGCGCGATACGGTGATGGGTGTCGTCTTTTCCGCCATGTTCGCGCTGGGGATCGTGCTCAACACGGCTTTCCCCAGTAGCGTCCACCTTGACCATATCCTCTTCGGCAACATGCTGGGCGTGGGGCAGTGGGATCTCATCACTGCCGCAACCGTCGCCATTCCCGTCACCCTTATCCTCGCGCTGAAGTGGCGCGACCTGATGCTGCATGCTTTCGATGCTGCTCAAGCGCAGGTGTCGGGGTTGCCGACGAAACTTCTGCATTACGGCCTTCTCGCCATCCTCGCCCTGACCATTGTTGCCACCCTGTCCTCGGTCGGGTTGGTCCTTGCCGTTGGCCTCCTCATTGCGCCCGGTGCCATCGCCTTCCTGCTGACCCGAAGCTTCGGCGCGATGCTGATCACCGCCACCCTTGCCTGCCTTTTCGCCATGCTCGCCGGGGTTTGGGCCAGCTTTCATTTGAACTCTGCCCCTGCGCCCACGATCATCCTGATCCTGACCGGGCTTTTCCTTCTGGCTTTCCTGCGGCGCAGCTTGATCCAGCGTGCAGCCTGATCCGGCTTTACTGCCAAAGCACAAGCCCTTACCCATGTCCGGGAAACCTGGACCAAACGCATGACCGGACAGCCCACTGCCTTGACCAAAGCCGTCGACGACCGGCTGGCCCGGTTGCAAGCCGAGGCCGCCACGCCCGCGCGGCTGGAGGCGCAGTTGCGCACTCTTGCCAAATGGCGCTCGGCGGTGCTTGCCAATACTCAGGCACTTAAGGCTGGCACCAAGGTCACCGCTGGCCCCTTTGCTGGCATGGTCTATGCCGCCCAAGCGTCCGAAGGCGGTCGTGCGCCGCGACTGCTGGGCGCTTATGAGGCAAGCCTGCATCCGGTGGTCGAAACCGTCATCGCCCGCGCCTATCCCCAAATCCTCGATATCGGCTGCGCCGAGGGCTACTATGCCGTGGGCCTAGCCCGCCGGATGCCCGGATCCACCATCCACGCCCACGACATGAACCCCGCCGCCCGCGCACTTTGCGCCGAAATGGCCCATGCCAATGGCGTCGAAGCACGCGTCATGATCGGCCCCGAAGTCACCCATGCCGATTTCGCCCTGTGCCAGACCGCCCCGACCTTCATCCTCTGCGACATCGAAGGGGCCGAGGGCGAACTCCTCGACCCAAAGCGCGCGCCCACCCTGACCCAGGCCGATATCCTTGTCGAAGTCCACGAAGGCATGCGCCCCGGCCTGCTTGCCACCCTGACCGACCGCTTCGCCGCCAGCCACAAGATCACCCGGATCGACCGAGCGCTGCGCCCCGACCTTCTGCCCGACTGGGCCGAAGCCCTGTCTGATCTTGACCGACTGCTTCTGCTTTGGGAATGGCGCGCCTCGCCCACGCCCTGGCTTTGGATGGAACACCACGGATGACCAAGACCCCGCCCGACACCAATGCCGCGATCTGGTTTGCTGCCGATGGCTTCGATCCGGGCACCAAGGGGATCAACGGTCGCCGGGTTGCCGGCGAAAGCTTTCTGCGCGGGTTCTTCCAGCACGGCAACGTCGCCGAATTTGTCAGCCTTGCACATGGCTCGGGTGACCATGCGACCTTTGCCGCCATGGCGTCTCAGGCTGGCGTCGACCAACCCTTGCGCGCAGTCATGCTGCATCTTCTCGCGCAACTGGCCCCGACTGATGTCGTCTTCTTCCCTTCGCCGCTGAACGCCCGCGAGTGCTGGCGCCGCGCGCCGCATGGCGGGGCGGCCTGGGCGATTTCCGGGATCACCCATACCACCGCCACCCGCGCGGTGATGGAGGCGATCTTCGAAATCCGCTCGGCTCCGCAAATGCCTTGGGACGCAATCATCTGCACTTCGGCTGCTGTCCAATCCTCGATGCGCAGCTTGATGGAACTGGCGGAAGAGCATCTTGCCGGGCGCTTTCCCGGCGCGGTCCTGCCAACCCGCCCGCTGTTGCCGGTGATCCCGCTTGGCGTCCATTGCGCCGATCACCGACCCGATCCGGCCATGGGCAAAGCCCTGCGGGATCGGCTTGGGATCAATCCGCAGGACGTGGTCGTCTCCACGATCGCCCGGCTGACCCCGGACGAAAAATTCGATCCCTTCCCCCTGTTCATCGCGCTAGAGGCTGCCGCCCCGGCCCTTGCTGAAAAGGGCGGGCGCTTTCACCTTATCTTCTGCGGCCAGTTCCGCGATGCCATCTGGCCCGAAGCCTTTGCCGAAGCCGCGCGCCGCCTGATGCCCTCGGTTCCCTATCACCACCTTGACGGCGGCGATGCGGGCGAGCGGAAGTCCACCCTTTCCGCCAGCGATATCTTTGTCTTCCCGATCGACAACCTGCAGGAAACCTTCGGCCTTGCCCCGATCGAGGCAATGGCGGCGGGCCTGCCGGTCATTGTCTCGGACTGGGATGGGATGAAGGACACTGTCACCCCCGATGTCGGGATCCGTGTTCCAACCGAAATGGCCCGCGCGGGCGAAGCCACCCATATCAGCCTGCGCCATCAGGGTGGGACCGACAGCTATCTGCAATACCTTGGCCAGATGTCTGCGCTGACTCGGCTGCATGTTGGCGAATTGACCGCGGCACTGGAACGGCTTGCGATCGACCCCGAACTGCGCGCCCGGATGGGGGCCGCAGCAAAGGCCCGGGCCGAGTCGCTTTATGACTGGCGCGTCGTCATTCCGCAAATGCAGGCGCTTTGGGGCGAACAGGCTGCAATGCTGGCCCATGCCCGCAGCAAGGGTGGCGCTCAGGTCGCCAAACTGGACGGCGCGCGCCTGCCCACCGCCCCGGCCCCTGACCTCATGTTCGGGGCCTATCCCTCCGCCCCAGCCCCGAACCCGCGCCGCCATTTGCGGGCGGTGGATATCGGTGCGCGCCCCGATCTCGCCCAGACCTTCGCGCTTCGCCGCTATGCCGAAAGCCGCCGGATGATCGAAGACCCCGCTCGGCTGCAAGCGATCCTTGCCTATTTCACGGGGAATGAGGCTGCCGGAGCAACTGTCGACGAAGTCGCCGCCAAGATGCGCCTGCCGCGCCCCGTCGTCGCCCGCGCTGCCCTGTGGCTGATGAAATACCACTTCCTGACCGAGGCTTCATGACCCGCACCATCCTGATCACCGGGGCAGGGGCTGGCATCGGCCGCGCCACCGCCCGCACCTTCCTTGCCGCCGGGTGGGAGGTTGCCCTTCTTGGCCGCCGCCGTGAAACACTGGAAGAAACCGCCGAAGGCCGCCCCGCCCGCATCCTTGTCTGCGATGTCGGCGACCCGGATCAGGTTCAGGCAGCCTTTGCAGACCTGCCCCGCCTAGATGTCCTGTTCAACAACGCCGGCATCGCCGCCAAGGCAGCACCCATCGACGAAATCCCGGTGCAGGACTGGCTGGATCTCAGCCACACCAACATCACCGGCATGTTCCTTTGTGCCCGCGCCGCCTTTGGCCTGATGCGCCGCCAGTCGCCACAAGGCGGCAGGATCATCAACAACGGCTCGATCTCGGCCCATGTCCCGCGCCCCGGCTCGACCCCCTACACGATGTCGAAACATGCCGTCACCGGCCTTACCCGCACCCTTGCCCTTGACGGCCGCGCCTTCAACATCGCCTGCGCGCAAATCGACATTGGCAATGCCCTGACCGAAATGGCCCAGGGCTTCACCAAAGGCGTGCTTCAGGCCAACGGCGACACCAAGGTCGAACCGGTGATGGATGTGGCCCATGTGGCCCAGATGGTCCTGCACATGGCCAACCTGCCGCTGTCGGTGAACACGCCCTTCGTCACCATCATGGCCCGCGACATGCCCTATATCGGGCGCGGCTAGCCGCCCAGACGAAGCTCCGGCAGAACCCGCAGCAGCGTCACTACATTTGGGTCAAGCAGCGAATAATGGATCGCCTTGCCCTCGCGCCGTGTGGCCACCAGCCCCTCAAGTCGCAGCCGCGCCAATTGCTGGCTGACCGCCGCTTGCCGTTGGCCCAAAAGCCCCTCAAGCTCGGTCACCGATTTCTCGCCCGAGGCCAGATGACACAGGATCGCCAGCCGCCCGTCATGGCCAAGCGCCTTGAACAGGGACGAGAACCGATCAATCTGGCCGCCAAGGGCGCAGGAAAGGTCAGGGCAATCCGGGCGGACCGCCACAGGGGTTTCGTGGGACAGGCGGGTAAAGGACATGACGACACTCCGTGCAACTCGTGATTGCAATAAGATAGCATGATCTTCATATAGCCGCGACGCCCACTTGTCCTTGATGCAAGTCAAGGGCAAGGTTCCGCCGAAAGCGCCAACCAAGTTCCTGTCTGTCCGCTCGGAGTTGGGCAGGGGACCGGGATGGCACTTATGCCGAAAATGCGAAGGAGCCGCAGATGACCCGCCTTTCCGCCTTTACCTCCCCCGGCCGCTTTTGGCGCGGGAACCTGCACACCCATTCCACCAATTCCGACGGCATCCTCTCGCCGGACGAGGTCTGCCGCCGCTATCAGGCCGAAGGCTATGACTTCATCGCGCTGACCGACCATTTCATCGGCATCTACGGCTACCCGATGACCGATACCCGCCCCTATCGGAACGCCAACTTCACCACCCTGATCGGGGCCGAGCTTCACTCCGGCGCGCAGTCGAATGGCGAGCTTTGGCATATCCTTGCCGTCGGCCTGCCCGACAACTTCCCGCCGCCTTCGACCACCAGCTTTGTCGCCGAGCCGGGCCAGGAATCCGGCCCCGACATCGCCGCCCGCGCCGTGGCCGCAGGGGCCTTCGTCGCCATCGCCCATCCGCAATGGTCCGGCCTGACCCTTGCCGACGCCCGTTCGATCACCGCCGCCCATGCGGTCGAGATCTACAACCACGGCTGCGCCAATGGCTGCGACCGCCCCGATGGGTTCGGGATCGCCGACCTTCTCTTGACCGAAGGGCGCAAGCTGACCCTGATCGCCACCGATGACGCGCATTTCTATGAGCCCGACCATTTCGGCGGTTGGGTCATGGTCAAGGCCACCGAAAACACCCCCGAGGCGCTGCTTGCCGCGCTGAAGAACGGCGACTTCTACTCCAGCCAGGGTCCCGAAATCCGCGATGTCCGGATCGAAGGCGACAAGGCCATCGTCGAATGCTCGTCTGCCGCTTCGGTCATCGCCATGGGCTGGGGGACGGGGGCCAAGGGTGTGCATGGCCATTCCATGACCCGCGCCGAAGTGCCGCTTGACCGGCTTCTGGGCAGCCCATGGATCCGCATCTCGGTGATTGACGCCGCCGGCAAACGCGCCTGGTCAAACCCGATCTGGCGCGACGCGGGCAAGAACCCCCGCATCCTGTAACGGGGTCGGGCGATGGCTGACGCGCAGATGATCACCAAGGCCGAAGATTACTTTGCCCTTGGCTGTGGCCGCTGCGCCCGGTTCGCCACGCCCGACTGTTCCGCCCGCCGGTGGCTGGAGGGCCTTGTCACCCTCCGCCGCATCGCCAATGACTTGGGCCTCACTGAAATCGCGAAATGGGGCCATCCCTGCTATATGCATGCGGGCCGCAACATCGCCCTTATCGGGGCCTTCCGGGGCGACTACCGCCTGACCTTTATGAACGCGGCCTTGCTGCAAGACCCAAAGGGAGTGCTCGAAAAGCAGGGCCCGAACACCCGCCACCCCGACTGTATGCGCTTTACCGACACCACCACCCCCGCCGCGATGGAACCCACGATCCGCGCCTATCTGGCCGAGGCGATGTCCTACGCTGAAGCAGGTATCCTGCCCCCCAAAACGCCCACCGAGATCGACCTCTCTCCCGAACTGGTCGAGGCGCTGGACGCCGACCCCGAACTTGCCGAGGCCTTCGCCGCCCTCACCCCCGGCCGCCAGAAAAGCTGGGCGCTTCACCTGAGCGACGCCAAGACCCCCGCCACGCGCCTATCGCGGATCGAAAAGGGCCGGGCAAAGGTCATTGCGGGCAAGGGTGCGACTGAACGATGATTGCCTCTCCGCTTGCGGAGTTGGATCGGCCTTGTTGATCGTTGTGGTAGGCCGGTTCAAGCCCTAAGCGGATGGAGCCGTGGGACGTTCGATCAGCCTAAAGGCGATAGTAAGTACTGTCGCATATGCCAAAATGTAAAGATGACCCGCCACTTGGATGGTTCCGTTCAAAATGTATGGTCGATGACCAACGTAGAACGTGCCTCCATCAAAGTATTGAGAGAAGGCAATCCAGCGGACAAGCGCCCAGAAAACCAAGAATGCCAGCGCTGAACGCGACAAAGCTAGGCTGTTTATTATGGGAACCAATTCGGCAACTGCAAAAAGTGCGCTTGCGACCGCGACGATCAAGGCGAAGCAAACCACAACGGCAAGGCTTAGACCGAACAGGCTCGGTTCCGTGATGGCGAGCGACGCAACAACCAACGCAGTTGCAGCTAGTACCTTCAGCCCATAATTATCCCGAACCGTTTTCATGGCCAAACGATACAGCCTTCTTGAGCGTCCGCAACGTCCGCAAAGCGGCCATAGCGCCACCGCTTCTACGCCTTTCCCTCCAATCCCGCCGCAGCCTCCGCGCTGGCACCCGGAATCCGCATCTCGAACGTCTCGGTCACGCTGGTATAGTCATAATACCCCAACCGCGCCAAAGGCCGGATCAGGGGGATGTCCAGCTTGCCGTCCGGGCGGATCACCTCGTCCTTCACATGGATCTGCGTGACCTCGCCAAAGACCACATCCACCCAGCCATGCGCCGAATTGCCTTTCAGCCGGGTCGTCGACAGATAGCGGCATTCGAAATGCGCCGGGCTTTCCGCCACCCTCGGGCCGGGGGCATCCACACAGGCGGCCTTGGTCACCCCCGCCTTTTCAAACTCATCCACCCCATCCGGCCATTCCATCGCCGAGATGTTCACCGCCTCACGCAGGTCATAGGTCGCCATGTTCCAGACGAACCAGCCTGTGGCCTCGGCATTCAGGACCGAATGCTTGCGCCGCCCGTCCGAATAGGGGTTCGCGGCAAACATCACCATCGGCGGGTCAAAGGACAGGTTCTGCCATTGGCTATAGGGCGCAAGGTTCGCGCGGCCTTCGGCATCGACGGTGGACAGCCAGCCAATCGGCCGGGGCACCGTGCAGGATTTGAAGGGCGAGAAGGGCAAGGGGCAGGCTTCCCGCCCCGGAGCAAAATGCATCAGTCCCTCTCCAGATCACCCGTAGGTCGGGGCCTGCCCCGACTCACTGGCCAAAAGTTAACACCACCTAAACGCCCACAAGCAACCCATTGATACTACTAAGGTCAAAGGGGCCGCCCCGCGTGGACAGCCCCTTCCGAAATCAGTTCCCCAGGATCCCCGGCAACCGCAGCCCGTGATCCTTGGCGCACTGGATCGCGGTCTCATACCCCGCATCCGCATGCCGCCAGACCCCCGAAGCCGGGTCGTTCCAAAGAACCCGCTCCAGCCGTTTCGCGGCCTCGGGCGTGCCATCGGCCAGGATCACGACCCCAGCGTGCTGCGAGAACCCCATCCCGACCCCGCCCCCATGGTGGAGGCTGACCCAAGTCGCACCCGAGGCCGTGTTGACCAGCGCATTCAGCAGCGGCCAGTCGGAGACAGCATCCGACCCGTCCCGCATCGCCTCGGTCTCGCGGTTGGGCGAGGCCACCGACCCCGAATCCAGATGATCCCGCCCGATGACAATCGGAGCCTTCAACTCGCCCGAAGCAACCATTTCGTTGAACATCAACCCCGCCCGGTGGCGGTCACCAAGCCCGATCCAGCAGATCCGCGCGGGCAGACCCTGAAACGCAATCCGGTCGGCGGCCATGTCCAGCCAGCGGTGGAGGTGAGCATTCTCGGGGAACAGCTTCTTCATCGCCGCGTCGGTCTTGTGGATATCCTCCGGGTCGCCCGACAGCGCCACCCAGCGGAAGGGCCCGATCCCTTTGCAGAAAAGCGGGCGGATATAGGCGGGCACGAAACCGGGGAAGGCGAAGGCATTCTCAAGCCCTTCATCCTTCGCGACCTGCCGGATGTTGTTGCCGTAATCCAGCGTCGGAACCCCGGCGTTCCAGAACCCGACCATCGCCTCGACATGCGTGCGCATGCTGGCCTTGGCGGCCTTCTCGACCGCCGAAGGGTCGGTCTCTTGCTTGGTCCGCCAATCACCCACCGACCAGCCCGCCGGGCAATAGCCGTGCAAGGGGTCATGGGCCGAGGTCTGGTCGGTCACGATATCGGGGCGCGGACCGCCCGCCTTCATGCGGGCCAAAAGCTCGGGGAAGACGTCGGCGGCATTGCCGAGAAGGCCCACTGATTTTGCCTCACCCTTCGCCGTCCAATCGGCGATCAGGGCTAGTGCTTCATCCAATGTCTTCGCTTTGGCGTCCAAGTATCTGGTGCGAATGCGAAAATCGATCCGTGTCTCATCCACTTCAACTGCCAGACAGCAAGCCCCAGCCATAACGGCGGCCAAGGGCTGTGCCCCGCCCATGCCGCCAAGCCCGCCGGTCAGGATCCACTTTCCGGTCAGGTTCCCGGCATAGTGCTGGCGGCCAGCTTCGGCGAAGGTCTCATAGGTTCCCTGCACAATCCCTTGTGTGCCAATGTAAATCCAGGACCCGGCGGTCATCTGGCCGTACATCATCAGACCCTTGCGGTCGAGTTCATTGAAATGCGCCCAGGTTGCCCAATGCGGCACGAGGTTGGAGTTTGCAATCAGCACACGCGGGGCATCGGTGTGGGTCTTCACGATGGCAATCGGCTTGCCCGACTGGACGATCAGGGTCTCGTCCGCCTCAAGGTCCTTCAATCCTGCAACGATGCGGTCGAAATCCTCCCAGGTGCGGGCGGCGCGGCCGATGCCGCCGTAGACCACCAATTCATGCGGGTTTTCGGCCACATCGGGATGCAGGTTGTTCATCAGCATCCGCATTGCCGCCTCGCCGCCCCAGGTCTTGGCGGTCTTTTCCGGGCCGGTCGGCGGATAGATGTCACGCAGGTTGTGGCGGGGGTTCATGGGATACCTCAGTGCAAAAGGTGGGCAGCGATGATCGTTCGCTGGATTTCGGAAGAGCCTTCGTAGATCCGCATGATCCGGCAATCGCGGCTCAGGCGTTCCAGAGGGAAATCGCGGGTATAGCCATAGCCGCCGTGCAGCTGCAGCGCCGAGTCAGTGACACGATGCGCCATTTCGCTGGCGAAAAGCTTGGCCATACTGGCGGCTTCGGTAAATCGTTGGCCCGCTTGCCGCTGGCGCGCGGCCTCAAGCGCCAGAAGACGGGCGGCACGCAGATCAGTGGCCATGTCGGCCAGTTGCCAGCGAATGCCTTGACGCGCGGCAAGGGGTTGGCCGCCGATGATGCGGGTTTTCACCCAATCGGTCGCGGCATCCAGCGCGGCTTGGGCGATGCCAATGCACATGGCGGCGACCTCGACCCGGCCATTGTCCAGAACCTTCATCGCGGTCTTGAACCCGCTGCCCTCGGGGCCGATGCGGTTGGCCTCGGGAACCCAAGCGTCGAAGTCCAGCTCCCAGACATGTCCGCCGCGCAGGCCCATCGTGCGTTCAACCCGGCCCGGAACCAGCCCGACTGTGCCCTTTTCCAGGACAAAGGCCGAAATTCCGCGATGCCCGGCAGCAGGATCGGTGACGGCATAGACGACGATGAAATCCGCAAACCCACCGTTTGATATAAAGCACTTCGAGCCTTTCAGACGATACCCCGCCCCCTCGCGCGTGGCGCGGGTCTTCATGTCGGCAGGGTCGGACCCGGCATTCCGTTCCGTCAGGGCAAAGGCACCCAGCGTCCGCCCTTCGGCAGCATCGGGCAGGAACCGCGCTTGTAAAGCGGCGTCGCCGCCCAGATGCAACGAGTCGGTGGCAAGGTAATGTGCCGTCAGCGCCGATGCGGTTGACCCGCAGGCCCCGGCTACAATCTCGACCGCGCGCAGAAGGGCGGTGGCCGACAGGCCCGGCCCATGTG
Organism: Paracoccaceae bacterium; assembly: GCA_947504705.1. Lineage (GTDB taxonomy): Bacteria > Pseudomonadota > Alphaproteobacteria > Rhodobacterales > Rhodobacteraceae > Tabrizicola. Next base: position 28,853 of record CANNIA010000004.1, read on the forward strand.
GTGCGGGCAGATTCGCCCCCATCATCCCGGCATCCGTCAAACAGGCAAGCTGGGCATGGACGAACTGCCCAGCCTCGTCGGTTTCAGCCGCCAATGGGGCCAGCCGTGCCGCCGACAGGCGCTGCAGCATGTCGCAAAAGGCGCGTTCTTCTTCGGGCAGGCTGGCGAAAAGATCGGTCATGGGGCAAGTCCAAAGCAGCGAAGGATTTCTGGTCCGTCGGCGCCAAGCGCAGGGGCAGATCGGCTGGCCATGGGTTTCTGGCCGTCAAACCAGACCGGTTGGCCGACGGTCGGGGCGGTGCCCAGCACCGGATGCGGCAGGTTGGTCACAAGCCCCCGCGCGACCCCGTGCGGCGAGGCCGCGGCTTCGGCCAGGCTTTGCACTTGTGCCGTCGGGATCCCGGCCCCGGCCAAGGCGGCGACTACCTCGGCCACCGGGCGTGTGCCGGTCCAGCCTTCGATCGCGGTGCGGATGCGAGGTTCTTGCCGGGTGCGGCCGTCGTCGCGCGACAGGTCGGGATCGCTGGCAATATCAGGCCGCCCGATCAGGCCGCACAACCCCTGCCACTGCCGGTCGCCCAGAACCGCGATCACTGCCTGGCCATCTGCGCAGTCAAAGCAGCCAAAGGGGGTGGACAAGGGATGCCGGTTGCCGACCCGCTGCGGGGTCTGACCGGCATAGAACTGGACGGCGTGACTTGTCGGCAGCAGGGAAAAGAGCGCATCGAACATCGAAACATCCAGCGTCGCGCCAATCCCGGTCTGGCCCCGGCGATAAAGCGCTGCAAGGATGGCCCAACCGGCATAAAGCCCGGCCATCAGGTCGCCCTGACTTTCACCCACCTTCAGGGGCGCGCCACCATCTTCGCCATTGGCCGCCATCAGCCCCGACATCGCTTGGGCCACCAGATCATAAGCCGGCAGTGCGGCATCCGGCCCGGTCTGCCCAAAGCCCGAAATCGAGGCATAGATCAGCGCGGGATTTTCGCTGCGCAATTCAGGCCCAAGCCCCAGACGGGCGGCGACACCGGGGCGAAAGTTTTCGACCACCACATCACAGGCCAGCGCAATCGCCCGCGCGGTCGTTTGCGCAGCGGGGTCCTTTAGGTCCAGAACGATGGACTGCTTGCCCCGGTTGACCAGCGTGAAAAGCGCTGATTCGCCCTGAACGAAGGGACCGATATGGCGGTAATCATCGCCGGAAGGTGGTTCAAGCTTGATCACCTCGGCCCCAAGATCGGCCAGAAGCGCGGTACAGAACGGCCCCGCCAAGACGCGGGTCAGGTCCAGAACGCGCAGACCGGCAAGAGGCTTCATGCCAGAACCGGCAGATCAAGGCCTGTCGCACGAGCAAGGCGGCCATCGGCCACCATGGCTGCGGCATGGGCCAGATCGGGCGCGAGATAGCGGTCGTCCTCAAGTGCGGCGACTTCTACGCGGAAGGCGGCAAGCGCACGTTGCAGGGGCGCAGAGGTTTTCAGGGGCGCGCGGAAGTCGAGGCCTTGCGCGGCGCACATCGCCTCGACCCCGAGGATCACGTTCAGGTTCTTAACCATTTTCCGCAACCGGCGCGCGCCATGGGCGGCCATCGACACATGGTCCTCTTGGTTGGCGCTGGTTGGGGTCGAGTCGATCACTGTCGGATGGGCGAGGTGCTTGTTCTCGCTCATCAGCGCCGCTGTGGTGACTTCGGCGATCATCAGGCCGGAGTTTAGGCCGGGCTTCGGGGTAAGGAAGGCAGGCAGGTCGAAATTCAGCGTTGGATCGACCATAAGGGCCACGCGCCGCTGGGAAATCGCGCCGATCTCGGCCAGGGCCAATGCGATCATGTCGGCTGCAAAACCAACGGGTTCGGCGTGGAAGTTGCCACCGGAGACGATCTGCCCATCCGACAGCACCAACGGGTTGTCGGTGGCGGCGTTCGCCTCGATCTGCAGAGTGCGGGCGGCCATGCGCAGCACGTCCATCGCCGCCCCGGTCACCTGCGGCTGGCAACGGATGCAATAGGGGTCCTGTACCCGGTGGTCGTCTTCGCGGTGGCTTTCGCGGATCTCGGAGCCAGCCAAAAGCGCGCGCATCGCGGCGGCGGCCTCGATCTGGCCGGGCTGGCCGCGAAGCGCATGGATTTCGGCCTCGAGCGGTGCGGTCGAGCCCATGATCGCGTCGGTCGACATCGTCGAAATGACCAGCGCCTCACGCGCGGCTTGCCAGCCCTGAAAAAGGCTCGCAAGCGCGTAAGCCGTGGAAAACTGGGTGCCATTGATCAGCGCAAGGCCTTCCTTTGCTCCCAAGGTGATTGGAGAAAGTCCTTTGGATTTAAGCGCTTCTGCGCCGATCCTTATCTGGCCATCCACCATCGCTTCGCCATGGCCGATCATCACGGCGGTCATGTGGGCCAGGGGTGCCAGGTCTCCGCTTGCTCCGACCGAGCCCTGATCGGGGACCACCGGGGTCACGCGGTGCAGAAGCATCGCCTCGATCAGTTCCACCACGACCGGTCGCACGCCTGACGCGCCGCGCCCAAGCGACAGAAGCTTCAGCACCATCATAAGGCGTGCAACGTCTTCCGGCATCGGATCGCCGACGCCGCAGGAATGCGACAGGATCAGGTTTTCCTGAAGTTTGGCAGTATCTTGCAGGGCGATCTTCACGGATGCCAGTTTGCCAAAACCGGTATTCACCCCATAGACTGCCGCCGTCCCCTGTGCTGCCGCCGCGATATGGCCAGCGGCGCGGAGGATGCCAGGGCGGGCGCTGTCGTGCAGTTTGGCGGGCAGCATCTGGCGGTAGATGCGTTCCAACTGGTCAAGGCCAACTGTGCCGGGGATCAGAATTTCAGGCGACAGCTTTTCAGTCATCGGGGTGGCCTCCGAAAATGCGGGTGTGAAGGGGGGTGGCGCCAATCCGGTAGCTGAGTTCGGCCGGATGCTCGGCCTCCCAAAGGCAAAGGTCGGCACGCAGGCCGGGGGTGATCTGGCCGCGGTCGGCAAGGCCAAGCGCGCGGGCGGCATGGGTGGTGGTGCCCAAAAGCGCCTCTTCCGGGGTCATCCGGAACAGGGTGCAGGCCATGTTCATCGCCAAGGTCAGCGAGGCCATGGGCGAGGAGCCGGGGTTCACATCGGTCGCCACGGCCATCGGCACACCGGCGGCCTGCAAGGCGGCGATGGGGGGGGGTTGCGTTTCGCGCAGGGTGTAGAAGGCACCGGGCAGGATCACGGCGACGGTTCCCGCGCGGGCCATGGCTTTGATCCCGGCGTCGGACAGATACTCCAGATGGTCCGCCGAGAGTGCCCCAAGACCTGCCGCGAAGGCTGCGCCGCCAAGGTCGGAAAGCTGTTCGGCATGCAGCTTCACGGCCAGACGCAGGGCCTGCGCCTCGGCGTACAGCGGCCGGAGGTCTTCGACCGAAAAGGCGATCCCTTCGCAGAAGGCGTCGACCGCATCGACCAGCCCTTCGGCGTGCGCGGCACGCAGGGACGGTATCGCGACCTCGGCGATATAGTCCGCATTCCGGCCCTTGTATTCGGGCGGGATCGCGTGGGCGGCCAGATGCGTCGCCTTCACTGTCACCCGCCGCACACCAGCAATCCGGCGGGCCACGCGCAGCATCTTCAGCTCGTCTTCGATGGTCAGGCCATAGCCCGACTTGACCTCAATCGTCGTGGCCCCGCTGGCGATCAGCTGATCGACCCGCGTCAGGGCACTGGTCAGAAGCTGGTCTTCGCTGGCAGCTCGTGTGGCCTTGACGGTCGACAGGATGCCGCCACCCGCCCGCGCCACTTCCTCATAGCTCGCACCCTGCAGCCGCAGCTCGAACTCCACGGCGCGATGCCCGCCAAAGACCGGGTGACCGTGGCAGTCGATCAGGCCGGGGGTAAGAAGGCGACCTTCGCAATCGAGTTCCGGCAGGGCGCGATACTCAGCGGGCAGGGCGGCCATTGGTCCGGCCCAGGTGATGCGCTCTCCCTCGATCACCACAGCGGCATCCGGGATCAGGCCGTAGCCTGCGGTCATCGTTGCGAGGGTGGCGTGGGTCAGGAGCATTCACTTGCCTTATGACTGGTCTATTGGCTAATATGTCTAGACATAATGCCTGTCAAGTGAGTCGCCATGATCCTGCACGCCGAAACAGCACTTCTGCCCGATGGCTGGGCCAGCAATGTCCGCATCCGGGTGGAAGGGGGCCGCATCGCCGAAGTGACGCCCAATTCCGCGCCGGAAGGCACGCGGCTTGGCGTCCTTCTGCCCGCGCCGGTGAACCTGCACTCCCACACGTTCCAGCGCGCCATGGCCGGGATGACCGAAGGCCGCACCGCGGGGCAGGACAGTTTTTGGACCTGGCGGACGCTGATGTACCGCTTCCTTGAACGCCTCTCGCCAGAGGATGTGCAGACCATCGCGGCGCAGGCGTTGGTGGAAATGGCGGAATCTGGTTTCGCCTCGGTCTGCGAGTTTCACTACCTCCACCATCCGGTTGGCGGTGGCACCTATGCCGATCCTGCCGAGATGTCTGGGCGGATCATTGCGGCGGCACAGGAGACGGGCTTTGGCCTGACGCATCTGCCGGTGATCTATGAACAGGGCGGCGTCGATGGGCGGGCGCTGGCGGGCGGGCAGTTGCGGTTTGGATCGACGCCCGACACCTATGCGCGCATTCTGGATGGGGCGAAAGCGGCGCTGTTGGCTCTGCCGGATGGCCAGCTTGGTGTTGCCCCCCATTCCCTGCGCGCGGTCAGCAAGGCCACCCTTGCGCGCGTAGCTGGCATGGTTCCAACCGGCCCGGTCCATATCCATATCGCCGAACAGGTGGCCGAGGTGACCGAGGTTCAGGCGGCCTGGGGCGCGCGGCCCATGGACTGGGCCGTGGCGAACTTGGCCCTGGATGCGCGTTGGTGCATGATCCATGCGACGCAGATGACAGGTGAGGAAACCACGGCCCTTGCCCGGATCGGGGCCGTCGCGGGCCTGTGCCCGATCACCGAGGCGAACCTTGGCGACGGGATCTTCAACGGGCCGGACTGGTTGGCTGCGGGCGGGGCCTTTGGGGTGGGCTCGGACAGCAACGTCCTGATCTCGATGCCCGAGGAATTGCGAACGCTGGAATACTCCCAGCGCTTCAACCACAAGGCCCGTGCGGTGATGGCGGATGGGGCCCGATCCACCGGGCGACTTCTGTGGGACGGGGCGGCAGCGGGTGGCGCAAAAGCCGGGGGCCGCGATGCGGGGGCGATTGCGCCGGGCCTTTGGGCCGATCTTCTGGCCATCGACACGGGCGACCTTCGGCTAGAGGGGCTGAAAGGCGACACACTTCTGGATGCGTTTCTCTTTGCAGGTCGCGACGGGCTGGTGACCGACCTTTGGTCCGCTGGTCGCCATATCGTGAAGGACAGCCGCCACATCGCCCGCGACACGGTTGCGACTCGCTTCCGCGCCGTGATGCAGCGCCTGCGCGGGGCGCTATGACCCATGGCTGGGAAGATATCCGCGCCGATGTCCTGCGCCGTATCCGGTCGCGGGAATGGCCGCCGGGCGGGCTGATCCCCGGCGAGGAAACGCTGGCCGCCGAATTCGGCGTAGCACGGGCGACGGTGAACCGGGCGCTGACAGCGCTTGCCGAGGCCGGAGTGATCGAACGGAAAAAGCGGGCGGGCACAAGGGTTGCCGAACTGCCCGTGCGCCGTGCCCGGTTGGAGATTCCGGTGATCCGGCTGGATGTCCTTGGCCGGGGTCTGGCCTATGACTTCAAGCTTCTGGCCGACCGCATGGGACCAGCGCCAGTGCCGGTAACCGCAAGGCTCGGCCTGCCGGAGGCAACCCCGATGCGCTATCTGGAAACCCTGCATCTCGCTGGCGGGCGGCCCTTCGTGCATGAGGCGCGCTGGCTGAACCCCGCGGCTTTGCAAGGGGCAACCCCCGATTTTGCAACGATCAGCGCCAATGAGTGGCTGGTGACGGAAGTGAGCCTCGTGTCCGGCGATATCGCCTTTACCGCCGAAGACGCCAGCCCGCGCGAGGCCGAAGTGCTGGGCGTCGCCCCCGGTGCGGCCCTTCTCATTGCCGAACGCACCACCCATGGCACGCTTGGCCCGATCACCTGGGTCAAGCTTGCCCATGCGCCGGGGCATCGGGTGTCGATGACGTTCTAGCCGCGCGTAGGATGGGCAATATTGCCCATCCTACATTGCTTCACCCCGGAAAATGCCGGGCGACAAGCTGGGTCAGGCGGCGGTGCAGGCTTTGCGTCCGGTGCCGGATATGCACCGCCGCATAGACCGGCTGGCGCAAATCAGGGGCATCCGCGACCGCCATGAACCGCCCTCCCGCCACCAATTCGACTGCGGTCTTTTCCAGCACATAGCCCGACCCGCCCATTGCCATCAGAAGCGACACCACCGACCCCGATTGCCCGACCGAGACTGGGGCTGCGGCTAGGTCTGGCGTCATCTGGCGGTGCATTTCCTCGAAGGCCGGGGAGAAATGGGCAAAGACAAAGCGGTCGGGCCGCACCTCGGCCATTCGCGCCGTCTCGGTCGAGAGCATACGATAGGTCACATCGCCCACGCTTTCGAAATGCAGATCCGGGTGAGCCTTTGGGGCGAACATCACCGCGAAGTCCAGAATGCCGGTCAAAAGGTCGGCGCACATCTGGTTCGAATAATCCGGCTCGATGTAAAAGGCGGTCTCGGGCAGGGCGGCACGGAACTCGGAGACCCAGTCGCCAAGATAGACCGCTGCAAGGTCGTTCTGGATACCAAGTCGCAAAAGTTGCTGCGCGCCTTGAGGGATCTGGATCCGCCGCCGAGCCTCATTCCATTCGTGGCGCAAAGTGCGGGCGTGAGGTTCAAAGCGTTTGCCTTCCGGCGTCAGCGTCGTGCCTGCGCGGGAGCGGTCGAACAACCGCGACCCTACCGACTGTTCCAGCGCCGAAACACGGGCCGAGACTGTGGATTGTGTGATCCTCAGCCGTTCCGCCGTGCGGTGGTAGCTGCGGGTTTCGGCAAGGTCGAGGAAGGTGTCGAGCAGTTCGATTTGCATGGGTTTGACGCCGGGCTTGTGGCAAGCCCCGGGGGCGCTTCGCCCCCCGGACCCCCTGAGGATATTTGGAGAAGAGAAAGCATCTGATCGGGTTTTCCGATCAATACCCGGTTCCTTGCCGAATTGAAAGCGGGGCGGCGAAGGCCGATAGTACCGCGCGAAACGGGAGGGCGGTCATGGCGGAATTTGCGTCGGCGAAAGTGGTGATCATCGGCGGAGGGGCGGTTGGTGTATCCTCGCTATACCATCTGGCCAAGGCGGGCTGGACCGATGCCCTCCTGCTGGAAAAGAACGAGCTGACCGCCGGATCAACTTGGCATGCGGCGGGCAATGTGCCGACGTTCTCGTCCTCCTGGTCGATCATGAACATGCAGCGCTATTCGGCCGAGCTGTACCGGGGTCTGGGCGAGGCTGTCGGCTATCCGATGAACTACAACGTCACCGGATCGGTGCGGCTTGGCCATACGGATGAACGCCTGATGGAATTCCAGAAGGTTGCAGGGATGGGCCGTTATCAGGGCATGGACCTGGAGGTCCTGACGCCGGATGAGATCAAGTCGCGCTATCCCTTTGTCGAAACGCATGATCTGACCGGTGCGCTTTATGACCCGAATGACGGCGACATCGACCCGGCGCAGCTGACGCAGGCCCTGGCGACGGGTGCCCGCCAGATGGGCGCACGGATCGAACGCTTCTGCCCGGTCACGGCGGCGCGCTGGACGGGGACGGAATGGATCCTTTCGACGCCCAAGGGCGAAGTGCGGGCGGAATATGTGGTGAACGCGGGCGGGTACTATGCGGCTCAGGTCGGCGCGCTGTTCGGTCGCCGGGTACCGATGATGGTGATGAGCCATCAGTACATGCTGTTTGACACCATCCCGGAACTGGAAAGCTGGACCAAGGAAGTCGGCCACAAGCTGCCCTTGCTGCGCGACGTGGACAGCTCTTACTACCTGCGCCAGGAAAAGATGGGCTTCAACCTTGGCCCCTATGAAGGCAACTGCCGCGCGCATTGGGCGACGCCGGATGACCCGATGCCGGATGACTTCAGTTTCCAGCTTTATCCCGATGATCTGGACCGGCTGGAATGGCACATCAACGACGCCATGGACCGCGTGCCGCTGCTGGCCAAGGCGAACCTGACCAAGGTGATCAACGGTCCGATCCCATATACGCCGGACGGCAATCCCCTGATCGGCCCGATGCCGGGGGTTCCGAATGCGTTCGAGGCTTGCGTCTTCACCTTTGGCATCTGTCAGGCCGGGGGCGCGGGCAAGGTTCTGGCCGAATGGATGACCGAAGGTGCCACCGAATGGGATATGTGGTCCTGCGATCCCCGCCGCTTCACCGGCTGGGAGGATCACGATTACTGCGTGAAAAAGGGGCTGGAGGTCTATGGCAACGAATATGCCATGCATTTCCCGCATCACGCCTGGCCCGACGGCCGGATGAAGCGCCTTTCTGCCGTGCATGACCGCACCTCTGCGCTGGGCGCGGAATATGGCCCCTACAACGGCTATGAGCGCGCGCTTTGGTATGCACGCCCCGGCGATGACATCGAAGAGCAGGCACAGCGCACCTGGCGGCGCGAAGGCCCGTGGTTCAACGCGGTCAAGGCCGAATGCGAGGCCGTCCGTGATGCTTGTGGCATTCTTGATCTGCCGGGCTTCAGCCGCTTCCGCCTGACGGGCGCTGGGGCTGCCGCGTGGCTCTTGCAGCAGATCACCGGCAAGCTGCCCAATGTCGGGCGTCTGGGTCTCGCCTATTTCTCCGACGACAAAGGCCGGATCGTGACCGAAATGTCGGTCGCCCGGATCGCCGAGGATGAAATCCTTCTGATCACCGCCTCGACGGCGCAACTGCATGACCGGGGCTGGCTGGAGCGTCACCTTGCCCCCGGTCTCTCGCTGGTCGACGAAAGTGCCGATTGGTCCTGTCATATCCTGACCGGCCCGAAAGCGCGGGAGGTTCTGGCCGCAACCGGCACTGATGCCGATCTGGCCAAGGGCTGGCTGACCCATCAGGCCGCGACCATTGCGGGCCGTGATGTGAAGCTGATGCGCGTGTCTTTTGCCGGGGAACTGGGCTGGGAAATCCACACCAAGCTTGCCGATACGCCTGCGGTCTGGGACGCGGTGATGGCGGCGGGCAAGCCCCATGGCCTGAAACCCTTCGGCATGTTCGCGCTGAATTCCTTGCGGGTCGAAAAGGGCTATCGCACCTGGAAGGGTGACTTGTCGACCGACTACACCATCCTGCAGGGCGGGCTGGACCGCTTTGTCGACTGGGCCAAGCCGGACTTCCGGGGCAAGGCGGCCCTTGAGGCCGAAAAGCAGCGCGGCGTCACCAAGCGTTTCGCGACGCTGGTCATCGAAGCCGACACCCATGACCCGCCCTATATGGCCACCATCTGGCATGACGGCAAAATCGTGGGCGAACTGACCAGCGGCTATTACGGTCACCGCATCGGGGCCTGCGTCGGGCTTGGCATGCTGAAGACGGACCTGAACGTGGCCGGGCAAGCGGTCGAAGTTGAAATCTTCGGCAAGCGCTATCCCGCGACCGTCAAGGCGGATGAGCCCCTGTGGGACGCCAAGAACGAGCGCATCCGCGCATGACCCCGGTTCCCGCCATGATGTCGGGCGTGCAGCTTGTCGGTCACGGCGGGCCCGAGACGCTAGTCTGGCGGGACGACATTCCGGTGCCGCGCCCCGGTCCGGGCGAGGTGCTGGTCAAGGTCTTGGCGGCAGGGGTCAACATGACCGATCTCAACACCCGCAAGGGTTGGTATGGCGGCGAAGGCCGTGCGGCTGGCCGGGCAGGCGAAATGGGTTTTCCCCGCATCCAGGGCTCTGACCTCTGCGGGCGGATCGTGGCGCTGGGCGCAGGCGTGCAGGGCCTGCCTTTGCGCGCGCGGGTGATTTGTCCCACGAACCAGCACGAGCCGACGGCAGCAAACCCGATCCATTTCGTCTCGATCGGCTCGGAATTTGAAGGGGCCTTCGCGCAATACTGCGTGGTCAAGGCGCGGCACCTGCGTAATGTGACCGCCTCGCCCCTGACAGACACGGAAACCGGCGCGATGCCCTGCGCGCACGGCACAGCGCATAACCTGCTGACCCGCGCCAATGTTGCCGTGGGCGAACGCGTGCTGGTCACCGGAGCTTCGGGCGGCGTGGGCCTTGCAGCCGTGCAGCTTGCCCTTCTTCGCGGGGCGGAAGTGACCGCAGAATGCAGCCTGTCGAAATCCGCGCCTCTGCGCGCCATGGGGGCCACGATCCTGCCCCGCGACAGTGTCCCACAGGCGCAAAGCTTTGATGCCGTCATCGACATTGTCGGCGGCGACGGCTTTCAAGACCGCCTCGACGCGCTTCGCCCCGGTGGCCGCTATGCCACAAGCGGGGCCGTCGGGGGCCCCTTGGTCAAGGGTGACCTCCGCCGCGTCTACCTCAATAACCTGACGATCCACGGCGCGACCCATCAGCCACGCGAAGTATTTGCGGGCCTTGTCACCATCATCAACACCGCCCGCATCCGCCCAGTGGTGTCGAAAACCACCCCCCTGCGCGACATCGCCCTTGCGCAGGCCGACCTTGCCGCCGGGCGCACTCCCGGCAAACTTGTTCTTGTTCCATCGGAGGCCCAGCCATGAGTATCCCCACCAAAGCCCGCGCCGTTGTCATCGGGGGCGGAGTCTCCGGCTGCTCGGTCGCCTATCACCTGGCCAAGGCGGGCTGGACCGACATTGTGCTTCTGGAGCGCCGCAAGCTGACAAGCGGCACCACCTGGCACGCCGCAGGCCTGATCGGCCAGCTTCGCGGGTCTGCCAACATGACCCGGCTCGCGAAATACTCCCGCGACCTTTACATCAATCTTGAGGCGGAAACCGGCGTTGCCACTGGCATGAAGCAGGTCGGCTCGATCTCGGTCGCGTTGACCGCCGAACGGCATGAAGAACTTCTAAGGAACGCCACCATCGCCCGCATCTTCGGCGTGGACGTGGCCGAAATCTCGCCGACCGAGGCCAAGGCGATGTATCCTCACCTGAACATCGGCGATGTGGTGGGCGCGGTGCATCTGCCTGGCGACGGCCAGTGTGACCCGGCCAACATCGCGATGGCGCTGGCCAAGGGTGCGCGGATGCAGGGTGTGCAAATCCATGAGATGACCAAGGTCACCAAAATCACCACTGCCAACGGCAAGGTGACCGGCGTTGATTACGAAGGCACTGATGGCCCCGGCCATATTCAGGCCGACGTGATCGTCAACTGCGGCGGCATGTGGGGCCGCGACTTGGCCGCGCAGAACGGCGTCACCCTGCCGCTCCATGCTTGCGAGCATTTCTACCTGATCACCGAACCCGTCAAGGGCATCGACCTCAACCTGCCGGTCCTCCGCGTGCCGGACGAATGCGCCTATTACAAGCAGGACGCAGGGAAAATGATGCTGGGGGCCTTTGAACCCAAAGCCAAACCCTGGGGCATGGACGGCATTCGCCCGGACTTCGAATTCGACACGCTGCCCGAGGATTGGGATCACTTCATGCCCATCCTTGAAATGGCCACCAAACGCCTGCCGCTGTTCGAAACAGCAGGCATCCACACTTTCTTCAACGGCCCGGAATCCTTCACCCCCGACGACCGCTATTACCTTGGCGAAGCGCCCGAGGTGAAAGGCTACTGGATCGCCGCTGGCTATAACTCGGTCGGGATCGTGTCTTCAGGTGGGGCCGGTCAGGCGCTGGCGCATTGGATCACCGAAGGCGAACCGCCCTTTGACCTGTGGGAAGTCGACATCCGCCGTGCGCAGCCGTTCCAGAAGAACCGCAGCTACCTCAAGGAACGCGTCACCGAAACTCTGGGACTTTTGTACGCCGACCACTTCCCTTATCGCCAGATGGCCACCTCTCGTGGCATCCGCCGCACGCCCTTGCACGATCACCTGAAAGCGCGCGGTGCGGTGTTTGGTGAGGTTGCAGGTTGGGAGCGGGCCAACTGGTTTGCCAATGAGGGGCAGGAGCGGGATTACAAGTATAGCTGGAAGCGGCAGAACTGGTTTGAAAACCAGAAGGCCGAACATCTGGCAGTCCGCAACGGTGTCGGCTTCTTCGACATGACCTCCTTTGGCAAGATCCGCGTCGAAGGCCGCGATGCCGCTAAATTCCTGAACCGGGTCTCCTCCGCCCAGGTCGATGTGGAACCGGGCAAGATCGTCTACACTATGTTCCTGAACCAGCGCGGCGGGATCGAGGCCGACTTGACCGTCACCCGCCTGTCGGAAACCGCCTATCTTCTGGTCGTGCCGGGGGCCACCTTCCAGCGCAACCTTGACTGGCTGCGCCGCAATGTCGGCGACGATTTCGCCGTGATCACCGATGTGACGGCGGCTGAATCCGTGCTTTGCGTCATGGGCCCGAAATCGCGGGACCTGCTGTCCCGTGTGTCGCCCAACGATTTCTCCAACGCCGCCCATCCCTTTGGCACGGCCAAGGAAATCGAGATCGGCATGGGCCTCGCCCGCGCCCACCGCGTCACCTATGTGGGCGAACTCGGGTGGGAGCTTTACGTCAGTTCCGACCAGACCGCCCATGTGTTTGAAACGCTGGAAGCGGCAGGCGCGGACCTTGGCCTGAAACTCTGCGGCCTGCACACGCTGGATTCTTGCCGGATCGAGAAAGCCTATCGCCACTGGGGCCACGACATCACCGACGAAGACCACGTTCTGGAAGCAGGCCTTGGCTTCACTGTTTCCGCCAAGAAACCCGACTTCCTTGGTCGCGACGCCGTGTTGCGGAAGAAAGAGGCCGGGCTTGACCGCAAGATGCTACAGTTCCGCCTGAAAGACCCCGAGCCGCTTCTCTTCCATAACGAAGCCATCGTCCGTGACGGCAAGATCGTTGGCCCGGTCACCAGCGGTGCCTATGGCCATTTCCTTGGCGGCGCCATCGGTATGGGCTATGTCCCTGCCAAGGGTCAGAGCGATGACGACATCCTCGGCTCGACCTATGAGATCGAAGTTGCTGGCAAGCGCCATGCCGCGATTGCCAGCCTTGCCCCGATGTATGACCCGAAATCCGAACGGATCCGGGCCTGAACGATAACCGCGCCGCCCGATGCTGGCGGCAGATTGAGTATTTGGACCAAGAGGAAAGCGGAAAAGCGATGAATGATATCCCGGAAGTCGGTGAGATTTGCGAACCCGCTCGCGCGCGGTCTGGACGCTCTGGCGGTCGCTCGGCCCGCGTGGCGATGCGGGCGGCCCCCTTGGCCGATGACGTGCGCCCCGTCCGCCCCGGCATGCCCGGTGGCCAGTACAAGCCCCTGACCGAAGCCGGGGTGCAGCAGATCCACGCCGCCGCTTTGGACGCGCTGGAGCAGATCGGCCTGTCCCAAGCCCCGCCCTCGGGCGTGAAGCTTTTGACCGACGCAGGCGCGATCCTGGGCGACGACGGCCGCATCCGTTTCCCGCGTGCCTTGGTCGAGGACATGCTGAACATCGCCGCCCGCGACATCACGCTGTTCGCCCGCGACACCAAGCAAGACCTGCACCTGACCGGCTCCAACGTCCACTACGGCACCGCCGGGGCCGCCGTGCACATTGTCGACCCGATCAACCTTACCTACCGCGAGTCCACCGCCCAGGATCTTTATGACGCGGCGCGTCTGGTCGATAATCTCGACAACATCCATTTCTACCAGCGCACCATGGTCTGCCGGGACGTGATGGACAACCTGGAGATGGACCTCAATACCCTTTACGGCTGCCTTGCTGGAACCACCAAACACGTCGGCACCTCCTTCTCCGACCCCTCCCACGTCGCCGATTGCTTCGAGATGCTGCACATGGTGGCTGGCGGTGAGGAGAAGTGGCTGGAACGGCCCTTCGTGTCGAACTCCAACTGCTTCGTCGTCCCGCCGATGAAATTTGCCGAGGAATCCTGCATCACCATGGAGGATTGCATCCGCCGTGGCATGCCGATGCTCCTCCTCTCGGCAGGCCAAGCCGGGGCCACCGCACCGGCCCCCATCGCCCTGACTATCGTGCAAGCCGTCGCCGAATGCCTTGCCGGTGTCGTCTATGTCAACGCCATCAAACCCGGCGCGCCCGCCATTTTCGGCACCTGGCCCTTCGTCAGTGACCTGCGCACCGGGGCCATGTCGGGCGGCTCTGCCGAGCAGGCCCTGCTGACCGCAGGCTGCGCCCAGATGCACCGCTTCTACAACCTGCCGGGCGGCGCGGCCTCCGGCATCAGCGATAGCAAACTCCCCGACATGCAGGCCGGGTGGGAGCAGGGGATCACCAACTCCCTCGCCGGTCTTGCGGGCCTCAACATGTGCTATGAGGCCGTCGGCATGCACGCCTCACTCCTCGGGTTCTGCCTTGAATCCCTCGTCCTTGGCGACGACCTCCTCGGCCAAGCCATGCGCCTTGTGCGCGGCATCGACGTCACCCCCGACAGCACCTCCATCGAAGCGATGAAGGATGTCTGCCTGGGCGGGCCGGGCCACTACCTCGGCTCTGACCAGACCCTGAAACTGATGCAGACCGAATACATCTACCCGAAGTCCGCCAACCGCATGTCGCCCAAGGAATGGAACGAGGCGGGAAAACCCCTCCTCCTCGACACCGCCATTGCTAGGAAGAACGACATCCTGTCCAAGGCAGGCTGCCGGGTCGATCCCGAAATCGACGCCGCGATCCGCAAGCGTTTCAATATCTTCTTCAAGTGAGGCATCCATGATCCCCGCCAACATGCTGAAATTCTACATCAACGGCCAGTGGGTTGACCCGCTGTCCAAGACCCGCATGGGCGTGGAAAATCCCGCGACCGAAGAGATCGTCTGCGAAGTCGCCATGGGCAATGCCGAGGATGCCGACCGTGCCATCCTCGCCGCCCGTGCCGCTTTCGATACCTGGACCTACCGCCCGGTTGCCGAACGCATCGCCATCGTGAAGCGCGTGCTTGAGGTCTATAACGAACGCTACGAAGACTTTGCCCAAGCCATGTCCACCGAAATGGGCGCGCCGATCACTTGGGCGCGCGGTGCGCAAGCCTGGGCAGGACAAGTCCATATCGAGGCGACGATCAAGGCCGCCGAAGAGATGGTCTGGGAATACAACCGTGGCACCACAAGGATCATCTATGAAGGGATCGGCGTCTGCTCGCTGATCACGCCGTGGAACTGGCCGATGAACCAGATCGCCTGCAAAGTCGCCCCGGCGCTGATCGCAGGCTGCACCATGGTGCTGAAACCGTCGGAAATAGCACCCCTCTCCGGCACCCTCTTCGCGCAGGTCTGCCATGACGCGGGCGTGCCTGCCGGTGTCTTCAACCTTGTCCACGGCAATGGTCCCGATGTCGGCGCGCGGATGTCCACCCACCCCGAGGTTGACATGGTCTCCTTCACCGGCTCGACCCGGGCCGGGACGCAGATCGCCGCCGTGGCAGCCGCAACTGCCAAGCGTGTGGCGCAGGAAATGGGCGGGAAATCCCCCAACATCATCCTGCCCTCTGCCAACCTTGCCGAGGCCGTGGCCGCAGGCGTCAACGCCGTGATGTCGAACACCGGCCAATCCTGCGACGCCGCAACCCGGATGTATGTGCCCCGCGCGCGGCAGGCCGAAGCCATGGCCGTCGCCAAGGAAACCGCCGAAGCGATCAAGGTCGGTGACCCGCGCGACGAAGCCACCGTCATCGGCCCCTTGGTGTCCAAGATGCAGTTCGAAAAGGTCCAGCGCCTGATCCAGGCCGGGATCGACGAAGGCGCTACCCTTGTCACCGGTGGCGTCGGTCGTCCGGCGGGCCTGAACCGTGGCTGGTTCGTGCGCCCGACGATCTTTGGCGATGTGGTCAATGCGATGACCATCTCCAAGGAAGAAATCTTCGGCCCGGTCCTGACGATCCAGCCCTACGACACCATCGAAGAGGTGATCGCCATGGCCAATGACACGATCTACGGCCTTGCCGCCTATATCTCGGGCCCGGTCAAAGACGCCATTCCGGTGGCCCGCCGCCTGCGCGCCGGGACGATCAACCTCAACTACCCCGACTGGGACACTTCCGCCCCGTTCGGCGGCTACAAACAATCGGGCAACGGTCGGGAATATGCCGACTGGGGCATCCATGACTTCTGCGAAGTCAAAGGCATTGTCGGCTACGGCAACTAACCATCAGGGGCGGGCCGGACCTCGCCCCCAACCATCCATACGGGGATATCATGCATTACGGATATATCGGCCTTGGCAACCTTGGCGCGGCCTGCGCGGGCTGCCTTGTGAAAGACGGCTTCAAGGTCACTGTCTATGACCTGAACGCCAAACTGGCCGAACCCTTGGTCGCCATGGGCGCCACGCTGGCCAACAGCGCCGAGGAACTCGCGGCGTCGGTCGATCACGTCGTCACCTGCCTGCCGTCCCCGGCGGTGTCCGAACGCGTGCTGAAAAACATCCTGCCCCACATGAAAAAGGGCGCAAGCTGGGTCGAAATGTCGACCCTTGGCCGCGACGAAGTGCTGAAGCTTGCCGCCATCGCCGCCGAATCCGGCGTGCGGATGATGGAACTTCCTGTCACCGGCGGCGTTCACCTTGCTTATCAGGGCAAGATCACCATGCTCGCAGGCGGCGACAAAGCCCTCTTTGACACCCATCACAAGGCCATGCAGGCCATGGGCGACCGGATTTTCCATCTGGGACCCTTGGGTGCCGCCTGCATCATCAAGGTCATCACCAACATGCTGGCCTTCATCCACCTGAAAGCCACCTCCGAGGCGCTGATGCTGGCCAAACGCGGTGGGCTTGATCTGGGGCAGGCTTGGCATGCGATTGCAGCCTCGTCGGGCAACAGCTTCGTGCATGAAACCGAAGGCGCGCTGATCCTGAACGGTTCCTACGACATCGCCTTTAACATCGACCTTGCGCTCAAGGACCTTGGCTTTGCGCTCGGCTTCGGCAAGGAATTCGGCGTGCCCCTGGATTTGGCCAGCATGACCAACCAGACCTATATCGCCGCCAAAGCCGCCTATGGTGGCGAGGCGCAAAGCCCCGAAATCGCCCGGCTGCTGGAGGACCTTCTCGACACCGACCTGCGCGCTCCGGGCTTCCCAGCACGTCTGGAATGACCGCTTGAGTGGCCGTGGGCGACCGGTTAAGTTTCGGTAAACGCCCACGGCCAAGCCTTTGATTTCGCCGGGGTTCAGCTTTTTTTCCACCGTGGACACTTTGGAAGGCAGCCCATGACCCCTGACGCCCAGTCCCGCATCGCCCGCCTCCTCCATCACCGGAAACCGGGCCTTTCGCAGGGCGAGCCGATCATCCCCCCGATCACCGCCTCGGCAACCTTTCATCTGCCGACGGTCCAGTCCGGCGGCCAATTCTACGGACGGAACGGCAACCCCTCGTGGGACGCCGTTGAAGCCCGGCTTTCGATCCTTGAAGACGCCGAGGCGATCTCCTTCCCCTCCGGCATGGCCGCCATCACCGCCGCCCTCTTTTCCACCCTGAAAGCCGGCGACCGGCTGGTGATCCCGTCGGACGGCTACTACGTGACGCGGGTCCTGTCGGAAGGTTTCCTGAAACCGCTCGGGGTGGAGGTCACCCAGATACCGACCCGCGACTTTGAAACTGCCGATTTCACCGGCGCGGCAGTCGTCTACCTCGAAACCCCGTCAAACCCTGGCCTCGACGTGGTCGATATCCAGTCCGTCGCCACCCGCGCCCACCAGGCCGGGGCGAAGGTCATCGCCGACAACACCACGATGACCCCCCTCCTGCAGCGCCCGCTCGACCTTGGCTGCGATCTTGTGGTGGCTGCCGACACCAAGGCCCCCGCGGGCCATTCCGACGTCCTCTTCGGCCATGTCGCAGGCCGTGACGCCGCCTTGATGGCCCGAGTGAGGGACTGGCGGCGGATGTCCGGTTCGATCGCCGGGCCGTTCGAGGCCTTCCTCGTTCACCGTGGCCTTGAAACGTTGGAGGTTAGGCTTGATCGGATGTGTTCCTCTGCCGCCACGATTGCCGACCGGCTCGCAGCCCATCCTGCGGTGAGAAACCTGCGCTTCCCCGGCTTGGCCAGCGACCCCTCACACCAGGTTGTCGGCAGCCAGATGGCCAACGGCGGCTTCCTGATCGGGTTTGAACTCCCCGATGCTGGCGCTGCCGAAGGCTTCCTCGCCCGCTGCCCGTTGGTCGAACAATCGACAAGCTTCGGCGGCACACATTCCGCCGGCGAACGCCGCGCCCGTTGGGGGGACGGGGTGAGTGAGGGGTTTATACGCCTTTCGGTCGGGGTAGAACCGGTCGAAGTTCTCTGGCAGGCGATCGACACCGCACTTGCCGGGTAGGGTGCCAAATTCCTTCCTCAAGGAATTTGGGTCTTTCCCCAAAGCGTATCCAGAATCCGCCGCGCCTCGTCCTGCGGATGGGCCAAGGGCGCACGATCTTCGCCCGGGAAGAACCTGGCGCGGGTGGCGGTCGGCATTCCTGCTGGGGTTGCGATTACCACACGGGGGCCGTGCCGTGCCGTTTCAGCCTGCCAGCTTTTCGCCAGCGCCATCTGGGCGGCCTTTGTCGCGCCATAGGCCCCAAAGAACGGCTGCCCCGCACGCGGATCATCAAGGAAAAGCGCAGTTCCGTCATGGGCGCGCAGCAGCGGTTCCACCATCGGGATCAGCATGCCGGTGGCGCGGGTGTTGACCGCAAGCGACTTGTCCCAGTCCTTCTGGTCAAGCGACCCGGCCGGAGACAGCGATGTCGCGTGGACCGCCGCATGGACCCAGAGGCCAAGGCCACCCCAGCGGTCATGGATGCTGCGGCAGAGGTGGCGCATCGCGTCGTCATTGGTCACGTCCATCGGCGCAAGCGTCAGCCCGCCCGCGCCCGGCAGGCCCGCGGATTTGACGCGATCATCCAGCTCTTCCAGCCCGCCAACCGTCCGGGCCACGGCCACCACATGCCAGCCACGCAGGGCTAGTTGTTCGGCCATGGCGGCACCAAGGCCACGCGAGGCACCGGTCACGAGGGCGATCTTGGCGGCGATTTTCTGGGTCATGACCTGATCCTTGCGGGGCTGTAGAAGCGCACCGAGCGGGGATATTTGTGCCAAGATGAAAGGGCAAGGGGGTGCCTAGCCCTTGCGGCCATATCTCGCAGCAATTTCAGCCTGACCGGTGCGGGCTACCCGGAACAGATTGCATCGGGGGTAAGGACGGCAGGTGGCGTGCAATTTGCGCCGGTTTATGATAGACAGCTCCCACTTGATCCTAATTCTCAACGGAGGTCGAAATGCGCACTATTCATTTGTGGCTTGTGGTGGCAGTCGGATTAGCCCTGACCGGCTGTGCAAGCATGCCTCCATCGCAAGGAGCCATGGCGAGCGACGGATCGGACGGCAGCAGCTACTAGCCTAGTTTCGCGCCCGATGACTTGGACCGGCGCTCACTCTGCCGCCTTCATCTGAAAACCTTCCTCGATTTTGTCCGAAGGGGCGACCGGGTAGTCGCCCGAAAAGCAGGCGTCGCAGAATCTTGGCGCTTTCGGGTCGCGGCCCTGGGCTTGGCCCGCGGCGCGGTAAAGGCCGTCAAGCGAGACGAATTTCAGGCTGTTGACGCCGATCCAGTCGCGCATTTCGTCTTCAGACATGGTGGCCGCCAGAAGCTTGGAGCGTTCTGGGGTGTCGACACCGTAGAAGCAGGGCCATGCGGTGGGGGGCGAGGCGATGCGGAAGTGGACCTCCGCCGCCCCGGCTTCAACGATCATGTCCTTGATCTTGCGGCTGGTGGTGCCGCGCACGACCGAGTCGTCAACCAGGATCACCCGCTTGCCCTTGATCAGCGCGCGGTTGACGTTCAGCTTCAACCGCACGCCCATGTTGCGGATTTGCTCGGTCGGCTCGATGAAGGTCCGGCCCATGTACTGGTTGCGGATGATCCCCATGCCATAGGGAATGCCGGATTCATGGGCATAGCCGATGGCCGCAGGCGTGCCACTATCGGGCACCGGGCAGACGATATCGGCATCGACCGGGGCTTCACGGGCCAGCTCTACGCCGATCTGGCGGCGGGTTTCATAGACCGAGCGGCCGCCGATGATGCTGTCGGGGCGGGAGAAATAGACATTCTCGAAGATGCAGAAACGCGAGGGTGCCGGGGCGAAGGGGCGGGTCGATTCTACTTTGTTGTCTTCGATGACGACCATTTCACCTGGCTCGATCTCGCGGATGAATTCGGCACCGATGATGTCAAGGCCGCAGGTTTCCGATGAAAGCGCCCAGCCGCTGTCGCCAAGGCGGCCAAGAACCAGCGGGCGCACGCCCAGGGGGTCGCGCACGCCGATCAGCTTGGTGCGGGTCATGGCCACAATCGAGAACGCCCCTTCAACCCGGCGCAGCGCGTCCTTGATCCGTTCGGCCAGCGACTTTTGGATTGATCGGGCCATCAAGTGGATGATGCACTCGCTGTCCGAGGAAGACTGAAAAATCGACCCGCGCTCAATCAGTTCGCGACGAAGCGCGGTCGCGTTGGTCAGATTGCCGTTGTGTGCAATGGCACAGCCGCCCATCGAAAACTCGCCAAAAAAGGGCTGCACGTCCCGGATCGCGGTGGCGCCTTTCGATCCGGCGGTGGAATAGCGGACATGGCCGATGGCAAGCGGGCCAGGCAGCGTATCCATCACATCGGGCTTGGTGAAATTGTCGCGGACATAGCCGAAGCGGCGGGCCGAGTTGAAGCCGTGGTCGGGGTGATAGCAGACGATCCCGCCTGCCTCTTGGCCCCGGTGTTGCAGGGCATGGAGGCCAAGCGCCACGAAGTTCGACGCATCGGCCACGCCGACCACGCCGAAAATGCCACACTCCTCCTTCAGCTTGTCGTCATCGAAGGGGTGAGAGCGGAAAGGGGCCATGCGTCCGAATCCTGTCCTTGGGGGTGCCGCGGTATTTACGGCAGTGGTTCGGGACTGTCACGCCCCGAAACGCCCGACAGGCGGCAGGATCAGGGCGTGGTGGTCGTCGCCGCAGGCTCGGCCGGGGCGGTTGCGTCCGGGGTGGGTTCCGTGCCCGGGGCGCAGATATTGGTCAGGTCATTGTAGCGCGCGACGACCCACTGCGGCGCATCGGTCGGGATGTATTCGTCGATCCGGGCCTGAAAGTTCGCGAAGATAAGCGCCGTGCGGCTTTCGTCGATCATCGAGATCGGCTGGTCGGCAAGGACGCGGTCATAGACGATGAAGGCGACGGCGATCAGAAGGACGCCACGCCCCGCACCGAACAGAAAGCCAAGCGCCTGGTCGATCCCGCCAAGGGCCGAGCGTTGGACGGCCCCGGAAAAGAGTGGGGTGAAAAGTGCTGCGACGATCAGGCCGATCACGAAGACGCCAAGACCGGCGGCGACGACCGAAAGTTCACAGCTTTCCGACAGGAATTGGCCAACCACAGGCAGTTCCTTGACCAAGGGCTGCACCGAGGGCGCGAAGTAATAGGCCGCGATTGCAGCGCCGATCCAGCCGAGGATTGCCATGAGTTCGCGGACAAGGCCGCGCGAAAAGGCAAGAATGGCAGAGACGAGGATGATGATGGCCGCGCCACCGTCAATTGCGGTCAAGTTTTCCATCGATCAGTCCTCATCCCATTTTCTGCGAGGCTTCAGCCCGCTCCGAACATTTCGCCCACAAAGGCCGTCAGATCCGGCATTTGCCGTATCTGAATGCCCGCCGTTCCATCGGTCTTCGAATGGGACGGCAAGGTTGCCTGTGAGAAACCAAGTTTTGCGGCTTCTTTCAACCTGTTTTCGGTCTGCCCCACCGGCCTTAATGCGCCCGAGAGGCTGATTTCACCGAAAAGCACCATGTCAGGGGGGATCGCGATGTCTTCCCGCGCAGAGAGAAGCGCTCCGGCGACGGCCAGATCGGCTGCAGGCTCGCTGACCCTAAGGCCTCCGGCGACATTCAGGAACACGTCTAGTCCGGTGAACGGGATGCCGCAGCGTGCTTCCAAGACGGCAAGGATGGTTGAGACCCGGCCTGAATCCAGACCAACAACCGTGCGACGAGGGCTGGCGAGAGTGGAAGGGGCGACAAGGGCCTGAATCTCGGTCAGGACGGGGCGCGTGCCCTCGATCCCGGCAAAGACGGCCGAGCCGGGGGCAGGCTGGTCGCGGTTGGCAAGGAAGAGGGCCGAGGGGTTCGGGACTTCGGCAAGGCCGCCGCCAGTCATCTCGAAAACGCCGATTTCGTCGGCGGGGCCAAAGCGGTTTTTCACGGCGCGCAGAATGCGAAACTGGTGGCCACGCTCGCCTTCGAAGTAAAGCACGGTGTCGACCATGTGCTCAACCACGCGGGGACCGGCAATCTGGCCGTCCTTGGTGACATGGCCAACCAGAATGACCGCTATGCCCTTGCGCTTGGCGAAGGTGACCAGCTCATGCGCGGCGGCGCGGACTTGGGAGACGGAACCAGGGGCGGCCTCGATGCTGTCAAGCCACATGGTCTGAATCGAATCGATGATCGCAAGTTGCGGGCGGGTCGCGTCCAGTGTCGTCAGGATGTCGCGCAGGTTGGTCTCGGCCCCTAGATGGACCATCGCATCGGTCAGACCAAGGCGCTGCGCCCGCATCCTGACCTGCGCCGGGGCTTCCTCGCCCGAGATATAAAGGCACTTCAGGCCTTTGCGGGCAAAGCTGGCAGCGGCCTGCAAGAGGAGCGTCGATTTGCCGATTCCGGGATCACCGCCGACAAGGATTGCCGAGGCTGGGACGAGGCCGCCGCCAAGCACGCGGTCAAGCTCATCAATGCCCGATGAGGCGCGGGGTGGGGCGACTTCTTCGGTGGTAAGGTCGGACAGCGGGATCAGCCGGCCCTTGGCGCCCAGCGATTTCGGGCCGGTGGAGAGCGGTGCCTCTTCGACGATGGTGTTCCAGCCGCCGCAAGCGTCGCATTTGCCTGCCCATTTGCGGTGGACGGCGCCACAGGCCGAACAGGTGAAGGTGTTGGTCTGTTTCATGCGCCTCAGGGTGCCTTGAAAGGCGGTTCGCTGCAAGGCGCGGGAGGAACAAGAATCCTAAGGAAAATTTCTTGAGTAAGAAATTTGGGCCGCGTGATGAGTCACGCAGCAGGTTTTGATTTCCACGAGATCAGGATCGACGCAAGGATACAGCCGGAAAAGAAGTAAAGCCCCCAGGCGGTTTCGATCGTGACGTAGCCCGCGCCTTTCGCGATCACGATGTATAGCGCGATCAGGAAGACATCGGCCATGGCAAGCTTGCCGAGGATTTCCAGCACCGGCAGGGTTTTCGGGGAAAGGAGGTTCCAGTGCAAAAGTGCCAGACCGATGGTCTTGGCATAGGGCGCGAAGATCGCAAGGAAGGTAACGACCAGCGCCAGTGCTGCGTCCTCGCCCCACAGGCTTTGCAGACCGGTGACGACCGAGATCTCGTCCATCCCGAAGATTGGCAGAAGTGCTGCCCGCATCAACGGCGCGAACCAGGCGATGGGGAACAGGATGAGGAGGGCGAGGTTGAGGAACTTCAACAGGCTCAAGTCTTTCTGGTCTGGCAAAGTGAATATTTCTCCCAAGAGGAAGGGCTAGCCCGGCTATCGGACGCTTTCAATCGGCCCATCTGCCCGGCCATGGATGAACTGTTGCACGTAGGGATCCGGCGTCGCGTCCATCTCGCTGACCGGGCCGGTCCAGCGGATCACCCCGCCGTGGAGCATGGCCACATTGTCGGCAATCGCGCGGACCGAGGACATGTCATGGGTGATCGTCATCGCGGTTGCACCCATTTCCACCACGATCTCGCGGATGAGTTCGTTGATTACGCCGGCCATGATCGGGTCAAGTCCGGTGGTTGGTTCGTCAAAGAAGATGATCTCGGGCGAGGCGGCGATGGCGCGGGCAAGGCCGACGCGCTTTTGCATGCCGCCAGAAAGTTCGGCCGGGAAAAGGTCGGCGGTGTCGGGCCTCAACCCGACGCGGCGGAGTTTTTCGATGGCTGCGTCGCGGGCCTGCGGTTTGGGCAGGGCTTTGGGACCGCGCATCAGGCGGAAGGCGACGTTTTCCCAGACGCGAAGCGAGTCAAAAAGCGCGCCGCCTTGGAACAGCATGCCGAAGCGGGCCAGAAAGGCATCGCGGTCGGCCCCGGATCTGCCCTTGGCGGTCACATCCTGATCGTCCAGCGTGATCGTGCCGCTGTCGGGGCGAACAAGGCCGAGGATGCTTTTCAAGAGGACCGACTTGCCGGTCCCGGACCCGCCGATGATCACCATCGACGTGCCAGAGGCGATGTTCAGGTTCACCCCCTGCAGCACCCGGTTGGCTCCAAAGGCCTTTTGGACATCCGTAAGCGTGATCATGTGGTGAAAAATACCTCGGTCAGCAGGTAGTTGGCGGCCAGGATCAGGACCGAGGCCGAAACGACGGCAGATTTGGTCGCAGCCCCAACGCCCTGCGCGCCACGGGCGGAATTCATACCGTGATAGCAGCCCATCAGCGCCACGATGAAGCCGAAGGCAGCACCCTTCACCATGCCCGAGCCTACGTCCCAGGTTTCCAGGAAATCGACGGTGTTCTTGAGATAGGCGGCGGAATTGAAGTCGAGCCGGGTAATGCCGACCAGCCAGCCGCCCATGATGCCGATGGCGTCGCCGACGCCCACAAGCACCGGCATCGCCAGTGTGGCTGCAACCACGCGTGGCACGACAAGGTATTTCAGCGGATTGGTGGAAAGGGTGACAAGGGCGTCAAGCTGTTCGGTGACCTTCATCGTGCCGATCTCGGCCGCGATGGAACTGGCAACGCGGGCGGCGACCATCAGGCCCCCCAGCACGGGACCCAGTTCGCGCGCCATGCCGATGGCGACAATCGAGGGCACCACCGCTTCGGCGTTGAAGCGTGAACCGCCCGCATAGATCTGCAGCGCCAGCGCGCCCCCGGTGAAAATGGCGGTCAAGCCGACGACGGGCAGCGAGAACCAGCCGATCTGCAACAGCGACTGGCCGAATTCGCGCAAATAGAACGGCGGGCGCAAGGCATGCCCGATCACCGAGCCTGCAAAAAGCCCCAGCCGACCGACGGCTGCAAAGGCCTGCAGCACCGGGCGGCCAAAGGCGCCAAGCGTGCCTGCGATCATGCGGAAACCTCCTGATACTGCCGGTCGAACCGCTGCCCAAGGGTTGCAAGAAGCTCGTAGCCGATGGTTCCAGCGAAATTGGCCAGGGAGTCAATCCCCTGTTCGGGGCCAAGAAGGTCAAGCTTCAGGGGAATCTCGTCAAGATCGGTCACATCGACGGTGATCAGGTCCATCGAGACGCGCCCGATGAGGGGGCAGGCCTGATTGCCAGCCCACAGGATCGCGCGGTTTGACAGGCTTCTGGGCAGCCCGTCGGCATAGCCGCCAAGCAGCGTCGCGGCTGTGGTGGGGCGCTTGGCCACCCAGGTGCAGCCATAGCCGACGCTTTCGCCGGGTTCGAGGTGGCGGGTCTGGATAACGGGCAGCGACAGGCCGACAACAGGCTGCGCATCGGCAAAGGGCAGGCCGCCGTAAAGGCCGATTCCGGGGCGCGTCAGGTCAAAGTGATAGGCCGGGCCACGCAGCACGCCACCGGTGGCCGACAGGCTGCGGGGCAGGCCGGTGCCATCGGTCATCGCGTGGAAGGCGGCAAGCTGGGCCCGATTGGCGGGGTGGTCGGGGTCGTCGCCACAGGCAAGGTGGCTCATCAAAAGCGCAGGTTCAGCCGCCAGCAGGATGGGCGCAATCGCCTGCCAATCGGATGGCTTCACCCCCAGGCGGTTCATGCCGCTGTCAAGCTGGACCCCGAAGGGGTGGCCCGGAAGCGCCTCAAGATTCCGGGTGATCTGTTCGATGCTGCTGAGCATCGGGGTCAGGTCCAGATCGCGGATCAACTCGGTGTCGCCAGACAGGTGGCCGGTCAGGATACCGATCTGCGGTCCGGGACCCAGAACCTTGCGCAGCGCGATTCCTTCGGCGGCATGGGCCACGAAAAAGCGCCGCGCGCCCGCGACCGCAAGCGCATGCACGACCCGTGCAGCGCCAAGGCCATAGGCGTCGGCCTTTACCACGGCGGCCGTCTGCACGGTGGCGGCGGACAAGCGGTCCAGCGCCCGCCAGTTGGCAGCAATCGCCTCAAGATCAATGGTCAGGGTCAGCGAGGTCATGCGGCTCTTTCGTCGGATGCGCGCAAAGGGTCAAGGGCAAATGGCCGCATCACCTATCCTTGTCCTTTCCCCGCCGAGAGGGCAAGTCTGGGACAGACAGGAGCGCGAGATGAGTGATCAGGCCGATAGTTCCGCAATCCAGGATGGCGAAGACCTGCTGACGATCCTGTGCTGGATCGGGCTTGCCGTTGCAACGCTGGATGCCTTTGTGCAGCCGCTCCCCCTTGGCCTGACTTGGGCCGCGCTTGGGATGTCCTATCTGGCGGGCGGTATTCCCTCGGCGCGCGAGGCGCTAAGGGAACTTTGGAGCGAAAGAAAGCTCGACATCGACCTTCTGATGGTCGTGGCCGCGCTGACCGCTGCAGCCGTGGGCGCGACGCTGGAAGGGGCCGTTCTGCTGGCCCTTTTCTCGCTGTCGCACACGCTGGAGCACCGGGCGATGGGCAAGGCCCGCCGGGCGGTGGAGGCACTGATGCAGCTGCGCCCCGAAACGGCGCTGCGCGAAGGGCCGAACGGAGTAGAAGAAGTGCCGGTCGCTGACCTTGTGCCGGGTGACAGGGTCGTGCTGCGCCCCGGCGCGCGGGTGCCGGTCGATGGGCGCATCGTCGTTGGCACGGGCCATCTGGATGAAAGCACGGTTACGGGGGAATCAGCCCCAGCCCGCAAGACCGTGGGCGCGCTGGTGCATGAAGCGACCGTGAATCTAGAGGCGATTCTGACGGTCGAGGTCACGCGGGGCCTAGCGACAAGCACCGTAGCCCAGATGATACGCCTGGTGACCGAGGCCCAAGCGATGCGGTCGCCGTCCGAGCGGTTCTCGGACTGGTTCGGCCAGCGCTATACTGTGGTGGTCCTTGTGGGCTCGATCCTGTCGTATTTCGGCTTTCGTCAGGTGGGTTGGGACCCGGGCGAGGCGGTCTATCGTGCGGCCACGCTTCTGGTCGCGGCCAGCCCTTGTGCGGTCGTGATCTCGGTCCCTGCAGCGGTCTTGTCGGCCCTATCGGCGGCCGCGCGGGGCGGGGTTCTGTTCAAGGGCGGCGCTGCGCTGGAATCCCTTGCCGAAGTCAAGGTCTTTGCCTTCGACAAGACCGGAACCCTGACCACCGGTCAGGCCGAGGTGACCGGGGTTGCCGCCCTGATCGGGACCGAAGTCGATTTTCTGGCGCTTGCCGCCGGGCTTGAGGCACAATCCGAACATCCCATCGCCGAGGCCTTGCGCCGCTTGGTCCTGCGCCGGGCGATCACTCCCCTAGACGTGGGCGAGGTGCAATCCTTTCCCAGCGAGGGCATCACGGGTCAAGACCGCGAAGGTGGGGTCTGGGCGGGCAACCGTCGAATGCTTGAAAAGATGGGGGCGGCTCTCCCGGACTCGCTGTCGCGCATGATCAATGGCGCGGAAACTCTGGTCCTTGTCGGGCGCGGCTCTATGCTTCTGGGCGCGATCACCGTGGCCGACACGCCGCGTGATGCCGCGCGTGAGGCGCTTGGTGCCTTGCGTGGCAAGGGTGAGGCGCGGCTTTTGATGATGACGGGCGACCGCGCCGAAGTCGCCGCACGTATCGCTGGCATGTTGGGGCTGAAGCCTGATGAGGTGCATTCGGGCTTGCTGCCAGCGGACAAGGTCCGCCTGGTCGATGACGCCACGCGTTACGGCAAAGTTGCCTTCGTCGGGGATGGGGTGAACGATGCCGCAGCCTTGGCGCGAGCCGATGTCGGCATCGCGATGGGCGTTGCGGGCAGCGAGGTTGCCCTGCAGGCCGCCGATGTGGCGCTGATGGCCGAAGACCTGCGAAAACTGGCCGCCGCCCGAAGGCTCGCCCGCCGCACGGCAAGGGTGATCCGGCAGAACCTGACGCTGGCGATTGGGGCCATGGTAGTTCTGGTGATCGGAAGCCTGTTCTTCGATCTTCCCATGCCGCTTGCTGTCCTTGGCCACGAAGGTGGGACGCTTCTGGTGGTGCTGAACGGCTTGCGGCTTCTGGCCGACCCGATCCGCGTGCGTTGATCCGGGGCCAGGGCGAGCGATTGGCCAAAGATGGTAAAAGGAGCCCAGGTCTTTCTGCGCGGAAGACGGGTGGAAGACACAAGCAAGACGGAATGAAGACCCAAAATCAGACCAATCGGACCGGATTTCTGCAGCGTTCCCAAGGCTTGGTGACCGTCCCTATCGGCCCAGTGCCCGATCAAGATGCACATAACCCCCATCGACAAACAACCACTGCCCGGTCGTATGGCTCGATTTTTCCGATAGCAGAAACACCACTGTCGAGGCGATCTCCTCATCCGTCGTCATCCGGTTGCCCAAGGGAATACGCGCGGTGATCAGGGCTTCCTGAGCCTCGGGGTTTTCGAATGTATTCAGCCAGTTGCGATACATCGGCGTCATCACCTCGGCAGGGATGACCGCATTCACTCGCACCCCATGGGGGGCCAGCGCCGCCGCCCATTCCCGCGTCAGCCCCAACTGCGCCGCCTTGGCCGCGACATAGGCCGAGGTTGTCCCCTGACCCGTCAGCGCAGTCTTCGAGGAAATGTTCACAATCGCCCCTTTCGCAACCTTCAGATCCTCAAGGCAAAGATGTGCAAGTGTATAATAATGCAGAAGATTTTGATCCAATGACGCCCGAAACGCCTCAGGCCCCGCCTCAAGTCCGACCCCGTCATTGGTGCCGGCGTTGTTCACCAACCCGTCGATCCGCCCAAACGCGGCCTTGGCTTCTCGCACCGCCCGGCGGCAGTTGTCGTCCTTCGAAAGGTCCGTCATGATCACAGTTGCGCGCGGCTGCAACACACTGATTCTATGAATGAAAGCCAACTCTGGCGGCCTGCGCGCAAGGATCACCGGCACGGCCCCTTCT
Source organism: Paracoccaceae bacterium (assembly GCA_947504705.1). Lineage (GTDB taxonomy): Bacteria > Pseudomonadota > Alphaproteobacteria > Rhodobacterales > Rhodobacteraceae > Tabrizicola. The sequence goes on from CANNIA010000004.1 coordinate 57,911, forward strand.
GCCGCCAATGCCAGAGTTATTGCGCCACCGATCCCCGCCCCGCCGCCGGTGACGATGACCACCTTGTCCCGCAACCCAAGATCCATCATATCCCCCGTTCCGGTCTAAGCTTGGTCAAGTGCCGATCATGAAAAATCGGAAAAGCTGCTGAATTCTAGTGATAAATATCAGCGCACTACGCCCTATCCGGTTCGCGCTAGTTGTGGAAGGTCCGCCTCAGAACCCCACATCCGGCCCGCCTTGGCCCTGCCACGGCTTGGCAAGGTTGCCGAACCGGGTGAAGCGGCCCTCGAAGCTAAGCTCGATGGTGCCGATGGGGCCATGGCGCTGCTTGCCGATGATGACTTCGGCCTTGCCGCGCACCGATTCCATCAGCGCCATCCACTGCGCCATCTTTTCCAGTTCATGGTCGCCGGGCTTTTCGCGCTCGCGGTAATATTCGTCGCGGTAGACGAACATGACCACATCGGCGTCCTGCTCGATCGACCCGGATTCGCGCAGATCGGACAGCTGCGGCCGCTTGTCTTCGCGGCTTTCCACCTGACGCGACAGCTGCGACAGCGCGATGACCGGAATGTCCAGTTCCTTGGCAATCGCTTTCAGACCCTGGGTGATCTCGGACACTTCCTGCACCCGGTTTTCCTTGGACGTGCCTTTCAGCAGCTGCAGGTAGTCGATGATCAGCACATCCAGCCCATGCGTCCGCTTCAAGCGCCGCGCGCGGGCGGCGACTTGGCTGATCGGCAGGGCGGGGGTGTCGTCGATATAAAGCGGGCAGGCTTCCAAATCTTTGGCGGCCTCGACAAAGCGGCGGAACTCGATCTCGGTCAAGTCGCCGCGCCGGATCTGTTCGGAAGGGACTTCCGAAGCCTCGGACAGGATGCGGGCGGCGAGCTGTTCGGCTGACATCTCGAGGCTGAAGAACCCCACGACGCCGCCATCCACTGCGCCTTCCGTCCCATCAGGCAATCGCCCCCGGCGATGCGCCTTGGCGATGTTGAAGGCGATGTTGGTAGCCAGCGAGGTCTTGCCCATCGAAGGCCGACCGGCAATAATCAGAAGGTCGGAAGGGTGCAATCCCCCCAGCTTCTTGTCCATGTCGATCAGGCCGGTGGAAATCCCTGCCAGACCGCCGTCGCGCTGATAGGCGGCGTTGGCCACGTTCACCGCGTCCGTCACCGCCTTCAGAAAGCTTTGGAACCCCCGTTCCGCGACACCCTGCTCGCCCAGCTTGTAAAGCCGCTGTTCGGCCTCGATGATCTGGTCCTTGGGCTCGTTCGCCACTTCGACCTTGGCGGCCTGAGAGGCGATGTCGCGGCCCAGCTGGATCAGCTCGCGCCGGACGGCGAGGTCATAGATCATCTGCGCATAATCCCGCGCCGCATAGGCCGAGATCGCAGCGCCGGCAAGGCGAACCAGATAGGCAGGCCCGCCCAGTTCCTTCAGGCCTGCATCATCCTCGAAGAACCCCTTCAAGGTCACAGGCGAGGCCAATGCATTCTTCTGGATCCGCGCGGCGGCAATTTCAAAGATGCGCTGGTGGACCGGGTCGAAGTAGTGTTCAGCCTTAACCACCGAGGAGATGCGGTCGTAGATGTCGTTGTTCGTGAGGATCGCACCCAGAAGCTGCTGCTCGGCCTCGATATTATGCGGCAGGACTTCGGGGTCGGTCTGCTGGGTGGCGGGAACCAAGGGCCTTAGCGCGGTGATCTCGGTCATCTCTGCCTCCTTGAAGCGAAATCTCTGCCCGATGTCAGGGCTGCCACGCAAGGCATGAACAAACCTGTGGGCAAGTCCGGGCCGAGTCGCGTCCGGGCGCGGTTTGTTCCTGTCAGTCTACCATATCTCGCGGGGTGAAAGAACCAAACCGCAAGACATGCCCAGCCGAATCGCAGCTTATCCCCAAAGGGTCCACAGGTCCGCCCACCGGAGATTTTAGCCCCGCCGTGAAATCAGGCAGGCATGCGCGCCTCTTGCCATGCTCGGGGGGCTTTGAGGAAGCTTTCCACCTCGGCCAAAGTGGCCGCATCAAACGAGCCTTGCGCGCGGGCCTCGGCCAGCACGTCCCACCAGGTGCAAAGGTGGTGCAGCTTCACGCCATGCGCGCCCAGCTTGGCTTCGGTATCGGGGAAGATGCCGTAATAGAAGATTACCGCCGTATGGCCGCAAGTGGCCCCGGTTTCGCGGATCGCGTCGACGAAGCTGAGTTTCGAGCCGCCATCTGTCGTCAGATCCTCGACCAGCAACACGCGCTGGCCTTCGGTCATCACCCCTTCGATCCTTGCGTTGCGGCCATAGCCTTTTGGTTTCTTGCGCACATAGGTCATAGGCAAGGCCATCCGTTCGGCGACCAGCGCGGCAAAGGGAATGCCGGCAGTCTCGCCACCGGCGATGTTGTCAAAGGCCTCGAACCCGACGTCGCGCATGACGGTGACAGACAGGAAATCCATCAGGGTCGATCGGATGCGGGGATAAGAGATCAGCTTGCGGCAGTCGATGTAGGTGGGCGAAGGCAGGCCGCTTGCCAGCGTGAACGGCGTCTCGGCGTTGAAGTGGACGGCCTTGATTTCCAAAAGCGCGCGGGCGGTCAGCCGGGCGATTTCCTCTTTCGGCGGGAAGGAAGTGGGGATCATGGGCGGTCCTTTCTCGGGGGCGCTCATCGCTTCCTTGCGGGCGCTCCTCGCTTGGCGAAGAGGCCCGTCAGGGCTGATGAGCGATGGTCAGGCCACAACGTGCCAATGCACGGGGAAGCCGGGGTTGAAGACAGTGACGGGGCCAGCCTCGGAGACAATTTTCTCGGGCCAGACGCAAGGTTCGGGCCGCTTTTCAAGGCGGATCATCTCGCGGTTCACGGGCAGGCGGTAGAAGGCGGGGCCGTTCCGGGAGGCAAAGCCTGCCAGTTGGTCCAAGGCACCCTCTTCCTCGAACACATGCGCCAGCAGACTCATCGTGTTGGTCGCGGTAAAGCAGCCAGCACAGCCGCAGGCATGTTCCTTCAGCGCATCGACATGGGGCGCGCTGTCGGTGCCGAGGAAATAGCGGGGTGAACCAGAGGTCGCCGCCTTGCGCAGCGCCAGCCGGTGTTTTTCGCGCTTGGCCACGGGCAGGCAGTAGTAATGCGGCTTGATCCCGCCCGCGAGGATGTGGTTGCGGTTGATGATCAGGTGATGCGTGGTGATCGTCGCTGCCAGATTAGCCCCGCCCTCGGCGGCATAGGCGACACCTTCCTCGGTGGTGATATGCTCCATCACCAGCCGCAGGTCTGGAAGGCGGCGGCGCAGGGGGTCAAGGACGGTGTCGATGAACACCGCCTCACGGTCAAAGATGTCGACGGCGGGATCGGTCACTTCGCCATGGGTGCACAAGGGCAGGCCGATCTCGGCCATCTTCTCAAGCACCGGCATGACCTTGCCAAGGTCCTGCACCCCGGAGTGCGAATTGGTCGTGGCCCCGGCGGGATAAAGCTTCACCGCCTTGACCAGACCCGAGGTATGGGCGGCGGCCACATCGGCGGGATCGGTGCCTTCGGTCAGGTACAGCACCATCAGGGGTTCAAACGCCATGCCCGCCGGAAGCGCCGCCATGATCCGCGAACGGTAGGCCACCGCATCGGCCAGCGTCACCACCGGCGGCACAAGGTTTGGCATCACGATGGCCCGGGCGAAATGGCGCGCGGTTTCGGGCAACACGGCCTTGAGCATCGTGCCGTCGCGCAGATGCAGGTGCCAGTCGTCGGGGCGGGGCAGGGTGATCGTTTGCATGGGCGCTGAGGTATCGCAAACCTTACCCCGTTTCCAGTGGCATCACGGAGCACAATGGGCAAGGATACCGGGAAAAGAGGAGTTTTCATGATCCGCATCGTCACGCTTGCCGTCCTGCTTGCTGGTCCCGCCTTTGCGCAAGAGATCGACTGCGCCAATGCCATGGCCCAACAGGAACTGAACCTCTGCGCCTACCGGGACTGGCAGGACGCCGATGCCGACCTTAACAAGGCCTACAAGCAGGCCGTGGCGATGTTGAAGGATTGGGATGCTGATCTCTCTGAGGGCGAGCCGTCGGCAGCCAACGCCCTTCGCGACGCGCAGCGGGCCTGGATCACCTTTCGCGACAAGGCCTGTGAGGTCGAGGGCTATGCCATGCGCGGGGGCAGCGCAGAACCGCTTTTGGTCAACGGTTGTCTTGCCGGTCTGACCCGAGAGCGGACGGCGCAATTGCTGGCTCTGGTCGAAAACTACGGCGGGTAGTCACTGGACGAGCCTGCGATCTTTCGGCACCCGCCCGCTGACTACTGACCCTCGCCATTCAACTCGGCCAGCCGTCGCGCAAACCGCGGTGAATTGAGCCGTGATGTGACCGAGCGGCAGATTTTCGCCTCGCGTCTTGGATGACCCGTCATCCGGGCGTGGGCGAGGATGCTGCGCAAGTAATCGGCATTCGTCCGTCGCCCGCGCCAAAGGAGGGAATAGAACTCTGGCGAGAAGCGTTTTTCCATCACCGCTTCCAGAATTCGGTCAAGCGCCTCCATCTCGGCCAGCGTGTCTTCGGTCGCCTCGCCGGTGTGGGGGGCGTGCAGGGTCATGACCCACGGGCGCTGAAAGAGTGCAGCATGCATGGCATCGGGCGCGTGCAGCGGGTCGTGGATCAGCCAGACTTTCTCAGCGCTATCGATCATGTCGGGTGCATAGCTGTAGCGGCCGTCAAAATTGATCCGGCGCGCCCCGCGCAACCGCTGATCCCAACCCGTCCGGTTGAATTCGCCGGTGGCACGCGGTGCAACAAGAACCACATCCGCGCCCGGAGCGGTGACCGAAAAGGCCGCCGCTGCATATCCGGCAATACCCGCGCCATAAAAGACGACCCGGTCGAAGGCCTCAAGAAAACTGTTGTCGGAAATCCGGTCGAAATAGGTAAAGACCAAGGGATCGCGCCACCAGGTTTCCCCGTCACAGATGAGTGTCATCAGCGACCAGTCACGTTCTTTGCATAAAGCAAAATGCGCTGGCAAGCCTTCCTCGCTTTCCTTTAGGGAAGCCAGGGTTTCAAATGTCACCAATAGCAATGGCCGCGCTTCGGTAAAGAAAGCCCAGTGACGACTTCCCAATTGAAGGAAGTCGCCACTTTGCTCTGCAGCTGACCGTAACGCACCTTGCCAGCCATCGGCCGAAGCAAGATCGTCCATCGTCAGAAAGTCCCCAACCGCAAATACTCAATCAACAATCCGAAGTTGATCGAATTTTTGTCATCGGGCAAGCCGCCTGTGCGTTGAAACCGGTTGCGCCAGCGTGAATTCGTCACACGCAACCGGTTTCATCCCGTGAAAGTGGCGGCAGGGTCCCTCGGGTTTGGCAGGAAAGCAGGGCCAGTCGCGGCTAAAGCCGGGTCAGAAAAAGGCCTGCAACCCGGTGACAGCACGGCCAAGAATCAGCGCATGGATGTCATGCGTGCCTTCATAGGTGTTGACCGTTTCCAGGTTCACCATGTGGCGCATGATCTGGAAATCTTCCTGGATGCCATTGCCGCCATGCATGTCACGCGACCAACGGGCAATGTCCAAAGCCTTGCCGCAGTTGTTGCGCTTGATGATCGAGATCATCTCGGGCGCGGCATTGGCTTCATCCAGCAGGCGACCCACCCGCAAGCTTGCCTGAAGGCCCAAGGAGATCTCGGTCAGCATATTGGCGAGCTTCAGCTGGAAAAGCTGCGTCCCGGCGATCGGCTTGCCAAACTGCTTGCGATCCAGCCCATATTGCCGCGCCGCGCCAAGGCAGAACTCGGCCGCCCCCATCACGCCCCAGGCGATGCCATAGCGGGCACGGTTGAGGCAACCGAACGGGCCTTTCAACCCCTCGACAAAGGGCAACAGCGCGTCTTCGCCGACTTCCACATCCTTCAGCACGATCTCACCCGTGACCGAGGCCCGCAGGGAAAGCTTGCCGCCAACCTTCGGCGCGGAAAGCCCCTTGGTGCCCTTGTCCAGCACAAAGCCTTTGATCTTGTTGCCATGGGCTTCCGACTTGGCCCAGACCACGAAGACATCGGCGATCGGCGCGTTCGAAATCCACATCTTCGCGCCGTTCAGTACATAGCCATTGGCGGTCTTCTTCGCCACGGTCTTCATGCCCCCGGGGTCTGACCCTGCATCAGGTTCGGTCAGGCCAAAGCAGCCGATCCATTCGCCGCTGGCCAGCTTCGGCAGATACTTCTTGCGCTGCGCTTCCGTGCCATAGGCATAGATCGGATACATCACCAACGACGACTGCACCGACATCATGCTGCGATAGCCGCTATCAACGCGTTCCACTTCCCGCGCGACCAGGCCATAGGCGACGTAAGACCCACCAAGACCGCCGTATTCCTCGGGGATCGTCACGCCCAAAAGCCCCATCTCGCCCATTTCGCGGAAGATCGACGGATCGGTCGCCTCCTCGCGGTAGGCGGCAATGACGCGGGGCTGCAGCTTTTCTTGCGCATAGGCGCGGGCACCGTCGCGCAGCATCCGCTCTTCCTCGGTCAGCTGGTCGTCCAGACGGAAGGCATCCTCCCAGTTGAACCGGCCCAGATCGGGCGCATCTTTCGCTTTCAGTTTCGGTTGATCGGTCATGGCAGCCTCCATCTATGCGGCAAAGATTGCATGAAACCGGCTCTCGCGCTATCGAAAGGCCTGCACAAGATCATGAGGGAAACTCATAATGCTACCGCGTCGCTATTTGCCCCCGATCCCAGCCCTGATGGCGCTTGAGGCTGTCGCGCGGCTTGGCACCGCCTCGGCCGCGGCAGAGGAATTGTCCCTGACCCAAGGCGCCATCAGCCGCGCGTTGCAGGGGCTGGAGGCGCAGTTGGGCGTCACCCTGATCCGGCGGGAAAGGCAGCGGCTGCATCTGACGCCTGCCGGGCAAGATTACGTCGCCGAAGTGCGCAAGGCGCTGAACCTTTTGGCATCCGCCTCAATTACACTGCGCGCCAACCCGACCGGGGGCAGCCTGAACCTGTCGATTCTGCCCGCTTTCGGCATGCACTGGCTGGCCCCCCGACTGGCCCGCTTTGCCCAAAGCCACGCCGAAGTCACGGTCAATCTGTCCACCCGGCTGCGTCCCTTCGACTTCGCCGGAACGGCATTCGACGCCGCGATCCATTACGGGCGGCAGGATTGGCCGGGGGTCGACTACCTGAAACTCATGGATGAAGAGGTCATCGCGGTCGCCGCTCCGGGTGTCTGCGGGGCGCTTTCCGCGGCCGCCGACATCCTGACCCAACCGCTCTTGCAACTGGAAAGCCGCACCGGCGACTGGGGCCGCTGGCTGGCGTATCATGGTCACCCCGGCCTGCGTCCGCGCGGCATGATGTTCGACCAGTTCGCCACGCTGATCCAGGGCGCGATCCACGGCATGGGGCTGGCACTGGTCCCAACTTTCCTGATCCAGACCGAACTTACCGAAGGGCGCCTTGTGCCAGTGCATGGCGGGCCAGTCGCTGCTTTGGGCAGCTACTGGCTGGTCTGGCCGCGCGCGGCCTTGGCGCGCGGCCCGTTGAATTCGTTCAGGGACTGGCTGACGGCGGAAGTGGCGGGTGATCCGGGACTACATTCGGTCCAATAAGCCAAGCCCTCTGCCGATCCCCGCCGATGGCTATCGGATGGCAAACACATGTTATGGCATATCAGATCAATTGCGGCATTCTGGCGGGGTAGCCCGGCCTTCGCGCGGATCGAATCGCTCGGTCCGGTTGGCAGGGCAAAGGATGAGGACCAGTATGAGACGCCTTTTGATTTCAACCACCGCCCTTTCGGTCGCCATCAGCCCGCTTGGCACACTTCCCGTCTATGCGCAGACCATTGCCGAAGATGGTTCGGTCATTGGGCCGGATGGCACGGTGCTTTGCATCCCGACGGTAGACGCGCCTTGCGACATGGATGCTATCATGGCCGCGTTGGCGGCTGCCGATGCGGCGGCGGCTGAAGCAGACGCAGCGGCTCAGGCTGAAGCAGACGCAGCGGCCCAGGCTGAAGCAGACGCGGCGGCCCAGGCTGAAGCAGACGCAGCGGCTCAGGCTGAAGCGGACGCAGCGGCTCAGGCTGAAGCAGACGCGGCGGCTCAGGCTGAAGCGGACGCAGCGGCTGCAGCTGAGGCAGCGGCTCAGGCTGAAGCAGACGCGGCGGCTCAGGCTGAAGCAGACGCGGCGGCTCAGGCTGAAGCAGACGCGGCGGCTCAGGCTGAAGCAGACGCACAGGCTGAGGCAGAAGCGGCGGCTGAGGCTCAGGCGGCTGCGGAAGCAGAAGCGCAGGCAGAGGCCGAAGCTCAGGCTGCCGAAGAAGCCGCTGCCGCAGAAGAGGCCGCTGCTGAGGAACCGGCTGCCGAAGAAGAAGCCGTGCCGGAAGAGGAAGCTGCTCCTGCAGACGAGGCCGCCACGGAAGAGGCGACGGACGAGGCCGCGCCTTTGGAAGAGCCGGTGATCGTCGAGGAACCCTTCACCGAAGTCGCTCCGATAGAAGAGCCTATCTTCGAGGAAGAGGTCATTGACCCCTCCACTGGAGAGATGATCGACCCCGAAGTTGCCGCGGCGGCCCTTGCAGAAGCGCAGCAGGAATTGGTGATCGATGATGCGGGCCAAATGATCGACCCGGCTGCGGGTCTGGTCGTGGCCGAACCGATGACCGAGGAAGAAGAGGCTGTCGAGCCGATCGATGCCCCGACCGTCACCGACACCGAAGTTCAGGGTCTGAGCGAACTTTTGACCCAGGACCCATCGGTGGTTGATCCGGCGGCCCTAGGCGCTGCCGAGATGCTGGCTGCCCCCCCGGCCCCGTCCGAGGATGGCACGTTCATCCTGCCGGAATCCGATCCGGCGGCGCTGATCGGCGCGATCACTGAAACGATCGATCCTGCAGCCGCCCGCACCTCGGCCGAAGAATTCGCTGCCCCGCCGGTGAAGCTGAAGAACGGCAAGAAGAACAAGCTTTCCAATCTTGAAAAGGCCGGGCTTGTGGTGCTTGGCGCGCTGGTCGTCGGTGCGATCATCAAGTCAAACAACGCCAAGAAGGAGGAAGAACGTCGCGTCGTGTCGAACACCGGTGACCGCGTGATCGTGCTGCGCCCCGATGGCACCTATGAGGTGCTGAAGGACGACGACACCATCATCCGCACCCCCGGCTCGACCGTCACGACCGAAACTTTCCGCGACGGATCGACCCGCACCATCGTCAAGCGCCCGGATGGCACCCAGGTTGTCACCATCCGCGACGCGACGGGACGGGTCCTGCGCCGCGCCACCTATGACCAGTATGGCCGTGAGCTGATCCTGATCGACGATCTGGCCGAAGAGGACGTGGTGATCATCGACGACTTGCCGCGCCCGAAGAAGAAGATCGTGATTTCCTCGATGGACGACGACACCGCCCTCAAGCGCGAACTTGCCCGGCTTGAAGCAGAAAAGGCGGGCCGCAAGTTCTCGCTCCGCCAGATCCGCGAGATCCCGGAAGTGCGCGACCTGGCGGCAACGATCGATGTTGAACCGGTCACCTTTGCCTCCGGCTCAGCGGCAGTGACGGCGGAAGAGGCTCGGAACCTGGCCGACCTTGGCCAGACGATGCAGGACCTCCTGGACGAAAATCCGGGCGAGATCTTCCTGATCATGGGTCACACCGACGCGACCGGCAAAGCGGCGATGAACCTTGCCCTGTCCGACCGTCGCGCGGAATCGGTGGCGCTTGCGCTGACCGAATATTTCGACATCCCACCCGAGAACATGGTCATCCAGGGCTATGGTGAGACCGAGCTTCTGATTGACACGCAAGAGGACGAACCTTTGAACCGCCGCGTCGAAGTCAAGGTCATTACGCCGCTGATGCGGACGGCCGAACTGCCGTAAGCCCAGCAGATAGCGCAAGACCAAAAGGCCGCGGGGAATACCGCGGCCTTTTGCATTCGGTGCCTTGCGGCAAAGGCCGACCGGTGCTGGTCAAATGAAAAGGGGGCCACGGAGCCCCCTTCGATCACCGCAAGACGGGTCCGGCCTTACTTCGGCCCGACCATCATCACCATCTGGCGGCCTTCCAGGCGCGGGAAGGATTCGATCTTGCCCACGTCGGCAACATCCGCCTCGACCCGCTTCAAAAGCTCAAGCCCCAGATCCTGGTGCGCCATCTCGCGACCCCGGAAGCGCAGCGTGACCTTGACCTTGTCGCCCTCTTCCAGAAACTTGAAGACCGACCGCATTTTGACTTCGTAGTCGTGGATGTCGGTGCCAGGGCGGAACTTGATTTCCTTGATCTCGATGACCTTCTGCTTCTTGCGGGCCTCGGCCTCGCGCTTCTGGGTCTCGTATTTGTATTTGCCGAAATCCATGATCTTGCAGACCGGCGGTTCGGCGGTGGGCGAGATCTCGACAAGATCAAGCCCCGCTTCTTCGGCCATCTGCATGGCGCGGGCCGGAGTGACGACCCCGACGTTTTCACCGTCCGCACCGATCAGTCGGATTTCCGGAGAGCGGATGCGATCGTTGATCCGAGGGCCGGTTTCGCGTTGCGGCGGGGCATTGTGGGGGCGACGGGCTATGGTGGTGGTCCTTTTCAGTTTCCTTCAAGCGCGGGCAATCTAATCGCGCTGGCGGTCCCCCGCAACCCAGAGTGAGGCCTGGAAATACGGAAATTGGGCGTCAAAGCGGAGATTCCGGACAAATCAGGTCGCATGCAGGCTTTTCTTTCTTTGGTTTTGCTGCCATATGCGCGACATCCGGGATCAAGCTCCGGTCAGAGGAGAATTTGACATGAACAGATCAATCACTATCGGTGCCGTCGTCGTCCTGCTTGCTGCAGGCGGCTATTACCAGTTCTCGTACAAGCCGGCGCAGGTGCAGGCCGCGATGGAAGCTGCTGCTGCCGAAGCCGCCGCAGCCGAAGCTGCTGCTGCCGAAGCCGCCGCAGCTGAAGCCGCCGCTGCCGAAGCCGCCGCTGCTGAAGCTGCCGCTGCCGCCGCTGCTGAAGCTGCCGCTGCTGCAGACGCAGCTGCTGCCACGACCGAAGCCACCACGACCGAAGCTGCTCCGGCTGCTGACGCCTCGATGGCTGCTTTGGACCCGGCGACCTTCAACGCTGACGAAGTCACCAAGATGATCGACGCTTCGACCACACTGGACGACGCGACCAAGACCACGCTGAAAGCCGCTGTCGAAGCCGCCAAGACCAACCCGGCGCTGGTTGCCGACACGGTCGCTCAGGTGAAAACCGCTCTGGGCATGTAATTCCCGGCGTGAGACGAAAATTCAAAGGCCGCAGGATCGCTCCTGCGGCCTTTTTCTTTGGCGTCTTACTGGCGGAACCGAAGTGTTGCCACCCGGTTAACGCGGGCTATCAAGGCATTGATTGCATTCTACTTGTTCTATTTTTTCACCGTGGACAGGTTCAGATTCCGTCGCCGACGAAAGCCTTTTCGACCACAAATTCCTTGGGGTCCGAGTTCGCCCCCTCGCGCAGCCCGAACCCTTCCAGGATCGCCTTCACATCGACGTTGAAAGCAAGGCTCCCGCAGACCATTGCCCGATCTTCCGCAGGGTTCATCTTCGGCAGCCCAAGGTCGGCAAAAACCTTGCCCGAGACCAGGTTGTCCGTCACCCGCCCAATGTGATGGAAGTCTTCACGGGTAGTGGTCGGATAATAGCGCAGCTTGTCTCCGACCAGCTCACCGATCAGTGGGTCGTCCTTCAAGCTCTCTACCAGCCGCCGCCCATACTCCAACTCGGCCACCTCCCGGCAGGTGTGCATCATGATGACCTGATCATACTTCTCATAGGTCTCCGGCTCGCGCATCAACGACGCAAAGGGCGCCAACCCCGTCCCGGTCGCCAAGAACCACATCCGCTTGCCCGGCAGAAGGGCATCGTGAACCAGCGTCCCCACCGGTTTCGGGCGCAGAATGATTTCATCGCCGACCTTGATATGCTGCAAGCGGCTGGTCAGCGGACCATCCGGCACCTTGATCGAATAGAACTCCAGCTCTTCATCCCAGGCGGGCGAGGCGATGGAATAGGCGCGCAGCAGGGGTTTGCCGGTGTCACCCATCAGGCCGATCATCACGAATTCACCCGAGCGAAAGCGCAGGCTGGCCGGCCGCGACACTCGGAACGAAAACAGCCGGTCGGTCCAATGCGCGACCGAGGTGACGGTCTGGGCATCCGGCAGATGCGGCTTTGCGGGCTTGGGGTCCATCGTCACGGTCTCATTCATCGGTTTCGCCCTCCATAGGCGAGCGGGGGCCGCAAGGAAAGCCCGACGGGCTGCGGCCAATTCGCGGGTCTTGCGGGGATCAGGCGCGAAGCTTGGCCTGATAGTGGTGCCGGTCCCAGTCAGCAGCGCGATAGTGCCACTGCTCGGCGGGCTGGCGGGCGGCGATTTCGTCGGGGATTTCGGCCCCGTCAAAACCTACACGCCGCAGCATGGCGTATTGGTCGGCGATCACAGGGCCAAGGGCCAGAAGCTGGCCCCTGTAGCCCATCATCCGTAAGCGGCGGGCAATGGTGAAGGCGCGACCATCGCTGAAGGCGGGGAAGGCCACGCGGATCAGGGTCAGCCGGTCGAGGTGACCTTCCAGCGCCGTGGGGTCGTCGGTGTTCGACAAGTCCACTGCTGTTTGGGTGGTCAGAGAGGCAAAGGCGACGACATCGCCTTGGTTTGCCCGGGCAAAGCCCGCGTCAGTGACGATAACGCTCATGCGGCGTTCTCCCTTGGTGTTCTTATGGCCCTGCCGTCGATGAAATGAATGCCGCACTCGGTTTTCTGCGTACCGCGCCAGCGGCCCGCGCGCGGGTCTTCGCCGGGTTTGACTGCGGAGGTGCAGGGCGCGCAGCCGATGGAGGGGAAGCCCTTGGCCACCAGCGGATGCCGGGGCAGGCGGTTTTCTACCATGTATTCCTCAAGGTCTTCGCGCCCCCAATGGGCCAGCGGGTTGACCTTGATGCGGGTGTCGCCTTCGGGTTCAAAGAAGTCGATGGTGCCACGATCCGCATTCTGAAACCGCTTCCGACCCGTGATCCAGCCATCGAACTGCGACAGCGCGCGTTCAAGGGGTTCGACCTTGCGCACGGCGCAGCAAGCGTCGGTGGAAAACTGGTGCAGGGTGCCATCCGGGTCTTCGAAATTCACCCGTGCAGGGTTCGCCCGGATAGTGCGGATATCGCAGAGATGCAGCTTTTCGGCCAGCTCGCGCTGGTAATCCAGCGTTTCGGGAAACAGCATCCGAGTGTCGATGAACAGAACCGGGGTTTCCGGGGCAATCACCGAGACCAGATGCAAAAGCACCACCGATTCCGCCCCGAAGGACGACACCAGCGCCACCTTGCCCAAATCCACATCCTTCAAGGCATGCTCCAGTACCGCCGTCGCCGAGTGGTGGCGATAGCGCGCATTCAGCGCGGTCACCCGTTCGGCGACCGGGCCTGCATGCAGATCACGCGGCATCCTGTGCGCCTTCGCCACCGTAAAGCGCCAGTTTGAACGGCTCCATCCCCACCCGGCGGAAGGCTTGCAGGAAAGTCTCCCCGGCCTCAAGCCGCAGGCCCAGATAGGCGCGCAGGATACGCTCGATGGCGGGGATGATCTCGGTATAGGCAAAGCCCGGACCGGTCTTGTCGCCGATCACGGCGGTTTCTGTGCCGTCTCCGCCAAGGGTGATCTGGTAGTTTTCCACCCCCGCCCGGTCGAGACCCAGAATGCCGATATGGCCGACGTGGTGATGCCCGCAAGCGTTGATGCAGCCCGAGATCTTGATCTTCAGCGGGCCGATTTCGTGTTCCAGCTTCAGGGCCTCGAAATGGGTGGCCAGTTCTTGTGCAACGGGGATCGAGCGGGCGGTGGCAAGGGCGCAATAGTCCATGCCGGGGCAGGCGATGATGTCGGACAGAAGCCCGACGTTGGCGGTGGCAAGCCCCGCCGTGGCCAATGCTGCATGCAGCGACGGCAGGTCGGATTTGTGGACATGCGGCAGGATGACGTTCTGCTCATGGCTGATGCGCAGGTCGTTATGGCCATATTTCTCGGCCAGATCAGCCATCAGGCGCATCTGGGCGCTGGAGGCGTCGCCGGGGGTCTCGCCATGCGCTTTCAGGCTGATGGTGACGATGGCGTACTGCGCGTGGCGATGCTGGGCGAGGTTGGTATCGGCCCAGGCGCGGAACACCGGGTCGGCCTTGTGGAAGGCGTCAAAGGCATCGGTCGGCGCGTTGCGGAAGGCCGGGGGTGCAAAGGCGGCGCGTATATCCTCAAGCAGTTTTAGGTCGTTGCCGCCGAAAAGCGGGCGAAGCTCGGTGAAACGTTCCTCCACCATCCGGGTGATTTCTGTCGCGCCCGTCTCGCGCACGGTGATCTTGATCCGCGCCTTGTACTTGTTGTCGCGGCGTCCCAACGTGTTGTAGACCGACAGGACCGCCTCGACATAGGGCAGCAGGTCGGCCTCGGGCAGGAAGTCGCGCACCGTAACGCCGATCATCGGGGTCCGGCCAAGGCCGCCGCCGACCATGACTTCAAAGCCGGGCTCTCCGGCGGCATTGCGAACCATGCGCAGCCCGATGTCATGCGCGCGGGTCACGGCGCGGTCGTTGGGCGAACCGGTGATGGCGATCTTGAACTTGCGGGGCAGGAACTGGAATTCCGGGTGGTCGGTGGACCACTGGCGGAGAAGTTCTGCATAGGGGCGGGGATCGGCGATTTCATCGGCAGCGGCGCCAGCAAAATGATCGGCGGTGACGTTGCGGACTGTGTTGCCGCTGGTCTGGATCGCATGCATTTCCACATCGGCCAACGCCCCAAGAATGGCGGGCACATCGGGCAGTTTCGGCCAGTTGAACTGGATGTTCTGCCGGGTGGTAAAGTGGCCGTAGCCCTTGTCATAGGTGTCGGCGATCATCGCCAGCTGCCGCATCTGGTGGGATGAGAGCGTGCCATAAGGAATGGCCACCCGCAGCATGTAGGCATGCAGTTGCAAGTAAAGCCCGTTCATCAGGCGGAGCGGGCGGAATTCATCCTCGGTCAGGCTGCCGTCAAGGCGGCGTTCCACCTGATGGGTGAACTGGGCGACGCGGGCGCGGACGAAGGCTTCGTCAAAGTCGGAATAGGAATACATCGCTTAGCTCGCGTGATCGGCTTGCTTGCCGTGGTTGTAGTTCGAGGGGCCGCGCGTGCGGAACTCTTCGCGGAAATGGGTCGGCTCCGGGCCTTTCGGGCCAGCTTTCGCATCGGCGAGATAGGCGCCGACCACAAGCAGCTTTTGTGCTGCGGCATGCAGAAGCCGCATCTGGGCATGGGCTTCGTCGTCGATCAGCTCGGCCTCGTGGTGGTGGTGCGACCAGCGGTCATCGGCGGTGAGGTAGACCACGTCACCTTCGCGAAGAAGGTTGGCGGTGACGATTTTCGGGGTGAAACGGCGGCTCATGCGCGGGCCTCCTTGAGGGTGGCGAGGGGGACGGCAGCTTGCCGGGGGGCAAGGCCGAAGAGGATGATGGCGGGGCCGTCCAGTTGGGCGGAAGCATCGGGCAGGGTGGCGAGGGTGGCCGCGAGGACACGCTCATTGGCACGGCTGACGTTTTCGACCAGCGTGACCGGGGTGTCGGCACCGGCACCATGCATCATCAGGCGGCCCTGGATGAAGCGGGCGGATTTCTTGCCCATGTAGATAGCAGCGACTTCACCATGGCGGGCAAGTCCGCGCCAATCCTGCTCGGCAAAGCCCGCCATGTCATGGCCGGTGATAATGCGCAGGCTGGCGTTGCGGCCGCGACGGGTCAGGCTTTGGCCGATCCGGGCGGCAGCGACCGTTGCCGAGGTAAGGCCGGGTAGAATCGTAAAGCCGATACCCGCAGCCTCCAACGCATCGATCTCCTCATCCAATCGCCCGAAGATGCCGCAATCGCCGCCTTTCAGCCGCACGACCTTTGCGCCGGTCAGCGCTTCGGCGACCAGCGTGTCATTGATGGTGGATTGCAGGGTCGAGGGACCAAAGCCTTCCTTGCCGACATTGATCCGCCGGGTTTGCGGCGGGACTAGCGCCAGAACCTCATCGCCCACCAGCCGGTCATGGATAACGACATCCGCCGAAGTGATCGCCTTGAGCGCGCCAAGCGTCAGGTGATCGGCGGCACCGGGGCCGGCACCGACGAACTGGACAGACTGTACTTGTGAAACAAACATGATGCCGCCCCGATGCCTGCCCCCAATATAGGAGATTTTCCCAGATTCAGGCCAGAGCCCCTTGCTGATAAGGACATTTGTTCCGATACTCGGCGGCATTGGAACAGGGTTCCGGGAAATGGCGGAGGATGCGAATGGCGGTCCAACTGGACGATCTGGATCGGAAAATCTTGTCGGAACTGCAACTGGATGCCGAGCAGTCGCTGGATGAAATAGCCCGCAAAGTTGGGTCATCGAAGACCCCGGTCTGGAACCGCATTCGCCGGATGCGTGAGCAGGGAGTGATCACCCGCACGACCGCTATTCTGGACGCGGAATCCCTGGGGCTGGAGGCGTGCTTTTTCGTTCTGATCCGCACCTCCGAGCATGAGGCGGAGTGGCAGCGCAAGTTCCTGAAAGCGCTGAAGGAACGCCCTGAAGTGCTGGAGGCGCACCGGCTGGCGGGCGACATCGACTATATCCTGAAAGTCCGGGTCAAGAATGCGCGGGCCTATGACACCTTCTATCAGGCGCTGATCTCGGAATTGCGGATCTACAACGTCACGGCTCTCCTCAGCATGGAAGAGATCAAGTCGACGACAGTGCTGCCCCTGTAAGCGACGTTAACTGAATTGAGCGCCTGGCGACGAGACAAAGGCAGCGCGGCGAAGCCGCTCCGCTAGATTATCCTTCGACCAGCAATTCGCGCAACCCGTGGAAATGGTAGACGTCGCCATACCGCGGCGGGGCGGCCAGCTTCAGCCCAGGGTGTCGCTGGAAGAGGATCGGTAGCGCGATCTGCAGTTCCAGCCGGGCCAGTGGCGCGCCGACGCAGAAGTGGAGGCCTGCGCCGAAGGTGGCCAGCGGTTTTGCGGGCCGGGTCGGGTCAAAGCGGGTGGCTTTTTCCCAGATGCTGGGGTCGCGGTTGGCAGCACCCAGCAACAGACCGACCTGATCGCCGCGACGGAAGGTATGGCCCATCACCTCGATGTCCTCATAGGCCCAACGGGTGAACATGTGCAGCGCGGGGTCAAATCGGAGGATTTCCTCGACTGTCGCCTCAACGGCCTCCGGGGCCAGAGTGGACAGGGGTGTTCGGGTTTCCAGAAGCGTCTTCACGCCGTTGCCGATAGTGTGGACGGTTGCTTCGTGGCCTGCGTTCAGAAGGAGAATGCAGGTCGAGATCAGCTCATCAGTCGAAAGCTTTTCGCCCTCCATCTCGGCGGCTATCAGTTGGGTGATCAGGTCATCGGCTGGGCGTTTGCGGCGGTCCTCGACATAGGACCGCATGAAATCCACGAAAGCCTCGGTCGCGGCGACGGCACGGTCTTCCGTTTCACGCGTCCGGCCGGCCATGTACATGCCGACCATGGCGTTCGACCAGCGCAAAAGATCGGGGGCCATGTCCTCGGGCACGCCCAGTAGGCGGGCGATGATGCGGACGGGCAGGGGTTGGGCGAAGGTTGTCAGCAGGTCGAACGGCCCGACGGGGCAGGCATCGGCGAGTTCTTCGGCCAGCGCGGTGATGTCGGGCGCAAGCCCCGCGATCCGGCGCGAGGTGAAGGCGCGAAGGACAAGCATGCGCAGGCGCGTGTGGCGGGGTGGCTCCAGTTCCAGCATCGAATGCGCCTCGACCGCGTAGAAGGGCGCAAGGTGCGGCGGAAAGGCAATCGGCTCAACCGGTTCACGGCCAAAGCGGCGGTCCCGGAAGATGGCGTTCACGGCAGCGGAATTGCCGGTGCAGGTGAGGTCATAGTCGGACCAATGGAAGAACGGGCCTTCGGCCCTTGCGCGTTCGTAGAACGGATAGGGGTTCTGGACGAAGGCGGGATCGGTGGGAGATTGGCTTAGGGTCTTCACGTCTGACTCCGCTGCGGCATCGGGATCACACCTTGCGCGATCAGGACGCCCAGGCCCACGATGGCTGCCGCCAGCGCATCGGTCCAGTTCCAGGCTGCCCCTGCTGCGAAGAGGATCAGCATGACATAGAATGGCGTGACGTTCATGTGCAAGGTTGTCAGGCCGATGCCAATCCGCCCGACCGCCTTGACGAACAGCCATTGCGCGATGCCGACGGCCCCGACCGAGAACAGCAAAAGCGCCCCGGTTTCGCGCAAGCCCCAGGCGGCAAAGCTGGGCAGGGCGACTCCGGCCAGGGTCTGCAGAACCACAACTGTCACGGTGGCAATCGTGGCCCCGACAAGCGAGATCGCCGTTCGCCCCAGTGCGCTTTCGCCGGGAAAAGCGGTGACGGTAAGGCGCGAGCCAAGGGTGAAGCTGATGACCGAGGCAAAGCAGAACAGCGCGCCAAGCCCAAGCGACAAGCCGCCCGCGTGGAAATCCAGCGCCATGAAACCGCCTGCGACGGCAAGGATCAGGCCCAGGACAAGCGCCAGGGTCAACTTACGCCCGTCCAGAAAGACCTCAAGCGCGATGCCGACGACGGGCATTGTGGCCGAAATTACGGCCACTGTCACTGCGCCGCCCCTTGCCTGACCCAGAACCAGGAACCAGGCGCCAAGCCCGATCAGGCTGCCGACCAAGGTGCCCTTGATCCAGTTTGCACGCCGGATCGGGCCGAAGCCTTCGCTCCCGCACCAGATCACGACCAGAAACAGCGCCGAAAGGCCCATGCGCAGGGCGTTCAACTGTTCGGGCAGAAGCAGAGGAATCACGAGATCGGCTGCAGAGATCCCCGCCGCCCAGATCACCATGGAGAGAACGCAAAGAAGATTGGCCGTCAGGGCCGACGTTGATGAAGTTGTCATGCCCGCCAGTCTCTGCATTGGACCGGCAAAGGCGCGCCTGTCTGCGACATGGTGCAGGGGTCAGGCGGCGGAAAGGGCCGCGATGATGGCGCCGAAATCACCGGCCTTCAGGCTTGCACCGCCAACCAGCGCGCCATCGACATCGGGAACCGCGAAGATTTCATCGGCATTCGAGGGCTTGACCGACCCACCATAGAGGAGCCGAACCGACATTGCCGCCGCCCCGATCAGGCCCTTCAGGCGGTTGCGCAAGAAGCCATGCACTTCGCCGATCTCGGTCAGGGTCGGGGTGCGGCCGGTGCCAATGGCCCAGACCGGTTCATAGGCGACGACCAGAGTGTCGGCCGTAGCCCCTGCGGGGATCGATCCATCAAGCTGGCGACCGATGACCGCCAGCGTCTGGCCGGCGTTGCGTTCGGCTTCGGTCTCGCCAATGCAGACCACGGCGACCAGCCCAGCTGCCAGCGCAGCCTCGGCCTTGGCGCGGACCATGGCGTCGGTCTCGGCATGGTCGGTGCGGCGTTCGGAATGGCCAAGGATCACATGGGTGGCACCCGCTTCGGCCAGCATGGCGGCCGAGATGTCACCGGTATGGGCGCCCGAGGCCTTGGCGTGGCAGTCCTGCCCGCCGACCATCAGCTTGCTGCCCTTGGCGGTCTGGGCCATTGGCCCGACCAGCGTTGCGGGCGGGCAAAGCAGCATGTCGCAGGCCGGACTGGGGTGAGCGGCGATAATGGCACGAACTTCGGCCAGTGCGGCGACCGAGCCGTTCATCTTCCAGTTTCCGGCTGCCAGTTTCTGCATGGTATCCGCCCCCTGCTGATCTGATCCAGCGATAGCGGCAAACGCCGCGGGCCGAAAGGGGGATATCAGCCGCTGGCCCGGGCCTTGCGTGCCTTTTGCAGGCGCTTTGCTTCGGCGGCAGAGCGGGCCGGGGGCAAGGACATACGGGCCCAGGACAGCGCCTCGTCGGCATCGTCAAGGGCGCTGTCGGGCAGGCTCATCAGGCTGCGGGCCTCGCGCGGGCCGGTTTGACGGTCGTAAGTGAAGGGTGTGGCCCCGGCAGACAGATAGGCCGCCTCGGTCGAGGTGTCGGACTTCATCCAGACCGTGCCGCGCAGGATGGTGGCAAACATCACATCGCCGTCGACATAAAGCGAGGTGCCCGAAAACATCCGCCCGGTGGTGATGCGGCCCAGGCCGGAGAAGAGGTCCAGAACGTGATCCAGCAGCTCTGGATCGGTCGCCATCAGGCGTCCTTGAACTTTATCGACTCGCCGCAGCCGCAGGCCTCGGCCACGTTGGGATTGCGGAACTTGAACCCGGCTTCCAAAAGCCCGATTTCATAGTCGATCTCGGTGCCGATCAGAAACATCTGCGCCATCGGCGCGATCATCACCCGCGCGCCGTCCTGTTCGACGACTTCGTCCAGCGGATTGACCGAGGCGACATAGTCCATCGTGTACTCCATCCCCGCGCAGCCGCCCTTCTTGACGCCGATCCGCAGGCCTTGGCTGGACTGCTTTTCCATCAGCCGCGCGATCTGGCGCGTGGCGGCGGGGGTCATAGTGACGGCGGCTTTGCCGGGAATGCCAAACATGGGACAGGCTCCTTTGGCGTCAATCTAGGGGGTGGCTGGCGAAATTCCAAGCGGGGGCAGTAGGCCAAGGCCGGAAATCGTGGCATAGGCCACCAAAAGCGCCCAAGCGAAGGATGCCAGCGTGCCGATGATGACGTATTCCGACAGGGCGCGGTCGTCGCGGACGGCCCCAAAGCGCAGGATCGACTTGGCGGCGATCAGCAGGCCCACACCTTCGGGCTGACCCAGAAGGACCAGCGCAAAGATCAGCCCGCGTTCCAGATGCCCGATGACGCGGCCCGCACCGGGCAGGCTTTCGGCGTTGATCTTGTCGGGAAGGTTTGCCGCGAACGGGGCCATCAGAAAGCCTACGGCAAAGCCGCCCGCACGTGTGGCAAGGATGGCACCTGCAAGGGCAAGCATGAGGGCGGGAATCGGGGTCATGTCAGCCCAAAACCCGTTAGCCCAAAGGTCCGGCCGCCAGACCGCAAGGGCGGCGATGGTGGCCAGATGGGCGGCCTGGTCGATCAGGAAAGCCGCCAGACCGCGCTTCGCCCGCGCCTTGATGGCGTCGATGGCGACATGGATGGCCGTCAACCAAAGAAGACCCCAGTCCAGCGCGCCCGTCGCCACGACAGCCGTGACCAGCACGACCGCACCATGGGCGGCAAGGGCCCGAGGCGCGCGCTTGTTGGCCACCATCCAGTTGGTCTGAAAGACGAAATCGGCAAGGACATGGGCGAGGAGGAGGGCGGCGAGGGTTTCAGGCATAGGGTGCCACCGGAATTGAGTTAAAGGCGATCTCGGTTTCGGACAGTGGCAGGAAACCTGCTCCATTCAGCCGAGATTGGGCGGCTTGTCGGCTGATGCCAAGCGTTTCGGTAACGCTTCGCGGTCTTGGGGGACTGAAGCTGAATGCGATTGCGATGGCCTCGGCCTGTTCGGGTGACCATCGGGCTGATTGCCATTCGAGATATGAGAAGAGCGCAAGCTTCCATGGCGAACCATGTTCGACGCTTTCGAAGATCAGTCGCTGGGTGGTCATTCCGTCCAGGGTCTGGCCCGATACCGTGAAGACCTCTCCCCGGGCACTTGCAAGGCCAGTTTCAGGCAGGAAAGCAACCATGCCAGTCGCCGCCGAAATCCGGGTCTTCGGAAGGTCAAAGCGGCTTTGCAGGTTTGCCAGAACCAGCACTGTCAGCCGGAACACCTTGGTCGAGTCGCTGCTGTATATTTGCCACCCGTCACCCCGAAACCGTTCGAAGCGGATATCGGCCTTGCAGTGTCTGGTTTCATTCAGTGCCACAGATTGGATCACGTGCATCGCAGCGTCGACTTGCACCTGCGCTGTCTGGGTTGAGTCGATCAAGTCACCCGTCAGAACTGCGGCTGTTGTTTCCATTGGCAAGTTATGAGACCTGCATCTTATAAATGCAAGCTAAAAGGCCTGCGTAAAGAAATGCAACCCTTTAGACTTGCGCCCTTACATGAACCCCAGTTCCAGCCTGGCCTCATCGGACATCATCTCCATGCCCCAGGGCGGGTCGAATGTCATGCCCACGTCGACTTGTTTTACCCCCGGAAGGGATTCCACCGCATTCGCCACCCAGCCGGGCATTTCGCCCGCGACCGGGCAGCCGGGGGCGGTGAGGGTCATGGTGATGTCGACCTCGTTCTCGGACCCGATCTCGATCGTGTAGACAAGGCCGAGGTCATAGATGTTGACCGGGATTTCCGGGTCAAAGACCGTGCGGCAGGCGTCGACGATCTGCGGATAAAGCGGATGGTCAGTGGTGGAGGGCTTGATGAGAGGCTTGCCCTCGGTCTGGCCGCCAATCTGTTCCGCGGTTTGGTCCTGCATGTCTTGTACTCGGCGCCAAAGGTTGTTGACAGATTATATAGGGAATAGACCGGTCAAGGTCCAGTGGCGCCGACACGCGGCCTAGAACGGGATTTCGTCGTCCATGTCGGACCGGCCGCCACCGCCACCTGAACTGCTGCCCGATCCGCCGCGGCTTGCACTGCCGCCGCCGGATGACCCACCGCCAGATTGCCCGCCATAGTCATCCTGGCCGCCCCGGTCGTCATACCCGCCGCCGCCACTACCACCGCCCGAGCCGCCATCGCGACCGCCAAGAAGGGTCAGCTCGCCCCGGAACTGGCGCAGCACGACTTCGGTCGTATAGCGGTCCGCGCCGGACTGGTCCTGCCATTTCCGGGTTTCAAGCTGGCCCTCGATATAGACGGTCGAGCCTTTCTTCAGATACTGCTCGGCAATCTTGCCAAGGGCCTCGTTGAAGATTGCAACCGAATGCCATTCGGTGCGTTCCTTGCGTTCGCCCGACTGCTTGTCGCGCCAGGTTTCCGAAGTGGCGATGCGCAGGTTCACGACCTTGCCGCCATTCGGAAAGCTGCGCACCTCGGGGTCGCGCCCCAGGTTTCCGACGATGATGACCTTGTTGACCGATCCCGCCATGCGAATCTCCCTGATGTGTCATTGCGGCAGCTTTGCCGAGCTTGGTTAACAAACCTATACCTTGTGCAGGAGCAGCCGCAATCCGGCAAAACTGGTCCAACGGGCAGGCTTTCGCCAACCCTTTGCGGCCTTCGGAATTCGCGGCTGGAAAATCGGGACGAAATCGTTATATTCCCACCTGTTGCATCCATGGATGCGTTGCCTGCGGGATCGGATTTGATCAGAAAGACGCTCAATCTTGCGGTGAAGGCGACAGTTCTTGTGCTGTTGCCTGCCTCTGGCATGGCCGAGGGGCTGATCCTGACCGGCTCGACCAAGTCGCGCAAGGCGATCTTCGAGTCGCAGGCTGCGCTGATCGACGACAAACTGGCCAACCAATACAGCGGTTCGGTCAAGTATCGTCCGGATTACGAAGCGGATGAGGCGGCGGGGGATGAGTCGGTTCCAAACTATGCCGGGTCCTACAAGGGCGAATACCTTGAAATGGCCAAGGCCGCTGCGGCCGAACATGGGGTGCCGGAAGACCTGTTCCTGCGCCTGATCCAGCAGGAAAGCGGATGGAATGCTGCGGCTGTATCTGGCAAGGGGGCGACGGGTCTGGCGCAGCTGATGCCTGGAACCGCGCGGCTTTTGGGCGTAGATATCGACGACCCCGCGCAGAACCTTGACGGCGGCGCGCGCTATCTGCGGATGATGTACGACAAGTTCGGCAGCTGGAAACTGGCGCTGGCGGCCTATAACGCCGGTCCGGGGGCGGTCGAAGAGGCGAATGGCGTGCCGGACTTCGAGGAAACCGAGAATTACGTGAAGGCAATTCTTGGGTAGGGTTGGCACTATTGCCCACCTACCTTTGCGCGCCTCGGGCAACTGTCTAAAACACCGATGATCTGGGCGTCAATCCAAGGCGTTAGCGGCGGAAGCGGTGTCTTCCAACTGTCTTCCGCGCGTCTTCCTTCCGTCTTCCGTCGAGGGGAGTGAGCCGGTCGTTAACCCTTGCGACCGACTCACGCAAAAGGCCCCTATTCGGCTGCGATCTTGATCACCGGTTCCATCGAGTTCAACACCTCGACCGACAGGTGGCACTTGATCTGGTGACCACCCTCAAGCGTCTGCATTGGCGGCATTTCGCGGTCGCATAGCCCACCAGGAACCTGCGATTTCCAGCGGCAGCGGGTCTGGAACGGGCAGCCGGGCGGCGGATTCATCGCGGAAGGAATGTCACCTTCCAGCACGATCCGCTTGCGGATGACCTTGGTGTCAGCGATCGGCACGGCCGACAGAAGCGCCTCGGTATAGGGGTGATAGGGCGGCTGGAACACCTGATCGGTGGTGCCCATTTCGACCACATGGCCAAGATACATCACCATCACCCGGTCGGAGAGATACCGGACGATGGACAGGTCGTGTGAGATGAACAGAAGCGTCGTCTTGTTCTCGCGCTGGATGTCCATCAGCAGGTCGGTGACTGCGGCCTGGACCGAAACGTCCAGCGCCGAAACCGGTTCATCCGCAACCACCACCTTCGCCCCACCGGCAAAGGCGCGGGCAATGCCAACGCGCTGCTTTTGGCCACCGGAAAGCTGGCGCGGCATCCGTTCGGCAAAGGCGCGCGGGAGTTTCACCAGATCCAGAAGTTCGAGCATGCGGTTGTGCCGCTCTTCGTCGGACTTGCCCTGCTTGAAGATCTCCAAGGCCCGAATGATCTGGCGACCAACGGTCATCGAAGGGTTCAGCGTGTCAAAGGGGTTCTGGAACACCATCTGCACCGAGGACACCATGTCGGTGTTGCGCTTCTGGATCGGCGTCGACTGCACGTTTTCGTCAAACAGCATGATGCTGCCGCTGGTTGCCGTTTCCAGCCCCATCAGCACCTTGGCAAAGGTCGACTTGCCGCAGCCGCTTTCGCCGACGATGGCCAGCGTCTCGCCCTCCCGCGCCTCGAAGCTGAGCGTCTCATTGGCCTTGACCACTTTCTTCGCCCCGCCGCCGAAGGCACCGGAGGACACCGAATAGTACTTCTTCAGATCCTCCATTTTCAGGACGACCTTGCCGATCTCGGCCTTTTGCTTCACCTCACGCTTGGCAATGGGTGCCGCCCAGTCGATTTCGGTCCAGCGCAGGCAGCGGCTGGCGTGGCGGTCATCGCCGGGAACCTCCGACATCGGGATATCGGTTCCATTGCAGCGCCCGTCCTGGAAGTAGTCGCAGCGCGGGCCGAAGTTGCAGCCCTGCGGGCGTTCGTGCGGCAGCGGGAAGTTGCCGGGAATGGAGATGAGGGGCCGGGAGTTCTTGTCGGCACCTGGCAAGGGGATCGAGCGGAACAGCGCCTGAGTATAGGGGTGGCGCATCTTGTCGAAGACTTGGACGACATTGCCCGTCTCGACCGCCTCGCCGGAATACATGACGCAAAGCCGGTCGCAGACATCCATGATCAGGCCAAGGTTGTGACTGATGAACAGCATGGACGTGCCGTACTTCTCGCCCAGGTCCTTGACCAGATCGACGATCCCCGCCTCGACCGTCACGTCAAGTGCGGTGGTCGGTTCGTCTAGGATCAGAAGCGCGGGCTTGGCCATCAGCGCCATGGCGATGACGATACGCTGTTGCTGGCCACCCGAAAGCTGATGCGGATAGGCGTTCACGATCCGGTCGGGGTCGGGCAGGCGCACATCGGCCACGATCTGGCGGGCCAGTTTCCAGGCGTCTTCCTTCGACATGCCGGAATGGATCATCGGCACTTCGGCCAGCTGCGCGCCGATCTTCATCGCCGGGTTCAGCGATGCCATCGGTTCCTGATAGATCATCGCGATTTCCGAGCCGCGAATCTGGCGCAGCTCTTCTTGGTTCATGTTGGTCAGGTCGCGGCCTTTGAACTTGATCGTCCCGGCGGTGATCTTGCCGTTCTTGCCAAGCTCGCGCATCACGGCCAGCGCCACGGTCGACTTGCCGCAACCGGATTCGCCCACCAGCCCCATGGCCTCACCGGCCATGACACTGCAAGAGAAATCCATCACTGCTGGAATTTCACGCAGGCGGGTGAAGAACGAGATCGAGAGGTTGTTGATCTCGAGGATCGGCTTTGACGGGTCCCAGCCGGTGTCTTTTGCGGTATCGCTCATGGCATCAATCCTTCAGGCTTTCTTCGCGCAAACCATCGGCGAGGAGGTTCAGACCCAAAACAAGGCTCATCAGGGCAAGGGCAGGGGCAAGGGCGGGGTGGGGCACCATGGCCAGAAGCTTGCGGCCGTAGTTGATGGTCGAGCCCCAGTCCGGGCTTTCTGGGCTGACGCCAAGGCCAAAGAAGCCCAGCGTACCCAGAAGGATGGTGGTGTAGCCGATCCGAAGGCAGAAATCGACGATCAGCGGGCCCCGTGCGTTGGGCAGAATCTCCCATAGCATTATATACCAGGCCCCTTCGCCCCGGGTCTGGCCTGCCGCCACATAGTCACGGGTCTTGATGTCCATCACCATGCCGCGCACGATCCGGAACACACCGGGTGAGTTCACGAAGACCACGGACACAAAGACGTTCAGCAGGTTCGGGCTCATCCCCCAGACGCCAAGGGGGTCGGCGTTGAAGGCAAGGCCGATATAGGCCCAGACGCAGATCGCCATGGCGATGCCAAGGTACAGGTTCCGCTGCGGCGGGTTGGTGAAATAGCGCGAGTTGATCAGTATCCCGATGAAGAAAATCGGGAACAGAAACAGGATCGCGGCCATGTAGGTCGGGATGCCGATGACGATAATCTCCGGTGTCACGAGCAGGTAGAACAGCAGGATCACCGGGAAGGCCAGCACAAGGTTCGCGATGAACGAGATCACCGTGTCAAGCTTGCCACCGACATAGCCCGCGGGAAGGCCAAGGGTGATCCCGACCATAAAGGCGAAAAGCGTGGCTGCGGGGGCGATCTTCAGCACTTCGCGCGCGCCCATCACCATCCGGCTGAAGACATCGCGGGCAACGTGGTCGGCACCCAGCAGGAAGTGGGTATAGGCGTCCGGATCGGGTGCCGTCAGGGCCGAGCCCGGCACGGCGTTCTTCGAGCCCGAGAACTGCGCCAAGGGATCCATGGTGATGATCCAGTCGGCGAAGAAGGCAGTGAAGACCCAGAACATCACGATGGCAAAGCCGATCATGCCGACCGGGCTGTCGAACAGCTTGCCGTAAAGCGCCAGCTTGCGCTTGTAGCGGATCGACAGGGCGAAGGTCACGATCAACGCAACCCAAACCGGCAGAAATTGCTGGAGTGCGGCAAGAAGAATCTGGCCCCAGGACAAAGGTTCCATGCTCAGAGCTCCTTAAGACAGCCGGATGCGGGGATTGAGGAAGACATAGCCGATGTCCGAGATCAGTTGCGTAATCAGGACAAGGACCACGGCGACGACGGAACAGCCAAGCAGAAGCTCGATGTCGTTGTTGCCGGCGGCTTGCACCAGCGTCCAGCCGAAGCCTTTGTAGTTATACAGGGTCTCGACAATCACGACGCCGTTCAGAAGCCAAGGGAATTGCAGCATAATCACGGTGAAAGGCGCGATCAGCGCGTTTCTTAGCGCGTGACGCACAACGACCTGCCGAAAGCCAACGCCCTTCAACCGCGCAGTGCGGATGTATTGGGCGGTCATCACCTCGGTCATCGAAGCGCGGGTCATTCGGGCGATATAGCCGATGCCGTAAAGCGCGATGGTCATCACCGGCAGTGCGAAGTTCCAGAAGTTGATGTCCTCCATGGCGCTGGTCGCGGTGCCCATGAACAGCGTCCTACCTTCGATCCAGCCCGCGCCGGACAAAAACGGTGATAACCCGGACATAGGCGAGGCAAGAAGGGCGATAAACACGACGCCAGAAACATATTCAGGAGTAGCCGTCGACGCGATCGAGAAGGCGGACAGCAACCGGTCGGTGCGCGAACCTTCCCGCATCCCGGACAGAACCCCAAGGAAAAGCGCAGTTGGCACCATGACCGCCATGACCGCAAACATCAGCCAGCCGGTTAACGACAGTGAACGTCCGATCACCTGCGACACCGGAAGCTTGAAGACGCTGGACTGGCCCCAGTCGCCCTGCAAAAGCCCGCAGAAGCGGGGAGCGGTGGCAGGATCGGCGTCCTTTTCAAGGCAGCGCCCAGTGGGCGTTCCATTCTGGGCCGTCCCTGTCCAGCCGGGCAAAAGGCCAAGCCACTGACCATAACGGTTCAGCGGCGAAGAATCATAGCCGTTCTCGGACAGCCAGGTGCCAACCTCGGCATCCGAAATCCGGGTTCCGGCCTCGGATTTGGCCAGTTTCTCCAGGTTCGGCGGCAGGTTGGTCAACCAAAAGACGATGAAGGTCAGTGCAAATGCCGTCAAAAGCATCACGAATAGGCGTTTGATGACGAACTTCAGCATGTCCGGCTCCGATCAGGGCGCAAAAAATCGCTCGCCCGCAGGGCGGGAGAGGGGGAGGTGGTGCGCGGAGTTTCCCCCGCGCACCTTATCCGGGTCGATTGCCTTAGGCAGAGATCGACCACTTGTAGTGGTGATGTTCGAAGGTTGGGTGCATTTCGCAGCCTTTGACCTTCGCATCGAAGTGGCGATAGATCGAGCGCCAGTAGGGCTGAACCATCACGCCTTCTTCCTGCATGATCTGTTCGATCCGCTCCATCACAGCGGAACGTTCGCCAGCATCAGCAATCGATACTGCCTTGTCGAGCAGTCCGTCGAACTCGGCATTGGCGAAGGCCGACTCGTTCCATGCCACGCCCGTCTTGTAGGCCAGCGCCAGAACCTGCACGCCAAGCGGACGCATGTTCCACTCGGTTGCCGAGAACGGGTACTTCAGCCAGTCGTTCCAGAAGGTCGAGCCCGGAAGCGTGGTCCGCTTGATGTTGATACCCGCGTCACGGATCTGTGCTGCAACCGCGTCACAGGTGGCCGCTTGCCATGCGTCGTCCAGCGAGATCAGTTCGAACTCGAAATCAGCCAACCCGGCAGCTTCGATCCCGGCCTTGGCACCGGCGGCGTCAACCGTCAGCGGGGGCAGGGCGAAGTATTCGGGGTGGATCGGGCAGACGTGGTGGTTTTCAGCCGGCTTGCCCAGGTTCGAATAGCCAAGTTCCAGGACGATATTGTTGTCCACGGCCTTGATCAGCGAGGTGCGGACTTCCTTGGTCTTGTACTCTTCGGCCTGCTGGTTGAAGCGGACCGCGATGGTCGAAGCGGTAACGGCTTCCGACTTGGACCACCCCAGACCGTCAAGCTGGTCGATGAATTCGCCGACTGACTGGTAGGTGGCGTCGATCTCGCCCGAACCGGCAGCAGCGACTTCGGCAGCCGGATCGGTGCCAAGGTCGGTGTATTCGATGCGGTCAAGGTACGGGCCGCCATAGACAGCGGTGCCCCACCAGGTGTGGTTGGCGTTCTTGACCAGGTGGCACTTCACGCCGACTTCCATGGTCTCGATCAGGTAGGGGCCGGTGCCGACAGCGTTCGTCGGATCGCCGTTGTCATAGGCGCTGTGAACAACAGCAGCCGGATAGTCAGCCAGGCCGACGATCAGCGCGATGTCAGCGGCCTTGAGCTTCAGTTCCACTGTCAGCGGATCGACGACGGTAATCGAGCCAGCGGTCTGCTGCAGGATCTTAACTTCGACGGTCTTGGTGGCGTCAGCCGGATCGGGCTGGGTTTCGGTGATCTCGTCGCACAGCGAAGCAACGCGCGAGGCCATCGAGTTACCGGCCACGCGGCCATCGCACCAGCGTGCGATGTTGTTTGCAACGTCGTCGGCAGTAAAGTCGTCGCCGTTGTTCCACTTGACGCCCGGACGGACCTTGAGCGTATAGCCGGTAGCATCGGCGTTTGCGGTCCAGCTTTCCAGCAGCATGCCGCGCAGCGAACCGTCGGCATTGTATTCGACGAGGTATTCCAGAGTGCCGCGGGTCGCGTTCGAGATCTGCGACCAGTCAGCGGTGCGCGGGTCTTTCAGCGCCTTAAGTTCCATGGACATGCGCAGCGTGCCGCCCATGGTCGCATCCTGCGCCATCACTGGCGCTTCAAGGCCAAGCATCCCGTAGGCTGCCGCCGCCGACACGCCAAGGGCGGTCGAACGGACGAGGAATTCGCGACGGCTCAGTTTGCCGGCAACGACTTCCTTGGCGTACATCTTTGCGGCCGGATGAACATCCGCCGTGTGGATCATGTCTTTCATTCGTGTCTCCCTGACAGGCTTTTGGCGGTATCGGTTACACCTTTTGGCCGCTTCCGGTCGCACCCGGACCAAGGGTCCAGGCAGTTCCGGCAACGGCGGGTTTGGTGTACCTCCCCACGCATCATTGCGCACTTTCTTTGGCCGTGCGTCAACGACTAGATTCGACCAACATATCCCGTTTGCGACATCAATGCGTCGAAACTGTCATCTGGATGGTCAAAAATCAGCCTGTGCGGCGAAAGGTGGACGGAGATTTCCCGGTCAGGTGCTGGAAGGCCCTGGTGAAATAGGCGGGCGAGTTGAAGCCAAGCTGTTCAGCGATCTTGCCGACCGGGGTCTTGGTTTCCGACAATAGCTTGCGGGCCTCAAAGATCCGGCGGTCTTGCAGCAGGGCACTGGCTGGGCGACCGCAGGCCGTATTGCAGCAGCGCGTGAGGTGCGTCGAGGTCACCCCAAGCGCAGTCGCGAAGTCAGACACACCCATCCCGGTGCGGAAATTCCGCTCCAGCAGGGCAGTATACCGGGCAACGAGGCGGCGGGTTGCATCCTGACGCGGGGCTTCGATGACATCGGCCTTGCGGGCCTGCCGCTCCAGCCAGACGCCGATGAGCCCGGCATAGGCCTCGGTCGCGCGGTCATGCGCGGGTGTGCTGCTTTCAAATTCGCGCTGCAGCGAATCAAGCAGGATGTTGATTTCCTGCTGCGGATACACTTCGCGGATGCGCAGATGCAGCGCAGACTTCGGCAAGACGGTGCCGGAATTGCGCCCGAAGAACACGGCAGAGCCAAAAACCTGCGGCCCGGCTTCGAAGGCATGCATGACGCCTGCCGGGATAAAGACCGCATTATGTGCCGTGTAGCCGCGCGTCACCCCCGAGATCGTGATTCTGCCCTGGCCCTTGGTGAACCAAAGCAGGCAAGGTTCCGAGAGCGAACGCATCGCTTCCACCCGCCACCGCCCGCCGGCTGCAAGCCGCGGAATGGCCACCAGACGCAGCGCAGAACTAGCTTGGCTTTTGAACATCATGCGGCAGATCCCCAGATTTTGGCGCGAACCTAGGCAGTTAAGCAGCCTGATTCGGCGAACCCAAGAGGAAAATTCCCGGATCGCAAAACTTGTTCGAAAACTGTTGCATTTTGGGTATTCCAGATGTGTAGGACGGCAGAGACAACCTCAACATCTTGTCGCAAACCCATATTATGGAAGGGAAAGCTGCGTCCATCCCAACATGTTCGATCTGAACCATGTGCGTTGTCGTTTGGCATATTGACGGCTGGCCAGAGTGGCACCGGCGATGGCTGTTTCCAGACTGGTTTCGTCGCGAAGATGAGCGATGAGTTCGGGGGCGCCGATGGCACGGGACGACGGCAATTTCGGGTTCCAGTCGCCCAGGTTTTCACGCGCCTCATCCAACGCGCCTTCGGTCAGCATCTGGTTAAAGCGCCGGTCGATGCGGGCGTTCAACCAATCCACTTCGGGCCGAAGGACCAGCGCCTCGGCGCTTGTCATCGGCAGAAGCGGGGCCGGGGTGTCGTCCTGCCAGCTGGCCAGCCCGCGCCCGGTCGCTTGCAGCACCTCCCAAGCGCGTTGAACGCGGACGCCGTTCAGGGGGTCGATGCGGGTGGCGGTTTCGGGGTCAAGCTCGGCCAGAAGGGCGGCACGACCTTCCGTCGCAATGCGGGCATCGGCCAGGCTGCGAACCTTTGGTGGGGTATCAGGGATTTCGGCAAGGCCACGGGTCAGGGCAGTGAAGTTCAGCCCGGTGCCGCCGACCACAACCACGGGGCGGGTGAGGAGAGGGGTCACGTCACGCAGCCAATGGCCGACGGAATAGGTCTGGTCCCGCGCGATATGGCCGTAAAGCGCATGGGGCTGGGCGGCCTCATCTGCCGGTGAGGGGCGGGCGGTCAGGATGCGCCAGTTGCCGTAAACCTGCAGCGCGTCGGCATTCACGATCAGGCGGCCATCGCGGGCTGCAAGCTCCATCGCCAGCGATGATTTGCCGCTGGCGGTCGGGCCTGCAATCAGCACGGGTGCCTCACGCGAGATGAAGTCGAGTTTCATCGCCCTTGTGCCCGATCTGCGGTTGAACCTGCGACGGTTTTGCGACATTTTGCGTCCCAGTCCAATGACAAAGCGAAATGCAGGGGGGACTCATGTCCAAAGCAGCGACCGATAACGGGGCGGCGGCGAAGAAATACAGCCGCGTGATGCTGAAAATCTCGGGCGAGGCGCTGATGGGGGATCAGGGGTTCGGCCTGCATCCGCCGACTGTCGCGCGCATCGCTCAGGAAGTGAAATCGGTCCGCGACCTTGGGGTCGAGATCTGCATGGTCATCGGTGGCGGCAACATCTTCCGGGGCTTGCAAGGGTCTGCTCAGGGGATGGAGCGGACGACGGCGGACTACATGGGAATGCTTGCCACCGTGATGAACGCGCTGGCGATGCAATCGGCGCTGGAGGAGATCGGGGTCTTCACCCGTGTCATCAGCGCGATCCCGATGGATCAGGTTTGTGAGCCCTATATCCGCCGCCGGGCCGTGCGGCACTTGGAGAAGAAGCGGGTCTGCATCTTTGCCGCCGGAACCGGAAACCCCTATTTCACCACCGATACAGCAGCGACGCTGCGGGCTAGCGAAATGGCCTGTCAGGCGATCTTCAAGGGCACCAAGGTCGATGGGGTTTATGACAAGGACCCGAAGAAGTACGCTGACGCCAAGCGCTATGATCATGTCACCTATGACGAGGTGCTGGAAAAGCATCTGGGCGTGATGGACGCGACGGCGATTGCACTAGCCCGCGACAACGACCTGCCGATCATCGTCTTTTCGCTGGACGAACCGGGCGGGTTCCGGGGGATTTTGGCGGGTGAGGGGACATATACAAGGGTGCAGGGCTAAGGGTTTGCGAACGCTGTGGTAACGGGGCGTTCGGTGCCGGTGGCAAACGTCTTGCCTGCGTCTTCCTTGCATCTTGCTTCCGTCTTCCACTGCAACGGCCTGCGCGATGTTAACCAAAGGCTGCGCGACATCTGCACGAAAGGCATTTGCTTAGGCCTATACCCCCGGCCCGTCGCTCTGCTATAGAGCCGGAAATCCTGCGGGCCCGAAACCAGAACTTGGGCCCAAGACGAAACGAAGGACATGTCCCATGGCACATGAAGATATCGAGATCGACACCGACGCCATCCAGCGCCGCATGGATGGCGCGATGGGGGCGCTGAAGCACGAATTCGCCAGCTTGCGCACCGGCCGCGCGTCGGCCTCGATTGTCGATGCGATCCAGGTCGAGGCTTATGGCCAGATGACCCCGATCACTCAGCTGGGGACGGTGAACGTGCCGGAACCCCGGATGGTGGTGATCAACGTCTGGGACAAGGGGATGATCCAGAAGGTCGAAAAGGCGATCCGCGAATCGGGGATCGGGATCAACCCGGTCACCGACGGGCCACTCATTCGTCTGCCGATCCCGGAACTGAACGAGGAACGTAGGAAGCAGTTGACCAAGGTTGCTGCGGGCTATGCCGAGAATGCCAAGATCGCGATCCGCAACGTGCGGCGCGACGGGATGGATCAGATCAAGAAGGCCAAGGGCATGGGCGAGGACGACCAGAAGATGTGGTCGGAAGAAGTGCAGGACATGACCGACAAGGCGATTGCTGCGGTGGACAAGGCGCTTGAGTCCAAGCAGGCCGAGATCATGCAGGTCTGACGGCGAAGGGTGGCCGAAGTGTCGAAGGGCGTGCAGATCCTGTCTGAGACGAGGCCGGTCACCCATCTGGCGATCATCATGGATGGCAATGGTCGCTGGGCCACCAACCGGGGCTGGCCGCGTCTGGTCGGCCACCGCAAGGGTGCCGAACGGGTGCGCCAGATCGTCAAGGCCTGCCCTGATCTTGGGATCAAGTGGCTGACGCTCTACGCCTTCTCAACAGAAAACTGGAAACGCTCCACCGAAGAAGTGCTTGGTCTGATGGCAATTTTCGCCGGATATATTGAACGTGAGGCCGACAAGCTGGCCAAGGCCGGGGTGCGGCTGCGGTTCATTGGCGAACGCGGGCGGTTGGACCCGAAGCTGCAACGCCTGATGGCGGGGATCGAGGCGGGGACGGCGGGGAATGATCGGTTGAACCTGACGGTGGCGGTCAACTATGGCGGGCGGGACGAGATTATCCGCGCGGTCCGCAAGATCGCCGAGGCAGCTGCGGCGGGCATTCTGGACCCGCGCCACCTGAACGAAGCGGCCTTTGCCGAAAAGCTGGATACAGGGGGCTTGCCCGATCCGGACCTGGTGATCCGAACCAGTGGAGAGATGCGGACGTCGAATTTTCTGCCCTGGCAGGCGGCTTATGCCGAATATGAATTCACCGAGACCCTTTGGCCCGATTTCACGCCCGAGGAGCTTGCGGCCATCGTCCAGCGGTTTTCCAACCGCGAGCGGCGATTTGGAGGGGCGAAGATATGAGCGAACCGGTTCCGGTCGGTCGGTGGGGCGATCTGCGCAAGCGGGTCTTTTCGGCCATCGTGATGGTCGCGGTTGGGGCGTTCGAAATCTGGGTCGGCGGCCTGCCCTTTGATGCCTTTGCCATTGTGGTAACCGGAGTGATGATCTGGGAACTGGCGGGCATGACTGCGCCCTGGAAAGAGGGCTCTCCGGTTCAGCTTGGGTTTAACGCGGTTGTTTCGCTGGGCTTGGCGTTGATTCTGAACCCGATGATTGCTTTGGTGGTGTTGCTCTGTCCGGCGGCGGCCTTTCTGGCAACCGAGCGGCGGGATCGCGTGCTTGCCGCAATCTATTCGGTCGCGATCATGTTTGCGGGCTACGGGCTGGTTCAACTGCGCACTGAGACCGGGATTTCGGTGATCGTCTGGGTGATCGCGGTCGTCGTGGCCTCGGACGTGCTGGGGTATTTTGCCGGGCGCATGTTGGGCGGGCCGAAGTTCTGGCCGAAGGTGAGCCCGAAGAAGACATGGTCGGGCACTATCGCTGGCTGGATCGGAGCGGCGCTGGTTGGGGCGGGGTTCGTCTGGTTCGGCGGGGCTGACTGGCTTTTGGTGCCGGTTTCGGTGTTGGTGGCCTTTGCCGGGCAGATGGGCGACATTGCCGAAAGCTGGGTCAAGCGGCGGGCGGGGGTCAAGGATGCGTCGAACCTTATCCCCGGTCATGGCGGTGTGCTTGACCGGTTTGACGCGCTTATCGGCGCTGTGGTCGTGATCCAGCTTGTCGGTCTTGTTGTACCAGTCGCTACCCTGATCGGGGGCTGAGGGGTGCGCCGGATTTCAATATTTGGCGCGACCGGTTCGGTCGGCGAGCAGACGGTTGATCTGATCCAGAGGGCAGGGGGGCGGGAGGCCTTTCAGCTTGTTGCCCTGACCGGGGGTCAGAATGTCGCGCGACTGGCCGACATGGCGCGTGAGCTTCGGCCCGAGATTGCGGTTTGTGCCGATCCTGCCGGTTTGCCTGCCTTGCGTGAGCGGCTGGTGGGCACCGGGGTCGCAGTGGCGGCGGGGCCCGAGGCAATTGCCGAAGCTGCCGACCGCCCCGCCGACTGGGTGATGAGCGCGATTGTCGGCGCGGCGGGTCTGGTGCCGGGTCTGCGCGCCTTGGCCCAAGGAGCCACCTTGGCCTTGGCAAACAAGGAAAGTCTGGTGACGGCTGGGCCATTGCTGATGGCGACGGCGGCGCGGCATGGCGCGCGCATTCTGCCGGTAGACAGTGAACACTCGGCAATCTTTCAGGCGCTTGTCGGGGAAGACATCACTACGGTCGAGCGGATCATCCTGACGGCCTCGGGCGGGGCGTTGCGCGACTGGCCGATGGAGCGGCTGGCGAAGGCCACGGTCAAGGACGCCTTGGCGCATCCGAACTGGGCGATGGGACAGCGGATCACCATCGACAGCGCCTCCATGTTCAACAAGGCGCTTGAGGTGATCGAGACGCGGGAATTCTTTGGTGTGCTGCCCGATCAGATCGAGGTGATCCTGCATCCCGAAAGCCTGATCCATTCGATGGTCGGCTACTGTGACGGCGCGATCATGGCGCATCTGGGGGCACCCGACATGCGCCACTCGATCGGCTATGCGCTGAACTGGCCCCGGCGTGAGGCTTTGCCCGTGGCCCGGCTGGATTTCGCGGCGATCGGCAGCCTTACGTTCCGCGCGCCTGATCCTGCGCGCTATCCGGCTTTGGGCTTGGCGCGCGAGGTGATGGCGCGGCGTGGTCTTGCGGGGGCGGCGTTCAACGCGGCCAAGGACGTGGCGCTGGACTGGTTTTTGGCCGGCAAGCTGGGTTTCATGGCGATGGCAGAGGTCGTGGCGGAAACTCTGTCAGTGCTTGACCGGGACTTCGGACCCGAAAACGTGATCATGTCGCTTGCGGATGTGCTGGCGATGGATCAGGCCGCAAGGCTAAGAGCAGCCGAGATTGCAGCCCGACTGGGCGAAAGGGGCCAAAGATGAGCGACATAGCGGCAATGCTTGGCGGCACGGCCTGGACGACGGTCTTTTTCATCATCGGGCTGTCGATCATCATCTTCGTCCACGAATACGGCCATTACATCGTCGGCCGCTGGTCAGGCATTCATGCCGAGGTCTTCTCGCTGGGCTTTGGCCCGATCCTGTTCAGCCGCACGGACAAGCGCGGAACACGGTGGCAAGTGGCGGCCATTCCGTTCGGCGGCTATGTGAAATTCCTGGGCGATGCCGATGCCAGTTCGGTTCGGCAGGTCGATGTGGCCGGTCTTTCCGAGACGGAAAAGCGCCACACGATGGCCGGTGCCCCCCTTTGGGCGCGGGCGGCGACGGTCTTTGCCGGGCCGCTGGCGAATTTCATCCTGGCTTTCGTGCTTTACGCCGGGCTGCTTCTGATGACCGGCGTCATTCGTGAAGAACCCACGGTTGGCAAGTTGCATGCGCTGCCTTTGGCCGGGGACAGTCTGCACGAAGGCGATGTGATTCTGGGCATCGAGGGGGTTCCGACCCCGGATTGGGACAGCTTTTCCATTGCAAAAGAGGCGTCGAAGGCCAAGGCCACGGTTGAATATACTGTCCGACGCGACGGATCCGAGGTTTCAGTCACTGGCCCGCATCCGAATGCAGTGGTCGTGGGCCAGGTCGCTTTGCGCTCGGCTGCGCTAGATGCAGGCATTCAGGCGGGTGACGTAATTCTGCGCGCGGGCGGTCAAGACATTCTGGCCTTCGACCAATTGGTCACGATCGTGAAGACCAGCAAGGGTGCCCCGGTGCCGCTGACTGTCTGGCGTGATGGCAAGACGTTTGAGCTTTCGCTGACCCCAAGGTTGCAGATCGCGCCTGAAAACGGGACGGGCGAGTTGACCGAACGCTATCTGATCGGGTTGATCTCGGGCCTTCCGTTTGAGCCGGGAACACGGACGCCGGGTGCGTGGGAAATGGTGACCGGCGCGGCCTGGACCATCGAGAGCATGACAGTTTCGATGTTCAGCGGCCTGAACCGGATGATCAAGGGTATGATCAGCACCTGCGGCTTTTCCGGTGCTATCGCCATTGCCGAGACGATGGGGGATGCCGCTCGCATCGGGATCGAAAGCTTCCTGACCGTCCTTGCCGGTCTTTCGCTTGGGATCGGGATCATGAATCTGTTCCCGATTCCGGTTCTGGATGGTGGGCATCTTATGTTTCACGCCTATGAGGCGGTCGCCCGGCGAAAGCCCTCGCCCAGGGTGCTGAACATTCTGATGGCGGCGGGCTTTTCGCTGGTAATCTTCCTCATGCTGTTTGCGCTGAGCCGCGACCTTGTTTGCGGCTAGGGCAGTGGCGTGATCGTTTTGCTACGGGTTGACGCAACTGAGTTCTGGGCGCAGCAAGCCCGGGTCGACACCAGATGTTGAAAAGTTATCCACAGGGACCGCAGGCTTTTGACAAAGCTTGGCTTTCCCGCTAGTCAATCCAAGACACATAAAGCACGGCGAGGGACCACAATGCAGAAGACCCACAGCGCGACCAAGGGGCGGTCGTCCGGGGCGAAGGCTAGGGCCCGCTTGCTTGCAACGGCGGTTTTCGTAAGCCTTGCAACGACTTCCCAGCCGTTCTTGACGCCAGCTTATGCCGAGAGTTTTTCCTTTTCGAACGTTGTGATCGAAGGCAACGAGCGCGTCGATAACGCCACGATCATCGCCTACGCTGGAATCAGTCGCGGCGAGGCTGTTTCGGCAGCGATTCTGAATGATGCTTACCAGCGGATTGTGAACTCGGGTCTCTTCGAATCGGTCGAGATTGACCCGCAGGGATCGACCCTTGTGATCCGGGTCAAAGAGTACCCGATCGTCAACGTGATCAGCTTTGAAGGCAACAAGCGGATCAAGGACGAAGACCTTGTCGGCTATATCCAGTCGCAGTCGCGCAGGGTCTATTCGCCCAGCATGGCACAATCTGACGCCTCTACCATTGCCGAGGCTTACCGGGTCAGCAGCCGTCTTGCGGCCACCGTCACGCCGAAGATCATTCGCCGGTCCGACAACCGGGTCGATCTGGTCTTCGAGATCACCGAAGGCAAGGTATCGGAAATCGAGCGGCTGTCCTTTGTCGGCAACAAGGATTTTTCGGACCGCCGTTTGCGGCAAGTGCTGGAAACCAAGCAGGCAGGCCTGCTGCGGAACTTCATCAAGAAGGACACCTATGTCCCCGAGCGGCTGGAACTGGACAAACAGGTTCTGACCGAATTCTACCGGTCGCGTGGCTACATCGATTTCGAAGTGCTGGATGCCAGCGCCGACTATAGCCGCGAGCGTGATGCAAGCTTTGTGACCTTCACGGTTCGCGAAGGCCTGCCGCACGAGATTGGTGAAGTGACAGTTGTTTCGGAGGTTGATGGCGTCGATGCCGCAGACTTCGAAGCGGTCAAGAAGATCAAGACAGGCCAGACCTATTCGCCCGTCCTGATCGACAACAACATCTCCCGGATGGAAAGCGTTGCCCTGAAGAAGGGGCTGAATTTCATCCGCGTTGAACCAAGGCTGACCCGCGACGAGCGCAGCCAGAAGGTCAACATCGAATTCGCGATCGTCAAGGGCGAGCGGGTCTTTGTCGAACGGATCGACATCGAAGGCAATGCGACAACGCTGGATCAGGTCGTGCGCCGGCAATTCTCGACTGTCGAAGGCGACCCCTTCAACCCTAACGAAATTCGTCAGTCGGCAGAACGGATTCGCGCGCTTGGCTTCTTCTCGGATGCCCAGGTCGAAACCCAACCGGGGACTGACCCTGATCAGGTCGTCGTCAATGTCGATGTTGTGGAGCAGCCGACCGGTTCGCTGACGCTGGGCATGTCCTATTCCAACGACACAGGGGCGGGTCTTGCCATTGGCGTCGCTGAGTCGAACTTCCTTGGGCGGGGCCAAAACGTGTCTGTGGATATCAACGTTGGCGGCGAAACCAAAAATTCAAGCTTCAACTTTACCGAACCCGCATTGCTGGGTCGTGACCTAAGCTTCTCGGTCGGGGGTTATTACAATATCTCCGAAAACGCCAATGCGGTCTACAACACGCGCAATGTCGGCATGACGACTGGCATCGGCTTCCCGATGGGCGAACAGTCGCGGTTGAGTCTTAAGTTCCGAGTGTCTAATGATCGATTGACCAGCTACAGCGGGTTTTCGCCCATTATCGCCGCGGAAGAAGCGAAGGACGCTTTGACGACCGTGTCGCTGGGCTATTCCTATAGCTACGACACGCGGGTATCCGGCCTGAACCCGAAGGGCGGGATGGTCTTGCGCTTTGGCCAGGATTTTGCCGGGCTGGCCGGGGATACCCAATATGTGCAGTCGACGGCCTTTGCCATGGCCGAGACCAAGATCATGAACGAGGAAGTCACGATCCGCGCGATTTTCGAAGGCGGTGCCATCACCACTTTTGGCGACAGCACAAGCCGGGTGACCGAACGCTATTTCGGCACTGGTAAAGTCCGCGGCTTCTCGGGCGCCGGCCTCGGTCCTCGGGATACGGCAGCCAGCAGCAATGACGCGCTTGGCGGTGACATGTTTGCGGCCGCCCGTTTTGAAGCCGATTTCCCGTTGGGTCTGCCTGAAGAATACGGCATTACCGGCGGCGCTTTCCTTGATGTGGGCTCGGTCTGGAGCTTGGCGAACACTGCCGGGTTTGGTGGGTCGACAGTCGATGACAGCTTCCATCCGCGCGCTGCGGTTGGCCTGTCGATCTTCTGGACCACGCCGATCGGGCCCCTGCGGTTCAACTTCAGCAAGGCGCTGATGAAGGAAGATTACGACAAGGAACAGAACTTCGAATTGACCATCTCGTCGCAGTTCTGATGGCGCGGTTGCGGTCTGGCTTTGCGCCTCTGCGCCCGGTCGTCCTGATCTGCCTTATGTCCTGCGGTCTTGCTGGGGCTGGGTTTGCCCAGGAGGCCGTAGCGCAAGGACCGCTTCCTGCAGTTCTTGTTGTCGATCAGGAACGGTTGTTCGGCGAATCCGCCTTTGGGAAAGCGAGCCTTGAGCGCGAGAAGCAGGCGTCAGCAGCCCTTGAAGCGGAAAACAACAAGATCCAGGCGGAACTTGTCGCCGAAGAGCAGGCGCTGACCGTGCAGCGAAAGGCCCTTTCGGCCGAGGAATTCACCGTCCGTGCCGACGCCTTTGACCAGAAGGTCGAGCGGATCCGATCTGAACAGGACGCCAAAGCACGCGATCTGGCCCAGGCCCGCGACGTGGACGTGAAAGAGTTCCTTGCCGCTGCTGCTCCGATCCTAGGTGAAATTCTAGTTGACTATGGCGCTGGAGTTGTTCTCGACAAATCCAGTGTCATCGTTTCGGTCGATTCAGTCGATGTGACAGATGACGCGATTGCCCGGATCGACAAGGTGCTTGCGGAATCCATAAAGAAGGCTCCCTAAGCCGTTCGGTTCGCTTGTCTCCTTTCGGATGACTTGCTAGCAACGCATGAGGGATGGCCGGTTGGATGCCGGACAGGAAGGAAGCGAACCATGGATACTGCCGTCACGACAACCGCCGATCTGGATCTGATTCAGCGGATCATTCCGCATCGTTATCCGTTCCTGCTGATCGACAAGGTCCGCGACATCGTGATCAACGAAAGCTGCGTCGGGATCAAATGCGTCACCTTCAACGAGCCGCAGTTTCAGGGCCATTTCCCGGGAATGCCGATTTTTCCGGGCGTCATGATCATCGAAGCGATGGCGCAGACCTCGGGCATTCTGGTCGGCCTGTCGATGGGCTTGGTGGACAAGAGCTCCAAGGTCTTCTTCATGGGCGTCGACGGGGTGAAGTTCCGCCGCAAGGTGGTGCCGGGCGATGTGCTGGAGCTGCATGTCAAGGCGCTGCGCGGTGGTGGCCGGGTCTGGAAGTTCGAAGGCCGCGCCATGGTCGAGGGTGATCTGGCCTGTGAGGCGACGTTTATGGCGATGTTTGACGTTCCGAAAGCATGACCATTCATCCCTCAGCCCAAATCCATCCTTCGGCGGTCGTCGAACCTGGTGCGGTGATTGGCGAAGGCGCGGTGGTCGGCCCTTTCGCGCTGATCGGGTCTGAGGTCACGCTGGGTGCGAGGGTGGTGGTGAAAAGCCATGCCGTGGTGACCGGCTGGACCGAGATTGGTGACGACAGCGTGATCTTTCCCTTCGCCACCGTGGGCGAGGTGCCGCAGGACCTGAAATATCATGGCGAACATACGCGGCTGATCGTCGGCCAACGGTGCCGCATCCGCGAGGCGGCGACGCTGAACACCGGCACCGACGGCGGCGGCGGGGTGACCCAGGTTGGGGATGACTGCCTGATCATGACCGGCGCCCATGTCGGCCATGATGCGCAGATCGGCAACCGGGTTATCCTGGTGAACAATGTGGCCGTCGCGGGCCATGTCGTGCTGGGCGACGATGTGATCGTCGGCGGCCTTTCCGGCATTCACCAATGGGTGCGCGTTGGGCAGGGTGCCATCATCGGCGCGGTCACCATGGTGACGAATGACGTGATCCCCTATGGGCTGGTGCAGGCCCCACGCGGCGAGCTGGACGGGCTGAACCTTGTGGGATTGAAGCGCCGGGGTGTGGACC
Source organism: Paracoccaceae bacterium (assembly GCA_947504705.1). Taxonomy (GTDB): domain Bacteria; phylum Pseudomonadota; class Alphaproteobacteria; order Rhodobacterales; family Rhodobacteraceae; genus Tabrizicola. Next base: position 100,125 of record CANNIA010000004.1, read on the forward strand.
GGGCCGGGATCACGGCGCTGCGCGCGGCCTATCAGACCTTGGCGCAGGAAGACGGCAGTTTCGTCGACCGCGCCCGCAAGCTGGCCGAGGAAAGCGATAGTCCCCTCGTGCGCGAGATTGCCGATTTCATCCTGTCGAAGTCCGATCGCAGTTTCCTGACTCCGAAGGGCGGGCGGTGACCGGCGAGCCGAAAACCGCGCTGATTGCCGGGCGCGGGGCCTTGCCCGCGGCCTTGGCGCAAGCGATGGCGGTTCCGCCGCTGGTGGCCTCGCTGAAAGGCTTTGTGCCTGAAGGTCTGGCGGTAGATATCGAGTTCAGGGTTGAGCGTCTGGCCCCCTTTCTGCGCCATCTGGGCGATCATGGGGTTGAACGGGTGGTCTTTGCTGGGGCCGTGCAACGCCCCGCACTGGACCCGGCGCTGATTGACCCCGAAACCGTCACTCTGCTCCCACGCCTGATGCAGGCGATGGCGGCTGGAGATGACGCTACCTTGAGGGTCGTCTTGGAGATTTTCGCCGAGTCCGGGTTCACTGTGGCCGGGGTTGAGGATGTGGCGCCGGGTTTGCTTCCGGGTGCAGGAGTCTTGGTCGGCGAAGTCACGCCCCGGGATGAAGCGGATGCCACGCGGGCGGCGGTGATTGTTGCAGCACTTGGCGCAGTCGATGTCGGGCAGGGCGCGGTAGTGGCTCAGGGCCTGTGCCTTGCGGTCGAGGCGCTGCCCGGAACCGATGCGATGCTTGCGGCGGTTGCCAGGCTGAAGCCCGGCCCACGGCCTGATCCGTCGCGGGGACGGGGGCTGTTCTACAAGGCGGCAAAGCCGGGGCAGGATCGGCGGATCGATCTGCCGACGCTTGGCCCGGCGACATTGCGGGCGGCGGAAGCGGCGGGACTTGGTGGCGTGGCCTTTGAGGCGGGATCGGTTGTCTGTCTGGACTTGCCCGAAATGAAGCGTCTGGCTGGGGAGCTGGGCCTGTTCCTTTGGGCGCGGGGATGAGCGGTCCCTTCAGGCTTTTCCTCATCGCGGGGGAGCCTTCGGGCGACCGGCTGGGGGCGGCCTTGATGGCAGGGCTAAAGGTGCTGTCACCCGGGGTTTCGTTTGTCGGTGTGGGTGGGCCTCTGATGCAGGCCGAAGGACTGGAGAGCCAGTTCCCCATGGAAGAGCTGTCGGTCATGGGCATTGCCGAGGTTCTGCCCAAGTATTTCCAACTTAAACGCCGGATCCGCGAGGCCGCCGAGGCGGCGCTGGCCAGTGGCGCCGAAGCGCTGATTACCATCGACTCGCCCGATTTCTGTCTGCGGGTGGCGAGGATCGTCAAAGTCGCGCGGCCAGAGTTCCGCACCGTTCATTACGTTGCGCCCTCGGTCTGGGCCTGGCGACCGGGGAGGGCGGCCAAGATGGCGCGGGTTGTGGACCATGTGCTGGCGCTCCTACCGTTCGAGCCGCCCTATATGACGGCGGCGGGCATGACTTGCGATTTTGTCGGGCATCCGGTGGTGGCCGAAGCGCTGGCCTCGGACGCCGAACGCGCGGACTTTGCGGGCAAGGGTCCGCTGCTTCTGGCCCTGCCGGGGTCACGGCGGTCGGAGGTCACGCGGCTTGCCCCGGTCTTTGGCGAGGTGATCGCGCGGCTGGAGGCGAAGTATCCCGACCTGCGGGTTGCACTGCCCACGGTGCGCGGGGTGGCCGATCTGGTGCAGGACCTGACCGCTGGTTGGGCAGTGCGGCCCGAGATCATCATGGATGCCCCCGCCAAACGCGGCGCCTTTGCCGCCGCCAATGTGGCGCTGGCGGCCTCGGGCACGGTGTCCTTGGAGCTTGCCGCGAATGGTTGCCCGATGGTCATCGCCTATAACATGCACTGGGTCAGCTGGTGGCTGATGCAGCGGGCGGCGCTGATCGACACGGTGACGCTGGTGAACCTTGTCACCGAGACGCGGGTGGTGCCAGAATTCCTTGGTCCCGCCTGCAAGCCGGACGCCATAGCGGCAGCGGTCGAGGCTGTGCTGGCCAACCCCTCCGCCCAGAAAGCGGCGATGGCTCTGACGATGGAACGGCTGGGTCAGGGGGGCGAGGCGCCCGGCCTTAGGGCTGCGTCGTCGGTGCTGGCGGCTCTTCCCCGTTCACGATTGCCAGGACCTGCGGCATAAGCTCTTGCATCTTGGCACCGATGAAGTTGTTCAGCGCAGGCGCTTGCGCGGCGGTCAGTTGTGGCAGTTTGGCCATCACCGACTTGCCCTCTGGCGTTGCGTAGAAATCGGTCAGCGCCGTGATCTCGGCCAAGGTGAACATGTCTGCCATGATCCCGGCCTGATCGCGCATCATGGCGGGCAAGGGTTCGGAAAAAGCGTCAAGATAGAGTGCCTTGATCTTGCCCAGTTGGTCGTCAGTTAGCACCGCACCGCCGACCGTCACCTGATCCAGGATCGGCTGGTAAAGCATGCCGATCATCGCTTCCATGTCGAAATCGGCCAGCGCCATATCTATATAGACCTGCGCAGCGGCGACCCGTTCGTCACGGGTTTCGGCCAAGGCGGGCAGGGGAAGGGCCAAGGCCAGCGCAAGAATGAGCGACTTCACGAGGATGGTCCCTTCCAGATCCAGCCACCGCCATAGATGCGGCTGCCCTCGGGGGCATAGAAAACGCAAGCCTGCCCGGCGCTGACCCCATCTTCGGCGGCCAGAAGCTCGACCTCGGCAGTGGTCGGGCCGGTAGGGCGAAGGATCGCCTCACGCGGCGGGCGGGTCGAACGGACCTTGACGTTCAGATGCCATTCGGCGCGCGAGTCAAAGGCCTCGTCGCCCAGCCAGTTGATTTCCCGGACCGGGATGATCCGCGTCGACAGCGCCGCCTTGGGGCCGACGATGACGCGCCGCATCGCGGGGTCCAGCTTCACGACGTAAAGTGGGTCTTCAAGGCCGCCGAGCCCCAGACCTTTGCGCTGGCCGATGGTGTAATGGATCACGCCGCGATGGTCGCCAAGGACGTTGCCATCAAGGTCCACGATCTGACCGGGATCGGCCGAACCCGGGCGCAGCTTTTCGATCACGGCGGCATAGTTGCCGTTCGGGACAAAGCAGATGTCCTGACTGTCGGGCTTGTCTGCCACCGGCAATCCGTATTTCGCGGCTAAAGCGCGGGTCTCGGCCTTCGATGCCAGATGTCCCAGCGGAAAGCGCAGATAGGACAGCTGATCGGGCGTGGTCGAGAACAGGAAATAGCTTTGATCCCGCGCCGCATCGGCGGCCTGATGCAGTTCCGGCCCCAAACCCCCAAGCTTGCGCTGGATGTAATGGCCGGTCGCCATGCAATCGGCGTCAAGCTCCTTGGCCGTGGCCAGAAGGTCCTTGAATTTCACCCGTTCGTTGCAGCGGATGCAGGGTACCGGCGTTGCGCCGGCAAGATAGGCGTCGGCAAACTCCTCGATCACTGCTTCGCGAAAAGTGTTTTCATAGTCGAGGACATAGTGCGGGAAACCCATCGTCTCGGCCACGCGGCGCGCATCATGAATGTCGCGACCCGCACAGCAGGCACCCTTCTTGGCCAGCGCAGCACCATGGTCGTAAAGCTGCAGAGTTACGCCGACAACGTCATAGCCTTCCTCGGCCAGCATCGCCGCCACGACCGAGCTGTCCACACCGCCCGACATGGCAACGACCACCCGCGTCTGGGACGGGGGTTTGGGCAGGCCAAGGGAATTAGGGGCATGAGAGTTCGGGGCGGAATCGCGCGGCATTGGCATTGTCCGGGTTGCGGGAATGACCGGTAATATATGAAAATGCTGTGCAGTCTCAATCCCCCCTTTCAGGATTGATTAAGGCTGTTCCGCCATTCTTGCCGCAAATGTGAGGAATGGACGATGTTCTTGAAAAAGGTTGATGGCCCAAGGCAGGTGACCCTGCCCGATGGCAGCATTCTTAGCCGGGCGGATCTGCCCCCGCCCGATACCCGCCGCTGGGTGGCCAGCCGCAAGGCCGTGGTGGTCAAGGCGGTGCTCTACGGGCTGATTCCGCAAACCGAGGCGTTGGAACGCTATGCGCTGTCGGAAGAAGAGTTTCAGATTTGGCGCAATGCTGTCGAAAGGCACGGCGATCAGGGTTTGAAAGTCACAGCCATTCAAAAATATAGACAACTTTAGATTGTTTATCGCTCGCGCTCTGGCAAAGTAACTGTCGGTTAACCATTGGCCCGCAATCTTGTTAACGACGAAGGATTTTTTTGACGGAGAAACCGACAAATGCGCATTCTCTTGGTGGAAGATGACCCGACGACCTCTCGCAGCATTGAATTGATGCTGACCCATGCAAACCTGAACGTCTATTGCACGGATATGGGCGAAGATGGTGTCGATCTGGCAAAGCTTTATGATTACGACCTGATCCTCTTGGATCTGACCCTTCCGGACATGAGCGGGCATGAAGTGCTGCGTCAGATCCGGCAGGCACGGGTCGAAACCCCGATTCTGATCCTGTCCGGGGCCGATGATACCGAAAACAAGCTTAAGGGCTTTGGCTTCGGTGCCGATGATTACCTGACCAAACCCTTCCACCGTGAGGAGTTGGTGGCGCGTATTCACGCGATCATCCGCCGGTCCAAGGGGCACAGCCAATCGATCATCAAGACCGGGCTGGTTTCGGTCAACCTTGACGCCAAAACGGTCGAGGCTGAGGGTAAGTCGGTGCATCTGACCGGCAAGGAATATCAGATGCTGGAGCTGCTTTCCCTGCGCAAAGGCACGACCCTGACCAAGGAAATGTTCCTGAACCACCTTTACGGCGGCATGGACGAACCCGAACTGAAGATCATCGATGTCTTCATCTGCAAATTGCGCAAAAAGCTGGCCGAGGCGACGGGCGGCGACAATTACATCGAAACCGTCTGGGGCCGGGGCTATGTGCTGCGCGATCCCGCCAATGGCGTTGCGCGCTTGGCAGAAAGCGCCTGACTTGTCCTGACCTCTTCGTGGCCCTAAGAATTGGGTCAGGGGAAGGGGTGACGGGATGAGAGAGAAAGTGGTGCCTTCGGTCGCGGCAATGACGGAACCCGAAGCGGTCGCCGAATGGGCCGATCTTGTGCATCAGGTGCTTGACGCCAACACTGCCTATCACCGCGACGATGCCCCGGTGCTGTCGGATGCCGAGTATGACCGGCTAAAGCGCCGATTGGCCGAGCTTGAGGCGGCGTTTCCCGGTATCGAACGCGCGATGAAGATGACCAGTCCGACCAAGCTGGTCGGTGCCGCCCCTGCCGATGGCTTCGGCAAGATCGCGCATCGGGTGCGGATGCTGTCGCTGGAGAACGCCTTTGCGGCGGAAGAGGTGACGGACTTCGACGACCGGGTGCGGAAGTTTCTGGGTCACACGGGCGGGCTTTCCTATACTGCGGAACCCAAGATTGACGGATTGTCGCTCTCCCTGCGGTATGAAGGCGGCGACCTGATCCATGCTGCAACGCGGGGCGATGGTGAAGTGGGCGAGAATGTCACCATCAATGCCCTCACGATTGCCGATATCCCCCAGGCCCTGACCAGCGCGCCCGACGTGCTGGAAGTCCGGGGCGAGGTCTACATGTCCCACGCCGATTTCGCGGCCCTGAACGCGCGGGCTACAGCGGCGGGCGACAAGACCTTTGCCAACCCGCGCAACGCTGCCGCCGGGTCGTTGCGGCAGTTGGATGCCAGCGTCACCGCCAGTCGCCCCCTGCGCTTCTTTGCCTATGCCTGGGGCGATCTTTCTGCCCCCCTTGCCTCAACTCAGTTCGAGGCGATCCAACACCTGCGAGCCTTGGGCTTCCAGACCAACCCCCTGACTGTCCTTTGCGACGGGCCCGAGGCGATGCTGGCCCATTACCGCCAGATCGAAACCCAACGTGCGACCCTTGGCTATGACATTGACGGCGTCGTCTACAAGGTCAACGACTTGACCCTGCAGGCGCGGCTTGGCTTCCGCTCCTCCACCCCCCGCTGGGCGATTGCGCATAAATTCCCGGCCGAACTTGCCTGGACCGAACTCCTCGGCATCGACATCCAAGTTGGGCGCACCGGTGCCTTGTCGCCGGTCGCGCGGCTGAAGCCGGTGACGGTCGGAGGCGTCGTCGTCAGCAATGCCACGCTTCACAACGAAGACTACATCGCCGGCCGCGACAGCAAGGGCGAGGACATCCGTGGCGGCAAGGATATCCGTGTCGGCGATTGGGTGCAGGTCTACAGGGCCGGGGACGTGATCCCGAAGGTGGCGGATGTGGACCTGACGCGCCGCGATCCGGCCGCCGAACCCTTCGTCTTCCCCCAGCGATGCCCCGAATGCGGCAGCGAAGCACATCGCGAGGAAGGTGATTCCGTCCGCCGCTGCACCGGTGGCCTCATCTGCCCCGCACAGGCGGTCGAACGACTTAAGCATTTCGTCAGCCGATCCGCATTTGACATCGAAGGCCTCGGTGCCAAGCAGGTGGAGATGTTCTTCAGGGACGCAACCCTGCCGGTGAAAACCCCAGCCGACGTCTTCACTCTGGCCGCCCGCGATGCAGCCAGCCCATTGCAAAAGCTGAAAAACTGGGATGGATTTGGCGAAACCTCCGTTACAAAGCTTTTCGCTGCCATCGAGGCCAAGCGCAGCATCCCCTTGGACCGGCTGATCTTCTCACTCGGTATCCGCCACATCGGCGAAACCTCATCCACATTGCTGGCCCGACACTATGGCGGCTGGGATAGGCTGATCAAAACTATCGATGCTTCGCATAATTACACGGGGCCGGAATGGGAGGAGTTGACCGCCATCGACGGAATTGGCGAGGTCAGCGCCCGTGCGTTGGTTGACGCTCTGCATTCCTACAATGCTGAACGCGCCGAGGTGGATCGGCTCATGAAGTTTTTGACCATCCTCCCGATCAAGGCAGCTGCTACTGAAAGCCCCGTCGCCGGCAAGACCGTGGTCTTCACCGGCACCCTGGAAAAGATGACCCGGGCCGAGGCCAAGGCGCGTGCCGAAGCCTTGGGGGCAAAGGTGGCAGGCAGCGTCAGCGCCAAGACCGATCTTCTGATCGCGGGCCCCGGCGCAGGGTCCAAGGCCAAGGATGCCGAGAGGCTGGGTGTCAGGATGATCGACGAAGACGCCTGGCTGGCACTGATTGGCGGATGAGCCGTCCGGAGAGCCTTTTCCCGCTTTATGCGGAACTGGAGACGCTGCCGGGCGTCGGTCCGAAGGCTGCCAAGGCGTTTGAGGCGCTGGGGGTCGCGCGGCCAAAGGACCTTTTGTACCTTCTGCCCCATTCCGGGGTCGACCGAACCCGCCGCGACTCGGTCCGCGATGTGACGGCACCCGCCACGCTGACGGTGGAGGTCGAGGTTGGCATGCACGTCCCCCCGCGCACCAAGGGGCGGCCGTATCGGGTGCATGTCCGGGATGCGAAGCTGGAATTCCAGCTCGTCTTCTTCCACGCTCGTGCCGATTACCTGCAAAAGCTTCTACCGACCGGGCAAAAGCGTCTGGTCTCGGGCAAAGTCGAGCTTTTCGACGGTGTGGCGCAGATGGTGCATCCCGACCATGTGCTGCGGGTCGAGGAAGCCGCCGAGATCCCCGCTTATGAGCCGGTCTATCCGCTTAGTGCGGGTCTCACCCAGCGGCTGGTCGCCAAGGCCGCAGCGGCGGCGCTGACTCGGGTGCCTCATTTGGCCGAATGGATCGACCCGCCGCTGAAGACGCGGGAGGCGTGGCCGGATTGGGAGGAGGCGCTGCGTCTGGCCCATTCCCCGACCGGGGCCGCCGGGCTGGCCTTCACCCATCCCGCGCGCCTGCGGCTGGCTTATGACGAGCTTTTCGCCCATCAACTGACACTGGCCATCGCCCGGTCGCGCATCCGCAAGGGCAAGGGGATTGCGACGAAGGGTGACGGGGCCTTGCGGGCCAAGGTCCTGGAAAGCCTGCCCTATGCGCCGACCGGCGCGCAGTCCCGCGCGGTCAAAGAGATTGCCGCCGACATGGGCCTACCCCTGCGGATGAACCGGCTTTTGCAGGGCGATGTGGGCTCGGGCAAAACGCTGGTCGCGTTCCAAGCGCTGTTGATCGCCGTCGAGGCTGGCGGGCAGGGCGTGATGATGGCCCCGACCGAAATCCTCGCCCGCCAGCATTTCGAGGGGCTGGCCCCGCTGGCCCGGGCGGCGGGGGTGCGGCTGGAGCTTCTGACCGGGCGCGACCGGGGGGGGGATCGGGCGATGAAGCTGGAAGATCTGGCGATGGGGCGGATTCCCCTTCTGGTCGGCACCCACGCGGTCTTTCAGAAGGATGTAGAATTCAAGGATTTGCGGTTGGCGGTGGTTGACGAACAGCATCGCTTTGGTGTGGCCCAGCGGATGGAACTGGGGGCCAAGGGTGAGGCGGTGGATGTGCTGGTGATGACGGCCACGCCCATTCCGCGCAGCTTGGCTTTGGCGACGCATGGCGACATGGATGTCTCTGTGCTGGACGAAAAACCGGCGGGGCGGAAACCCATCCGCACCGCGATGGTCTCGGCGGATCGGCTGGACGAAGTGGTGGGCCATCTGCGCAAAGCCGTGGCCGAAGGGCAACAGGCCTATTGGGTCTGCCCCTTGGTCGAGGAATCCGAGGTGGTAGACTATGCCAGCGCCGAAGAACGCTTTCGCCACCTTCGCGCGGCTTTGGGCGACAGGGTGGGGCTGGTCCACGGCCAGATGCCGCCCGCTGAAAAGGACGCCGCCATGGCGAGGTTTGTGGCAGGGGAAACTGCGGTGCTTGTGGCGACCACGGTGATTGAAGTGGGGGTGAACGTGCCCAACGCTACGATCATGGTGATCGAACAGGCGGAAAGCTTTGGTCTGGCGCAGCTGCATCAGTTGCGGGGCCGGGTCGGGCGGGGCGATGCGGCCTCAACCTGCCTTCTTATGTATCAAGGCCCGCTGAATGAGACCGGCGCACGGCGGCTGACCACGATCCGAGATACCGAGGATGGCTTCCGCATTGCCGAGGAGGATCTGGCGATGCGGGGGGCGGGCGACTTGATCGGGACGGCGCAGTCCGGGCTGCCAAGGTTCCGGGTCGCCGATCTGGAACGGCAGTCGGCGCTGATGGCGCTGGCGCAGACCGATGCGCGCAAGCTGATGCTGGATGACCCCGAGCTTTCGGGGCCCAGGGGGCAGGCGGCGCGGGCGCTGTTGTGGCTGATGGATCAGGACCGGGCGATCCGGCTGATCTCGGTCGGTTAGGACCGCTCATCCCTCCCTTGCTGGCGGTCTTCGCTGAGCAGCGATGAGTTCCGTCAGGGATGAAGAGCGTTTGATCCCTGAATGTTCTTCTATGTTCCTAAAAAGTTCTTTACAAGGTTAACGGATTGTGAGAACAATATAGCAACAATAACGGAGGATGCGATGAAAGAGGCGATGAAAACCCTGCTCTCCACCACCCCGCGTGGCGCGATCGAGGATCTGGTTGGTGTTGTGTCCCTGTTCGTTCTGGTTTTTGCCATGCTGTCCCTGCCCAGCCTGGCCTGAAGGTTTCTGCCCCGCGCTCTGCCCCATACACGGTCTTCCCGCCATTTGCCTGGCCTACCGTTTCCAGACGCGCACCTGCCGTCCCTGTGACGTGCGGCGGTTTTTTCATGTGGCCGCTTCCATGGCCTCGCAGACCGCCTCCAGCGCCAGAAGGATCGAGGCGTGGCGGTTCTTGTAGTCGCGGGCGGGGAGGAGGGCTTCGTAGCCTTGGAACGGGGCTGCGGGGACCGGGCCGTTGTTCTTGAGCATGGCTTTCAGGGCGTCGCGGGCGGACTGAAGCTCGGGCAGGCTGCGGCCGATCACGGCTTGGCCAAGGATGGCAGCCGAGGCCTGACCAAGGGCGCAGGCTTTCACGTCCTGCGCGAACTCGGCGACTTTGCCGTTCTTGACGACCACATCCGCCGCCACGGTCGACCCGCAGAGAGGGGAGCGGCGGCGGGCGGTGCCTTGGGGCTGGGAGAGTCGCCCCAGATGCGGGATATCGACCGCGAGGGCAAGGATGCGGGTCGAGTAGAGTTTGATGAGGTCGCTGTCGCTCATATCAAGTGATCGCTGTCGCTCATGGAATTCCCTTGGCTGACCCCGTATGTAGACCTGCGACGCGGCCGTGCCAAGGAGAAGACCATGACTTTTGATCCTGCCTTGCTGAAGTATGACGGGCAGGGGTTGATCCCTTGCGTGGCGCAGGATCAGGCCTCGGGGGAGGTTCTGATGGTCGCCTGGATGAACGAAGGCGCGGTTCAGCGGACGCTGGAGACTGGACGCGTCACCTACTGGTCGCGGTCGCGGGGGGAGTTCTGGGTCAAGGGGGAGAGTTCGGGGCATCATCAGCGGCTGGTCGAGCTGCGGGTCGATTGTGACCGGGACTGCCTGCTGGCGCTGGTCGAGCAGGAGGGGCCGGCCTGTCATACCAACCGGCGGTCGTGTTTTTATACAGCGGTTCGGGGAGGGGAAGAGGTGGAAATCATGGAACCTGTCCACGGTGGACACTTCTGACTTTTGCAATTGAAACCAAACGGTTGCTTGCGGACGTTAAGGATTTGGTAATCCGACCATTCGGCGGATATCGGCGGGGGTGGCACCCTCAGTCCGGTATTTTGACAGGGCGCGGGCATCATCGCGTTTCGCCAGCCGTTTGCCCTGATCATCGCGGATCAGGCGGTGGTGGTGGTAAGTGGGGGTGGGCAGGCCAAGCAGGCCTTGCAGCACCACATGGATCGCGGTGGCGTCAAACAGGTCCTCGCCACGCGTGACTTCGGTTATGCCTTGGGCAGCATCGTCCACCACGACCGCAAGGTGATAGGATGTGCCGATGTCGCGGCGGGCTAGGACGATGTCGCCGAATTCGCGGCTCATCTGGGTGGTGTCATAGCGATAGGTGCCGGGGCGGGTGCCGGTTTCGGTAAAACTGACGGTGCCAAGGCGGACCATTGCCGCCGCCATGTCCAGCCGGATCGCGCCATCGGGATGGTGTTGGCCGCGACAGGTGCCGGGATAGACCGGGCCGTCGGGGCCGATGATCGGGGCGCCTTCCTGCGGGGCGGAAAGGACGGCGCGAATGTCGCCGCGTGTGCAGGTGCAGGCGTAGGTCAGACCTTGCGCGGAGAGCGTGTCGAGGGCTGACTGATAGGCGGGCAGTCTGTTGGACTGGCGCAGGACCGGTTCTTTCCACGACAGGCCAAGCCAGTGGAGGTCGTCATAGATCGCCTGCTCCCATTCCGGTTTTGAGCGGGCGGTGTCAATATCTTCGATCCTGAGGAGAAACCGGTCACCCCGTTCGGCAGCCACAAAGGCGGCATAGGCATGACCCAGATGCAGCGGGCCGGTTGGCGAGGGGGCGAAGCGGGTTACCCGAGCCATTGCGTGAAATGGTCTTTCGCGCGGTCGGTATAGGCCTTGTAGCGGACCGTCCGGCCCCGGCGACCGCCCTTGGCGTCAATCGGGGGGAAGAGGCCGAAGTTGACGTTCATCGGCTGGAAGGTTTTTGCCTCGGCCCCGCCGGTGATGTGGGTGACAAGTGCACCCATAGCGGTTTCGGGCGGTGGCGGGGGCAGGGTTTCGCCCTTGATCTCGGCTGCGGCCATCCGGCCCGCCAAGAGGCCCATCGCGGCGCTTTCGACATAGCCTTCGACGCCGGTGATCTGGCCGGCAAAGCGGATATGCGGGTGAGTCTTCAGGCGCATCTGGTCGTCCAGCAAAGTGGGCGAGTTGATGAAGGTGTTACGGTGGATCCCGCCCAGCCTGGCAAAGCTGGCATCTTGCAGGCCGGGAATCAGTTTGAAGACAGCGGTTTGGCTCCCATATTTCATTTTGGTCTGGAAGCCGACGATGTTGTAAAGCGTGCCAAGCTTGTTGTCGCGGCGCAGTTGGACCACGGCATAGGCCTTTTCGGTGGGCTTGTGCGCATTGGTCAGGCCGACCGGTTTCATCGGCCCGTGGCGCAGGGTTTCGCGGCCACGTTCGGCCATGACCTCGATGGGCAGGCAGCCGTCGAAATAACCGGCGGTCTCATTTTCGTGGAACTCGGTCTTGTCGGCTGCCAGCAGCGCGTCGATGAAGGCTTCGTATTCGTCCTTCGTCATCGGGCAGTTGATATAGGCCTTTTGTTCGTCTTCCGTCTCGCCCTTGTCATAGCGCGACTGCAGCCAAGCCACGTTCATGTCGATGCTGTCGGCATAGACGATGGGGGCAATGGCGTCGAAGAAGGCAAGGGCCTCGGCCCCGGTGGCCTTGCGGATGCTGGCGGCCAATGCGGGGCTGGTCAGAGGGCCGGTGGCGATGATCCAGTGGCCATCCGTCGGCAGATCGGTGACTTCTGCGTAGGAGGTGGAAATCAGCGGGTGCGCCTTCAAGGTGGCGGTGACGGCGGCGGCAAAGGGGTCGCGGTCGACTGCAAGCGCGCCACCTGCCGGAAGGCGGTGCTTCAGCGCCATTTCCATCGTCAGGCTGCCTGCTGCGCGCATTTCCCAGTGGATGAGGCCAACGGCGTTCTGTTCGTGGTCATCGGACCGGAAGGAGTTGGAGCAGACCATCTCGGCGAAATCGCCGGTGCGATGGGCGAAGGTTTTCACTTGCGGACGCATTTCATGGATGACCACGGGGATGCCCGCGTTTGCGGCAGCCCAGGCGGCCTCGGAGCCCGCCATGCCGCCGCCGATGATGTGAAGCGTGTTCATGGGCAGGGATTTAGGGCGGTTTGGCGGAAAAGGAAAGCCGGGGCTTAGCTGCGGTCGAGTGCAAGGCGACCGGGGCCGTGGGCGAAGATCATCAGGAAGGCGCCCGAGACGCCGAGATCCTTGTAGAACAGGATCATCGCCCAGTCGTCGGCGGGATCAAGGTGGTAAAGGACGGCGGTGGTGATGCAAAAGCCCGCCCCCAGAAAGCCCATGATGCGGGCCTGAAAGCCGAGCAGCATGGAAAGACCGAGGGCGATTTCGAAGAGGACGGCGGGCCAGGCGAAGATGGCGGGGACGCCGCCAGTCAGCATGTATTCGGTGAAGCCTGCGATGTTGCCTGCGGCCTGGATGCCTTCGGGCAGGAACATGGCGGTCAGGAACAGGCGGGCAAGAAGCGGGGCATAGGGGCGAAGAAGCTGCATCGCGGACTGCCTTTGCAAGAACGTACTGCGGGCAGTGTGCGCTTGGCCCTGTCGGCCTGCAAGGTGCTTTCAGGGGCCGGGGGCGGGCAGATGTTGCCGCCCCCGGTATTTGGCTATGGCGTTCAGGCCTTGTCGAGCGCGACTTTCCCGGCGCCGTTGGCGAAGAACATCAGGAACGCGCCAGCGATCGAGAAGTTCTTGAGGAACATGATCATCTGGGTCTGGTCGGCAAAGTCGCGGTGGAAAAGGACTGCCGTCACGATGCAGAAGGCAGCCCCGGCAAGCGCGGCAAGGCGGACCTGAAAGCCCAGGATCAGGCTGAGGCCGAGGGCGATTTCAAAAAGGGCAGCGGGCCAGGCTAGGAAACCGGGCAGGCCGACCATTTCCATATAGCCTGCGGTCCCGGCGATGTCGGCGACTTTGCCGACGCCAGCCAGCAGGAAGAAACCGCCGATGAAGAGGCGGGCGATGAGCGGGGAGTAGGTCTTGAGCTGTTCCATGGGGTGTTCCTTGACGCTGAGGCCGGTCTTTGCCGGATGGTGCATCTAAACGGATTTTGACTGTGCGAAAATCTGCGAGGACGCAGGGCGGCTCTGCATTTACGCAGGGACAGACTACTTGCCCTGCAGCCGCCGTCTGTGATTGGCGACAAAGGATTCGGGGGCGGTGATGTCGGCGCCAAGCTCGGCGGCTTTTTCAAAGAAGCCCCGGGCGGGGAGGGTGGTACCACGCGCGTTCAGGAGGGCAGCGCGGAAGGGGGTGCCGGAGGCGGCGTCCTGTTCCATCAGGGATTCAAGCTGGGCGGTAAGTTCGGCGACGCGCAGGCCAAGGTCGCGGGCCAGCGCGCCGTAGGTGGTGGTTTCGCCTGCAGCCGCGAGGGCTGCGAGGTGAGATTCAAGCCCCGGTCTCAAGCCTCGTCTTCGCCCTGATCGGCGACGCGGGCGACCGAGACAACATCCTCATCTGCGGCGACGTTGAACACCTTGACCCCACCAGCGCTGCGCGAGCGGAAGCTGATCTGATCGACCGGCACCCGGATCGACTGGCCGGTGGAGGTGGCAAGCATGATCTGGTCGGTGAGGGTTACGGGGAAGGACGCGATGATGCGGCCGCCGCGCGGGCCGGGGGAGATCGCCTTGACGCCCATGCCGCCACGGCCCCGGACGGGGTAGTCGTGGGAGGAGGAAAGCTTGCCCGAGCCGCCCTTGGTCACGGTCAGGATCAGGTCTTCGGCGGCGGACATCTCGGCATAGCGTTCGGGGGAAAGCTGGCCAGCGGCGACGGTTTCTTCTTCGTCATCCGCCTCATCCTCGGTCACGCCAGCCATCAGGCGGCGCTGTTTGAGGTAGGCTTCGCGTTCGGCGGGGTCAGCCTCGAAGTGGCGGATGATCGACATCGAGACCACGTGGTCGCCATCGGCCAGACGAATGCCGCGCACGCCAGTGGAGCCGCGCGATTTGAAGACGCGGATTTCGGTAGTGGAGAAGCGGATCGCGCGGCCGGCTTCGGTGACCAGCATTACATCGTCCTGATCGTCGGCGATGGCGGCGTTCACAAGGAACACGCCTTCGGGCAGGTTCATTGCGATCTTGCCGTTGCGTTTCACGTTGGTGAAATCGGAAAGGTCGTTTTGGCGCACGTCGCCGTCAGAGGTGGCAAAGACGATCTGGAGGGTGGCCCAGTCTTCCTCGGGCACATCAACGGGCATCAGGGCGGCGATGGAGACGCCGGGTTCGATTGGCAGGATGTTGACCAGGGCCTTGCCCTTGGCGGTGCGGCCCGCAAGCGGCAGACGCCAGGTCTTCAGCTTGTAGACCATGCCATCGGTTGTGAAGAACAGCAGCCAAGTATGCGTATTCGCGACGAAAAGCGTCGTGACGACATCATCGTCCTTGGTCTGCATCGAGGCCAGACCCTTGCCGCCCCGGTTCTGGCTGCGGAATTCGACCAAAGGCGTGCGCTTGATGTAGCCGCCGGAGGTAATTGTGACGACCATATCCTCGCGCTCGATCAGGTCTTCGTCTTCCATGTCGCCGGACCAGTCGATGACTTCGGTACGGCGGGGGACGGCAAACAGGGTTTTGACTTCGCGAAGTTCGTCGGAAATGATCGCCATGATCCGGTCACGGCTGCCCAGAATATCAAGGTAATCCTTGATCTTGGCGGCCAGCTCTTCCAGCTCGTCGGTGACTTCCTTGACGCCAAGCGCGGTCAGGCGTTGCAGGCGCAGTTCCAGAATGGCGCGGGCCTGGGTTTCCGACAGGTTGTAGGTGCCGTCTTCGTTGATCGGATGCGACGGGTCGTCGATCAGCTTGATATATTGGACAATGTCGTGGGCGGGCCAGCGCCGGGTCATCAGTTTTTCGCGCGCCTCGGCTGCGTCAGCAGAGGCGCGGATGGTGCGGACGACTTCATCCACGTTCGACACGGCGACGGCCAGACCGCAAAGGACATGGCTGCGTTCGCGGGCTTTGCGCAGTTCGAATGCGGTGCGGCGGGCGACGACCTCTTCGCGGAAGGTGATGAAATGGCTGAGGAAATCGCGAAGGGTCAGCTGTTCGGGTCGCCCGCCGTTTAGGGCCAGCATGTTGCAGCCGAACGACACCTGCATCGCGGAGAACCGGAAAAGTTGGTTCAGGACGACATCGGGGGTGGCGTCGCGCTTAAGTTCGATCACCACGCGGATACCGATCCGGTCGGATTCGTCGGCGATGTTCGAGATGCCCTCGACCCGCTTTTCGCGGACCAGTTCGGCGATCTTTTCGATCATCGCGGCCTTGTTGACCTGATAGGGCACCTCGTCGATGATGATGGCCCAGCGGTCCTTGCGGATTTCCTCGATATGGGTTTTTGAGCGGATGATGACCGAGCCGCGGCCTTCGAGATAAGCTTTGCGTGCGCCGGAGCGGCCAAGGATCAAGCCGCCGGTCGGAAAATCCGGGGCCGGAATGATCTCCATCAGCTGTTCCATGGAGATGTCGGGGTTTTCGATCAGCGCCAGCGTGCCGTCGATCACTTCGCCAAGGTTATGCGGTGGGATGTTGGTGGCCATGCCGACCGCAATGCCGCCCGCGCCATTGACCAGCATGTTCGGGAACCGGGCGGGAAGGACGGTGGGCTCTTTGTCCTTGCCATCATAGTTGTCCTGAAAGTCGACGGTGTCCTTGTCGATATCGGCCAAAAGGAAGGCGGCGGGCTTGTCCATCCGGACTTCGGTATAGCGCATGGCGGCGGCGTTATCGCCGTCCATCGAGCCGAAGTTGCCTTGGCCGTCGAGGAGTTTCAAGGACATGCTGAAGGGCTGCGCCATGCGCACCAAGGCGTCGTAAATCGCGCTATCGCCGTGGGGGTGGTATTTACCCATCGTGTCGCCAACCGGGCGGGCGGACTTGCGGTAGGATTTGTCGTGGGTGTTGCCGCTTTCGTGCATCGCGAACAGGATGCGGCGGTGGACTGGTTTCAACCCGTCGCGCAGATCGGGGATGGCGCGGGAGACGATCACGCTCATCGCATAGTCGAGATAGGCGGTCTTCATCTCGGCGGCGATGTCGATTTGCGGACCATGCCAAGGGGCGCGGTCGGGTGCGGTGCCAGTGGCGTCGGTGTCTTCGGGAGTGTCAGTCACGGTCTGCCCTGTCTGGCCATTTTGGCCCAAGATTTGGTTGACCGCAGGTTACACCATCCAAGCTATGGGGTGCAATGGTAAGCGCCTTCGGAGGGTGGGCAATTTGGCCAGTTCAGGGGGCAGCGCGCAGGATCATGCCAAACAGATCGCGGGGATCATCGGGATCGGCGATCATGTCGAGATTGTCGTAGAGCCCGGTTTCCATGGCCTTTTGGCGGATGTAGCGCAAGGCGGAGAAGTCTTCGATGGCAAAGCCGACGCTGTCGAAAAGGGTGATCTCGGCGGGGTTGGTGCGGCCGGGGGTTTCTCCGGCGATGACGCGCCACAGTTCGGTGACCGGGTGGTCCGTGTCCAGCTGCTGGATCTCGCCCTCAACGCGGGTTTGTTCGGGGTATTCGACGAAGATCGAGGAGCGCAACAGGATGTCGCGGTGGAGTTCCGTCTTGCCGGGGCAGTCGCCGCCGACGGCGTTCAGATGGACGCCCGCGCCGACCATATTGTCGGTGAGGATGGTGGCGTATTGCTTGTCAGCGGTGACCGTGGTGATGATGCCTGCGCCCTGAATCGCCTCTTCCGCCGTGCGGCAGGAGGTGAGCTTGATCCCGCGACCGGCAAGGTTTTTCGTGCATTTCGCGGTGGCGGCGGGGTCGATGTCGTAGAGGCGGACCTCGGTGATGCCGCAGACTTCGTGGAAGGCGAGCGCCTGGAATTCGGCCTGCGCGCCGTTGCCGATCAGGGCCATGACTTCGGTCTTGGGTGCCAGCCATTTCGCGGCCATGGCCGAGGTTGCGGCGGTGCGCAGGGCGGTGAGGATGGTCATTTCCGACAGAAGCACCGGGTAGCCGGTGGCCACATCGGCCAGAAGGCCGAAGGCGGTGACGGTCTGGAGGCCCTTTTTCATGTTGGCCGGGTGGCCGTTCACGTATTTGAAGCCGTAGGTTTCGCCGTCGGATGTTGGCATCAATTCGATCACACCGACATCGGAATGGCTGGCGATGCGCGGGGTCTTGTCGAACAGGGGCCAGCGGCGGAAGTCGGCTTCTATCTCGGCGACAAGGTCGCGCATGACGCGTTCAATGCCGAGGTGGAGGACAAGCTGCATCATCTTGTCGACCGAGACGAAGGGGACGAGGTTCAGCGCCATTTGGATCACTTCGAACGGGTGGGGCGGTCAAAGACCTTTTTGCCCATCAGCGAGCCGACAAGGTCAACCATCAGGCGGGCGGTCATGCCGCGGTCGTCGAGGAAGGGGTTGAGTTCGACGAGGTCGAGCGAGGTCACCAGACCGGATTCGTGGAGGAGTTCCATGACCAGATGCGCCTCGCGGTGGGTGGTGCCGCCGGGGACGGTGGTGCCGACGGCAGGGGCGATGGTCGGGTCAAGGAAATCGACATCAAGGCTGACATGCAGCATGCCGCCTTCCTTGCGGCAAAGCGTCAGGAATTCGCGCAAGGGGGCGACGATGCCGCGTTCGTCGATGACACGCATGTCGTTGATCGCGATGTCACGTTCCTGCATCGCGGCCTGTTCGGCGGGATCGACGGAGCGGATGCCGAACATGCAGATCCGGTGGGCGGGGACCGGAATCGGGAAGGCCGGGAAGGCATCAAAGCCGTCGCGGCCCGCGATATAGGCGAGCGGTGTGCCGTGGAGGTTGCCCGAGGTGGTGGTCAGGGGCGTGTGAAAGTCGGAATGCGCGTCAAGCCACAGAAGGAACAGCGGTCGGTCTTGCCGCTTGGCAAAGGCGGCGGCCCCGGCGGCGGAGCCCAAAGCAAGGGAATGGTCGCCGCCCATGATGATCGGAAAGCCGCCTTCGGACAGGGCGTCATCGACCTTGTCCATCAGAATCCGGGCCCAAGCCACGGTTTCGGCAAGGTCGTGGACCATCGGGTTCGGGCAGGAGACGGGCTTCAACTCGGGCAGGACCAGATCGCCCCAATCCTCGACCCCATGGCCTTCGGAGATGACTTCGCGCGCAATTCCGGCGACGCGATAGGCGGCGGGGCCCATCAGGCAGCCTGCGCGTTTCTGGCCAGTGTCGATGGGTGCGCCGATCAGGATGGTCTTGGGCATTACAGCATTCTCTCTGTGTCCGCGCGAAGCGGGATGGTGACGTCCGGGCCAGTTGCCTGCTCTTGCGGTTGTTTCGCCACGGTCGCGACGAAATGCAGCGACCGGTCGAACAGGAAGGTAAAGGGTGCGGGGTAAATGCCTAGGCTATGGTTCCACCGAGCCGGCGTGAGCCCGGTCTTCTTGAAGACCTCGTCCCATTCCGCCCGCGACAAGTAGTTGTAAGGCAACCGCACACCGTGTCCGCGGTTTCCCACCCAGTCCATGACACGCAGCAGCGGTCCGGCCAGCCACCCTTCGCGGAGGTGATCCTTTATCACCACCCCTCGACGGGCGACGCGGGCACATTCGGCAAGGACCGCCCCCGGATCGTCAGTGTGATGGAGCACGTCACAGATCGTCACCCAGTCGAATGACCGGTCGGGGAACGGGATCGACTGCCCGTCGTAGACCTGCGCCGGAATGGCGACACTGGGGCGCAAAAACACGTCAATGCCTTGGAATTTGGTGGTCGGTTTTTGCGCCATCACCGCTTGCGCCAGGGTGCCGTCGCCGCATCCGACGTCAAGGACGGTTCCTTCGGTCAAATGACTGGCTATATGACGGGACAGGACCCGGATCCGACGGCCAAAGACCATGCTGGCGTGAAGATAGTTCAGGGCCCGTCTGGTCATGCTCTGTTCCCTCCAATGGTGCGTTGGCGGGCGCAGATGTCAATTTGGCACTCCGACATCGGCTGAGTTCTTCCTTTGTTTCGATTGTTTCCGCTAGCACGGCCATGCGCGCAATAGCGGTCAACCTAGCATCTCGTCCCGGACTGCGCCAGCGCCCCAAGAGGAACGGTGAGTTGATCCGCTGTGGATCGGCGCAGGGCTTTCGCCCGAGTGAGGGGAAGCCTATCATAAGCGCAACAAAGGGGGCGGCATGATCGTCGAGCTTGGACATTTCGCGTTGATTCTGGCGCTTATGGTGGCGCTGGTGCAGGCCACGCTGCCGCTTTGGGGCGCGCAGAGGGGCGATGCCCGGCTGATGGCGCTGGCCGGGCCTGCGGCGGGGTTGCAGCTGGTACTGATCGGCGGGTCCTTTGGTGCGCTGACCTGGGCCTTTGTGGTCTCGGACTTTTCGCTGGCGGTGGTGGTGTCGAATTCGCACACGCTGAAACCGATGCTTTACAAGGTCGCGGGGGTCTGGGGGAACCATGAGGGCTCGCTGCTGCTGTGGGTGCTGATCCTGGCGATCTATGGCGCGGCGGTGGCTTGGTTCGGGGGTAACCTGCCGTTGCGCCTGAAGGCGCGGGTCCTGTCAGTGCAGGCGATGATCGGAGTGGCGTTCCTGTTGTTCCTGCTGATCACCTCGAACCCGTTCTGGCGGCTGGAACTTCCACCCTTGAATGGCGAGGATATGAACCCGCTGCTGCAGGACCCCGGTTTGGCGTTCCATCCGCCGTTCCTGTATCTGGGCTATGTCGGGCTGAGCATGGCGTTTTCCTTTGCGGTCGCGGCCTTGATCGAAGGCCGGGTCGATGCGGCCTGGGGGCGTTGGGTGCGGCCCTGGACGCTGGCGGCCTGGATATTCCTGACCATCGGCATCGCGCTGGGGTCGTGGTGGGCCTATTACGAGCTTGGTTGGGGTGGGTTCTGGTTTTGGGACCCGGTGGAGAATGCCAGCTTCATGCCGTGGTTGCTGGCGGGGGCATTGCTTCACTCGGCCATCGTCGTGGAAAAGCGGGAAAGTCTGAAGGCCTGGACGATCCTTCTGGCGATCCTGGCCTTTGGCTTTTCGTTGATCGGGACCTTTATCGTGCGGTCGGGGGTGATCACGAGCGTGCATGCCTTTGCCAATGACCCCGAGCGTGGGGTGTTCATCCTGATGATCCTTGCGGTGTTCATCGGTGGCGCACTGACCCTGTTCGCGCTGCGGGCGGGCAAGATGGAGGCGCGGGGGGTGTTCAGCCTTGCCAGCCGGGAAACCGCGCTGATTGCGAACAACATCCTGTTGTCGGTCGCGGCCTTCGTGGTGTTCATCGGCACGATCTGGCCCTTGGTCGGGTCGATGCTGCTGGGGCGTGACCTGAGTGTGGGGGAGCCGTTCTTCAACGCGGCCTTCACGCCCTTTATCGTGGGGCTGGCGCTGATCCTGCCGCCCGGCGCGATGCTGGCCTGGAAGCGGGGCGATCTGCGGCGGTCGCTGCGGGCGGTCATCCCGGCGCTGGTGCTGGCGCTGGCGCTGGGGGCTTTGGCCTTTGCGATGCAGAGCGGGCGGTCGGCTTTGGGACCAATAGGGCTGATGCTGGGGGTCTGGGTGATTGCCGGGGCACTGACGGATGTTTGGGGCAAGACCGGGCGCGAAGGTTTTTCGGCGCGGCTCTCGCGGCTGGCCAGGTTGCCTCGGGCGGACTGGGGCAAGCTTTCTGCCCATGCGGGGCTTGGGGTCACGATCATCGCGGTAGCGGCGATGAATGCCTGGAAGGTCGAGGATATTCGTGTGGTGCAGCTGGGCGAAAGCTTCCCGCTGGGGCCTTACGAAGTGCTTCTACGCGATGTGCGCGAGGTTCAGGGGCCGAACTATACCTCGACCATGGGCGAGATGGTGGTGACGAAGGCGGGGGCGGAAGTGGCCGTGCTTTACCCCGAAAAGCGGTACTATCCGGTGGCGGCGATGCCCACGACCGAGGCGGCCATCGACTTTGGCCTGATGCGTGACCTTTACCTCGTGCTGGGCGATCCGCAGAAAGATGGCGGCTGGGCAGTCAGAAGTTACATCGAACCTTTGGCCAACTGGCTGTGGGGCGGGGCCTTGATGATGGCGATTGGCGGGATGCTAAGCCTGAGCGACCGGCGCTATCGGGTGGCCGCAGGCGCGCGGAAAGTGCCTGCGGGGGTGCCTGCGGAATGAGGTGGTTCTTGAAGGCGCGATGGGCAGATTGCCCATCCTACATCCTGGCCCTGTTCCTGACGGTTGCTCCGGTCTGGGCGGTGCAGCCCGATGAGATGCTGGCCGATCCAGCCTTGGAAGCCCGCGCGCGGGAGATCAGCCGCGATATCCGCTGCCCGGTATGTCAGGGCGAGACGATTGACGATTCGAACGCTCCCATTGCCCGCGACCTGCGGCTGATCATCCGCGAGAGGCTGGTGGCCGGGGACAGTGACGAGGCGGTGGTTGATTACATCGTCGACCGCTTTGGCGAGGGCGTGCTGTTCAACCCGCGTGCCAAGGGGGTGAACCTGATCCTGTGGCTGGCCGGACCTGCGCTGTTGCTGGCGGGGATTGGGGTTGCGGTCTCGGCCGGGCGGCGTCGCGTGGGGATCGAGACCGGGCTTTCGGCAGACGAGGAAGCCCGCCTGAAGGAAATTCTGAAGGACTAGGGCGAAGCCTTGAAGTTTTGGCAAGTGTTCGCTTAGGGGCAGGCCTGAAGCACGCGCATGCCGTCGTTGGTCATCACGACCAAAGTTTCGCCGTTTTCCGCGCCGCCTGCGGTCACAAGTGTTCCGCGCAGGGCCAGAACGTCTCCTGCGGGATCAGAGACCCCCTCTTCGCTGATGACGCCCTGAAATTTAGTCGCGTTCAACCCGCCTACGGGTTCCGGCGTGGTCAAGGTGATCAGGCCGCCTTCGCCGCCTCCAAACCAGTTTTCTCCATCCATACTGGCCTCGTCATAGGTGCCGCATTGCTCGGGGTGGCCCAGGTCATGATAGGAGTCAGCCCAAGCTAGTCCGGGAACTGCGACAAGAGCGATGGCCAAAAAGCGCATGGATCAAAGCCCGCGCTTCAGACCGGCGACTCCGGTCCGGGCGATTTCCAGAAGGCCAAGCGGGCGCATCAGGTCGGCGAAGGCGTCGATCTTGTCGGGGGTACCGGTCATCTCGAAGACAAAGCTTTCCAGCGTGCTGTCGACCACCTTGGCGCGGAAAATCTCGGCCAGTTGCAGGGCTTCGACCCGGGCGGCACCCGTGCCTGCGACCTTCAGCAGCGCCAGTTCGCGCTGGACCGAGGGGCCATCCATCGTGAGGTCATGCACTTCATGCACCGGGACCATGCGCCGAAGCTGGGCTTCGATCTGGTCGATCACGGCCGGGGTGCCACGGGTGACGACGGTGATGCGGCTGCGGTGGCCGGTGTGGTCGACTTCCGCGACCGTCAGGCTGTCGATGTTGTAACCGCGCCCAGAGAAGAGGCCGATCACCCGCGCCAGCACGCCGGGTTCGTTTTCCACGATCACCGCAAGGGTGTGGCTTTCTTCAACCTCGCTGGACCCAGAGCGGAGGTCATAGGCGGAGTGGCTGGTGGAGCCTTTTTTGATGTTGAGTGCGGACATCAGAGTTTCCTGACAAGCTTGATTTCGTGGTTGGAGGCAATCATGCGATTGATGGTCTCGGTCACCTTTTCGCAGAAAGCACCATAAGCAGAATTGTTAAAGATCCGCGCCAGCAAATTCGGTTTAGGGTCAATGCCGATCAAGTGTCCGTTGCCATCTTCCTTCGCATCCGGCTGGTCCATGGTTCCACAAATGATATGAACCATCCCGCCACTGGGCGCGGCGAGGACCAAGAGACGGAAGAATTGTTCGTTGGAATTCTCGACCGGGGGCAAACCTGCTTGCCGCAACCCGGAAGCGACCCAAGCCGTCAGTTCTTTGGCATAGACACCATCGTCCAGGTAGTCGTCGCGTTCGTCTGCGGGCAGGTTGTTTCTGTGGGCATCGAGTTGGGCCGCGTCCATACCTTTGATACGGGCTTCTCCTTTGGTGCGCCGGAAAAGCGTCGTCTCGATTTCGAAGGAGATTGCGCGAGAGCGTGTCACACCAGCACCGCGCCTGACTTGAAGGCATCAGCGTCGGCAGAGAGGAGCATCTCGTTGTGCGGCTTGCCTGACGGGATCATCGGGAAGCAGTTTTCGTGCTTTTCCACCCGGCAGTCAAAGATCACCGGGCCGTCATAGGCCAGCATTTCCATGATCGCGTCGTCGAGATGTTTCGGGTCGTCGATGCGGATGCCCTTGCAACCAAACGCCTCGGCCAGTTTCACGAAATCGGGGAGCGATTCCGACCAGGACGAGGAATAGCGCTCGCCGTGGAGAAGTTCCTGCCACTGGCGGACCATGCCGAGGCGTTCGTTGTTCAGGATGAACTGCTTGACGGGCGCGCGGAACTGCATCGCGGTGCCCATTTCCTGCATGTTCATCAGCCATGACGCCTCACCCGCCACGTTGATGACGAGGGCGTCGGGATGGGCGATCTGTACGCCAATGCTGGCAGGCAGGCCGTAGCCCATGGTGCCAAGGCCACCGGAGGTCATCCAGCGGTTCGGGTCTTCGAACCCAAGATACTGTGCGGCCCACATCTGGTGCTGGCCAACCTCGGTCGTGATGTAACGGTCCATGCCCTTGGTCAGGGCCTCAAGCCGCTCCAGCGCGTATTGCGGTTTGATGGTGGTGGTCGAAGGTTTGTAGGACAGGCATTTGACGGCGCGCCATTCGTTGATCTGTTTCCACCACGTGGCAAGGCCGCCTTTTTCGGTCTTTGACCCGCGGGCGCGCCATTGACGGAGGACTTCTTCAAGCACCTTGGTCACGTCACCGACGATTGGCACATCGACGCGGATCACCTTGTTGATCGACGAGGGGTCAATGTCGATATGGGCTTTTTTCGAATGCGGTGAGAAATCCTTGATCCGGCCGGTGATCCGGTCATCGAACCGCGCGCCGATGTTGATCATCACGTCGCAGCCGTGCATGGCAAGGTTGGCCTCATAAAGTCCGTGCATGCCCAGCATGCCGACCCAGTTCTTGCCGCTCGCCGGGTAGGAGCCCAATCCCATCAGGGTCGAGGTGATGGGGAAGTTTGTTTCGGCCACCAGTTCGCGCAGCAGCTGGCTGGCGCGCAGGCCAGAGTTCACGACGCCCCCGCCGGTGTAGAGGATCGGGCGTTCGGCGCTTTCCATCAGCTCGACGAGCCGGGCGATCTGGGCGGCGTCACCGTCAGTGCGGGGTTGGTAATGGCTGATGCGCGCGCTTTCCGCCGGGACATAGTCGGCGGTGGCGAATTGCACATCTTTCGGAATGTCGATCAGCACTGGGCCGGGGCGGCCATGGGTGGCGACGTGGAAGGCCTGATGGATGGTGTCGGCAAGCTTGGCCGTGTCCTTCACCAGCCAGTTCATCTTGGTGCAAGGGCGGGTGATGCCCACCGTGTCCGCCTCTTGAAAGCCATCGGTGCCGATCATGAAGGTTGGGACCTGGCCAGTGATGACAACGATAGGGATCGAATCCATTAGCGCATCGGTCAGGCCCGTCACTGCGTTGGTTGCCCCGGGGCCCGAGGTCACCAGCGCCACGCCGGGCTTGCCGGTCGACCGGGCATAGCCTTCGGCCATGTGGACGGCACCCTGTTCGTGGCGCACAAGGACATGGCGGATGTCGTTTTGCTGGAAGATTTCGTCATAGATCGGAAGCACGGCCCCGCCGGGATAGCCAAAGACGACCTCGACACCCTGATCTTTCAGGGCCTGGATCACCATTCTCGCTCCGGTCATCTGCTTCGACATTGTCTTCTCCTTCAGCGCAACAAAAAGCCCCCGAAAGTTTCCTTCGGGGGCGCATGGGAACCACTATGGTCAACCGTTACCGGCCCATGCGCGTCCTTCCTACAATGACAAGAAGTCTGGCCATGGGCCGATCCCTTTCACGTTCGGTTGGAACTTATGGCGGGATATGCCGGGGGTCAACGGGATTTGCAAACAGAAAATGTCGCTTTTGCCTGGTGATTTTGAACTTATGTTGCGACAGGTTGGCGCATGGCGCAACTTTCGGAATTCTGGCGCTGAGCGCACAGGGATTGCGCGAAATCGAGTCGCGATTTCGAAGGACGCGGGAACGCTTGCGCTGTAGAAACGTTTCCCAACGGCCCCGGCAATCGTGGCCTGAAAGGAACCTCACAAGATGCGCCTATTCACAACCCCCGGAACTTGTTCGCTGGCCAGCCACATCGCGCTGAGCGAGAGCGGTCTGGATTTCACAGCCGAAATCGTCAACCTGCGCGACAAGACCTTGGCCGATGGCAGCGATTATCGGGCGATCAATCCCAAGGGCGCGGTGCCCGCGCTGGAAATCAGCCCCGGCGAAGTGCTGACCGAAGGCGTGGCGATCATGCAATATGTGGCCGATCAGGCTCCGGGCGCGGGGATTGCTCCGCCCGCAGGCACGCTGGAACGGGCGCGGCTGCAAGAGGCGCTGAACTATATTGCGGGGGAGTTGCATAAGTCGGGCTATGCGATCTTTTTCCGTCCGGGCCTGACGGACGAGCTCAAACAGGCACAGATGGGGGTGATCGACACCAAGTTGGCCTGGCTTGAGGCGCTGTTGTCGGATGGGCGGGACTATCTTCTTTCCAGCGGCTATTCGCTGGCGGATGGGTATCTCTTCACCATCTCGGGTTGGTCCAAGAAATTCGACCATGATCTGTCGCGCTTTCCCAAGATCGTCGCCCTGCGGGAGCGCGTGGCGGCACGTCCGGCTGTGCAGGCTGCGATGCGGGCCGAAGGCATGATCTAAGGCCATTGCCCCGCCCGGGACTTTGGTCTGTCGGGCGGGGTGTTTCCTTGCCGATCCCAAGAATGTGGGTTTCGCTATGGAATAAGCCGGTCTAGGCTTTCGAGGTTGCCATGCCCGGCGAGCAAGATCAGGGCTGGAGCCATCTGAGGAGAAACTGCATGGATCGTCGTTCCTTTTTGACCAAAGCTTCTGTCGGCGGGGTTGCCGCAGGGGTCACAGCGCTGGCAGCACCCGCGATTGCGCAAGAGGCCCCGGCGGTAAGCTGGCGGATGACCTCGTCCTTCCCGAAATCGCTGGATACGATCTTTGGCGCTGCGGAAACCATGGCGGCGCAGGTTGCCGCGGCAACGGATGGGAAATTCCAGATCCAGGTGTTTCCGGCGGGCGAGCTGGTGCCGGGGCTGGAAGCCGCCGATGCGGTCTCAGCCGGGACGGTCGAGGCCTGCCATACGGCCAGCTACTACTACTGGGGCAAGGATCCGACCTATGCCCTGGGCACCACGGTGCCTTTCGGGCTGAACTACCGGCAGATGAACGCCTGGCTTTATCAGGGCGGCGGCATCGACATGCTGAACGAATTCTATGCGACCCAGAACCTGATCAGCTTTCCTTGCGGCAATACCGGCGTGCAGATGGGCGGCTGGTACCGCAAAGAGATCAACTCCTTGGCCGACATGCAGGGGCTGAAGATGCGGATCGGCGGCTTTGCGGGCAAGGTCATCGAAAAGTTGGGTGTGGTGCCGCAGCAAATTCCGGGTGGGGATATCTATCCGGCGCTGGAAAAGGGCACCATCGACGCAGCCGAATGGGTTGGGCCTTACGACGACGAGAAGTTGGGCTTCTACAAGGTCGCTCCGTTCTACTATTACCCCGGCTGGTGGGAAGGTGGTCCGGCGCTGTCGACCATGATCAACACGGCGAAATGGGCGGAACTGACCCCGGCCTATCAGGCGGTGCTGAAATCGGCTTGCGAGGCGGCGAATTCCAACATGATGGCGAATTATGACTGGAAGAACCCGACGGCGCTGAAATCGCTGGTCGCCAATGGCGCGCAGCTGCGGCCCTTCCCGGCGGATGTGCTGTCGGCGGCCTTTGACGCGGCCAATACGGTCTATGCCGAGATCAGCGCCACCAATGCGCCCTTCAAGAAGATCAAGGACAGTCAGGATGCGTTCAAGAAGGACGCCTACCTGTGGGCGCAGATCGCCGAGTACAACTATGACGTCTTCATGATGCAGCAGCAGCAGGCCGGGAAGCTGTAAGCGTATCTGTCGGATTTGAAGGCCCCGGGGGAAACCCTGGGGCCTTTTGCTTTGGGGTCAGAGGCTTGGCTTGGTCAGCATCAGCCAGACGATGCCAAGAACGGCGGCAAAGGCGGGAAAGCCGAAGGCAAACCACCAGCGATACAGGCGGTGGTAGGCGGGCGGCAGGGGTTGGCCTTGGTCGCGCGCCTGGACGGCAAGGTTGCGCAGGCGGATCTGCATAAAGACGACCGGCAGCCAAAAGGCTCCGACAACCAGATAGAGAATCAGCGACAGGGCGATCCAGCCTTCTGACAGGGGCCAGCCGGCCGCGCGGGCGAGAAGAAAGCCGGTGACCGGTTGCAAGACAGCGGCTGTCGCGGTGAAGACCATGTCGCCAAGGACCACGATCCCCGCGACATGGGCGATCAGCGCCGGGTCGCGGCTGTGGTTCGAGATGACCATGAAGAAGGCGATGCCTGCGCCAGTTCCAAGAAGGACGGTCGCGCCCATGACATGGGCAAAGAGCAGGAGGTCGTGGGTCATCGCTCCTCCAACACCAGCCAGACCCAGAGGGCAAGGACCATGCCGGGCAGGACCTTGAGCATCGGGCCAAGCGGATCAGCCCAAAGGTCGGGGGCAGTGAACAGGCTTCCCGCCAGATAGGCGGCCGAGAGAAGCGCCATGCCAAGGGCGGCGCGGCTTGCGAAGTTGCGCCAGAGGATCAGGAGGCCAAGTGCTATGTCGGCCAAGGCTCCGCCAAGGACAAGCGCGGTGGCGGGGGTTTGGGTCATGCCTCGGCTGGTCAGGATATGGATGGCCCGATCGGGTGCCACAAGGGTGAGGAGGCCGGAAAGGGTCCAGAACAGGGCAAGTGTGGCGATAGCGAGGGGGAGGGCGGTATAGGCTCGGGCGGCCAACCGGTCGGCGCGAGTGGCGGGGAGGGAGGCCAAGGTTTCGGCCAGGGGTCGGCAGGGATGACCGCCTGCGTCGGCCCATGGCTTGGGGTCGCCTGTGATGCCGTCAGACAGTGTGCGGAGCGCGGTTGAGCGCAGGGGCGAGCGCCAGCCAAGGAGGCCAAGGGCGTTGGCGATGCGGGCGGGCAGCGACAGGGTCCAGCGGGGAAGCCGGGGTTTGAAGCGTGGTTCGGGCAGGCCAAGCCAGCGGCGAAGGGCCAAGGTTAGGTCGGGCAAGCTGTGGCTTTCGGCTTCGGTCAGGTCGCCCTCGGTGCCGTGGGGGATTTCGCCATTTGCGGCAGCAGTGACGGCAGCGGCGAGGTCGGCGACATGGACGGTCTGAACCCGTGTTTCCGGCATGACTTGCGGCAGAATCCCCGGTAGCGCGGCTACGGCGCGCAGAAGGGCAGTGCCGCCATAGGCCTCCTGCGCGAGAACGAGGGTTGGGCGCAGGATCACCCAGTTGGCGGTCTGGCGGACAAGGGCGTCGCCATCCGCCTTGGTGCGGAAGAAATGGGTCGATGCTTCAGGTGAAACACCGGCGGCGGAAATCTGGATCAGGCGCAGGGGTAGGCCTCTGGCCGCCTCGGTCAGGCGGGCAAGGGTCGTGACGTGGATCGCCTGCAGGTCATCGCGGGTGCCGTCCTGCAGCGCCCCGGCAGCATTGACCACGACCGAGACGCCTTGCAGAATGTCACGCCATTCGGCGACAGTGATCGCGGGAATGTCGCGGATCAGCCATGCGGCCCTTGGGTCGATCTGGCGCGCCGCAGTTGCCGAGCGGCCGATCCCGGTGACGGTAAAGCCCGCATCGGCGAGCGCGCGAAGGCAAGCCGCGCCGATCAGGCCATAGCCGCCAAGGATGATCGCGCGGGCCATTCTCTAGGGGTCGATCTTCGGAGCGCCAAGGGTTGGTGCCCCCAGAGTTGGTGCGCCAAGCGGGGCGAGGGGTTGCAGGGCGGGGATGGTGATTGTCACGCTCGTTGGATCAACGGCCGGGCCCTTATAGTGCATGACCATCTGCGGAAAGGCGATGGTCAGGCCGATCATTGCGACCTGAATCACGACAAACGGCACCGCCCCCCAGTAGATCTGGGCGGTGGAGACCCCAGCCAGACGTTCTCCGGTGACCTTGTCGTTGTAGGGCGAACGGGGGGCGACGGAGCGGAGGTAGAAGAGCGCAAAGCCAAAGGGCGGATGCATGAATGAGGTCTGCATGTTGACCCCAAGGATCACCCCAAACCAGATCAGGTCGATCCCAAGCGCGTTGGCGGGGGCCACGAGCAGGGGGACGATGATGAACGCGAGTTCGAAGAAATCGAGGAAGAAGGCCAATAGGAACACCAGGATCGAGACGAAGATCAGGAACCCGGTCTGGCCCCCTGGCAGGCCGACCAGAAGATGTTCGACCCAGATATGGCCGTTCACCCCGTAGAAGGCGAGGCTGAAGACCCGCGCGCCGATCAAGATGAACATGACAAAGGCGGAAAGCCTTGTGGTGGAGGCGAGGGCTTGGGTGATGACGGTGCGTGTAAGTCGTCCTTTGATGGCGGCCATCAGCATCGCGCCGACGGCGCCCATGGCTCCGCCTTCGGTTGGGGTGGCGATCCCGAGGAAGATCGTGCCGAGGACGAGGAAGATCAGTGCCAAGGGCGGGATCAGGACGACGATCACTTGCCGGGCGAGGTTGGACAGGAGGTTGATGCCAAGCGCCTTGTCGGCAATGGCCCAGATATAGATCGCGACGATGCCGACACTGCCGCCAAGGATATCGGCATTGGCGCCATGGGTCGGGTAAAGCCACAGATGGGCAGCATAGCCGATGCCGATTGCGGCGGCGATGGCGACCAGAAGCGAGGTGATGCCGTGGCCAAGCGTCCGCGCCTCAAGCGGCAGAGCGGGGACCCATTTCGGGCGGACCACTGAGACGATGAAGACATACCCCATGTAAAGCCCAGTCAGGACAAGGCCGGGGATCATCGCGCCCTTGTACATGTCGCCGACCGATTTCCCCAGCTGGTCGGCAAGAACGATCAGGACGAGCGAGGGCGGGATGATCTGGGCCAGCGTACCAGAGGCCGCGATAACCCCACTGGCGACGCGGCGGTCATAGCCATAGCGCAGCATGATGGGCAGCGAGATCAGGCCCATGGCGATGACTGAGGCGGCGACAACGCCGGTCGTGGCGGCAAGCAGCGCGCCGACGATGATCACGGCATAGGCAAGCCCGCCGCGAATGGGGCCGAAAAGCTGGCCGATGGTGTCCAGAAGGTCTTCGGCCATGCCGCTGCGTTCAAGGACAATTCCCATGAAGGTGAAGAAGGGGATGGCCAGAAGTGTCTCATTCGACATCGTGCCCCAGACGCGCTGGTTCAGCGCATCCAGAAGCGGCCAGTCAAGGTTGAAGGCCCCGCCAGAATAGGGGGTGAGCCAGACGCCGATGGCAAAGAAGAACAGGCCGTTGGCGGCCAGCGAAAAGGCGACCGGGTAGCCCATAAGCAGAAAGACCACCAGCGAGGCGAACATGATCGGGGCCATGTTCTGGGTGATGAGGTCCAGCATCAGCGCTTGCCCCCACCGGTCTGATTGGCGGCGAGCTGCGAAACGGTCTGGGCGAGTTCGGAGCCTTCCAGTTCAGCCGCCTCATGGGCGGAGACGAAAGGGTGGGGGTCATCAATCAAGCCCTGCATCACGGCGATCTTCTTGATGATCTCGGACAGAACCTGCGCGATCAGCTGCAGGAAGCCTACGGCAAGGATGGCGCGGGAGGGCCAGACGATCAACCCGCTGGCATTGCCCGAGCCTTGGCCTGACTGGAAGGCCGACCAGGCATAGGGGACCAGCATCCAGCCCATAAGCAGGACGAAGGGCAGGGCAAATACCACATGGCCGAACAGGTCGATCCAGTGCTGGGTGCGGCGGCTGCGCGTGCCGTAGAAAATGTCGATCCGGATATGTTCGTTCTGCTTCAGGACGTAAGCTGCCGCCCCCATGAAGGCTGCGCCGAAGAGATACCATTGCAGTTCAAGCCAGGCGTTCGAGGCGTGCGCGGGTGCGACCTTTCTGACGATGGCATTGCCCGCGCTGACCAGAACGGCCAGCAGGATCAGCCACATCACGGTCTTGCCGATAAGCTCGTTCACGCGGTCGATGCCGCGCGAAATGCCAAGCAATGCCTGCATTCGTCGTCCCCCTGGCTGCGCCGGTTTTCCGGACTCTTGACCCCTTGCTAAGCCATCTTCCGGGCTTCGCCAAGCGTTGAGGAAGCTTAGGCCGCTGCGCGCGCTTTCAGGCGCTGGCCGACCTCGGAAATGGCCTGGATCACGGGCATGAATTCAAGGCCCAGTGCCGTCAGGGCGTATTCGACCGAGGGGGGCGAGGTGTCCTTGACCGCGCGGGAAAGGATGCCGCGATCCTCAAGCTCGCGCAGGCGCTGGGTCAGGACCTTGGCCGAAACCAATGGGATATCGGACCGCAGTTCGGAAAACCGCCGGGGACCGGAGGACAGGTACCAGATGATATTCGGTGTCCAGGCCCCACCGATGAACGACATGCAATCCGACAGGGCGCATTGCGGGTGGGGGGTGCGGTTCTTGCGGCGTTTCAGGGTCATCAGAAAGGTCCGAGACTGGTTACTGCGAAGATACTTCAATCCATTCGTTACTGCAAGTTACCCCGTTACCAAAGGTTACCAGTTGACCTAGATCGGGCGCATCAGCAACCAACGACAGACTGATGAAACTTTACATTAAACCCGGTGCCTGCTCGATGGCCTCGCATATCGTGCTGACCGAGATCGGCGGCGATTTCGCGGTCGAGATGGTCGATACTGACAAGGGCCTGACGGCAGGTGGGGCGAATTATCGCGCGATCAACCCGAAGGGCAAGGTTCCGGCGCTGGAGGTCGAGGGTGAAGTGCTGACCGAAGGCCCGGCGATCCTGCAGTTCGTGGGGGATCGGGCGGCGAACCTGAACCTTGCGCCCAAGGCGGGCACTTTGGCGCGGGCGCGGGTGAACGAGGTTCTGAACTTTACCGGAACCGAGCTGCACATCGCCTTTGGGTCGCTGTTCAGCCAAGGCGCGACTGAGGCGCAGAAAGACGCTGCGCGGGCTGCTGTCGCGGGCAAGCTGGATTGGCTGGAAGCGAAGCTGGCAGACGGGCGGGCGTTCCTGACTGGGCCAATTTCACCGGGATTTCGCTGGTCAACTGGCCGCGTCTGGCGGGGTTCATGGCGCGGGTTGCGGCACGGCCAGCGGTGCAGAAGGTGCTGAAGGCGGAAGGGTTGGCCGCATAATGGCGATATTGGGCGATTTTCAGGATGTCGCCGAGGTGCTGGAGTTCTATTTCAGCGGCCTTGAATTCGCTGACAGCAAGCGGCTGGCCACTGTGTTCCGCCCGCAGGCGCAGTATGTCTGCGTGACCGATGGGACGCTGCTCTACCGCGATATGGCCACCTATTTCGCGGTGGTCGATGGCAGGGTCTCGCCCGCCGCGTTGGGCGAAGAGAGGCGGGATGAGATCGTGTCGATCGAGCTCGCAGGCCCGGTCAGCGCAAGGGCCGATCTGCGCTGTTCGATCGGGACGCGCGACTTCATCGACTTTCTGACGCTGATCAAGCTGGACGGGCGTTGGCAGATCGTGTCGAGGGTTTTTCACTATACGGAAAGGGGCTGAGATGCCTTATGTGAATATCAAGATCACCCGCGAAGGGGCCACGCCTGCGCAGAAGGCCGAGCTGATCGCCGGGGTGACGGAGCTTTTGGTGAAGGTTTTGCAGGAATCCCCCGCCACCACATTTGTCGTTATCGATGAAGTGGCGATGGAAGATCGGGGGATCGGTGGTCTGCCAGTTGCAGACTATCGCGCCAAGGTTCGGTCGCATGGGTGAGGGCGTTCGTCATGCGGGCCTGATGGTCGCGGGGGTGGGGATTCCCGTCCTCGCCGCGTTGAATGCCAATCTGGGCGCGCGGATCGGATCGCCCGTTGCGGCTGCCGTGGTGTTGTTCGCCGTGGGGTTTGCGACGGGGCTGGTGGTGTTGCTGGCCACCGGTGCGCAAGGGGCCTTGGCCCGGGTGCCGGGACAGCCACCGATTCTGTTCCTCGCGGGCTGTCTGATGGCCTTTTACATCCTGTCGATCACCTTTTGTTGCGCCAAGGGTCGGGCTGGCCAATGCGATCCTGTTCGTGCTTTTGGGCCAGCTGGTCAGTTCGGCTGCGATCGATGCGACCGGGCTGATGGGCCTTGCCGCGCGTGAGGTCAGCCCGACGCGGGTTCTGGGTCTTGTGGTCATGGCCGTCGGGGTGTTCCCGAGCCAGCGCGGTTAGGGCCGCTCATCCGCCCTGACGGGCGTCTTCGCTGACGCTTGGGCCGATCAGGTCCCAGCGGTTGCCGAACGGGTCGCGCCAGACGGCGACGGAACCATAGGGTTCGTGGCGGGGGGACTCCTCGAAATGGACACCGGCGGCCAGCATAGCGGCATGGTCGCGGACGAAATCGTCGGTTTGCAGGAAGAGGAAGACCCGGCCCCCGGCCTGATGGCCGATGGCGGCCCGTTGGTCAGGGACTTCGGCACGGGCGAGGACCAGACGGGTGCCGCCGCCGGGTGGCTCGACTGTGACCCAGCGTTTGCGGCCATGATCGATGTCTTCGGTCAACCGGAAGCCAAGCTTGCCCACATAGAAGGCGATGGCATCGTCATAGTCTGGCACGACCAGGGCGATGGCGGAAATGCGGGCGGGCATGGGGTCAGAGCCGGGAATCGGGCAGGCTGATCCGCGCGACCTGCTCGGCGATCGGATCGACCGACAGGGGATGGAGGTCAGCGGCATGTTCAGCGGCTTCGCCCAGCGGTTGCCAGCTGCCGCCCTTGTAGATATCCAGCCCTGAAAAGCCGGCCTTGTAGCCCATCTTGCGGCTGCCGGGCACCCAGTAGCCAAGGTAGACGTAGGGCAGACCCGCCTCACGCGCGATGGCTATATGGTCAAGGATCACATAGGTGCCAAGGCTGAGGGCCGCGAGGTCGGGGTCATAAAAGCTGTAGACCATCGAAAGCCCGTCATCGAAGACATCGGTCAGGCAGACGGCGGTAAGGGGGCGGCCCTTTTCGCCTTCGCCCGCCGGGCGGGTATATTCAATGACTCGGCTTTTGATCGGGGTTTCCTCGATCATCGCGGCGAATTCGAAGATATCCATGTCGGCCATGCCCCCATCGGCGTGGCGATCATCCAGATAGCGGCGGAAAAGGCTAAACTGGTCTTCGGTGGCCCAGGGGCTGGTGGCGTTGCGGCGCAGAGACTCGGCGCGTTTCAGTATCCGCTTCTGGCTGCGCGAAGGGGCGAAATCTGCCACCTTGATCCTGGCCGAGAGGCAGGCCGAGCATTCAGCGCAGGACGGGCGGTAGAGCACGTTCTGGCTGCGGCGGAAGCCCTGCTTGGACAGCGCGTCGTTCAGCTTTTGTGCATGATCCCCCTGCAAGGCTGTGAACAGCTTCCGCTCCATCCGGCCCGGAAGATAGGGACAGGGCTGCGGTGCCGTCACATAGAATTGGGGTGTCAGGGGAAGCGAGTGGCGCATCTGGTCCGGATCTGGGCAGGGAACGATGGCAAGCGTAGCAAGGCCGAACCGTTCCGCCAAGCACCGAGTGCACCCTTGCGAAGCAATTGATCCCCGCCGCGCATCACACGCGACGGGGATCAGTTGGGTGGCTACCGGCTTAGCTTTTGCGCGGCTCGGCGGTGGGATCGGTCGCGGCTTCGGTGCTTGCTTCAGCACTGGCCGCGCGAGCGCGGTCTTCCATGAAGGCGTCGAACTCTGTCTTGTCCTTCGAATTGCGCAAGCGCTGCAGGAAGGCCTCGAATGCCGCCTGTTCATCTTCAAGGCGGCGGAGCGTGTCGATCTTGTAGCTGTCGAAGGCATGATTGCCGGTCGATTGCGACGCGGGTGCGCCATGGCGGCCAAAGAAGTGGTCACGCGAACGGCGGTGGCTGCAAGAATGTCCGAACATCTGTTTTCCCCAGATCATGTAAGCAAGAAGTGCAAGGCCGATTGGCCAGAAGAGGATGAAGCCCAGAACCATGGCGGCGATCCAGGCCTTCTTGCCCTTGCGGTCAAGCCAGTCCTCGGCGCGGCCAAAGGTGGCGCGGATCCCGCCTTGCCGGGCGGTGTCGGTGGTGGTGTACATCGGCGGGTCTCCAGTTTCCGTTATGTGAAGCCTTTTCACATTACGGAAGATGCTCTTCATCTGGGGGTCGTTCAAGGGGTATGTGAAGAATATTTACATTTAGTACGGAAAGCAGGCGTTGCTGTCAAACGGAGCGCCCTTGCGGGCGCGAAGACTTTTTGTCCCGCCGTCGGGCTTCGCCTCCTCCTCGGCTTTGGGGGCGCTTCCCCCCCAAGTCATTGGTTCAGGGAACCAATGACTTCTCCAAGAGGATATTTGAGGAAGAGAAACATCTTGTCTGGCCGGGCTGACTTTGTTGCGGTTGACCCTGCCGGGCGGGCGTCGCAAGCTTTGGGCATGACCCTTGCGTCCCGCATCACCCGCCAGCCCATTGCCTTTGACCCTGCCGCTGCTGCGGATCTGCGTGCAAGCCTTCCTGATCTTGGCCCCGAGGTGATGGGGCTTTTGTCGGCCACGGCAGGGTGCAGCCCCTATCTGCGCAGCTTGATGCAGCGTGAGGTGGAATGGTTGTCCGAGGCGGTGGCCGACCCCGAAGCTGCATTGGAGGCGGTATTGAAGGCGCCTGAAAGTGCCGCGCCCGATGCGCTGCCCTTGGCGCTGCGCGAGGCCAAGCGGCGCGTCGCCTTGCTGACGGCGATCTGCGATCTGGGTGGGGTATGGTCGCTTGAGGAGGTGACTGGGGCGTTGACCAATTTGGCGGACAAGGCGGTGCATCTGGCCTTGGTCACTCAGGTCGGGGAAGAGATTCGCCGCGGCAAGGTGCCGGGGGCGGTGCCGGAGGATGCGGTGACGGCTGGCGGCATGGTGGCGCTTGCCATGGGCAAGATGGGGGCGGGGGAGCTCAACTATTCCTCGGACATCGACCTGATCTGTATGTTCGACGAAAGCCGCTATCCGGGTGAGGAGCAGGAGGCGCGGGCGTCGTTCATCAAGGTCACACGGCGGATGACGGTGATCCTGTCGGATGCGACGGACGGTTATGTCTTCCGGTCGGACCTGCGGTTGCGGCCCGATGCCAGTGTCACGCCGGTTTGCCTGTCAATGGCGGCGGCGGAGGCCTATTACGAGGCGGAAGGGCGGACCTGGGAGCGTGCGGCCTATATCAAGGCGCGACCGTGTGGCGGCGATCTGGCGGCGGGGGAGCGGTTCCTGAAAACCCTGACGCCGTTTGTCTGGCGCAAGCATCTGGATTTCGCGGCGATCCAGGATGCGCATGACATGCGGCTGCGCATTCGGGATCACCGGGGGCTGCACGGGCCGATCACGGTGGAAGGCCACAACATGAAGCTAGGCGCGGGGGGCATTCGCGAGATCGAGTTCTTTACCCAGACCCGGCAGCTGATTGCCGGGGGGCGGGATGCCTCGCTGCGGGATCGTACGACGGTTGGCGGGCTGGCGGCGCTGGCGGCGAAGGGTTGGGTGCCGCCGGAGACGGCTGTGGAGCTGACGACGCTTTACCGCGCGCATCGCGAAGTCGAGCATCGCTTGCAGATGGTGAACGATGCGCAGACCCATTCGATTCCGGGAACGGCGGAAGGGGTCGCGCGGATCGCGGCGTTCTGCGGGCAGCTGGAGACTGAGTTTAGGCGCGATCTTTTGGACCGGTTGGAGCGCACCGACCGGCTGACCGAAGGCTTTTTTGCCCCCGGTGCAGCGCAAGAGGGGCCGGAGCTTTCCGAAGCGGCGCAGGCGATCACCAAGGGATGGGAAAGCTATCCCGCTTTGAGGTCGGACCGGGCGCAGGCGATCTTTCGCCGCCTTCGCCCCCGGCTCTTGCGGGAACTCTTTCGGGCGGCAAACCCGGATGAGGCTTTGGTGGCCTTGGATGGTTTCTTGCAAGGGCTTCCGGCGGGGGTGCAGATCTTCTCGCTTTTCGAAGCCAACCCGACGCTGATCGAACTGATCGTGGATATCGCGGGGTCGGCTCCTTCGCTGGCGCGGTATCTGTCGCGCAATGCCTCTGTGCTGGATGGGGTGATCGGGGGCAGTTTCTGGGGGGGATGGCCCGGGATCGCCAGTTTGCGCGAGGAGATGGCTGCAAGGCTGGCTGCCGGCCCGGATTATGAAGCGCGGCTGAACGAGGCGCGGCGCTGGATGAAGGAATGGCATTTCCGGGTGGGGGTGCACCATCTGCGGGGCCTGATCGACGGATTCGAGGCGGGCAAGCACTATGCCGATCTGGCCGAAGCGGTGGTTTCGGTGATCTGGGAGGTGGTGGCCGAGGATTTTGCGCACAAGCATGGGGCCATGCCAGGGCGCGGCGCAGTGGTGCTTGGCATGGGATCGATGGGGGCGGGGCGGTTGAATGCCGGATCGGACCTTGATCTGATCGTGATCTATGATGCCGCCGGGGTCGAGATGTCCGAGGGGCCAAGGCCGTTGGCCACGCGGCCCTATTACGCCCGGCTGACGCAGGGTCTGGTCACCGCGCTGATGGCGCAGATGCAGGAAGGGCGGCTTTACGAGACCGACATGCGGCTGCGCCCCTCAGGTCGGCAGGGGGCAGTGGCAACGAGTCTCGAAAGCTTTCGCAGCTATCAGGAAACCGAAGCCTGGACCTGGGAGCATCTGGCGTTGACCCGGGCGCGAGTGCTGGCGGGCGAACCGTCGCTTGGGGGTGAGGTCGAGGCGCTGCGGCGCGAGATCCTGGCCGTGAAGGGGCAGGGGGCGCGGGTCGAGGCGGATGTGGCCGAGATGCGCGGGCGGTTGCAGGCGGCGAAACCGGCGCAAGGGGACTGGGACGCGAAGAACGGTCCGGGTCGGATCATGGATATTGAACTGGCCGCGCAGACGATGGCGTTGATCACGGCCAACCCGGCGCGCGGGGTCGAACGGCAGATTGCGGCGGGAGCGGGCGCCGGGATGCCGGATTCGGACGCGCAGGCGCTTCTGTCCGCCTTCAGGCTTCTCTGGCGGTTGCACGCGGC
The DNA here is from genome assembly GCA_947504705.1 of Paracoccaceae bacterium. Taxonomy (GTDB): domain Bacteria; phylum Pseudomonadota; class Alphaproteobacteria; order Rhodobacterales; family Rhodobacteraceae; genus Tabrizicola. The sequence continues at coordinate 138,773 of CANNIA010000004.1, forward strand.
GGCGCGGCTTTTGACTGAAGGGGCGCTGGATCTGGCGACACTTGGTGAAGGCACACGCGCGTTCATTCTGCGCGAAACCGGGGCGAAGGATGCCGCGAGCCTGCAATCCGAGATCGGGCGGGCAGTCGAGGCGGCTGAGGCTGCTGTCACACGGCTGGTGGGAGTGAGTAGGAATGGGGAGACGGGTAATGGATCTGGCTGAAGCAGACCCCAAGGGGTTGGTGCGGGAAAGCTACCTCATCGAGGGGATCACGCCTGGTGAATGCCGGTCGATATTTGTCGACTGGGCGCTGTCGATCCCGGTTGGCCGGTCAGTGCCCGATGCCGTCCAAGTTCTGATCGCTACCTATGGGGTGGGCGAGCCTGCGCATCCGATGTCGAAAGTGCTGAGCGAGGCGCTGACTGCGCCCGAAGCGCCTCGGCGCCGGGGCGGCAGGATCGGGCGGCAAGGTTTGCAGGCCTGAGCAAGGCGGAAATCGATGCAAATTCCGTGACGGTTTCCGCGCGTAAATCGCTCAGGCGCTGCGGGCGAGGCCAGATGCTTCACGGGCGAGCGCGGTGATTGCGGCCCAGTCGCCATTGGCCATTGCCTCTTTCGGTGCCACCCAGCTGCCGCCGACGCAGAGGATGTTCTTCAAGGACAGGTAGTCCGGCGCGATCTTCAGGCTGATGCCGCCGGTGGGGCAGAACTTGACCTGCGGGATCGGTGAGCCGATGGATCTAAGATAGGCCGCGCCGCCAGCCTGTTCCGCTGGGAAGAACTTCTGGACCGTGTAGCCCTTTTCCAGCAGTGCCATGATTTCCGTGGCGGTGGCGGCACCGGGAAGAAGCGGCAGGCCCTCATCCTCACAGGCCGCAATCAGGCGGTTGGTCGCACCGGGGCTGACGCCGAACATCGCTCCGGCGGCTTTGGCGGCCTTGACGTCCGCTGGCGTCAGCAGCGTGCCTGCGCCCACGATGCCGCCGGGAACCTGCGACATGGCGCGGATCGCATCCAAGGCGCAGGGGGTGCGCAGGGTGACTTCGAGAGCGGGCAGGCCCCCAGCGATCAAGGCCATGGCCAGCGGCGCGGCTTGGGCGAGGTCATCGATCACAAGGACCGGGACAACAGGGGCAAGGCGGCAGATCGTTTCGGCTTCAAGGGACTGCTGTGCTGGCGTCATGGTGGGCCTTTCGAACGAGCGCTTGCGGAAGCCCCGGGGGTTTCACACCCCCGGACCCCCGTGGGATATTTGGAGAAGAGAAAGTCGATCAGACAACAAGAGAGGCTCCGGTATCGGCGGACCCGGCATGGCGGCGGAAGGCGGCGAACAGCTCGCGACCGATCCCGTGGTCATTGGCCGAGAGGTCGGCAGTAATCGGCGTGCGGCTGTCGAATTCGGGGGCGAGAACTGTCAGGGTGCCTGCATCGGCGTCAAGCCGAATGATGTCACCGTCGCGGAGGCGGGCGAGGGGGCCTCCGGCGGCGGCTTCGGGGGCGATGTGAATGGCGGCGGGGACTTTGCCGGACGCGCCGGACATCCGGCCATCGGTGACGAGGGCCACTTTGAGGCCACGCTCTTGCAGGACGGAAAGGGTCGGGGTGAGGGAATGCAGTTCGGGCATCCCGTTGGCTTGCGGGCCCTGGAAGCGGACGACGACGATGGTGTCAGTGGTGAAGTCACCTGCCTTGAAGGCGGCTTTCACCGCGTCCTGGCTGTGGAAGATGCGGGCGGGGGCTTCGATCACATGGCGTTCGGGGGCGACGGCGGAGATCTTGATGACGCCGCGGCCAAGGTTGCCGGTCAATTGCTTGAGGCCACCTTGCGGCGCGAAAGGGGTGGCAGCGGGGCGCAGGATCCTGTCGTTGAGCGTGGTCTTTGCGCCGTCGCGCCAGGTCAGGCGGCCATCGGTCAGCACGGGTTCCTGCCGGTATGCGGCGAGCCCATCGCCCAGCACGGTCTTGGCGTCGGGGTGCAGAAGGCCTGCGTCCAGAAGTTCACCGATCAGGAACTGCAGGCCCCCGGCGGCGTGGAAGTGGTTCACGTCGGCAAGGCCGTTGGGGTAGACCTTGGCCATCAGCGGCACGGCCTCGGACAGGTCGGCGAAGTCTTGCAGGTCAAGGATCACGCCGCTGGCGCGGGCCATGGCAGGCAGGTGCAAGACAAGATTTGTTGAACCACCGGTCGCCATTAGCCCGACGATGCCGTTCACAAAGGCGCGCTCGTCGAGGATTTCTCCGGCAGGGCGGAAATCGTTGCCAAGCGCGGTGATGGTTGCGGCTTTTTCGACGGCGGCAAGGGTCAACGCCTCACGCAGGGGGGTGTTGGGGTTCACAAAGCTAGCGCCGGGCAGGTGGAGACCCATCACCTCCATCAGCATCTGGTTGGTGTTGGCGGTGCCATAGAAGGTACAGGTGCCGGGGCCATGGTAGCTGGCCATCTCAGCCGCCATCAACTCTTCACGGCTGGCGCGGCCTTCGGCATAGGCATTGCGGACGCGGGATTTTTCGTCGTTCGGGATGCCCGAGGTCATCGGACCAGCGGGGACGAAGACAGCCGGGATATGGCCGAAGGTGGCGGCGGCCATGATCAGGCCGGGGACGATCTTGTCGCAAACGCCAAGGTAGATCGCCGCGTCAAAGCAGTTGTGCGAGAGGGCAATCCCTGCAGCTAAGGCGATCACGTCGCGGGAGAAAAGCGACAGCTCCATTCCCGGCTGGCCCTGGGTCACGCCGTCGCACATCGCCGGGACGCCGCCGGCGACCTGGGCTGTGGCGCCAGCTTTGCGGGCGGCTTGGCGGATCAGTTCAGGGTAGTGCTCATAGGGCTGATGCGCCGAGAGCATGTCGTTGTAGGCCGTGACGATGCCGATGTTCGGGGCACGGACAGCGGCAAGGTCGGCCTTCGCCTCCCCCATTGCGGCATAGGCATGGGCCTGGTTGCCACAAGACAGATGCGCGCGGACCGGGCCTTTGGCGACGGCTGCGGCCATGCGTCCAAGGTAATCCGACCGCGACTGCTGTGAGCGGGCACGGATCCGGTCGGTCACGCGATCTATGGTGGAATTCAGCGGCATGATGTTCCCCGGCCTGATGGACGCGTGGCTTCTAGCAGTACCCGTTAGCGCTAACAATACACTTCTGCAGTGTCTGGGCGTGAGATCCTCAGGGTGGTCCGATTTTTGTCCCTATGCAACCCTGACCCCAGCGGGAGTGCACTCGGGCCTGTCAGAGCGTATTCATGGCTTCCTCAGTGACAAATGCGGTCATCTTCGCCGATTTGGTCCAGAATGGCCAATACGCCGGTATGAATCCCTTAGTTGCGCGGAATGTTCGGATGATCGACACTTGTCGGCATAACGTAATCCTGAGGAGATCGTCCCATGCGTATTGTTGCCCTGCCCCTGCTTTGCCTCTTGTCCCTACCTGCCATGGCGCAGGAGGAAATGATGGACGGAGAAATGCCTATGGGTGGCATCTATTTCTCGACCTCGATCAGCGTCAACGCCCCGATGAAGGCGACCGATGCGATGGGCAAGGAGGCCGAGGAAGACGCTTATCGCCAGCGACTTTATGTCCGCTCGGTCAAGGAATGCGAAGGCCTTCTGGCCACGATCGCAGCGACCTGTGAAGTGACCAACGTTTCCGTCTCGACCCAGGTGACGGCAAGCCCCGGCCAGCCGGATTACCTTTACGGAACGGCGAATATCTCGATGAATGTCGAATTGAAGTAACCCCGGCTTCCGGTTTCGGGCGAAAGCAGTTATGGCATCGCCATGGATGACCTTTCGCCCGATACCCGCCAACTGCCTGTAGTCCGTCTGAAACCCAAGGCCGAGGCCAGGGCAATCCGGCATGGGTTCCCTTGGATCTATGCTGATGAGTTGGTGACCGACCGGCGCACCCAAGGCCTTGCCCCCGGCGCGCTGGCAGTGCTGGAGGATGGTGAGCGACGCCCCTTGGGCCTTGTCACCGTCAACATGAAATCGAAGATCATCGCCCGGATGCTGGACCGCGACCCAGAGTCGGTGATTGATCAGGCTTGGTTCGCTGGGCGGATCTCCCGGGCGCTGGCGCATCGGGCGCGGCTTTATGCGCAACCCTTCTATAGGCTGGTCCATGCCGAGGCGGATGGCCTGCCGGGCGTGGTGATCGACCGCTTTGGCGACCTGGCGGTGGTGCAGCCGAACGCGGCTTGGGCCGAAATTCTGCTGGAACCGCTGGTCGCGGCCTTGGTTTCGGTGACGGGTGTCACGACTGTTATCAAAAACGGATCTGGTCGGGCGCGTGGTCTGGAAGGGCTGGACGAGGAGATCGCGGTCATTCACGGGACCGCGCCTGAAGGACCCGTCAAGGTGCCGATGAACGGGGCCATCTACATGGCCGATCTGATCGGGGGCCAGAAGACCGGGCTTTTCTTCGACCAGCGCGAGAACCATGCTTTAGCGGCCCGACTGGCCAAGGGCGCGCGGGTTCTGGACATCTTTGCCCATGTCGGCGGCTTTGGTCTAGCGGCGCTTGCTGGCGGCGCGGAAAGCGCGCTGGCGATTGATGCTTCGGCGACAGCTTTGGCGCTGGCCGGGCAGGGCGCTGCAGCTTCTGGTTTTGGCGACCGCTTTGCCACGCGGCAAGGCGATGCTTTCGACGTGCTGGAGGCGTTGGGTACCGAAGGCACGCAGTTCGACATTGTGATCTGCGATCCGCCAGCCTTTGCGCCCGCGAAACCGGCGCTTGAGGCGGGCCTGCGCGCCTATGAACGGGTGGCGCGGCTCGCGGCCCCATTGGTGGCGCCGGGTGGGTATCTGATCCTTTGTTCCTGCAGCCATGCGGTTGATCTTCAGGCCTTCCGAAACGCCAGCGCACGGGGAATCGGGCGCGGCGGACGGCGGGGCCAGATCATCTACACCGGTTTTGCCGGGCCGGATCATCCGGTCATGCCGCAACTGGCGGAATCCTCATATCTCAAGGCGCTGGCTTTCCGGCTGGATGGGTAAGGTGGGCAATATTGCCCACCCTACGAAGGCGGTCCTTGACGCCTGCGTCCTTTATCCGACGATCCTGCGCGAAATCCTGCAGGGTGCAGCGGCGGCGGAGCTCTATCAGCCGGTCTTTTCGGAACGGATACTGAAGGAATGGGTGCTGGCCACGGCCAAGCTTGGCCCCGCGGCCCCGGTGATCGCCGAAGGTGAAGCGGCCGGTTTGCGCGCTGCCTTCCCGCGTGGGCTGGTCCGGGAGCACCTTGAAATCGAAGCGCGACTGATCCTGCCCGATCCAAACGATCGCCATGTGCTTGCGACCGCGATTGCCAGCGGGGCTGATGTGATCGTGACCTTCAATGCGCAGGATTTTCCGGGTCACGTTCTTGCCTCAGAAGGCATCACGCGGCGCGACCCCGATGGTTTCCTATGGGAACTGCAGTCACGCCACCCTGAGGCCATGGTTCGGATCATCGAAACAGTGCGGGCGAAGGCCGAAGCGATTTCGGGCCAGCCACAGCCGTTGAAACCCTTGTTGAAACGCGTACGGCTTTTCCGGCTTGCCAAGGCTTTGGGGGTCTAGCATTACCCGAAGAGGAACGGAGGACGTGGCGCGCTATAGCGCCTTGAGGTAAGCCAGAACCTCGCCGGCATGGCCCTTGACCCGTTCCACCCGCCAGCGTTGCAGCACCCGGCCATCGCCCCCAATAAGAAGCGTGGCCCGCAAGACGCCCTGTACCAGTTTGCGGAAGAAGAGCTTCTCGCCGAAAAGCCCCCAATCCTCCATCAGATGCCCGCCGTTGTCCGACAGAAGCGGCACCGAAAAGCCTTGTTTTATGGCAAACCGGTCATGCGATTTGACCGGATCTTTCGAAATGCCCAGCACCGCGACCCCAAGATTTTTGAACTGGGGCAGGAGAGTGTCGAAATCCCGAACTGCGTCGGTGCAAGTCGGGCTGCCGTCCTTGCCATAGGCGAATAGAACCACCCGCCTTGGGCGAAGGGATGAAAGCGTGATGCCGCCGCCGCCGCTCCGAGGCAAGGTGAAATCGGGGGCCATGTCACCTGCGGAAATCATGGGCGGCTCCTTGCCTTGTCTGCGATTGTGGCTTTCGTTCCTGTTGCCTTCGCGCGAAGATGAAGGCAAGGACTTGTGAAGAACGAGCGGCGTCTTGCCGACAATTTCAGGCGGACCGGGAAAGGGCGCCGGGCAAACATGCAGGACGCAGAGACGGGCCAGAACGCGACGAGCCAGAACGCGACGAGCCAGGACGAGGCTCCGCTTGGCCAAGGTGATGAGGCCAAACGGGAGGCCGGGCTAGATCAACCTTCCGCAGCCAAATCGCGCCGAAAGGGCCGATCGGTCCGTCCGCGCAGGCACAGGCGGCACCGCGCGCGGCTTGGGCTGTTCACGATCTTCTTTTTGCTGCTTCTGGGTCTAGGTTTCTTCTACCTGACGCTGGCCTATACCGGCAAATCGGTGCGCTTGCCGACGCTGGCAGTGGCCGAAGTTGAATCGCGGCTGAACGCGGGCCTGGTCGGGGCCCGGCTGCCACCCGGATCGGGCGTCGTGCTCGATTCGGTCGAGTTTTCGGTCGACAGCGATTTCGTCCCGAAATTCCGGCTTACTGATCTGCGCCTGATCGACAAGGACGGTCGGTCGCTGCTGACCCTGCCCGAGGCGGTGGTGTCCTTTGATCCGATGGCGGTTTTATCTGGCCGGATCCGGCCGTCAAGTCTGCGGCTTTCCGGAACGCGCCTTGGCGTGCGGCGCGATGCCGAGGGCAATTTTGACCTGAGTTTTGCTGGCTTCCAGAGCCCGGGAGCGGGGCCGCAAACTTTGGGCGAGATCCGCGCCCGGATTGAAACCATTCTTGCCGCGCCGATCTTCGAACGGCTCAAGATCATCGAAGCCGAGGACCTGGCCCTGACGCTGACCGACGACCGGGCCAAGCGAAGCTGGCAGATCGGCGATGGCAAGCTTCTGATCACGCTGGAGGAAACGTCGGTTTCTGCGGAGCTTGGGCTTTCGCTTCTGGATGGGGCTACCTTAGCGAAGGCGGAATTGCATCTTACCTCGGCCCGCTCGGGTGGAGATGCGACGTTTGACGCGAAGATCGATACAATCGCGGCGCGGGATCTTGCTGCCATGGCACCGCCTCTTGCTTGGCTTGCCGCCCTTGACGCTCCGATTTCCGGCAAGCTTTCCGCCGTGATTTCCGAGGCAGGCGCGGTGTCGGGGTTGAAGGCGGATCTGGCGCTGGCCAAGGGCAGTCTTTCCCCAAAGGAAGGCGCGCGTCCGATTGACTTTGACTCGGCGGAGTTGTCGCTGAGCTATGACACCGCGAGGGCCAAGCTGAAGCTTGATGTTCTGACGGTGGAAAGCGCCTCGCTTCGGCTGCGGGCATCCGGAGAGGCCGACCTTTTGGCGGCCGATGCCAAGCCGCTGGTACCTGGAGAATTGCCCAAGGCCCTTTTGGGCCAGATCGAGTTTTCTGAAGTGATGATTGACCCCGCAGGGCAGTTCGTCGAGCCGGTCCGTTTCAGCCAAGGCGCGCTTGACCTTCGCTTGCGCTTGCAGCCATTCAAGTTCGAGATCGGCCAACTTTCCTTGGTCGAGGGTGATGAGCGGCTTTTACTGTCCGGCGATGTAAGTGCAACACCAGAAGGCTGGGATGGTGCGCTGGATATGCGGCTGAATCAGATCGAGGCCGAGCGGTTGTTGAAGGTCTGGCCAATGTCGCTAGTGCCGAAAACCCGGCTTTGGTTTCAGGACAACGTGGGTCAGGCTCATCTTTACAACGTGCAAGGCGCGCTGCGGCTGGCCCCTGGCAGCCAGCCAAAGCTGACCTTGGGGTATGAGTTTGCCGATACAGAGGTAAAGCTGGTGCGCACCCTTCCGCCGGTGCTGAATGCCCGCGGCCATGCCGTGCTTGAGGGCAAGACCTATACTGTTGTTGTGAACCAAGGCCATGTGCTTGCCCCGGAGGGCGGGAGGATCGAGGTCGATGGCACGGTGGCCCAGATCAGGGACATTACCGAACGTCCGATGCTGGCCCGGATCGAGATTCAGTCGGTTTCAAGCCTGACAGCGACCCTATCGCTTCTGGACCAGGAACCGTTCAGTTTCTTTTCCAAGGCTGGCCAGCCCTATAACCTTGGCGATGGGCGTGCCGAGTTGCATTCGACGCTGCTTTTGCCGATTAAGCGGGTGATCCCGCTGGAAGAGGTCGAATTCAACGTCTCGGGCAAGATCGTCGATTTCGCCTCACCAGCATTGGTTGCGGGGCGCCTGCTTACTGCGCCCGAAGTCAAGGTCGCCGTCGATACCGACGGGCTGGCCCTTTCCGGTGTAGGCAAGCTTGATGACATGCCCATCGACCTGACCTATGTGCAGGGCTTTGGTCCCGAGCAGAAGGGCAAGGCCCGGATCAACGGCACGGTAACGCTTTCCGACCCGATCCTGCGCGAATTCGGAGTTGCACTGCCCGAGGGTTCGGTTTCCGGCGAGGGCCCGGCAGCTATCGACATTGCCTTGGTCCAGGACCTGCCGCCACAGTTGACGCTGATTTCAACGCTGTCGGGGTTGGGACTGCGGCTGGATGCGTTGGGCTGGACAAAGCCCGCGAAAACCAAGGGCTCGCTTGATCTTGAGGCCCGGCTGGACCGCGAGCCGGTGGTCGAACGGATGACGCTGACAGCGCCAGGGCTTTCGGTCGAAGGACGGATCACCACGCTGGAAGGTGGCGGGCTTGGCAAAGCCGAATTCAGCAGCGTCAAGGCCGATGACTGGCTGGATGCGCCGGTCGTGTTGACGGGCGATGGGTCAGGTGGCGCGCCCGCTGTTGCAGTGACCGGCGGCTCTTTGGATCTTCGCAAGATGCCTGATGGCAGTGGTGGAGCCGGGGCGGGTGGCAACATCAAGCTAGCGCTTGACAAGATGCGCGTGTCCGATGGGATCGCGCTGACCGATTTCCGCGGCGATTTTGGGGTCAATGGTGGGTTCAATGGTAGTTTTACCGCGAATGTGAATGGTGGAGCGGAAATTGTCGGGGTCGTGGCCCCGTCGGAGAAGGGCAGCGCTGTCAGGATCACCTCGGATAACGCAGGGGGAGCGATGGCCTCGGCTGGCGTCTTCGACAAGGGACGCGGCGGTACCTTGGACCTGACGCTGACCCCGCTTGGCCCGGATGGCGAATACAAGGGCAAGGCGACCTTTGAAAAGTTGCGCGTGCAAGGTGCTCCGGCGCTGGCGGAACTTCTGTCGGCCATGTCCATCGTCGGGCTCTTGGAGCAGATGGACGGGGCCGGGCTTGCCTTCAGCAATGGCGAAGCAAGCTTTGTCATGACCCCGAAGGCGGTTGAAATCAGCAAAGGGTCGGCCGTCGGTGCCTCGCTTGGGATATCCTTTGCCGGGCTTTATCTGTTTGGCAGTGGCGCGATGGACGTTCAGGGCGTGATTTCTCCGATCTATCTGGTCAACGGAGTGGGGCAGATCTTTTCGAAAAAGGGCGAGGGGCTGTTCGGCTTTAACTACCGGCTGACCGGCACGGTCGATGATCCGGTGGTGTCGGTGAATCCCTTGTCAGTCTTCACCCCCGGCATGTTCCGCGAGATTTTTCGGGAAGCCCCGCCGAACCTGAAGGACGTGCAGGAATGAAGCTGGCCGATTTCGATTTTTACCTGCCCGAGGCGCTGATTGCCACGCGACCGGCGCGGCCCCGGACTTCGGCGCGGCTTTTGCTGGCCGAAGGTGACCGGATCAGCGACCGGCGGGTCAGCGATCTGGTGGACATACTGCGCCCGGGCGACCGGCTGGTTCTGAACAATACCCTTGTGATTCCCGCACGGTTGTTCGGTTTGCGTCAAAGGGGCGACGCAGTGGCCAAAGTGGAAATTACTTTGCTCGAGCAAGGGCCACGCGGCTGGCGGGCCCTTGCAAAGCCCCTGCGCAAAGTAAATGTCGATGAGGTGATCCGATTTTCCGAACAACTGTTCGCAAATGTGGTCGCGAAATCAGAAACTGACCTTACATTGGCGTTCAATCAGGCTGGCGAGGCTTTCGATGCGGCCCTTGCCGATGCCGGGGTGATGCCGCTGCCGCCCTATATCGCGGCCAAACGCGCGGCGGATGATCAGGACCGCACCGATTACCAGACCGTCTTTGCCCGCCATGCCGGGGCAGTCGCGGCACCGACGGCCAGCCTCCACTTTGACGAGGCACTGTTGCAGGAACTGGTGGCGAAGGGTGTGACCTTTACCGAAGTCACGCTGCATGTCGGCGCGGGCACCTTTCTGCCGGTGAAGTTAGAAGACGTCACCACCCACAAGATGCATACCGAGTGGGGGCGGGTTTCAGCGGCTGCGGCGGAAGAGATCAACGCCACCAAGCTGGCAGGGGGCCGGGTGATCCCGGTCGGCACGACAGCGCTGCGGCTGATCGAAAGCGCGGCCTCGCCAGATGGCACCCTGCACCCCCGGGAAGGCGAGACGGATATTTTCATCTATCCCGGCTACCGGTTCCGCGTCACCGATGCCCTGATGACCAATTTCCACCTGCCGAAATCGACGCTTGTCATGCTGGTCGCGGCGCTGATGGGCGAGACGCGGATCAAGGCGATCTATGACCATGCGATCCACACGGGCTATCGCTTCTTTTCCTACGGCGACAGTTCGCTTCTGATCCCGGAAGGGCGACCATGAGCTATTTTGCGATCAAGACCCTGCTTTCGGCGCTAATCATTGCGCTGATTTCGGAAATCGCACGTCGTAGCCCCGGCTTTGCGGCGCTGGTGGCCTCGCTGCCGCTGGTTTCGATCCTGGGGATGGTCTGGCTTTGGCGAGATACGAGTGACACGTCGAAAATCGCCAATCATTCCGAGGCGACGTTTTGGTATGTCCTCCCTTCAATGCCGATGTTTCTGGTTCTGCCTTGGCTCTTGCGGTCGGGTTGGGGCTTCTGGCCGTCGCTTGTGGCCGGTTCGGCTCTGACGATCGCCCTCTATTTCCTGCTTCTCTGGCTTGCCCCACGTTTCAACCTACCCCTCTGAAAGACATCCATGCTGAAAGTTCTTGCTCACTCCTGGCCGCTTCTGACCGGCGTCATGCTTTTGATGGTCGGCAACGGCATTCAGGGCACGCTTCTAGGCATCCGGGGGAATGTCGAGGGATTCTCGACCTATCAGCTTTCCTACATCATGGCGGCCTATTTCGTGGGGTTCCTGTTCGGGTCTTGGACGGCACCCCGGATGATCCGCCGGGTCGGCCATGTTCGGGTCTTTGCGGCGCTTGGCTCGTTTGTCTCGGCCATTCTGGTGATCTATCCGGTCTATCCTGACTGGATCGTCTGGACCGTGCTGCGCGTTTTCGCGGGTTTCTGCTTTTCCGGCATCTACATTACCGCCGAAAGTTGGATCAACAACACTGCGACCAATGAGACGCGGGGGCAGGCTCTTTCGGCCTATATGATCGTGCAGATGCTGGGCATTATCGCAAGCCAAGTGCTTCTGAACCTGCCCGACCCTTCCGGCTTTGCGCTGTTTATCCTGCCGTCGGTACTGGTGTCGCTGGCCTTCATGCCGCTTCTTCTGGCCCCCACACCGGCGCCCGAGTTCGACCAGACCCGGCGCCTGTCGTTTCGGCGTTTGTTCGCGCTTTCGCCCTTGGGCTGTGCAGGCATGCTGCTGACCGGAGGCATCTTTTCGGCGATGTTCGGCATGGCTTCGGTCTGGGGTGCGCAGGTCGGGCTATCGCTCGGCCAAATATCGATCTTTGTCGGTGCGCTTTATGTCGGCGGGCTGGTGCTGCAATACCCGATCGGCTGGGCCTCGGACCGGGTCGACCGGCGCAAGCTGATCATGGGGCTTTCGGTTGCTGCCGCCCTTGTCATGATGGTTGCGGCTTTCGTGCCGCTGCCGTTCAAGGGCTTGATCGTGGTGGCCGTGCTTTTGGGCGGGATCACCAACCCGGTCTATTCGCTACTGATCGCTTACACGAACGACTTTTTGTCCCGTGAGCATATGGCCGGGGCTTCGGCCGGTTTGATCTTTCTGAACGGGTTCGGCGCGATCTTTGGCCCGACCTCGACTGGCTGGATGATGGAGCAGATCGGGCCGTCGGGGTTCTTTCTGTTCATCGGCGTCCTCTATACCGGGCTTGCTGGTTACGCACTTTACCGGATGACCCGGCGCGCAGCACCCTCGGTTTCCGGGGCCTTCCGGGGCGTCACGCTTGGCGCCTCTCCCCTTGCCGTCGACGCGGTGTTCGAGCAGGGCCACGATCAGAAGCCCTGACGATCAACAGTTGCGGTTCACGCGTTTCCCTGCAACCCTTGTGTAAACAGGGAGGTGCCGATGTTTGACCCGGTCGAGGTTCTGGATTTCTGGCTTGGCGAGATCGGTCCTGATGGCTGGTATGCCGGAGGAGATGAGATCGACGCCCTTTGCCGCGAGCGCTGCGGCGATCTTTGGCAGGCAGCGCATGACGGCGGGCTGGAGCATTGGGTCGACGGCGCAGTCGGGACGCTGGCCTACCTGATAATTACCGACCAGATTCCACGCAACATTCACCGTGGCAAGACGCTTGCCTTCGCGACGGATGCACAGGCCTTGGCCGCTGCCCGCAAGGCTGTGGCCAAGGGCTGGGACATGAACGCGCCTGAACCGGAACGGCAGTTCTTCTACATGCCCTTTGAGCATTCCGAAGACCCCGAGGATCAGAAGCTTTCGGTCAGTTATCTGACCGAACGTCTGGGCTCGGATCCGGAAATGGCGCTGCATGCCCGCGCGCATCAGGAAATCATCCGCAAACATGGCCGCTTTCCGACCCGCAATCTGGCCCTTGGTCGGGTGAGTTCGCCCGAAGAACAGGCCTATCTGGATCAGGGCGGCTATATGGCCGTGGTCAACGCGATGAACGCCAGTCATGCGCCGGATGCATAGGGCTACGGCAGCGCCTACGTTGCTTGGTTTGGAAAAGTAGTTTAATGGCAAACTACTTTTTCTGTGGGAGGAAAGAATGGCGGATCAAAGCGTAGACGTGCCCAAGAGTTTTGACGTCATAGTGATTGGTGCCGGACCAGGGGGGTATGTCGCCGCTATTCGGGCCAGCCAGCTGGGCCTAAAGGTTGCCATCGTCGAACGTGAGCATCTGGGCGGGATCTGCTTGAACTGGGGCTGCATCCCGACCAAGGCGCTGTTGCGGTCAGCCGAGGTTTTCCAGCTGATGCACCGCGCCAAGGAATTCGGTCTTGGGGCAACCGGGATCAGCTTTGATTTGCCCGCCGTGGTCGCCCGGTCACGCGGGGTTGCAAAGCAATTGTCGGGCGGCATTGGCCACCTGATGAAGAAGAACAAGGTCACCGTTTTCATGGGCGCCGCCACGCTGCCTGCCAAGGGCCGGGTTGCGGTGAAGACCGACAAGGGCACCGAGACACTGACGGCAAAGTCGATCATCGTAGCGACTGGCGCCCGCGCGCGGGAGCTGTCGGGGCTGGAAGCCGACGGCGATCTTGTCTGGTCCTACAAGCATGCGCTTGTCGCGACCCGGATGCCGAAGAAGCTTTTGGTCATCGGATCGGGTGCGATTGGCATTGAATTTGCAAGCTTCTTCAACACGCTTGGCGCGGAGACCACGGTCGTCGAAGTAATGGACCGGATCCTTCCGGTGGAAGATGCGGAAATCTCGGCCTTTGCTAAGAAGAGCTTTGTGAAGCAGGGGATGAATATCCTAGAAAAGGCCGCGGTCAAGAAACTGGACCGCAAGTCCGGTGTGGGCGTCACGGCGCATTTCGAACAGGGCGGCAAGGTCACCACGCAAGACTTCGACACGGTGATTTCGGCTGTGGGCATAGTCGGCAACGTCGAAGGCCTTGGCCTTGAGGCGCTTGGCGTGAAGATTGACCGTACCCATGTGGTGACGGATGAATACTGCCGCACGGGCGTTGAGGGGCTTTATGCCATCGGCGACATCGCGGGTGCGCCGTGGTTGGCCCACAAGGCAAGCCATGAGGGTGCTATGGTTGCCGAACTGATCGCGGGTGGTCATCCGCACCCGATCAAGCCGAACTCCATCGCGGGCTGCACCTATTGCCATCCCCAGATCGCCTCTGTCGGCCTGAGCGAAGAAAAAGCCAAGGCGGCGGGCTACGCAATCAAAGTTGGCCGCTTCCCCTTCATTGGCAACGGCAAAGCTATTGCCCTTGGTGAAGCCGAAGGCATGATCAAGACCGTCTTCGACGCCAACACGGGCGAGTTGCTGGGAGCCCACATGATCGGCGCGGAAGTGACCGAACTGATCCAGGGTTATGTTATCGGCCGCACGCTGGAGACGACCGAGGAGGATCTGATGAACACCGTCTTCCCGCACCCGACGCTCAGCGAAATGATGCACGAATCCGTGCTCGATGCTTACGGTCGCGCGCTGCATATCTGAAGCCATATTGGCAAGTCCAAGGCCGTTACTTTTGTATCTTGCCCTTCGAGGGCAGGTCGTCGCTCCGTCGAATCAGCGCACGGCCTAGCCTGGGCGCTGCCAAGTAAATCAACTTTCCCCAGGCCTGGAATGGATAGATCCAGATCAGAAAGGGATTCTTGTCGGCCAGCCCAGAGGACAACGCAACCATGGGCGCGCGGCAAGGTCCGCCCTCGTAATATGTGCCGAACACGACATCGAAGAACGGGAAGTTGTTGGCAAGGTTCTTGCCCTGAACCTCGGGCAAATCGGCATGGTGCCAGCGGTGAAAGACCGGCGAGGCGAGCAGGTATTTCAACCGGCCATGCGCCCAGTCGAGGTCAAGGTGGACATAGATGCTCAAGAGTTTGCGAAGCATTGCCAGCGCCGGGATCAGTTGGGGCAATTGCAGCCACGTGAGCAGAGCAAGGTAGGTGGTCTGCATGAAGATGGCTTCGAAGAAATGAATGCGGAAGGTTGTGAAGCCATTGACATGGGTGTCGGTGTGGTGAGCCGCATGGGCGGGCCGGGCGCATTTCGTATGCATGAGCCTGTGGCTTGGCTCTGTTGCACAAATCCTGTGAGGGATTCATCTTGTGAATCCAGTGTGGTAGCTGGACGTGTCCGTCGTCGAATGATTTGGAACAGGCGGCCTAATTCTGGAGCGGATCGTTCGGGCTCATCGGGTTCAGGTTATGCTGCTTGACGCTGATGGTTCAAGCGGCGGTTTTGGATGGTTTCCAGTTTGATGCGTCTCCTTTCGGCCAGA
>CANNIA010000005.1 GCA_947504705.1 Paracoccaceae bacterium
AAGCCTTCCGCGCAAGACTGCAAGCCACAGGAAAACCCCTAAAGCTCGTCCTAACAGCCTGCGCAAGAAAGCTCCTCACCATCCTCAATGCAATGCTCCGGGACGGAAAAGACTACCGAAAGATGGCCGCGTGAAAGACAGTTGCTACGCTTGCTCAATGCAATGATCAGGGATGGAAAGGACTACCGCAAACAGCCCGCGTGAAAGACAGTTGCTACGCTTGCTACTGAACTCTAAATCTCAGAACTGCCAGTATTCGACTTTCATATGCCCGTCTTTCCACCATAGGCCAACCCATATGTTACCGTCTGCCTCATAGCTGATTTGGGAATCGAAATTCAATATTCCCTCAGAGATTCGTGGATTTCTTAATTCATTCAGCAAATTCTTTGTATACTCCGCATACCCTGTTTCTGTGACGTCAGCTTCGAAACGCACAGTAAAATCAAAAATGCCTGTTCGTTCACAGAAAGTTGCATTCGCATCTTTTGGCAGATGCTCGGCCAAAGAACAATATTGCGGAAAGGCTTCCATTCGCCAATCCTCGAAGATTGCCAGAAGAACCATCCACAGTAGAACGCATGGAAAGAACAGAAAGGCCGTCCACTTGATTATTTTGATTGGTGAAACTTTCATGCGCTGGTTCCAAAGTGCAGAAATACTGTGATCGAGCCCCTGCGGGAGATTCACGACCCCTTAATTGTATTGGAAGTAAAGTTTCTGCTTCCCACCCATCAGGCGCTCAACACCCGCTGAACGATCCCCGGCTCCTTGGCGATCAGGGCCAGCAGCACCCGTGCGGGGCCATCGGGCACCCGGCGGTCTTGCTCCCAGTTCAAAAGCGTCGCCTTCTTGACCCCGATGGACTTTGCAAACTCGGCCTGGCTAAGGCCAGTCTTGGCGCGGATGGCACGGACGTCGGGGGTGTCTGGAACGTCGACGTGATGGACTACGGCGCCGGTATCCTTGCCCTGCGCAAAGGCGATCGCCTCCAGAAGGCCGCGTTCGATCCGTTTGAAAGCTTCGCTCGTCATGTCCGTCCCCCATATTGTGCAGCAAGTATGTCGCCAAGTTTCAGCAGTGTCGCAAGTTCCGAAGCCGTGAGGTTCGCCTTCTCGTTCTTGGCGAAGAGTGCCAGCAGGACCACCGGGCCGATGGCGGGCCGGTAGAAATGGATCGACCGGAAGCCGCCGCTTTCCCTGCGCCGTTCCGGGCAAAGCGCAACTTTCGTAGCCCGCCACCCAAAGAGACACCAGCATCTGGATTTGCGGCCAGATAATCTACCAATTCGGTTCGTTCGGCTTCCGTCATCACGCCTTTGGCTTGACGCAAGAATTCGTCCAGCTCAATGACCGTGGTCAGCATATATGCGCCAATGGCGTATGTGTCAATGACGCATACGGATCACACATCCAACTCCTCCACAAACCGGGCATTTTCCTGGATGTACTGAAACCGCAATTCCGGCTTCTTGCCCATCAGGCGCTCCACCAGATCGCTGGTGTCCCCCGGTTCGTCCTCGTCAATCGTCACCCGGATCAGTTTGCGGGTCAGGGGGTTCATTGTCGTGTCTTTCAAGTCCTTGGCGTCCATCTCCCCCAAGCCCTTGAATCGCTGGACGTCGATTTTGCCTTTGCCGCCCAGACCTTTGGCGAGCCAGACCTCTTTCTCGGCATCATCCGCCACATACAGCCGCCGCGCGCCTTGGGTCAGGCGGTACAGCGGCGGGCAGGCGAGGTAGAGGTGGCCCTTGTCGATCAGGGGGCGCATCTGGGTGAAGAAGAAGGTCATCAACAGGCTGGCGATATGCGCGCCGTCGACGTCGGCGTCGGTCATGATGATGATTTTCTCATAGCGCAGATCGTCCAGCTTGAAGCGGGTGCCCATGCCGGTGCCGAGGGCTTCACACAGGTCGCGGATTTCGGCGTTGTCGTTCAGCTTGGCGGAGGCGGCACCGAGGACGTTCAGGATCTTGCCCTTGAGGGGGAGGAGGGCCTGCGTCTCGCGGCTGCGGGCACCTTTGGCCGAGCCGCCGGCGCTGTCGCCTTCGACGATGAACAGTTCGGTATTCTCACGCGTTTTGGAGGAGCAGTCGGTCAGCTTGCCGGGAAGGCGCAGTTTCTTGGTCGCGGTCTTGCGCTGGGTTTCCTTTTCCTCACGGCGGCGCAGGCGTTCTTCGGCGCGCAGGACGAGGAAGTCGAGGATCGCCCCGGCGGATTTCGGGTCGGCGGCAAGCCAGGTGTCGAAATGGTCGCGGACGGCGTTTTCGACCCATTTCGCGGCTTCCTCGGTCGAGAGGCGGTCCTTGGTCTGGCCGACGAAAGAGGGTTCGCGGATGAAGACGGAGAGGAGCGCGCAGCCGCCGGTCAGAAGGTCGTCGCGGGTGATGAGGTCGGCCTTGCGGTTCTTCACCCGCTCACCATAGGCCTTGATGCCCTTGAGTGTGGCGGCCCAGAACCCGGCCTCATGCGTGCCGCCTTCGGGGGTGGGGACGGTGTTGCAGTAGGATTGCAGGAACCCGTCCTGCGCCGGGGTCCAGTTGATCGCCCATTCGACGGAGCCGGGGATCTGGTATTTTTCTTCAAAGCTGACGCGCCCGGCGAAGGGGCGTTCGGCGTAGGTGGTGACCTTGGCCATGGTGTCGGAGAGGTACTGGGCGAGGCCACCGGGGAAGTGGAAGGTCGCCTCCATCGGGGTGTCGCCGTCGGGGATGGCGGATTTCCAGCGGATTTCGACGCCGGAGAAGAGATAGGCCTTCGAGCGGGCGAGTTTGTAAAGGCGGGCGGGTTTCAGGGTCTGCGAGCCGAAGATTTCAGGGTCAGGGTGGAAGGTGACGGTGGTGCCACGGCGGTTCTGGATGGGCCCCAGCTTCTGGATCGGGCCACGGGGGATGCCGCGCGAGAAGGATTGTTCGTAAAGCTCTTTGTTCAGGGCGACTTGCACGGTCATCAGATCGGACAGCGCGTTGACGACCGAGGAGCCGACGCCGTTCAACCCGCCGGAGGTTGAATAGGCCTTGGCGTTGAATTTGCCGCCGGCGTGGAGGGTGCAGAGGATGACCTCCAAGGCCGATTTGCCGGGAAATTTCGGGTGCGGGTCGACCGGGATGCCACGCCCGTTGTCGCGGATGGTGACGGAGTTGCCCTCGTGCAGTTCCACCTCGATCCGGTTGGCGTGGCCAGCGACCGCCTCGTCCATGGCGTTATCCAGGATTTCCGCGACCATGTGGTGCAGTGCGCGCTCATCCGTGCCGCCGATGTACATGCCGGGGCGCTTGCGGACAGGCTCCAAACCTTCGAGCACCTCGATCGAGGAGGCGTCATAGGTGGAGGCGGGCTGGGAGAGAAGGTCGTTCGGCATCGGGCATGTCCTGCAGGGGGCTTGCTGCCATTAGATCACCTAGGGGGGGAGGGGCGCAAGATGTGGGGATTTTGCAGAAAGGGGGGCGGTCTGCCCCGCTCGGCCTTTGGCCTCACCCCCCGAGGATATTTGTCGAAGGGAAAGCCGTTAAGTTTAACGGGTTGTTCAGGCTTGGCGGCGAGGATGGGCGGGCGGTAAAGGCGCGGACGCCGATGACCGCGAAGGGAATGACACCCCGGGGCTTGGCCTGGGCTGGGCGGCGGGGTGTTGATCGGTGCTGGGCCGGGGCGCTTGCGGACGGGTTCGAGCCCTTTGAGGGGCTTGACGGAATGGGTGTTTTATTCGGCGTCTGCGCCGGTGTCTGGTAGATCGCCCGCCATGGCCTGCCCGTCCTGGTCTTGACGGACGGGCACCATGTAGGCCACCGCGGAAGGGTTCAGGCCGGGGAAACCGCAGGGCAGTCGGTCAGAAGCTCATCACCAGACCGATGCGAACAGCGGTATTCGACGGCGAATATTCAATTGGGACTAAACCGGGAAGGAGGTCCAGCGTCTGGCTGGAGAATTCCGTATGCAGCACCTCGGTGCGGAAGATCAGCCGCGCGCTCAACGCGTGCTCAAGGCCGACGCCGAGAACATAGCCGTTAAACGTGGAGTCGATGCGATTGTCAGCCTCTACCGTCACAAGGTCGTCAGCAAGGTTCAGAAATCCGTAGTGGACCTTCGAGCGGGCAACGCCGGCGGAGCCGAAGAACAGTGTTTGGCCGACGATGGTACCGACCCGGGCGGTGAGGGTGGCCGATGATTTGACCTGCCACTCAAGCGTTTCATCCAGGTTGATCGTGTCGGTCACAAGGTTGCCAGCTGCACCGCCATTCGCCAGCGACAGTTCGACGCCGTAGATCAGGTTGCCCCGTTGGAAGTTGTAGCCGACGAGACCACCAACCTCGGAACCTTCAGCCGAAAAGTCGACAAACTGGCCAACGCCGCCAACGCCGTCGAGGTCAACGATCCCGATGTCGGAATTGTTTCTGGCCCCGAAAAGGCCAGCGTAGGCACCGGACCAATCGATCCCGGCGTCCTGGGCCATGACCGGGCCGGTTGCCGAGACTGCCGCAGCGGTCAGAGCTGCCGCCGCAAGGATACTCTGTCGCATCGCATCACCCAATATTTTATGAATTTCTATATGAGTCTCAGCATGGCACCAGGTTTCGCGCAAGGTATTCTTGTGGGCACCGACCGCGTTTCTGGCCCCAGAGATCGGGCTTGTGGTCTTTCGGGCACACAGCCGGATCGCATCCCGCAGCCTTGTCGCTGTTGTCTTACGCCGGTTCCGCCAACCGTCCTTCCCACATCTTCTTGAAGGCGGGGCGCGACTGGCAGGCCTCAAGCCAGGCCTTCACGGCGGGGAATTCGGCCAGCAGGGTCGGGTGGCTTTGCCCGTAGCGCATGCATTCGGCGAGGTTGATGTCGGCGACGGTAAAGCGATCCCCAACCATGTGGCTGGTCGTTGAAAGATGCGCCTGAAGCCTTGCCAGCGGGCGCCGGAGTTTTTCGGCGGCGAGCGCGATGATCGACTGGCCTTCGGGGGTCTTCAGGCCTCCATCAGCGACGGCATAGGTGATTTCCAGCGCGGGAACCTCGATGGCTGAGGCCCCGAACAGAGCCCATTGTTCCATCAGCGCGGTTTCGGCGTGGGTCTTCGGGCCAAGGTCGCCCCCCATGGTGCGGGCGAGGTGCAGCGTAATCGCGAAGCTTTCGGTCAGGATCAGGTCGCCGTCGGTCATCGCCGGAATCTGGCCCATGGGCGTGACCGCAAGGAATTCGGGCGAGGCGGTGTTCAACGGCGCATCTTTCGCCTTGGCGTCGGGCAGGCGATAGGCCTGGATCACCGGCACATGGGTGAAGGGTGCGCCGATCTCGGCCAGAAGCCAGATCGGGCGCGAGGCGCGGCTGCGGTAGACGCCGTAAAGGGTGATCATCGGAAAACTCCTGCCTTGTCCGCGTCAGCCTATGCCGGGAGCGGGGGAAGAAAAACCCCCAAGATCGGCAGTTTTGATCGGGATCAAGGCAGGGTGTGACAAATTGTGCCAAGCTTGGTTGGTCTAGGCGAGGAGGACCATGCATGGAAGATAGTCAGGAGATTGCGAAGGCAGCAGAGCCGGTTGAGGTTCAAACTGGCCCCAAGACCTTTCCGGCGGCAAGTCCGCTGCATCAGGCCTTTGAATCGGGGCGCTATCCTTACGCCCGGTTGATGGGCCGGGTAGCCTATGAGACCGAAAAGGCCAAGCTGCAGGCCGAGCTTTTGAAGGTCCAGATCTGGGCGCAGGAGACGGGCCAGAAGTTTGTGATCCTGATGGAAGGGCGCGATGCAGCCGGCAAGGGCGGCACGATCAAACGGTTCATGGAGCATCTGAACCCACGCTATGCCCGGGTCTGCGCGCTGACCAAGCCAAGCGATGTGGAAAAGGGCCAGTGGTTCTTTCAGCGCTATATCGCGCATCTGCCGACGGCTGGGGAAATGGTGTTCTACGACCGCTCTTGGTACAACCGGGCGGGGGTTGAACGGGTGATGGGGTTCTGCACGCCGTCGGAATATCTGGAATTCATGCGGCAGGCGCCGGAGCTGGAACGGATGCTGGTCCGCTCGGGCATTCGGCTGCACAAATACTGGTTTTCCGTGACGCGGGAAGAACAGCGGGCGCGGTTCGCAGCACGAGAAACCGACCCTTTGAAGATGTGGAAGCTGTCGCCGATCGACAAGGCGTCGCTGGACCGCTGGGACGACTATACCGAGGCGAAGGAGGCGATGTTCTTTTATACTGACACAGCAGATGCGCCTTGGGTGATTGTGAAGTCGAACGACAAGAAACGGGCACGGCTGAACTGCATGCGGCATTTCCTGACGACACTGGATTATCCCAACAAGAACCATGAGGTGATCGGCACGCCTGATCCCTTGATCGTGGGGCGGGCGGCACAGATATTGGCGGATGACGCGCATATCTATGACGCTGCAACCCATCCGGCGATGCTGCGCGGCTAAGGCTTTGGCGCAAGACAGCCGAGCGGCGGATTGCGCCCCTTGGCGGGGGCCGGGCGCGCGTTTAGGATGCCGGGCATGCGCGGTCTGGCACTTCTTGGCGGTCTATTGGCGTCGTCTCCGGCGTTGGCGCATCCTCATGTCTGGGTCGATACCCGGATCGAGGTGATCCTGAATGATGCGAACCAGGCGACAGGGGTTCGCATTGGCTGGACTTACGACGACCTGTATTCGCTGTATATCATCGGCGACATGGGGCTTGACCCGGATTGGGACGGCAAGCTGACTGCGGACGAAGTGGCCAAACTTTCCGGCTTCGATATGGAATGGGATCCGGGGTATCCGGGTGATACTTATGCCTTGATGGCAGGGGTGGCGCTGGATTTGTCACGGCCGGTGGAGTTCTCGGTGAGCTTTGCAGAGGGCAGGATCACCTCGACCCATCTGCGCCAGTTCGCGCAGCCGGTGCCAGTTGGTGACGTGCCTCTGATCATCCAGACCTATGACCCCAGTTACTATATAGCCCGCAGCATTCCCTTTGATCCCGTGGTGACTGGCGGAGTGGGCTGCACTGCCGAGGTCTATGTGCCTGACCTTGATGCCGCAGATGAGGCGCTGCAGGCGGCGCTGGAGGAGTACACTCCGGACATCGACCTTGAAGCCGAGTTTCCGGCAATTGGGGCCAATTATGCAGAGGAAGTGAGACTGACATGCGCCGCGCCCTGACCTTTGGTGGATTGCTCCTGATCCTGCTTTTCGGCCTTCTATGGGCATTCGGCGCGCTGGATGGCGTGGCGTCTGCAGTTCGAGGAGCCCAGCGGGCAACGCAGGACCATCTGGCCGCGGCAATACGGGCGCTACGCAGCGGAGAGCCGGGGGCGTTGGTCGCCTTTTGGGCAGTGTGTTTTGCCTATGGTGTCTTGCACGCGGCTGGACCCGGCCATGGCAAGATGCTGATCGGTGGCTATGGTGTGGCGCGGCGGGTGCCGGTCGGACGGTTGGCCGGGCTGGCGCTGGCGTCAAGTCTGGCGCAGGCAGCGGTTGCAGTTGGGTTGGTCTATGCGTTGGTGGCCGTATTGGGCCTGACGCGGTTGGCGGTCGAAGGCACGGCTGAGCGTTGGATGACGCCCTTCAGCCACGCGATGATCGCTGGGCTGGGGCTGTGGCTGGTCTGGCGCGGGGTCATGGGCTTGCGTCGGCAAGCAGTGTCTTCGGATGCTGAGGCGGAGGGGCATCATCATGATCACCCGCATGGGCATAGTGACCACGATCACGATCACGTCCACGGGCCGCATTGCAATCATGCCCATGGCCCCTCGCTTGCCGAGGTCGAGCGTATCACCGGCTGGAAGGACGCGCTGGCCCTGATTGCCGGCATCGCGATCCGCCCATGCTCTGGAGCGCTTTTTATCCTTATCCTGACTTGGCAGCTTGGCATTGCCGCGGCCGGGATTGTCGGGGCCTTTGTCATGGGAGCTGGCACCGCGTTGGTCACGATGGGAGTTGCGCTGCTTGCTGTCTGGGCGCGTGAAGGGGCTTTTGCCGGCATGGGCGGAGGCAAAGCGGCGCGGATCATTCCCTGGGTCGAACTGGCGGTGGGTGGGGTCATCGCGTTCGCGGCAGTCGGGTTGTTTCTGCAGTCGCTTTGACGCCGCGCTGCTACGAGGGGCATGGCTTGTGGAAGTCGCTCCGCCGTCGTAAGCCATACGAATGACGCAACAAATGTCCAACTCTACCCATGCAAGGGAAACTCTTGTGCTGGGCATCCCGCTTATCGGGTCGTCGCTGGCGCAAATGGCGCTGCATGTGACCGATACGGTCATGGTCGGTTGGTATGGCGTGGTGTCGCTGGCCGCGGTGGTGCTTGGGGCCTCAAGCTTCTTCATCGTCTATGTGGTCGGTTCGGGCTTTGCCAAGGCGGTGATGCCGATGGTCGCGGCCGCCCTTGGGCGCGGGGATGAGGCGCAGGTCCGCCGCGACACTCGGATGGGGATGTGGCTTTCCATCGCTTACGGCATTCTGGTGCTGCCGATCTTCTGGTGGTCCGCGCCCATTCTGCTTGCCTTGGGCCAGAAGCCCGAAGTTGCGGAAATCGCGCAGGATTACATGCGTATTGTCGGCTTTGGCATGGTTCCGGCGCTGATCGTGACGGTGCTGCAAAGCTATCTTTCGGCGCTGCACCGGACCCATGTGCTGCTTTTGGTGACGCTCGCCTCGGTCGGGGTGAACATCCTGTTCTGCTGGGCGTTGATCTTCGGCAACTGGGGGTTTCCGGAGATGGGGGCCAAGGGGGCGGCGGTGGCAACCGTTGCGACCCAGATACTGACCCTGCTGGCGCTGGCGGTGTTCGCGGGTCTTCTGCCCGAGTTGAAGCGGTTCCACCTGTTCCAGCGGTTCTGGCGGCCGGATTGGCATGCGCTGCGTCAGGTGTTCAATCTTGGCATGCCGATTGGCCTGACCGGGCTTGCCGAGGGCGGGTTGTTCCAAGCCTCGGCGCTGATGATGGGGTGGATCGGGACGGTGCAACTGGCCGGGCACGGGATTGCGCTTGAAGTTACAGCGCTGACTTTCATGATGCATGTCGGGATTTCCAGCGCCTCGACGATCCGGGTGGCGCGGTTTGACGGGCAGGGGGATCGCGCATCCGTACGACAGGCGGCGAAAGTGGGGATCGTGATCTCGCTTGGGGTCGCGATTGCTTCGGTGATCCTGTTTCTGTCGGCAGCGGAGCCGATCGTGTCGCTGTTTCTGGATATGACCAAGCCCCAAAGCGCCGAGATTCTGGCCTATGGC
Source organism: Paracoccaceae bacterium (assembly GCA_947504705.1). GTDB lineage: Bacteria > Pseudomonadota > Alphaproteobacteria > Rhodobacterales > Rhodobacteraceae > Tabrizicola. Next base: position 9,196 of record CANNIA010000005.1, read on the forward strand.
GTGAACTTGCTTTTTGTCTCGGCGCTGTTCCAGCTTGCCGACGGGATGCAGGTGATGGCGCTGGGCCTGTTGCGCGGCGTGCAGGATACGCGGGTGCCGATGGGACTGGCGGCGGTCAGCTATTGGATCATCGGCATTCCCTGCAGCTATGTGCTGGCCTTTCCGCTGGGTTACGGCGGTGTGGGGCTGTGGCTGGGGCTGGTCGTGGGTCTGATCTGCGCCTCGGGCAGCCTGATGTGGCGGTTCTGGCGGCTGGTGCGCTAGCGCCAGAGATGGGCGAGGCTGGCGAAACGGCCCTGCAGCTTTGAAAGCAAGCGGTTAATGCGGCCCGGATGCGGGATTTCGCCAATGGCCAGCCGGTCAAGGGCGACTTCGGGCGGGCAGGGGCGGCGGCTGGCGGGATCCCAATAGCGCGGATAGGCGATCAGGGCGGCATGGGCGAGTTGCGCGAGGTCGGGTTTGGCACTGCGCCAAGGGGGCGTTGGGCCCAGGTCTTTGGTCAGGCCCCAACCGGCATAGAATGGCGCGCCAAGGCAGGTGACGGGGATGCCCCGGACCAGTGCCTCGAACCCCAAGAGCGAGGTGATGGTCCAGACCTCTTGCACCTTGTCCAGAAGGGCGATGGGGTCGGCATGGGGGGCAACGACATCAGCCAGGCCTTTGAGCGCGGCTGCCGGGATCGCCCCGGGGCGTAGCCCAGCCTCGACATCGGGATGGGGTTTGTAGATCAGAACCGCGGCCGGATTGGCGGCGCGGGCGGCTTTCAGAAGGTCAAGGTTTGTGCGGATCGCACCGGCGCCTTTGCGGATCGAAGCGTCATCCTCGACTTGGCCCGGAATAAGGATGCGGTGGCCTTCGGGCAGGGGTGGCAACGGCTGGCCCGCCAGGTTGTATTTCGACAGGCCCTCGGCTTTCAGCCGGTCCAGCAGGGCTTGGGTGCGGGCGCGGGCTTGAGCGGAAAGCGGGCTGGAGATCAGAGCGTCAAGCCGGGAAGGACGTGAGGAATCATAATAAATTCCAAGATCGTCTGTGACGAGGCTCAGGGGCGGCACGAGTTCGGCCCCAAGGCCACGAGAGCGCAGGAAGCCATCCTCGACGCGCAGGCACGCGGCGGCAGGGGTGAAATGGTCCGGTTCACGCCCGGCCCAGAGAAGCAGGGTCTTGCCTGTGGCAGTGGCGATCTGGTCGGCCTTTTGCGGGTCGTCCTGAAAGCGCAAGGGATGGGTCTGGCCGAAGAAATCCTGCAAGCGCCCACGTTTCCAAAGCCGCATTCCGGCGGCGACATGGCCGTGGCGATCCTCGCGCCAGGCACGGACCTCGGCTTCAAGTTGGTCGATCACGGTTTCCAACGCGCAAAGCTGGTCGCGGCAGGGGTCGTACCAAAGCGGGGCCAACAGCATCGCCCCGGCAAAAAGCGCCTCGGGGGTGAGGCGGGCTTGGCGGCGGGGCAGGGGCTGTTCGTCCTGGGTCAGGCCCCAGCCAGCATAGAAGGGCTGGCCGAAGACGCGGGGGCGGTGGCCGTGCAGGATCGCCTCGAACCCCAGTTGAGAGGAGACGGTGAAGACTGCCGACGCGTTGGCAAGAAGCTTGTGAGGCGAGACGGGATCGGTCAGAAGTTGGACTTGACCCCCGGCATCGGCAAGGCAGAAATGGCCGGGACGCAGACCCATCCGGGTTTCGGGGTGGGTGCGGATCAGGATGCGCCGGTCGGGGAAAGCGTGCCTTGCGGCGGCAAGCATCGCCGGGAAACTTGCGGCCGATGCCCCGGCGTGACGGATCGCAGCATCCTCGCGGGTCTGGTCGATGACCAGGATATAGCCCGGATCGGGTGCGAAGCAATCCGGGTCGAAATTGTTGTATTTTGATAGATCAACTTCAATAATTCGGCCAATTGCAGCCTTCGCGCGATCCAGAGTGTTCGATTTTTGAACATCAGGAGAGTGCAGGATCGCCTCCATCAACGATGGGCGGCTGGAATTGAAGTGCATTCCGACCGGGTCAACCAGCAGACCAAGCGGCGCTTCGCCCGTGGCGCGGCCGGGATGGATCGAACGCAGGAAAGCGTCCTCGACCCGGATAAGGGGCAGGGCGTTGCGGCGGGCAAGCGCCTCGCCGCGCCAGGCGGTGGGGCTGTGGCCCCAGACCAGAACGCCGTCGCCTTGCCGGGGGAAACCGAAGCGCAATTCGTGCCCGGCAAGGTCCAGCATGCGGTGCAGCCGCCGGTCGCGCAGAAGCGACAGGTTCTGATGCCAAAGCCGCCGGGGGATCACGCCTTTGATGCCCTGCCAGCCCGCGCCGGACATGGTGCGATCAGTTTAATGTATTGGCGGTCGTGGAGAGGCTGCTGACAGTGCCAGCCGTCCCGGTAATGGCGCCGATCACCTTTTGCCAGCGGGTAAAGGGGGCCTCGGTGACATAAAGCGTGTCGCCGTCGCGGATATGGAAATCCCGCGCCTCGAAAAGCCCGCTCGGCTCGATCAGGTTCAGCACATAGACTACGCGCTGCGGACCGACGAGGTCGTCGCGGCCAAGAAGCAGGCGCGCGACGGCTTCGTTTTCATCGCGCAGGATGAAGACGCCTTTGGGGTTCGCCGAATAGCTGGCAAGCCCGCCAACCATGGCAATCGCCTCAAGGGCCGACATGGTGCCCGACCGGAACGGGACAAGGTTTTGCGCCCCGGTCGCACCAAGAGCCATGAAGCTGCGGCTGTCCTTTTCGACAACGATTTTGTCGCCGGGGCGAAGAGCGATGTCGAGGCCGGGGTTTTCGTTCAGGTCTTTCAGCCAGACCTTCCCAGTCTCGGTCCCACGGGTCACGCGAATGATGGCGACATCAGGGTCGATTGTAATGCCGCCGGAGCGGGCAAGCATGCGCGACAGGGTCCGGGTTGGCGCCTCGATCGGAAAGACGCCTGACGCGGTTGTCTGTCCGGTGATGGACACAGTCGCGCCATCGCCGGAAGCCCGCGCAACGATGACCTGCGGATCCGGGGTCTGTTCGGACAAAAGCCGCACGATAGCCTGACGAACGCCCTCGGGTGTCTGGCCAGCGGCCCGAATCCGGCCAGCATAGGGAATGTAGATGTAGCCTTCTCCGTCAACCTGGATCACCTGCAACTCTGAAACACGTTGCCCGGTATTGCCCAACAAAGGGTCGTCCTTGACGTTTTCGTAGACCGTGATTGACAGCTTGTCGCCCGACGAGATCACGTCAGAGGCCATCAGGCCGGCATTCAGGAAGGCGGAACTGAAACCGCTTGCTTCGACCTGGTCGGTGATCCGAGACACTTCGGCCGTGACCGGAATGATAAGCGCGGTGCCCTGCCGTTCCACAGAACCGGCAAGAACCTGGGTCGTTGAGGGACCAGAGCTTGGCAGGCCGCAGGAGCCAACGAGGGCGACCGAAGCCATGAGCACAATCGCTCCGGCCGGTTTCAGGAATGTCCGATGTACTGCCGATGCCCCCTTGGGTCTTCTTCTTTTGCGGGAAGCGTAGCGAATCATCCAGCACTTGGCCAGAACCCGTGATGCGTTTTTTAGTGTACGGCCCGCAACTGTTGCCGAGGTGCCGCGGTTCCGGCGTTCAGGGCCTCATAAGTGTCAAGCGGAGCAAGCATCAGATCGACCACTTGGCGCAACAGCGCCCGGCGGCCAGTGGCCGAATAATAGCCGCCGACAATCTGAGAGGTTTCAAGCAGATACTGGCGATAGCTTCGGTAAGCCTTGCTGTCAGGCCGGGTTGGGGCAGCGAAGAACTCTTCGATCGGCTGGGCCGAGACGAAGTCCGGCTGGGCATAGACCGCTGCCCCAAAGCAGCGCAGCGGCAGCCCGCGCCAAAGGGCCTGTTGCCCGGCGGTAGAGTTCACAGTCACCGCTGACCGCGCGTCGTTCAGCAGTTCGGCGATCTTGCCGCCGCGCACGAAATGGACCCGGCCCTGAAGTCCGTGTTCGGCGGCGAGTCGCCTTATCTCGGGCAGCAGGGGGACGCGCCCGTCTTCCAGCGGGTGCGCTTTGAAGACCAGATGATGGTGCCGGGGTGCCCCTTTAGCAAAGCCGCAGATCACCAGGGCCAGGAAATCGGTCATGCTTTCGAAGGGCGAGTGGTCGCGAAAGCTGGCATCGTGTTCAAGCTGCAGGATGGCCAGATGATACGGAAACCCGCCGCGGCGAATGCGGCGGGTGGCGAGCCGCCGTTCCAGCCGGTGAACCGGCATGAGGAACAGCCGCTTGAGGTAAAGCCCGAATTCTTGCCCGACCGTCAGGGCGCGGTGGGGGCGGAAATTGCGATAGATTCTGTGGCCAAGGGCGACGCAACCATGATAAAGGGCCCCCCAGAACATGTGTTGGCGCATGTCACCCCAGGTGGCAGGGGTGTCGGGCAAGTCTTGATCGATGCGCAGCAACGCGGCCTGCATATCGGCAAGAGTCATCCCCATGAGTTGTGAATTTCCGTTCGCGCCGCCGCGTTCGTAGGTGACCCAATAGGGGCGAAGATAGCCTTCCTCGAACACATGCACCGTGATGCCCCGCGCCTGGGCGGCGGCCGCTGCTTGGGCATGGATTGGGCGGGTATCCCCATATAGGACAAGGTCGGTGATCCCGTAGTTCGTCAAAAGCGTGATGCAGGTTTCCGGCCAGGAATCGTGATTATCCCTGAAGGCGATATAACCCGGGCCAGGCCAGAAGATCCGGTCCCCAAGGTTGAAGCCCACACGCCAGACTTCGGCCCCAGCGGCACGCAGAAGCTTGCCCAGGCGATGAAACCAGGGGCCATGCGGGCCTTGCAGGAAAAGGAAGCGACGCTTGGTCGTGGTCACGGGAGGGTGGATCCTAGGATGAGTGGTCAGAGGTGTCTTGCCGAAAACTACAGCGGAATTCGTCAGAAAGCATGAAGAGATCAAGGCAGCATCGCATCAGGCTTGCGCGGTTGGGTTGGCGGGGCTAGGTCGAAAGGAAAGAAGGGGGCGATATGTTCACCGGAATTGTCACGGATATCGGTCGGATCATTGCGACCGAACTTCAGGGGGATCTGCGGGCGCGGATTGCGACGCGCTATGACGTGGGGCGGATCGACATCGGGGCCTCGATCGCCTGCGATGGCGTCTGTCTGACCGTGGTTGCGCTTGGGTCGCAGCCTGAGAGCTGGTTCGATGTGCAGATTTCGGCGGAAACCCTGTCGAAGACCAACCTGGGCGGTTGGGCGACGGGCAAGCGGGTGAATCTTGAGCGCGCGCTGAAAGTTGGGGACGAGCTTGGCGGACATATCGTCTCGGGCCATGTCGACGGGCTGGCCGAGGTTGTATCGGTGCGGCCCGAGGGCGGGTCGGTCCGCCTGACCTTCCGTGCGCCGGATGCCTTGGCCCGGTTCATCGCACCGAAAGGGTCGGTGGCGCTGAACGGGACCTCCTTGACGGTGAATGAGGTTGCGGGGGCGGAGTTTGGGGTGAACCTGATCCCGCATACGCAGGAAGTGACGACCTGGGGCGAGGTGGCGGTTGGGGACAAAGTGAACCTTGAGGTCGACACGATGGCCCGCTATGTCGCGCGGTTGCGTGAGTTTGACTGAGGTTTGCGTCCTGGGCTGGCCCATCGGGGGTCTCACATCGCCGGACCCCCGTGGGATATTTGTCGAAGAGAAAGACAATTTTAGTCAAGTGCTACGGAGTTCGGATGGGCAGGATCGGGCAAAATCTGGGGACTTTGATGGCGGGGACTATGCCGGCGGAGCGGTATTTCGGGTGAGGCTAACTTGGCTTTCATGGCCCTGGACACGGAATAAGCGAACCTTTCGCTTCACTCCGCGTTGGAAGGAGTATGTTGAGGTGACCGGGCCGGGTGGTTGCTTCGCTATCGACCACATGTATGGCAAGACGCCGACGGTCTATCTACCGTCTGAGGAAGATTGGCAGGGAATTGCACCAACTTGGGGAAAAGATCTGTGGCCCATTCTTCGGAGCGAATTGGAGGAATGGTCTGGACGCCAAGGCATAAAGCTGGAGATCGATCCGCCCAACCGCCATCAAGCCCTTGGTCGTTGCTAAGCACCGTCCGGGTGTGTTCGAGCGCAGGTTTCCGGCAATGCGAAACGGCGGCCCCTAGGGACCGCCGTTTTGGTTTCGGTGCTCGGGGCAATCAGGCCGCGCGACCGACGAGGACCGAGCCGACCTGCTTGGCGGCACCTGCCTCATCCACACCCGACACAGCCGCGACTTCGCGGGTCAGGCGTTCGAGGGCAGCTTCGTAAAGCTGACGCTCGGAGTAGCTTTGTTCGCGCTGGTCATCGGTGCGGTGCAGGTCGCGGACCACTTCGGCGATGGAGAGAAGGTCGCCGGAGTTGATCTTCTGTTCATATTCCTGGGCGCGGCGCGACCACATGGCACGCTTGACCTTGGCCTTGCCTTTCAGCGTATCCAGCGCCTTGGTGATCACATCGGGGGCCGACAGGGCGCGCATGCCGATGTCCACCGCCTTGTGGGTGGGAACGCGTAGGGTCATCTTGTCCTTCTCAAACGAGATGACGAAAAGCTCCAGCTGAATTCCGGCAATCTGCTGTTCTTCGATCGAAATGATCTTGCCCACGCCATGCGCAGGATAAACCACGAAATCGTTCGGGCGGAAATCAGGCTTTTTCGACTTGGTCATTCGGTTCTTCCCCACTAAGGTCAAGCTGGTCCGTCATCTTGTCACATGGCCCTGCCGCCCTGACCCCCCGGCCAGACGTGCAGAGCAGGAATGTCACAAAAATAGAAGGCCCGGGTGCTTGGTCCAGGCCCCATGTCTGACGTCCATGCTTGTTTGTGAACAAACTATAACACAAATCGCGTGTGATTCCAACATGCGCGAATCCGAAGGATTCTAGCGTAGGGCCATGAAATCAAACGCATTAGTGCCTTACGGCCGATTCGCAGCCTTGGCATGCCCCGAATCGGGTGCCGGGGATCAGCCGCCAGTTCCCGGGGCTTCGGAGAAGTATTTCTCGCGCTTGCCCTTTTCGCCGTCACGCTCTTCATAGCCAGGCATGGGGTCTTTCTTGGTCACGATCACTGGCCATTCCACCGCGTATTTGCGGTTGAAGGTGACCCATTGCTCCATGTCCGGTTCGGTATCGGGCTTGATCGCGTCGGCGGGGCATTCGGGTTCGCAGACGCCGCAGTCGATGCATTCGTCCGGGTGGATGACGAGCATGTTCTCGCCTTCGTAGAAGCAGTCGACCGGGCAAACTTCGACGCAATCGGTGTATTTGCAGGCGATGCAGTTGTCGATGACGATATAGGTCATGGGCTTGGCTCTGATGCAGGGCGTTTGGGCCTAGCTAAGCCACGCGGTCGGATCATTCAAGCGGGTCTGGCGTGTCGTCGCGGGGTTCGAGGTCAAGATAAAGTGCCTGCGCCTCGGTCGCGGCGCCACGGCGGATACCGATGGCTATGACACGGATCACCCGGATGCGATTGCCTTGCGGGAAGGTGAGAGTGTCGCCTTCGCTGACGTCGCGGCCGGGCTTGGTGATGCGGGTCCCGTTCACACGGACGGAGCCCGCTTCGATCAGTTCGGCGGCAAGGCCGCGGCTTTTGAAAAACCGCGCCTGCCAGAGCCATTTGTCGACCCGAAGCTTCGGCGCGGTCGAAGAGGTTGCCTTGCCCGAGGGCCCGGCCAAGCCTTAGACCTTGCCCTTCAGCGCCAGAAGGGCGGCGAAAGGGTTGTCGGGGTCGATGGGCTTTTCGGGACGCGGCGGGCGGGCCTCATAGATCAGCTTCTTTTCCTCGCGCGGAGGTTTGCCACCCTTGCGGTCGTCGCGGCGGTCGCCTTTCGGGCGATCATGCTTGGGGCGGTCGCCTTGCGGACGATCCCCCTGCTTGCGTTCGCCCTGCGGACGGTCGGTTTTCGGACGGTCGCCACGCGGGGCTTCGCCTTCCTTGCGCTCGGGGCGCGGGGCACGCTCGGGGCGCTGAAAGCGGGGCTTCGGGGCCCAGGTGAAATTGTAGAAGGCCTCCATCTCGGGCGCGGCATCGGGCTCCGGTTCCGCCAGTGGCGCAGATTCGGGGGCGTGGATTGACACCTCTTCCGGGATCGGCAGGCCAGCCGCAATCGCGGCGGCGGCTTCTGCCGAGATTTCCGGGGATTTCGGCGCCGTGGCAGTCTTGACCTTCACCCGCTCGGCCTTTTCGGGCTTGTAGCCAAGGCCGGTCATCAGGTCGGCGAACTGGTCCAGCGTCATGCCGGTGATGGAAAGCATGTCGGGCGTCGCCTCAAACCCGGCCCGGCTGTCTTTCTGTCGCAGGATATCGGCCAAGCGTTCCAGCATGTCGATGCGGATCGCGCGGGTGCCTGCGGGGTGATAGCCAGCCAAAGTGTAATGGATCTTCGGCACTTCAACAACGTTCGGAATGGTCACCAGACCCGGCGGCGGGCTTTCGGGGAATTCCTGCAAGCCGTTCCACAGCGACCACAGCACAAGGCGCAAGCGCGTTGGGGCGGGCTTCAGAAGCGCGGGCAGGAAGACGGTGAACTGGCCGAAACGCACGCCGTGCTTGCGCAAGGCACCACGTGCGTCCTGATCCAGCTCCTTCACTTCCGTCGCCACCGCGTCGCGGGGCAGGACACCCAGAGCTTCGGACAGGCGAAAGGCGAAACCACGAGCAAGGCCGGTCAGCGCCTCATCCCGGCCCATGGCAAGCAGGGGCTCGAACTGGGCCGCAACCTTGCGGTCTATAAAATGCTGCAACCGGCGGCGCACCTTTTCGGTGACCTCGGGGCCAGCCTCTTCGTCGACAAAGGCTTCGACACCGGGCTTGGCGGGTTCAGCACCCTTTACCAGCTTGCCCACCGCCGAGTTGCCCCACATCAGGCCGCCCTGTTCGGTGAAATCAAGCTCAGTATCCGGGGCGTTGTAGAACCGGTCTGCCCGCAGGTGGAATTCGGGCTTCAGCGCCTGTAAGGCGGCCTGTGCCAGCGTCTTCGCCGCATCGGGCGAGGTCGAGGCATCCTGCTGAAAGCGGAAGCCTTCCAGTTTACCGGCGAATTCGCCTTCAACCGTCACTTCGCCCTTGTCGTTCACTTCGGCCACGAGAGCCTCCTTCTGCTTCAACCGGCGAAGGAGGACACTCGTCCGCCGGTCAACAAATCGTTGCGTCAATGCCGCATGCAGGGCATCCGACAGGCGGTCTTCTACAGCGCGGGTTTCGTCGCGCCAATGGCTTTCGTCTTGAACCCAGTTTTTCCGCTGAGTGACATAGGTCCAGGTGCGGATAAAGGCCAGACGGCGTGACAGTGTGTCAATGTCGCCTTCGGTCTTGTCGATGCGCTTGATCGCGGTGGCCAGCCAGTCGCTGGGGATGCGCCCGCCGCCAAGGCCGCGCCCGACGAGGAAGTCGAAGATGCGGGTCAGAAGCGTGGAGTGTTCGGCATCGCTCGCGGAGCGGAAGTCGGGAATGCGGCAAACATCCCACAGAAGCTGCACGCGTTTCGCGTCAGTCAGCTTGTCCTGAACCTCGGGCAAGGCCGACAGGGCCTTCAGCGCCAGAAGGTCGTCGGCATCCCGGGCGCGGGTGAGCCATTCGTTGAATGTCGGTTCCTCAAGACTGCGGATCAGGCGGGGGGCCGTGCCGAAATCCAGCGATTCGCTCCGCCAGTGCAGTTTCTTGACCGGGGCAAAGCGGTGGTTTTCGATGGCTTCGATCACGTCTTCGTTGAAAGGTCGCGCTTCACCGGTGACGCCGAATGTGCCGTCTTCGGTATGGCGTCCGGCGCGGCCGGCGATCTGGGCCAGTTCCTGCGGGTAAAGCCCGCGCATCCGGCGGCCGTCGAATTTGGCGGTCGCAGAAAACGCGGCATGCTTGATATCAAGGTTGAGGCCCATGCCGATGGCATCGGTGGCGACAAGATAATCGACATCTCCGTTTTGGTACAAAGCGACCTGGGCATTTCGGGTGCGGGGGCTGAGCGCCCCCATAACCACCGCGCAGCCGCCTTTCTGGCGGCGGATCAGTTCCGCGATGGCATATACATTTTCAACAGAAAACCCCACGATTGCCGACCGTTCGGGCATCCGGCTTATCTTTTTCGAACCTGAGTACTTCAGGACCGACATCCGGTCTCGCTTCAGGAAGGTGACATGCGGCACCAGCCCCGCAATCGCGCCGCGCATGGTGTCAGAGCCCAGAAACAGCGTTTCGACCAGCCCGCGCGCGCGCAAAAGCCGGTCGGTGAACACATGCCCCCGGTCGGCATCGGCGCACAGCTGGATTTCGTCCACCGCGACGAAATCGGCCCCGATCTCTAGGGGCATCGCTTCGGTGGTGCAGACCCAATACTGGGTGCGCTCGGGCACGATGCGTTCTTCGCCTGTGACCAAGGCCACGACCGAGGGGCCGACGCGGGCAACGATGCGATCATAGACCTCACGCGCCAAAAGCCGCAGCGGCAGGCCGATGACGCCGGTCCGGTGCGACAGCATCCGGTCAATCGCATGATGGGTCTTGCCGGTGTTCGTCGGCCCAAGGACCGCCGTCACCCGCCGGTGCGCGTCCATGGCTTAAAGCTCCTGGCCTTGATCGGTCGATAGCCGTTCGACGGCCTCGACGGCCCCGGCAAGATGCGGGTCGATGGCCAAAGCGGCCTGATAGGCCTTTAGCGCGCGATCGGGCTGGCCGGTTGATTCCAGAAACATCCCAAGCCCGGATAGTGCGCCAAAATGCCGGGGGTTCACCGCCAGCACATGGCCGATGTCAGCCAGTGAGGGCCCGAAATCGCCGCGATAGAAATAGGCGGTTGCCCGCGCATTCCAGGCTTCGACAAAATCGGGGTCATGGTCGATCACAGCGGTAAAATGCTCGATGGCTTGATCAAAATCGCCCAGATTCATGGCATCGAGGCCGCGCTGCAACAGAAGATCCAACGCGGGCGACCCGGATTTGCGCCATTCGATCCAGATTTCGGTCTCGATTCGGCCCGCTTCATCGGCTTCGGCGGTCAGAAGGCGGGTAAAAAGTTCGTCAAGTTTCCCTGTATCCTCGGCAAAGGCCGCGCAAGTAAGGAAAACCGGCAGAACTGCCGCGAGGATGAGATTGAGAAAGGTGGCCCGGACCCGCATAAGGGGAAGGTAACCGATCCGCGCAGGAATGCCAGAGCCGCCCGGGTCACGAAGGAGAGACTGATGAGCGAAATGATCGATGCGGCAGTGAAGGCTTTGACGGCAAAGCTGTCCGGCGGCTTCGAGGGTGTGGCGAAATTCGTCATCACCGACGAAGGGGCGATCATGCTGGACGGTCAGGGCGTGCGGGCGGGCGATGACGAGGCGGACGTAACGCTGACCGCCAATGCCGAGGTATTTCAGGCGATTCTGGAAGGGCAGTTGAGTGCGGCTTCGGCCTTCATGACCGGCAAATTGACGATCGATGGCAGCATGGGAATGGCGATGAAACTGGGGTCGGTGCTGGGGTGAAACAGGAAAGCGTCGAGACCGCTCCGTTTCATGTCGACCTGGCTGATGCGCCGAAGGGCGTTCATTGCCATTGGCTGAAGCCCGGGGCCGCGCGGATCAGGGTGGCATGGTGGAAGGCGGGCAAGAAGGGCACGGTCTTTCTTTTGCCGGGCCGAACGGAGTGCGTTGAAAAATATGGCCGCGCGGCCAGCGACTTTGTGGCGCGCGGGTTTTCTTTCATCACCATCGACTGGAGGGGCCAGGGTCTGGCGGACCGACCGCTTGCCGACCGGCGCGCCGGGCATGTCGGGGATTTTTCCGAATACCAGCAGGACCTTGAGGCTATGCTGGCCGAAGCTGATCGAGCGGGCCTTCCCAAACCCTATTTCATGGTGGGCCATTCCATGGGGGGTGCCATTGGCCTGCGCGCCCTGATGCGCGGCCTGCCCTTTGCGGCGGCTGTGTTTTCGGCCCCGATGTGGGGGATTTCGATGGCGGCATGGCTGCGCCCGGTTGCGGCGGTGATTACCGCTGTCGCGGGCCCCTTGCGGGTCGGGGGCCGCTATGCTCCGACGACAAGCCAGGAATGCTATGTGCTGGCGTCCGAGTTCGAAGGCAATGTGCTGACCACCGACCGCGAGATGTGGGCCTATATGCGCCACCAACTGGAAACGGTGCCAGAGCTGACTTTGGGTGGCCCGACGCTGACCTGGCTTGGCCTGGCGCTGCGGGAATGCGCGGCACTAATGGCGGCCCCGGCCCCGAAAGTTCCGGCAATCTGCGCATTTGGGACACAGGAAAAGGTGATTGATCTGCCGCCGGTGCATTTGCGCATGGCGGGTTGGGCCAATGGTCAACTGGACCTATATCCCGGTGCCGAGCATGAGATCATGATGGAAAGTCCTTCGGTGCGGAACCGGTTCTTCGACCGGGCGGCATCCTTGTTCGAGGCGAGCCGCTAGGGCCTGTACTGCAAGCCGGTCTCAAGCCGTCAGAAAGCCCCCGGCTTGGCCTCGCGCGCCATGTGGTCCAGCACGGCGTTGACGAATTTCGGCTCTTTCCCGTCGGGGAAGAAGGCCTTGGCGACATCGACATATTCGGTGATCGCGACCTTGGGCGGGGTTGGCAGATCGACGATCTCGGCCCCCGCAGCGCGGAAAAGGGCGCGCAGGACCGGGTCGATGCGGTCAATCGGCCAGGTCGCCACGAGGGCGCGGTCGGTCAGCTGGTCGATCTTGGCTTGCCAGTTCACGGCCGAGCCAACAACCGCGCGGAAATGGTCGACATCGCCTTCGGCGAATTCGCCTTCGTCATACGTGGCACCGAACCGGTGCGTCTCGAATTCGCGGGTGATGGCTTCCACGGTCTGGCCCGAGGCTTCCATCTGAAACAGCGCCTGCACGGCATACAGCCGTGCGGCAGATTTCATCTGGCGCTTTTGGTCGCGTTTGTCGGTCTTCGTCTGGTCAGAAGTCATGCGCGAAAGCCGATCCCTTTGGATTTCCCGGCCCATTTGCGCGAAAGTGCGATCAGGTGCAAGGCGGCGGCAGCAGCGCCCCCACCCTTATTTTGCCCGGCGGGATCGGCCCGCACTTCGGCCTGGGGCCGGTTTTCCACCGTCAGGATGCCGTTGCCGACGCATGCCCCCTGCAGGCCCAACAGGCTGAGCGCGCGGCTACTGTCATTGCAGACCGTGTCGTAATGCGTGGTTTCGCCCCGGATCACGCAGCCAAGGGCGACATAGCCGTCATATTCGGCCAGTCGTTCGGCCAAGGCGATGGCGCTGGGGATTTCCAAGGCTCCCGGAACCTCGATCACTTCGGCCTCGGCCCCGCAGGCCGCCGCCACAGCGCGGGCCCCGGCGACAAGGTTGTCGGCGATGTCCTTGTAATAGGGGGCAACGACGATCAACAGCTTGACCGGCTTGTCAAAGCTGGGCAGCGGCAGGGAATAGTGTTTTTCGGCGGTGGCCATGGCTTAGTCCTTGATCGGGCGGGTGCCGGCGATGGTCAGGCCGTAAGCCTCAAGCCCCACAAAACGCGGTGCAACTGAATTGGTGACTAGCGTGATCGACGACAGGCCCAGCGTGGACAGGATCTGCGCCCCAAGCCCGTATTGGCGCAGGGTCTGCGGCGAATGCTCACCCGGTGCGACCATTTTCATCGTCGTGTCGCGCAACAGCACCACGACCCCGCGCCCTTCGGCGGCGATCAGCTTCATGGCGGCGGGCAAGGCGCCCTCACCGCCGATGCCAAGCACATCTTCCATCGGGTTCAACGCATGAACGCGCACCAAGACTGGGCCGGGGGCGGAAAGGTCGCCCTTGGACAGAACCACATGTTCATCGCCATGCGTCTCATCGGCAAAGACCCGCATCAGCCAGTCGCCGCCATGGGCCGAAGTCACCGATTTCACGGCCTTTTCGCTGATCAGGTTGTCATGGCGGCGGCGATAAGCGATCAGGTCGCTGATCGTGCCGATCTTCAACCCGTGGCGTTGGGCAAAGGCGATCAGGTCGGGCAGACGCGCCATGGTGCCGTCGTCGTTCATGATCTCGCAGATCACGCCCGACGGGTTCAGACCGGCCAGACGGCTGACATCCACCGCAGCCTCGGTGTGGCCAGCGCGGACCAGTACGCCACCATCACGGGCGCGCAGCGGGAAAACGTGGCCGGGCGTCGCGATATCGGCGGCCCCTTTGGTCGGGTCGATGGCGACAGAAACCGTTCGGGCGCGGTCGGCGGCGGAAATTCCGGTGGTGACTCCTTCGCGCGCTTCGATCGACAGGGTGAAGGCGGTCTCGTGCCGGGAGGAATTCTTCGGGCTCATCAAGGGTAGACCCAAAGCCTCGATCCGGCTGGCGGGCAGCGCAAGGCAGATCAGACCGCGCCCGTGCGTCGCCATGAAGTTGACCGCCGAGGGCGTGCACATCTGCGCCGGGATCACAAGGTCGCCCTCGTTCTCGCGGTCTTCATGGTCGACAAGGATGAACATCCGCCCGTTGCGGGCGTCTTCGATGATATCCTCGGTCGAGGAGATGGCGTCCGAGTAATAGGTCATGGCGGGCATCCTGAAGGGTGTTGCCGTCGATCTATCCCGAGACGGCGCGAAAGACCAGAGGCCGGGGCTCTGCACTGGCGCAAGGTCACCCTGCCTGGGCGGACAGAACCGCAAGGCAGGCAAGCTCGGCCAGTTGCTGGCTGGCACCCAAGACGTCCCCCGTCTGCCCGCCGATCCGGCGCAGGGCGAGGATCGAGACGAGGACTATGACGATGAGCGTAAGCGCGGTAAGGCCAAGTGTCGAAAACCCGATGGAAAGCACTGCGATGGCCAATGCGATCCCGGCACCGACGAGAGCGACCTGTCCGCTCGGTCGCCCCGTCGCATGCGACAGGCCTTCTCCACGTGCATTGGGCAGAAGCGACATCATCAGCCCCATCGGTGCGCGCGACATGGCACCGGCGGCGATCAGCGCCGCGCAATAGTCGCCATGCACCACCAGCGCCGTCAGCGCCGACCAGCGCGCCAGCGTCACCAGAACCAGCGCCAGCACACCATAACTGCCGACCCGGCTGTCCTTCATGATCTCCAGCCGCCGCTCGCGCGTCCAGCCGCCGAAGAAGCCGTCCGCGGTGTCCGATAGCCCGTCCTCATGCAGCCCGCCGGTCAGCATTGCCAGCGTCATCAGCGCAAGGACCGAGGTCACCCCCGCTGTCACTCCAAAGAAAAGCGCCAACCACACCACCCCTGCCGCGATCCCGCCAACTGTCGCTCCGACCAGTGGCCAGGCCCAAGCCGACCCCGCGCCGGTTGACCGGTGGTTCGGCAGCGGCAGGCGGCTCAGCAGCCCGAAGGCTGACAGTAGGTCCGGGATGGCCCGGGTGGCGATGTCGCGAAGCGTGGTCAAAGCGGCTTATCCCGGCTGGCAATCCATAGGTCCATGGGGTAGCCCCAACCGCGATAAGGTTCAATCCGGAGAAACCCATGCCCATCAAGTCCCTTGCCGATATCCGCGCGATGCTGGCCGCTTTGCCTGCCCCTGATAAGGCGGCAATCGCGGCAGCAGAGGCACGGAACGGCCAGCTGACCAAGCCGACGGGGGCCTTGGGTCGACTTGAGGCCGTGGCGATCTGGATGGCGGGCTGGCAGGGCACCGAAAAGCCCCGTGCGGCCAATCCGCAGATCGCGATCTTTGCTGGAAATCATGGGGTTACGGCCAAGGGTGTTTCGGCGTTTCCAGCAGAAGTGACGGTGCAGATGGTCGCGAACTTTGCCCATGGCGGGGCGGCGATCAACCAGCTGGCCAAGGCGTTTGGGGCAAAGCTTGACGTCCACGCGCTGGACCTTGACCGCCCGACCGCCGATTTCACCGAAGGCCCGGCGATGAGCGAGGCCGAAGTCGTTGCCGCCTTCGCCAAGGGTTTCGACGCGGTCGATCCGAAAGCTGACCTTTTCGTCGCGGGCGAAATGGGGATCGGCAATACGACCGTCGCCGCTGCGCTTGCCGCCGCCCTTTACGGCGGATCGGGCTGGGCTGGGCGTGGAACCGGCGTGGATGATGCGGGCCTTGCCCGCAAGGAAGCGGCCATTGCGGCGGGCCTTGCCTGCAACGCAGGCGCACTTGGCGATCCGCTGGAGATCCTGCGGTGCCTTGGCGGGCGTGAAATCGCGGCCATGGCAGGGGCGATCCTCGGCGCACGCATGGCGCGGGTGCCGGTTATCCTTGACGGCTTCATTGCCTGTTCTGCGGCGGCAGTGCTGGCGCAGGCTGCACCGGGCGCTTTGGATCACTGCATTGCGGGCCACCAAAGCGCCGAAGGCGCGCATGGGCGGCTTTTGGAAAAGCTGGGGAAAGAGCCGCTGCTGCAGCTTGGCCTGAGGCTTGGCGAAGGCTCGGGTGCGGCACTGGCGATTGGCGTGGTGCAAGGCGCGGTGGCCTGCCATTCCGGCATGGCGACCTTTGCCGAGGCGGGCGTGGCTGCCGGGTAATCCGGCGGCCCTTCAGGCCTTGGGCATCTTCAGCGTGACAAGCTTGCCACCCTTTTGATACCGCAGTTCGGTATCGGTGATCGCCATGACGACGCCTCCGTCAACCCGATCACCGACTTCCACCTTCTTGTACTTGCCATTCGCCTGCCGGACCAAGGCATAGGGGGATGACGCGGTGCCATAGGTGCCGATCAGGTTGATCTTCGACAGGTTCAGCACATTGGCATAGGTCGCCTCTTTCGCAACATTGGCCTTGGTCGGGATCTTGGTCGACGAGCCATCGGTCTCGGGCTGCGCCATTTCATCGATCTCTTCCGGCCTGGCGTCCGGTGCCGCTGCGGCAAGTTCGACCTCGGTCCCTGCATTGGGATCAGGCTCCATCACGGCCGCGGCTACTGCGTCTTCGACTGCGCGGCTCAGATCGCTGGGCCGGGGCATCGGCCGCATGGAAATGGCCACGATCGAGGGGTTGGCGGCTTCCAATGCTGCAGCCTCGGCAAGCCGTGCTTCGGCCTGCGCTTCAAGCGAAGCCCCCTGCGCCCCAAGATCTGCGACCGAAGCACCTGTGCTCGCGGCGGCTTCGGTCAGGCTTGCGGGGCGGGCCACGGGGTGGACAGCAGCGTATTCGCTGTCGGAGGTCGCTTCAAGGCTGGCGCCGTCGTCGGGCTTGACCAGGCTGGCCGGGCGGGGTTTGGGGCGGAAGCCGGCCAGGGCCGGGTCGGAAACCACCGGCTCGACCGGAGCTTCGACCGCAGTGGCAGTTTCGCCTGCTGTGACAAGCGATGCATCGGCTGCAGTTGGTGCGGCCGCCTCGGCGGTGGTTTCAACAGCGGCGGGCGGGGTAGCGGGCGGTGCGGCTGCAGCAGCTGCGGCTTCGGCCGCTGGGCTGCGGGCCGGGGGAACCAGCGGCGGCGCTCCGGCGAAAAGCATGATGCCTTCGGGCGACAGGATCCCCTCAGGTGTCGGAACCAGCAGGCCCTGTTCGTTGAATTGGTAAACCGTGCCAAAGGCCGGGGGCGGCATCGGGGCATCAGGTGGCGTGTCATTGGTGGCGGCAGGGGTCGGAAGTGCCAGCGCATCCAGAACCGGGGGCGCGGATTGCATGGACGCCAGGAAGATCTCGTCTCTATCCTCGACCGGGGTCCTGCTGCTTGAAACATCGGTGGCGACTGCCGTGTCCGGAAGAGCCTCGCCCGAAGCATCCGCGGCCCCCGCAGTTTCAGCGTCGCTTCCGGCGGCGGGGTCGCCGGTCAGCGCAGTCTCGGCCAAAGCACTGTCGACCGAGGTCGTCGGTGCCGGGCCGCTGTCGCCGCCGCCGAGGTTCACCGGCATTTCTTCGACGGCCAAGGCCGCCAGGTCCTCGGCTGCGGTCCCGATTGCGGGTCCGACGGGGGCCGGATCGGTCGATCCTTCCTCGGTCGCGGCGAAGTCGGCGGGGTCCTGCATGTCGGAGGCCATTTCGTCTTCGACCGACGGGGCCCCAGCAACATCAGTGGGCGCAGCGACGCCGGTCTCGTCGTTGGCCTGGGTCAGAAAGAACGATGCCCAGGCTGCAACCAGCGCCAGGCTAAGCAGCAAAAGCCCTATCATGACCATGAAGACAAAACCGGATCGGCGGGGCTTTCCTTGTGGGGCACCGAAAGTGGGGCGCGCGGTCGGGTTCGGTTTGACCGTAACCGGCCCAGGCGGGATAGGTCGGGCGATCCCACCCGAATCAGCCCTTGGTTTTGGCTTTTGACTTTGGCCGGGGATCGACGGCGCGGTCACCGCGCCTTGGGTAAATTTTGCTTTGGCAGGTATCGCTGAAGGTGATGCCGGGGGCACAGGCCGCGCTATAGCCCCCTTGTCCTTTCCTGCCGTCACGGGTGGCTGGGCGCGTCCGGACGTCACCACGGGGGCAGCGCTGCGTCGGCTGGAAAACGCAAACATCGCCGCCGCCGAGGGTGCAGGCGGCAGCTCATCGTCCAGGATATCCGTCGCAAGGACTCGGGCATCGCCCGTGCCGCCATCCGACCTGAAGGTATCATTCGAAACCCGGTCAGCCGGCGCGAATTCCGGGGCGTCGATGTCATCGGTTACATCGGCGAAAGGGGCCTCATCGGCAAGAGGTGCAGAGGGGGCTGCCTCGACCGGCGCCACAATTGGATCGGGGAGCGGCAGTTCAAGAGCTTCGGCCAAAGGCTCTGCCAATGTCGGTTCGGCGGGCGCTTCCATATCGGCTGCCGTGGCTGCGTCCGTGATGGCTTCCGACGCGACGGGTGCAGCTGCCGGCCCTTCAATTTCCAAGTGGGCCAGGGCCGCTGCAAGCTCTTCGGCTGGATCCTCAATCGGCTCGATCGGGTCAAATTCCTCGACCGGAAGGTCACTTGCCGCGGTAGGGGCAACCGCCGCAAGGTCGGCCTCGGTCACTTCGGCGCTGAGGGCTTTGGTCAGGCCAGGCAGCGCCAGACCATCATTCGGCTGCTCCACCAAGGGATCGACCGAGGGCGGTGCCGAAACATCGCGGGCAAGGATTGTCACAGCCTCGCGGTCGCGTTCGACCGTCTCGCCGGGGGCAAGGATCGTATCGATCGAATTGGACGGACCGAACCATGCCTCACCAAAGAAGGTGTCTTCCTCGGGGACTGCAACGAAGGAGACCGGGTTCAGCCGGTAGGCCACGGCAAAGGCCTCGGCCTCCTCAAGCGTTTCGCGCGCCGCCACGGCGACACGGACGACAGTGCCCTTGCCTGACCAGTCAAAGACCAGATCCTCGACGGCATAGGGCGTGCGCCCCTGCAAAGCCAAGGCAATCTGCCGCCGCTTGTCTTCGCGGCTGGGGCCGGGGGCATGGATTTCAGAGTACAGCACCTGACTATTGGGCAGGATCACCTTGCACGCAAGGCCCAAGGGCGAAAGCCCAAGCGCCGTCTTGCGCAGATAGTCGAGCGCCTCGGCCATGTCGGGGGCATCGAATGCCACCTCGCCGATCGTCAGCCATCCCTTTGGCGTCCGGTGCAAAAGCGCGATCGCGTCGCGCGAGAGGTCTAGAGCGAATGTCGGTTTCATATCTGGGGTCTAGCACGAAAAGTGAAAGCACTGGAACGTCGGGGATCCGACGGGCAGACAATTATAGCAGCTTTTCGCCGAAAGAAAGGAAAACGGCCAAGGATGGGCTTGCGAGCGGCGTCATAAGCAGGAATTGTCCACGCAAATCCAAGGAGAATTTTCATGCGTGTTCTTGCTTCCCTCGTCTTCTCGGCCGCACTGGCCTTGCCCGCTTTTGCCGATGGGGCGTCGGTTTCGGCGACCGGAATCGGCACAGTCGAGGTCGAACCCGATATCGCGACCGTTTCGATTGGTGTGACCACCCAGGGGGATACGGCTGCCGCATCGCTGACCGCGAATTCCAAGGCGGTCGAGGCTGTGATGGCCCGCCTGACGGCCGATGGGATCACCGCAACCGACATGCAGACATCGAACCTTTACCTCAGCCCGAACTGGACGGGGTACGACACCGGCGCTCCGGTGATTTCAAGCTATGTTGCTTCGAACATGCTGACAGTCACTGTGCGCGATCTGTCCAAGCTTGGGGCTATTCTCGACTCGTCCGTCAGCGATGGGGCCAACACGCTGAACGGCGTGACTTTCGGGCTGGCCGATCCCGAGCCGGTCCTGAACGAAGCCCGCAAGGAAGCCGTTGTCGTTGCGCAAACCAAGGCCGAGCTTCTGGCAACCGCTGCCGGGATGAAGCTTGGCAATATCATCTCTATCACCGAAAGCTCGGCGGCGAACATGCCCTATCCGATGTATGATGAAGCCGCCGCCGCCCCGGTTCCGGTCGCCGGGGGCGCGCTTGGGCTGTCGGCTTCGGTAACTGTTCTGTACGAAATTACCGAGTGAGCGGACGAAAACGGGCGGAACTTTAAAGAGTTCCGCCATTTCGGCCAGATTCCGCCCAAGTTGACGGGCACTGAGTAGCTGACGACATATGGTGCGGGGGCAATCGTCAATGGTGCGCGGTAGGATCGGCCTTGTGGTCGTCGCCGGCGTCCTTTTGGGGGCGGTCGCGCTGGTGGTTGTTAGCTCTGGCCTCAGGCAGGCGCTGGTTCCGCAGGTCATCCTGTCACTTTTCACCCCGATAGACCTGCCCGCTTTGGTCGAGGGACCGGCAACCGATGCGCCCACGACCGAGGCGGGCAATCTTTCCGACACCTCCCTCGGTCTTGTGGCGACCGGGCTGATCGCTGCAAGTGCCGGCAATCAGCCGGTTTTCATCGATGCGGTGATGACCGGTTACAGCACGCCAAGCGAAACGGCCGTTCCGGCAGAAATCACGACGATCCGACCGGTCTTTGGCTGCCTTCTGACCGAGCCGATGCCGGGAACCCTGGTCGGACATGTGACGGCAGGCGAAAGCCGGATGCCCATCGGGATGACGACCTATGGCGATCCGCACTTGGCTTGGGCGGTCGCAGCCTATGTCATTGCCTATCGCGCGCTTGGCCCCGAGGGCGAGATCACGATAGCCGGCCCCCGGTTCGAAACCTATGACGTGGCTGTGACTGAAACCGGCGCACCGGTCTATCTGGTGCTGGAAAGCTCTGGCGGCAACCGGATCTGGAATGTCCATGTCGCAGAAGGGGTTCGCATCGAACGTGTCGTCCTTCTGGGCGGGGATCAGGCCGGAGTGGCCAATCTGGACCCGGTGGTTCCGGTCGAAGTGATTCTCGGCCCGGGGTTGGACGAATGCGGCATCCGTCCGGCCTATGCGCCAAGTGCGGGCCAGATTGCCGACGCAAGCGAAACCCCGGGGAAGCAACCCATGGCGCAATCGAGGATCGACGAAACCCTAGCTCGGGCCGAGGCCTATGACACGTGGTTCCATGACAGTTTTGGCCTGCGTGCAGGCGAAAGTCGGGTAGGCTATGATCAAGGTGTAATGTCGGTCATCGGCCCAATTCCCAGTGGTGAGGCACCGAAGGCCGCTTGGGTCTCGATCGACGGGGCGGAAATTCGGACAACGCATGATCGGTTCCTTGATCTTGATGGCCAAATTACGCCCGGCGAAGATTTTGCCGGGCGTGTGATTGCCATCGTGACCGGCTTCGCTATGGGAGATCTGGAACGGTTGCGACTTGGAGGCGAATACTGATGCGGCGGGCCTTTTTCATCGTCGGCCTGTTTCTGGCAGGACTGGCCGGTGCCGCTGTTCTTTTGACAGCTGGCTGGCAGTTCTGGCCAGGTGGCGCGGCAACGCAGGTTAGCACCCTGGGTGCGGGGCGGGCAGGCGCGGCTTTGCCGGCTGATCCGGACGCCTGGCTGATCTCGCCGACCGGTGGGTTGGTTTCCAGCGCCGACGTGCAGGACTACCTGATGCAGGAACGGTTGACTGCCAGCCGCGCACTTGCTGTTACACTGGTCGCCCCGCTTGATGACCTTCTGGTCGATGGCGAAGCTTTGCCCGATCCGATTTACCTGGAAGTGATGGCCGATATCCGCGCCCCGGTCCTTGCGGAGAGACTTTGCCCAGTTCTTTCGCAAGGCCTTGCCGAAAGATGCGCGGTTGCAGCGGCGCATGTTGAAAAGGGCAGCCTTGACCTTTCCAGCAGCACCGCCGCCTTCCGTCTGAATATCCGCTACAGTCAGGCCAGCGACCCCGACGCATTGCCCGACCTTGCGCGCTATGTGTTCGAAACCCGCACGATTGACCTTCAACCCGACGCCGAAGGTCCGCCAACCAGCAGCGTTGAAGCTGCCTTGCAAGCCTTGGTTGCCGCCGCGTCTGCAGCCTGTTCGGCCGAGGATGCGGGGCAGGCCTGCCGGGTCATGCGCATGACACTTGACTATGCGCCAGGGCGGGCACCCACGGGCCAGGCCGTCATCGGGTCGCTTTACCCACTTTCTGAAACCATGCGGATCGCGCCCGAGCTTATCCCCGCGCCCAAGATATAGGCGCGGAGATCTATCTGGGCGGGGGTCAGGCTGTGGCCAAGGCCAGCGCCTGATCCAGATCGGCGATGATGTCGCGCACGTCCTCGATCCCGATGGATACGCGCACCACATCGGGTGCCGCCCCGGCCTTGATCTGGGCCTCTTCCGAAAGCTGGCGGTGGGTGGTCGAGGCCGAGTGGATCACCAGGCTGCGGGTATCGCCAAGGTTGGCGACGTGGCTGAAAAGCTTGAGATTGTCGATCAGCTTGACGCAGGCCTCATACCCACCCTTGACCGAGAAGGTGAACAGCGCCCCCGGACCCTTGGGCGTGATCATCTTTGCAAGGTTGTGGTAGGGCGAGGATTTAAGCCCCGGATAGGTGACATTGCTGACGCGCTTGTCCTGCTCCAGCCACTCGGCCACGATCTGGGCGTTCTGGATATGGCGTTCCATCCGCAGGGCCAGCGTCTCGATCCCCATCAGGGTATAGTGGGCACCTTGCGGGTTCATCGTCATGCCCAGGTCACGCAGGCCGATGGCGATGGAATGGAAGGTGAAGGCCATGTTGCCAAGGGTCGGGTGGAAGACCAGGCCGTGATAGGCCGGTTCCGGCTGCGAGAGCGACGGGAACTTGTCATCCGCCGACCAGTTGAAATTGCCCGAGTCGACGACGACCCCGCCAGTGACGGTGCCGTTGCCGGTCAGGTATTTGGTGGCCGAATGGACGACCAAAGTGGCCCCGTGTTCGATGGGACGGCACAGGAACGGGGTCGCGGTGGTGTTGTCGACGATCAGAGGGATGTGGGCCTGATTGGCGACACGGGCGATGGCGTCAAGGTCGGACAGCGCGCCGCCGGGGTTGCAGATCGTTTCGCAGAAGATCGCGCGGGTGTCGGCGTCGATGGCTTTCTCGATCGCTTTCGGATCGTCGAAATCAACGAACTTGGCCGACCAGCCGAACTTGCGGATCGTATTGGAAAACTGCTGGATTGTGCCGCCGTAAAGTCTGGTCGAGGCCACGATGTTGCGGCCCGGCGCCATGAGCGGGAACAGCGCCATGATCTGGGCCGCGTGACCCGACGAACAGCAGATCGCCCCCGCCCCGCCTTCCAGCGCGCAGACCCGGTTCGCCAGGGCCGAGACGGTGGGGTTGGTCAGGCGGGAATAGATATAGCCGACCTCTTGCAGATTGAAGAGCTTGGCGGCGTGGTCGGCGTCGCGGAAAACATAGGCGGTGGTCTGGTAGATCGGCACCTGACGCGCCCCGGTGGCGGGGTCGGGGGCGGTGCCGGCATGGATGGCGAGGGTTTCAAAGCCTTGGGGTCGGTCGGTCATGGGGTCCTCCTTCATTTGGGCGGCAGGGTAGGGGAGGATGGCCAAGCTGGCAACGGGGACGTGTCCACGGTGGACAGCTTCGCCCATCTTAGGGAAAACAATGGCTTGGACGTGGGTGTTTACGGAATTTTCGTACTTTGCCGCAGCGAATTCTTGGGATTTCGTTGCGATCAGCCGGAGTTTCGTGCTTGGATCGCCCGATCCTGACCCCGGAGACCGCACGCATGCTGACCCCTTTCCATCTGGCCTATCACGTCGCCGACCTTGATCAGGCCCGCGCCTTCTACGGCGGAGTCTTGGGTTGCCGCGAGGGGCGCAGCGCCGAGACTTGGGTGGATTTCGATTTCTTCGGCCACCAAATCAGTCTGCATCGCGGCACGCCCTTTGCCACCACGAACACAGGAAAGGTCGGCGACCATATGGTCCCGATGCCGCATCTGGGGCTGGTGCTGCTGCTCCCAGATTGGCAGGTGCTGGCCGACCGGCTGACGGCGGCCAAAGTGGATTTCGTCCTGCCGCCACAGGCACGGTTTCAGGGCCAGCCGGGCGAGCAGTGGACGATGTTCTTCCGCGACCCGAGCGGCAACCCTATCGAGGTGAAGGGGTTCAGGGATATGGAAGGCGTGTTCAAGGCGTGAGGGGGGGGGCGGCGCGCGCCCAGACCTACAGGTCACCGCAACCAAAACCCTTCGCGTTTCAGGGTGTTGCGGATCGCTTGTTCGCGGTGCGGCAGGTTTTCGCGGTCGAAAAGGGCGCGGGCTTTGCGGCCCTGGTTTTGGTAGACCATCGCCTTGATCGCGGGCCAGTCGCGCAAGGTCGGGCGGACGGCGCGGTCCTTGGCGACCTCTTCCAGCACCGCGACGGCGTGGTCGCTTTCCTTGGCGTAAAGCAGCGGCAAGGCCCGGTAATGGCAAGTGGCGGGACCGTCGAGGGGGGCAAGCTCGGGCCCCGGTCTGCCGCCGCCGAAGGAGTGGATGACGAGGGGCAGGGTGACTTGGTCAAGCCAGGGGTTCAGTTCTTGGCAGATGATTTCGTCCGGCGGGTTGTCGCGGATTGATTTGGCATAGGACAGAAGCCGGTTGCCGAACTTCTGGGGGCTTTCGTGGAAGAACCAACCTGCGTTGAAGTAGAGGTAACGCTGCCAGTATTCGTCGGGTTGCGTCAGGTCGAGCGAGCTTGAGAAATCCAGTCCGAACCGGTCGTAAAGCGATTTCCAGGTCTGGGCATAGCCCGGCCCGTAAAGCTCGATCACCGGCCAGGTGCCTTCGCGGCGCATCGAGGCGGAGGGTTTGGCGAAGTCAAACGGGATCGCGGACAGCGGCCCGGTGATCAGCGTGTCGGTGTCGAGGAACAGGAAGGGTTCGTCGGGCAGAGCGTCGAGCGCCTCGATCTTGTTGCCGTAGGGATATGAGCTGCCGAAAGCACGGCTTTCAAAGGGCAGGATCGTTGCGCCAAGGCTAATCAGGACCGCCTTGACCTCATCCGTCATCCGGGGATCAGCGGTCCATTTCGGCCCCGGCTGCGGTTCGGCGATGAAAAGCTTGCCAGCAAAGCCCGGGTCGGAAAAGCGCAGGGATGCGGCCAGAAGGACGGCTTCATATTCCAGCCTGCCACCTTGGCCGACCGCAATAATGTTGAAACCCGCCGTCACTTTGGGCTGAAGCGCAGCGAAAGGCAGGACATGCCGCCGTCCAGCTTGGCGCATTCGGTGTTGCCGATCTCGCGGACAGTGAAGCCTGCGGCTGTTAGGCGGTCGCGGGTTTTCGGGAAACCGGCGGGCATCAGGACAAACTCGTTGAAGCGGATCGTGTTGGCGGCGGCTTCTTCGCCGTCCGGGATGTCGATGAGTTTGTAGCCCTTGAAGCAGCCGCTGGCCGAAAGGCGGGTAGTGGAAAGCACGGTGTCCGCATCCAGAAGCGAGCAGTCGGTTTTGAAGTGAAGGACGCCGGGGGGCGTGTGGACTTCGCGGACGGTGTGGCCCCAGGGTGCTACAAGGCGGGTCAGCTCGGCGATGCCTGCGGCATTTGTGCGGGCGGAACGGCCGACAAGGATTTCCTTTTCGGTGACAAGGATGTCGCCGCCTTCGATGAAGCTGTCGGTGCCGGTGATTTCGACGACCTGCGTGTAAAGCGCCCGCAGGTGGGGGGCCATTTCTGCGGCCTCGCCCAGACGCGTGGGCGCGCCGGGGCGCATGACGACGGCGCCTTGTGGCAGGCACAGGGCCGTATCCTCGACGAAGACGCTGTCGGGAAAGGCCTCAAGCGCGGGAAGTTCGACCACGGTCGCCCCGGTTTCGCGCAGGGTGGCGATATAGGCGTCGTGGTGGGACTGTATCAGCGCAAGGTCGGGGGTGCCGGTGTCGACGGCCCTGAGCCCCTTGATGATCGAGGCCGCCGAGCGGCGGGTGATGGCATGGGTGAAGTGGGTCGAAAAGGACATCTGCGGCACCTGAGATTTGCCAAGGGTGTCGCACCCCCGCGCCTGCTTCGCAAGAGGGTCAGGCGTGACACAAGGGCCTTTGCCGCCTAGGTTGGAGGTGGAACTTATCCTCCTTCATCAAAGGACATCCCATGGCGCACCACCCGACCCCGGTCACCGGCGGCTGCCTTTGTGGCCGCGTCCGCTATCAGGCCGAGGTTTTCCTGCACAACGGCTATATCTGCCACTGCACGATCTGTCAGCGCAGCACCGGCCAACCGGCCGAGATCACAGTGCTGATCAAGGCGGGCACGCTGCGCTATTCCGGGGAAGAGCCGAAGTATTTTCAGTCCTCACCGGACGGCAAGCGTGGCTTTTGCGCCGAATGCGGGTCGCGGATTGTCTGGCAGGCGATCAGGGCCGAGGATGACTGGCTGACGAATGTAACGGTCGGCAGTCTTGATCGGCCCGGTGAGGCCCGGATGACCGGGCATATCTGCGCGGATACGCAGTTGGGCTGGTATGATCCTTGCCCGGAGCTGCCAAAGCTGGTCGCGGATGAGGCCGACCTCTTGATCGAAGCCCTGCGGGCGGAACTGCGGCCTGAGGGGGTTTAGGGTTTCAGGGCCAGGCGTTTTGGGCGGTCAGAGACTTTGGTCATCCAAAGGCGGGCTTTGATCACAACGCCATTCTATTGCCACGCTTGGCTGGTTCGGTCCCAGCGTCTTTTCCCCGTTTGAGGTTCCCATGCGCCCGATCACCCTGCCCCTTGCTGCCGTTTTGTTTTGCCTGCCGGTTTGCGCCATGGCGGACTCTGCCACGGACTGGCAGGTGCTTGACGGGGAGGTGTTGACCCTTTGGGCGGGCGAAGAGCCAAGCGTGATCGTCACCTGCCCAGAAGCCGAAGGCAGGCTTTATTTCGCCGTGTTTCCGGCCTGGGAAGAAGGCTATGGCACCGAGGATGGCGGCACCTTTGCCGGTCCCTATGACAAGATAGAGGTCACGGTCGGGGAGCAGAGCTTTGAGGCCGTCGAGGACCCCGACGCGGCATCAGAGGCTTATGATCGCGTCTACAGCCTTGCGGCCGATGCCGACACCGTCACTGCGATCATGCTGGGCGACAACATCACCATCACTCTGACCTCGGACGGGCAAGCGCGCAGCGGGACGGTAGATACCAACGGTGCCCTCGACATGTTTGCGACCACCTGCGCGCAGATCAACGGGCTTTAAACCGTTTGTGTTGGTCCCGGCGTGCCCTGTCGCCTGTGATCAGGACCGTTTCAGGCGTCAGCGTACCAAGGGGCTGGGATATGCCAACGCGCGTGACTGGTCAGCGGCCTTTGCCGCTCCCGCTCACCCTATCACCATTCAGACGAATGGTGGGCGACCCTGGAATCGAACCAGGCGTGGGTCACCCCGGGAGAGTTACAGTCTCCTGCCGCACCTTGCAGCTCGTCGCCCACTGCGCGGTCCGTTTACTCAAGGTGGCGGGGGGCGTCAAGGGTGGATGCGTGTCTTTTCGGCTTGCATCGCCGCGTGGGGCCGCGCAATGGTCTGGGCCGTGCTTTCGAGGGTTCTGGCAATGAAATCGGGCGTCAAGAAACCGACCTGGGTGGTCGACAAGGAGCGGGGCGAACGCCGCGAGGCGCGGGAAACCGTCTGGCTTTTCGGGCTGCACGCCGTGCGCGACGCCTTGGTCAACCCAAAACGGGAAAAGCTGCGGCTGGTCCTGACCAAGAACGCCTTTGACAAGCTGGAAGAAGCAGTTGCCGCATCCGGGCTGGAGCCTGAGGTGGTGGAACCGCGCCACTTTGACGTGCCGATCGATGAAGGATCCGTCCACCAAGGGGCGGCGGTCGAGGTGAAGCCCCTGAACTGGGGCAAGTTCGCCGATGTCTGCGCGGCGGGTGAGGGGTTGCCGCTGGTCGTGCTGCTGGACCGGGTGACCGATCCGCATAACGTCGGCGCGATCCTGCGGTCAGCCGAGGTGTTCGGCGCGCGGGCGGTCATTGCCCCCAAGCACCATTCTGCACCCGAAACCGGGGCGCTGGCCAAGACGGCAAGCGGTGCGTTGGAGCGTCAGCCATACCTTAAGGTCACCAACCTTTCGGAAGCGATGGAAGAGCTGAAGGCGATGGGCTACGTGCTGATCGGTCTGGATGGCGAGGCCCCGCTGACGCTGTCGGAGGCGGTGGTTGCAGCCGACAAGCGGCCCATCGGGCTGGTGCTTGGGGCCGAAGGCCCGGGCCTGCGGGAAAAGACGCGTGAGACCTGCGATCACCTGGCGCGCATTCCCTTTGCGGGTGCGTTCGGCAGCCTGAACGTGTCGAACGCGGCGGCGGTTTCGCTGTATGCGGCGACCCGGAGTTGAGGCTGTGATCACGTCTTCGCGACGGGTCTTTAACACTTCATTCCGCGCCCTAAATCATGGTGTGAAGGCACGGGCCGGAACCCCGTTCTTTCTTAACTGTCCCTCGTTCCAAGACTGGCGTCCGGGCTTCCCCCCGGGCGCCTTTTTCATTGGGTGAAAGCATGCCAAGCGATCCCGAAATCCGTGACATCCTGGCTTCGGTCAAGACCATCGCCGTCGTTGGCTGGTCGCCCCGCCCTGAGCGGCCCAGCAACTATGTTGCGGCCTATCTTGTGGCGAAAGGCTATCGGGTGATCCCGGTCAATCCCGGACAGGCCGGACAGGTCGTGTCCGGGGAAGTCGTGCGGACCTCTCTGGCCGAAGTCGGGCCCTTCGACATGGTCGACATCTTCCGCCGCAGTGAAGAAGCCGGAGCGGTCGTTGATGAGGCGGTGGCGCTGGGGGCCAAGGTGGTCTGGATGCAGCTAGGCGTCGAGGATGAGGCGGCGGCAGAACGGGCCCGGGCGGCGGGAGCGCAGGTGGTGATGAACCGCTGCCCCAAGATCGAGATTGCACGGCTGGGGCTTTAGTGGCCAAAATCCTTTAGTAAGGATTTTGACAAATTTCTTACTTAAGAAATTTGGCTTAACGGCCTGCCTTTTCGGCAATGCCAGAGGTGCCTTCGCGCCGGTCCAGCTCGGCCAGAACATCCGCCAGCGTCACATCCCGCGCCGCCAGCATCACCAGAAGGTGGTAAAGCACATCCGCCGCTTCCGAGGTCAGCCGCGCGCGGTCACCCTTGACCGCCTCGATGATTGCCTCGACCGCCTCTTCCCCGAATTTCTCGGCGCACTTCTCTGGCCCCTTGGCCAGAAGCTTGGCCGTCCAGGAGCTTTCGGGATCGCCCCCCTTGCGGGAGGCAATCGTGGCGGCGAGCTTTTCTAGCGTCATGTCAGCCTCACGGGGATGCCGGCAGCGGCCATATGGGCCTTGGCCTGACCGATGGTGAAGGTGCCGAAGTGGAAGATCGAGGCGGCGAGAACTGCGCTGGCGTGACCTTCGGTTATGCCCTCGGCCAAGTGGTCCAGCGTGCCGACACCGCCGCTGGCGATGACGGGAATGTCGACGGCATCGGCGATGGCGCGGGTCAGGGGCAGGTTGTAACCGCCCTTCGTCCCGTCGCGGTCCATACTGGTCAAAAGGATCTCGCCTGCGCCTTTCGCGGCCACTGTGCGGGCGAAGTCGACCGCGTCGATCCCGGTGGCACGGCGGCCGCCATGGGTGAAGATTTCCCATTTGCCCGGCGATACGGTCTTGGCGTCGATGGCCACGACGATGCACTGGCTGCCGAAGCGGTCAGCGGCGCGGGTCACGACATCGGGGTCGGCCACGGCGGCAGAGTTGAAGCTGACCTTGTCGGCCCCGGCGAGGAGGAGCTTGCGCACATCTTCCGGAGTGCGAACCCCGCCACCGACGGTCAAGGGCATGAAGCACTGCTCGGCCGTGCGGGTGACAAGGTCATACATCGTGGCGCGGTTGTCTTCGGTCGCCATGATGTCGAGAAAGCAAAGCTCATCCGCCCCGGCAGCGTCATAGGCGCGGGCGGCTTCGACCGGGTCGCCTGCATCTACCAGATCGACGAAGTTGACGCCCTTGACCACGCGGCCATTGGCGACGTCGAGGCAGGGGATGATGCGGGTTTTCAGCATGGGTCTAGCCTAGCGCCTGGGGTGGGCCGGGGAAAGGGGGCGCTGCCCCCTTGGACCCCCGGAGTATTTTCGCCGAGAGGAAATCAGCTTTTCAATGCTTTTAGGGCCAAGGCAAGGTCGATGGCCCCATCGTAAAGCGCACGGCCCGAGATCGCCCCGGCGATGACTCCGGTGTCGCGGAGCGCGATGAGATCTGCCATGCGGGAGACGCCGCCGCTGGCAATGACGGGGATGGTGATAGCGCGGGCGAGGGCTTCGGTCGCCTCGATGTTCGGGCCTTGCATGGCACCGTCACGGTCGATGTCGGTGTAGATGATCGCGGCGACGCCTGCGTCTTCGAAACTGCGGGCAAGGTCGGTGGCGATGACTTCGGTTTCAGTCGCCCAGCCCTTGGTGGCGACCCGGCCCTTGCGGGCATCGATGCCGACGGCTACCTGGCCGGGGAACGCCCTTGCTGCCTCACGCACGAGGGCAGGGTTTTCGACGGCTACGGTGCCAAGGATGACGCGGGCTAGGCCCTTATCCAGCCACGCAGCGATGGTCGCCATGTCGCGGATGCCGCCGCCAAGCTGGGCGGGGACCTTGACTGTCTTCAGGATCGCTTCGACCGCCGCGCCGTTCACGGGCTGGCCCGCGAAAGCACCGTTCAGGTCGACGAGGTGCAGCCAGTCGCAGCCGGCCGTCTGGAACTTCAGCGCCTGGGCGGCGGGGTCATCGCCGAAGACGGTGGCGGCTTCCATCGCCCCGCGCAACAGGCGGACGCACTGGCCGTCCTTCAGGTCGATTGCGGGATAAAGGATCATGGCGCGGCCCCTTTCATTGTGCCGGTCTTTGGCATGGGGGCGCAGAAATGGAAAGACCCGGCACTGCAATGCTTGTCTTATGCCGCCCGGAGCGCCAGAATTGCTGCGTTTGTTTCAGGGAGATTGCAATGAAACGATTCTTGTGGTGTGCCGCTTTGCTGTGGCTTGGCACACCCGGCTGGGCCGATCAGGTGGAAGGGATATGGCGGACGAGCAAGGACTATGATGGCTATTCCGGCGATGTCGAGATCAGGCCATGCGGTCCCGCCTTCTGTGGCATCTTGATCCGGGCCTTCGACCGCAGAGATCAGGAAGTATTCAGTGAGAGCGTCGGCAAGATGATCGTGATCGACATGGTGGCCTATCCGGACGGTCTATATGACGACGGCCAAGTCTACTCACCCGACAGTGACAAAACCTATAACGGCGAGTTGCGGCTGTCGGGCGACAAGCTCAAGGTGCGTGGTTGCGTCCTTGGCATATGCCGGAATGGTGG
The DNA here is from genome assembly GCA_947504705.1 of Paracoccaceae bacterium. Lineage (GTDB taxonomy): Bacteria > Pseudomonadota > Alphaproteobacteria > Rhodobacterales > Rhodobacteraceae > Tabrizicola. Next base: position 40,632 of record CANNIA010000005.1, read on the forward strand.
CATCTGGCGGCGGATCAAGTAATCCGCAAGGTTCGGGTCGCGACCGGGCATTTTCCCCGACAGGTTGAGACAGACTGAGGTGAAAATGCGCGGGCTGGACTGGATCATGCAGTGGGTGCTGTCCCTTCTCTGGGGCGGGTCATTCCTGTTCAACGAGATCGCTTTGCAGGGTCTGCCACCCTTGACCATCGTCTGGGGACGGGTGGCGCTGGCTGCGGTGCTTCTGTGGGGCGTCCTTTGGGTGGTCGAGCGCAAGTTGCCGCCGCGCGCCTTGTGGCCAGCGCTGTTGGTCATGGGGCTGATGAACAATGCGGTGCCCTTCACGCTGTTCGTGCTGGCGCAGGGGCAGATCACCGGCGCGCTCGCCTCGGTTCTGAATGCGATGACGCCGATCTTCACGGTCCTGGTGGCCCATGTCGCAACGGCGGATGAAAGGCTGACCGGGCGCAAGGCGCTGGGCGTCGGGCTGGGCTTCGGCGGGGTTCTGGTGATGATGGCGGGGGAAGGTCTTGGCGGTGCGGTCCCGGCGATGCTGGCCTGTCTGGGTGCTGCGTTGTCTTATGGTCTGGCCGGGGTCTGGGGCCGCAGGTTCCGTGCTGCGGGACTGTCACCTTTGGCGACGGCCACGGGGCAATTGACGGGAAGCATGTTGCTGATCTCACCCATATGGCTGGTGCTTGACCGGCCTTGGCAGATGTCCTGGCCGGGGGTCGAACCGGCTCTGGCGGTGATCGCGCTGGCTTACTTGCTGTTCTTCCAGGTGCTGGCCTCGGCCGGATCGACAGCGGTTTCGCTGGTTACCTTCCTGATCCCGCTTTCGGCGGCGGGTTTGGGCTGGCTGGTGCTGGGCGAGATGCTGGAGCTGCGCCATCTGCTGGGGCTGGCGCTGATCATGGGTGGCCTTTGGCTGATCCAGCGGCGGGCGTAGGCCCTCCGCAAGGTGTTGCCAATCTGACACAATCCTGCAGTCATATGCAGGCTTAAGGCTGTTCGGCGGGATCACGGGTGAAGGTCAGATCGATCTGGCCAGCGCCGTCGAAGGGGACAAGGGTGCAGCCTGTCGGATCGGCCGCCACATCCATCGTCATCGTCTGGGCAAAGCTGCCGTGCAGGGTTGACTGATCTTCCGAGAGGGTCAGGCTTACTGGCTTCCAGACATAAAGGTCGGCCGGGCAGGTCTGAGGCTGGACGCGCCGTTCGCAGGACAGGGCGGCATCCGCCCCGGACGCGTCACAGCGCAGGAAGGGATCGGCGGCGCGCGCCGTGCCAAGGGCGAAGACCTCGTAGCCTGGCAGGCCCGTCTCGCCATTTGTGTCACCGTTCGCTTTACTGGCGCGCATGAACTCGGCTTTCATCGGCGGCTGTGCAGCAGTGTGGCCAAACAAGGTTATGCTGGTCTGATAGGTCCAAACGCCGGTGAGATCGGCGCAGGTTTGGTCTTCGGCTGCTGCTTCGGCTTCGGTCTTTGGCGGCGTGGTCTTGCTGGTCGCTGGGGCGGCCTTGTCCGCGGCGCGGGCCGCGGGTTTGCAGGGTTTCTTGCCTCCGGACCCGAGGCCCCGCAGCCGTGCAAGTTCCTGCCGCAAGGTGGCAAGTTCGGTAAAGTTCGCCCACGACTGACGCTGCAGCTCCTCCAGCCGGTGCAGGGTGCGGATCATTTCTGCGCGGTGGGTTTCCAGTTCAACCAGCCGGTCCAGGGCCTGGACCAGCTTTTGCATCTCGAACAGCACCTGCTCGCCCATCTGGTCTTCGTTCATGCGATTGATGATGCCCTTGCCGACATATTCGACGAAATCGCCGACCCAGCCGGCAATGCCCAGCGTCTTGCTGGCCACGCGCATGCCACCGGCTTCCAGCGCTGCCTTCAGGGCCGCCTCGGCGCGGGCTTCGGCGGCCTCTTTGGTCAGGTCTAGTGGGGTGATCGCATCGGCATCCTCCAGTTGGCGGTGCATCTCCTCCAGCTCGGCAATGCTGACCCGGTAGGCGGCAATGGCGGGCTCTAGCTTGTCGATCAGGACGCCATCCTGATGGACATCGGCGCGGGTGTTGCGCAGCGCGGTGGTGATGTTGCGGGTATGGGCAAGTTCGTCGGTCTCGGTGCGGAGGAGTTCGTCACTGATCTGGATTTCTTCGATCCGCTCTTCGATCACCACGATGCGGGTGTCGGTAAAGGTATCGGCGCGGGGGGCCGGGCCGAATGCGGTCAAGGCCAAAGCCGCAAAGACAAGCGCCGATGTCAGGTGCCGCAGCCGCATGGCCATGCCCTCTTGCACAGGGGTCATGCTAACAGCGAAGGGGCGAAAAGTAAACGGAGGTGGCGGGTTGGGCGCGTTACGTCGCCCGCGATCCCACCCGGCAGACGCGGTATTGCGGTCTTAGCCGAAGATCGACCATCCGGTACGCCGGGCAAGCATTTCCAGCGCCTCGGTGCCAAGCTTGGAGTTTCCCTGCGCGTTCAGGCCCGGAGACCAGACCGCGATGGACGCGCGACCCGGTGCGATGGCCAGGATGCCGCCGCCCACCCCGGATTTCCCCGGCAGACCCACGCGAAAGGCGAATTCGCCCGAGCCATCGTAGTGACCACAGGTCAGCATCAGCGCGTTGATCCGCCGCACACGGTCGGGCGAGATCAGGCGCTGAAGGTTGGACAGAAAGCGACCGGAGCGGGCCAGTTGGGCGACAGTCATCGCGATGGCACACTGATGGAAATAGGCACCAAGGACCAGATCGGGCGCGTTCACCAGGTTACCCTGCGACTTCAGGAAATGCGCCAGCGCCAGATTTCTGTGGCCGGTCTTAGCTTCTGACCGCGCGACCGCCTGGTTGATGTGGATCTGCTCGTCCCCGGCAGCTGTGCGAATGAAGGTAAGAAGTTCGGCCAGATAATCGCGCGGCTGGCGATTGCCCAAGGCGGCGTCGGTGGTGACGATGGCCCCGGCGTTGACAAAGGGGTTGCGAGGGATGCCGTTCTCATACTCCAGTTGCAGGATCGAGTTGAAGGCAAGGCCGGACGGCTCGCGCCGGACACGCGACCAAAGCTGATCGCCAAGCCGCCCAAGCGCGATGGCCAGGCCGAAGACCTTGGAGATCGACTGGATCGAAAACGGCGTGGCGCAGTCGCCTGCCGACAGTTGTGTGCCGTCGGCAAGAACCAGTGAAATGCCAAACTGGTTGGGGTCCGTCGCCGCCAGTTCGGGAATATAGTCGGCCACCTGGCCGCGATCGATCTGCTCGCCCATACGGGCCTGAATCTCCGCCAGAACGTCGACCAGATGCGGGGCGGGGTCGCGGCTCACGGTGTCCAGCGCAGGAAACTTGCAATCAGGCGCAGGCCGGCGGCCTGGCTTTTCTCGGGGTGAAACTGCGTGCCGATGATGGTGTCGCGGCCGATGATGGCGGTGATCGGTCCGGCATAGTCACAATAGGCCAGCCGGTGCGCCGGGTCGGTGACGCGGAAATGGTAGGAATGGACGAAATAGGCGTGGTCGCCGGTGGTGATGCCCTCCAGCACCGGATGGGCGGCTTCGATCACCAGATCGTTCCAGCCCATATGCGGCACCTTCAGTGCCGGGTCTGCGGGCGCGATCTTCACCACATCGCCCGGGATCCAGCCGAAGCCATCGGTCAGCTGGTATTCGTGGCCCCGGCTGGCCAGCATCTGCATGCCGACACAGATGCCAAGGAAGGGGCGGGCCTTGGTGGTCACCGCCTCTTCGATCGCCTCGAAAAGCCCGCCATATGACCCAAGCGCCGCGCGACAGGCTGGGAAGGCCCCGTCTCCCGGAAGGACGATCCGGTCGGCGCGGGCCACATCTTCTGGGTGCGAGGAGACGAGGATGTCACCAAGATCGCCCTCGGCGGCCATGCGCTGGAAGGCTTTCTCGGCGGAATGGAGGTTGCCGGAATCGTAGTCGACAAGGACGGTCAGGGGCATGTGAATCAGGCCTCGGGATAAGCCAAAATTCTTCGAAGAATTTTGCGTCAGGCGTCAAAGCGCGCCCTTGGTGGAGGGGAGCGCGTTGCCAAGCCGAGGGTCGGGTTCAACCGCCTCACGCAGCGCGCGGGCGACGGATTTGAACGCGGCCTCAGCGATGTGGTGGCTGTTCAGCCCGTGCAAGCGGTCGACGTGGAGCGTGATGCCGCCGTGGGTGGACAGGGCTTGGAAGAATTCGCGCACAAGTTCGGTGTCGAAACTGCCGATCTTCGGCGTCGGGAAATCGACCGTCCAGATGAGGTAAGGCCGCGCGGAAAGGTCCAGCGCGGTCGCGATCTGGGCGTCATCCATGGCAAGGCGGAAATGGCCATAGCGGCGGATGCCACGCTTGTCCCCAAGGGCCTTCGCCAGCGCCTGACCCAAGGCAATCCCGACATCCTCGACCGTGTGGTGGTCGTCAATGTGCAGATCACCCTTGGCGCGCACTTTCAGGTCGATCAGGCTGTGGCGCGCCAATTGGTCCAGCATGTGGTCAAAGAAACCCACGCCAGTCTGGCAGTCATGGCTGCCGGTGCCGTCCAGGTTGACGGCAACCGAAATCTCGGTCTCGGCGGTCTTGCGGCTGACCTCGGCCTTGCGCATGGGCTCGCTCCTTTGGCTGATGCGGGGCTTATAGGGCCGGGCGGGAAAAATGGAAAGCTTGGCGCGGCTTGACCTTGGCCCAAATCCCGGCAGGCTGGGGGCATATGCGAAAGGGGAAACCATGACCGTCTGCTTCACCACCGACCGGATGCTTCATTTCGGCGATTGCGACATTTCGGGCACCGCCTATTACCCGGCCTATCTGAACATCCTGAACGGCGTGGTCGAAGAGTTCTGGGCCCATATCGGCTGGCCCTGGCACGAGATCATTTGGAACGAACGCTGGGGCACGCCGACTGTGCATCTGACCTGCGACTTTTCCAAGCCGTCGTTCTTTGGTGACAACCTGACCTTCCGGCTGACGATCGCGAAGGTCGGCAAATCCTCGGTCCGGCTCAAGCACACGATCCACTGCGGTGAGGAACATCGCTGGTCGGTCGAACAGGTGCTGGCGGCAAGCTGGCTGGACAAGCACACCTCTATGGCCTGGCCGCAAGAGGTGAAGGCCAAGCTGGAAAGCCTGATGGCCCCGCCGGAACCGGAACGCCGCCCGGTCGGCGCGCCTATAGCTCCAGCATGATCACCGGCCACAGCGACAGCACCAGAAGCACGGCCATCGTCCAGTTGAAAGCGCGGAGCCGCCCCGGCCCGGTCAGCCAGCCGCGCACGGCTTGACCTGCGCCCGCCCAAAGCGTGATCGACGGCAGGTTGACGGCCGCGAAGACCCCTGCGACGGCGGCATAGGCCCAGACGGAAGGCTCGACCACATAGGCCGACACGGCCCCCAACGCCATCGCCCAGGCCTTGGGGTTCACCCACTGGAAAGCCGCCGCCTGCAGGAAGGTCATCGGCCGCGTGGCCTGTTTGCCTTCGCCGGGAGCGGCAGCATGGGCGATCTTCCAGGCGAGCCAGAGCATATAGGCGACCGAGGCCAGCTTCAGGATCAACAGCGCCGGGGGCCAGGCCTTGAAGATGCCCGCCAGCCCAAGACCGACCAGAAAGACCATGACCGCATGGCCGATGCTGATCCCCAGCATATGCGGCAAGGTGCGGCGAAAGCCGAAATTCGCCCCGCTTGCCAGCAGCATCATGTTGTTCGGCCCCGGCGTGACCGAGGTGACGAAGGCAAAGCCAAGAAGGGCAAGGAACAACTCGTTGGTCATCGGTCCGGTCCTTCCGCAGGGGTCCTGAAACGACAAAGACCGCCCGAAGGCGGCCTTGTCTTCCGATTGGAGCGGGCGATGAGATTCGAACTCACGACCCTAACCTTGGCAAGGTTATGCTCTACCCCTGAGCTACGCCCGCACTCCGTTTCGGTGAGCGGTGATTTATTGAACCGCCTCGGGGGCCGCAAGGGGGAAAGTGCAATCCCGGGCGAAAAATCACCAATCCCCCGAAGTCACTCCAGTTCGACCAACAGGTCCTTTGCCTCGATCTGGCTGCCCGGCTGGACGTAGATCGCCTTGACCGTGGCTTCGCGGTCGATGTGCAGGCCGGTCTCCATCTTCATAGCCTCGATGTTCAAAAGCAGGTCGCCCGGCCGCAGAATCTGGCCGACCTTGACCGCAATCGAAGCGACAGCCCCCGGCATCGGCGCGCCGATATGGGCGGGGTTGCCCTCTTGCGCCTTGGGCTTGGCGGCGGTCTTGGCCTTGACGGCACGGTTCGGCACCCGGATCACCCGGGGCTGGCCGTTCAGCTCGAAGAAGACCTTGACCTCCCCATCATCGGTCGTCTCGCCCACAGCTTGCAGGCGGATTTCCAGCGTCTTGCCGGGGTCGATCTCGATGGCGACCTCATCCCCCGGCTGCATGCCGTAAAAGAAGGTCGGCGTCGGCAGGGTGCGGACCGGGCCATAGGCCTTGTGGCGACCCATGTAGTCAAGGAAGACCTTGGGATACATCAGATACCCGTTCAGATCCTCATCATCGACCTTGAAGCCCTTGAGTTCGGCCGAAACCTTGGCACGGACGGCTTCCAGATCGACAGCGGGCAGATGCGCGCCGGGGCGGTCAGTGACGGGCTTTTCGCCCTTCAGGACCTTCTTCTGAATGCCCTCAGGCCAGCCGCCATGCGGTTGGCCAAGGTTGCCCTTCAGCATGTCGACGACCGATTCCGGGAAGGCCACGTCGGTCTTGGGGTCCTCAACCTGCGTGCGGGTCAGACCTTGGGCCACCATCATCAGCGCCATGTCGCCCACGACCTTGGAGGACGGCGTGACCTTGACGATATCGCCGAACATCCGGTTCGCATCGGCATAGGCTTGGGCGACTTCGTGCCAACGCTCCTCCAGCCCCATGCTGCGCGCCTGCGCCTTGAGGTTGGTGAACTGGCCCCCCGGCATTTCGTGCAGGTAAACTTCGGAGGCCGGGGCAGGGATGCCCGATTCAAAGGCGGCGTATTGCTTGCGCACGCCTTCCCAATAGTCGGAAATCTGCCGGACGGCGGCGATATCAATGCCGGTGTCGCGGTCGGTGTTGCGCAGCGCCTCGACGATGGAGCCGAGGCAAGGCTGCGAGGTGCCGCCCGAGAACGCATCCATCGCCGCATCCACCGCGTCGACGCCCGCATCGCAGGCGGCAAGGACAGTGGCAGCTGCGGCACCCGATGTGTCATGAGTGTGGAAGTGGATCGGTAGTCCGATTTCCTGCTTCAGCGTCTTGATCAAAACGCGGGCGGCGGCAGGCTTCAGCAAGCCGGCCATATCCTTCAGGCCCAGAACATGCGCTCCGGCGGCTTTCAATTCCTTGGCGCGATCCAGATAGTATTTCAGATCATACTTCGATCGGGCCGGGTCCAGAAGGTCACCGGTATAGCAGATCGTGCCTTCGCAGACCTTGTTGGCCTCCAGAACGGCATCCATCGCGACGCGCATATTCTCGACCCAGTTTAACGAATCGAACACGCGGAACACGTCAACGCCGGTTTTTGCGGCCTGGAATACGAAAGATCGAACAACATTGTCCGGATAGTTCGTATAGCCCACCCCATTCGACGCACGCAGCAGCATCTGCGTCATCAGGTTCGGCATTGCCGCCCGCAGGTCGCGGAGCCGCTGCCATGGGCATTCCTGCAAGAAGCGGTAGGCCACGTCAAACGTCGCCCCGCCCCAGCATTCGACGCTGAACAGCTGCGGCAGGTTGGCGGCATAGCTGGGTGCCACCTTGATCATGTCGATTGACCGCATCCGGGTGGCCAGCAAGGACTGGTGCCCGTCGCGCATGGTGGTGTCGGTCAGCAGGACCTTTTTCTGTTCCTTCATCCAGTCGGCAACCGCCTGCGGACCCTTCTGCTCCAGAAGGTTCCGGGTGCCCATCGCGGGTTCGGCCTTCAAAGCGGGGGGCTTTGGCGCCTTTGCCTCGGCGGGGGGCCGGATACGGCCCGCGGTTTCCGGGTGGCCGTTCACGGTGATGTCGGCGATGTAGATCAACAGCTTCGTCGCCCGGTCGCGGCGTTTCTTGAAGGCGAAAAGCGCAGGCGTCGTGTCGATGAACTTGGTGGTGTAGGTGTCGTTCAGGAAGGTCGGGTGTTTCAGAAGGTTGATGACGAATTCGATGTTCGTCGCCAACCCCCGGATGCGGAATTCCCGCAAGGCCCGGTCCATCCGCGCAATCGCCTTTTCCGGAGTCTGGGCATGGGCGGTCACCTTGACCAGCAGCGAATCGTAGTAGCGGGTGATGACCCCCCCGGCATAGGCCGTGCCGCCGTCCAGCCGGATGCCGTTCCCCGTGGCCGAGCGATAGGCGGTCAGGCGGCCATAGTCGGGGATGAAGTTGTTCAGCGGGTCTTCGGTGGTGACCCGGCACTGCACCGCATGGCCGTTCAGCTTCACCTCTGCCTGGCTCGCCACCCCAGTCGCCTCGGGCAGCGACTTGCCCTCTTCGATCAGGATCTGCGCCTGCACGATGTCGATGCCGGTCACCTCTTCGGTGACGGTATGTTCGACCTGCACCCGAGGGTTCACTTCGATGAAGTGGAACTTGCCCGTATCCATATCCATGAGAAATTCGACGGTGCCCGCGCATTCATAGTTCACATGGCTACAGATGCGCTTGGCCATTTCGCAGACGTCTTCGCGCTGCTCTTGGGTAAGATAGGGCGCAGGCGCGCGCTCAACCACCTTCTGGTTGCGGCGCTGCACCGTGCAATCCCGTTCCCACAGATGCCAGCAGTTGCCCTGCTTGTCGCCAAGGATCTGCACTTCCACATGGCGGGCGCGCAGAATCATCTTCTCCAGATAGCCCTCGCCATTGCCAAAGGCGGCTTCCGCCTCGCGCCGGCCTTCGCGCACCTTTCCTTCCAACTCTTCCTCGTTCAGGATCGGCCGCATGCCCCGGCCACCACCGCCCCAGGACGCCTTCAACATCAGGGGATAGCCCACTTCAGCCGCTTGGCGTTTGATCAGCGCCATGTCGTCGCCCAAGACTTCCGTGGCCGGAATGACGGGCACGCCCGCCTCCATCGCCACGCGGCGGGCCGAGGCCTTGTCGCCCAAAGCGCGCATCGTCTCGGCGCGGGGGCCGATGAAGGTGATCCCTGCCTGGTCGCAAGCATCTACGAAATCGGGGTTTTCCGACAAAAGCCCATAGCCCGGATGGATCGCATCCGCCCCGGCCATCCGCGCGACCCGGATGATTTCTGCAATCGAAAGATAGGCCCCAACCGGCGACATCCCCTCGCCAATCCGGTAGGCCTCATCGGCCTTGAACCGGTGCAGCGACAGCTTGTCTTCTTCGGCATAGACCGCCACGGTCTTCTTGCCCATCTCGTTCGCCGCCCGCATCACGCGGATCGCAATTTCGCCCCGGTTGGCGATCAGGATCTTCTTGAACTCGGGCATCGGCGGTCCCCACAGTGGCGAAATTCAGCGCAGCTTAGGCATGCTGCAGCGCAGCGCAAGGGTCGAATACGACTGCGCCAGTCGCGTTTGCGAAATAATCTGTCGCGGCCAAGTGCCGGCTTGTCTGGGCGGGATCGGTGGCAAAGAATGGCTTTGGGCCAAGGCGGGGGAAACGAATGCAACTGGGGCTGATCGGCGCGACAGGCTGGCTGGGCACGGCTTTGGGGACGCGGGCATTGCAGGACGGCTGGCCCGAGACAAAGCTCACCCTTCTGAACCGCAGCGCCGCGCGGTCGGCCTATGATCATTGGCCCGGCGTGACCTGGGCGCGCGATGCAGCCGAACTTTGCGCGCGGTCGGATGTGCTGGTCCTCTCTACCCGGCCCGAGGATTTCCCGCAGTCAGGCTTTGTCGGGGCCGGCAAGTTGGTCATCTCCTTCATGACCGCCTGGTCGCTGGACCGCTTGGCCGCGCTTTGCCCCGGCGCAAGGATCGTGCGGGCCATGCCCAATGGGGCTGCCAGCGAGGGGCGGTCTTTTACCCCTTGGGTCGCGGGTCCCGGGTTGTCGGCTGAGGATGCCGCCGTCGTGCGCCTTCTGCTATCCGCGATGGGAGAGGAAGCCGAAGTGAGGACCGAGGCCGAACTTGATTACCTGTCGGCCCTGTCCGGCTCCGGTTCCGCCTATCCGGCCCTGATGGCACAGGCGATGCTGAACGATGCCTTGGTGCATGGTTTGGACGAGGCGGTAGCACGGCAGGCGGTCGCCTCGGTTCTCGCTGCAGGCGGGGCGCTGGCGGGGCAGGCGGACCGGGTGGATGCCGTGCTTGCCGCCTATGAAAGCTATCGCGGGGTGACGGCCGCTGGCTTGCAGGCAGCGCGTGAGGCAGGGCTGGCCGCAGCGATTACGACGGCGCTGGCGGCGGCAGAGGCCAAGGCGCGGCAATTGACCGCGCAGGGGTTGGGTGGGTAAGGCCCGGAACAATCGCAGAACAAGGCTTTTCCTGCGGCCCGGAAGGCGCTAGCCTGCAGACATGAACCAATGGGACGAAGAACAGGCCTTTTCCGCCGCCGCCGTGCCGCTGTCGCAGCGCGCGCTGGCAGGTCGGGGAATGGGTCCTGTTGACGGTGATCACCTGAATGGTCTCAACGCAGCGCAGCTTGAGGCGGTGAACGCGCTTGATGGCCCGGTCCTCATGCTGGCCGGGGCGGGGACGGGCAAGACCAAGGCCCTGACCGCGCGGATCGTGCATCTCTTGCGGCAGCGGCGGGCAAGGACGCATGAAATCCTTGCGGTGACCTTCACCAACAAGGCCGCCCGCGAGATGAAGAACCGGGTCCACACCATGCTGGGCGAGCAGGCCGAGGGCATGCCCTGGATGGGCACTTTCCACTCCCTCTCGGCCAAGATCCTGCGGCGGCATGCCGAACTGGTGGGGCTGAAGCCGACCTTCACCATTCTGGATACCGACGACCAGATCCGCCTGTTGAAGCAACTGATCGCCGACGCCGATATCGACGAAAAGCGCTGGCCCGCGCGGCTTTTGGCCAGCCTCATCGATGGCTGGAAGAACCGCGCCCTGACGCCGGATCGGGTGCCATCCTCTGACGCCAGTGCCTACAACAACCGGGGAACCGAGCTTTACGAGGCCTATCAGGCCCGGCTGAAGACCCTGAACGCGGTGGATTTCGGCGACCTTCTCCTCCATTGCGTCACCATCTTCCAGATCCATCCGGATGTGCTGCAACAGTATCAGCGCTGGTTCCGCTATATCCTTGTCGACGAATATCAGGACACCAACGTCGCCCAGTACCTCTGGCTGCGGCTTCTGGCGCAGGCGCACAAGAACATCTGCTGCGTCGGCGATGACGACCAGTCGATCTATGGCTGGAGGGGTGCCGAGGTCGGCAACATCCTGCGGTTTGAAAAGGATTTCCCCGGCGCGGTGGTGGTGCGGCTCGAACAGAACTACCGCTCCACCGGCCATATCCTTGCAGCGGCCAGCGGCATCATTGCCCGCAACAACGGGCGGCTGGGCAAGACCCTGTGGACCGCCGGAGAGCCGGGCGAAAAGGTCCGGCTGATCGGCCATTGGGATGGCGAAGAGGAGGCCCGCTGGATCGGCGAAGAGGTCGAGGCGATCCAGCGTGGCACCCGTGGGATGGACCCGAAGGACCTGAACCATCAGGCCATCCTCGTCCGCGCCAGCCACCAGATGCGCGCCTTTGAAGACCGGTTCCTGACCATCGGCCTGCCCTACCGCGTCATCGGCGGCCCGCGCTTTTATGAACGCGCCGAGATCCGCGACGCGATGGCCTATTTCCGGCTGGCGGTTTCCCCTGACGACGACCTCGCCTTTGAACGCGTGGTGAACCTGCCCAAACGCGGCCTTGGCGACACGGCGCAGTCGAAGATCAACCAGCTTGCGCGCGGGGCGCAGGTCTCGCTCCTTGACGGCGCGCGGGAGGCGCTGGCCAAGGGCGTGATCGGCGGCAAGGGGGCCTCACAACTGCGGGCCTTCGTCGATGGGGTCGACCGCTGGCATCAGGCGACCTTCCATCCCGAATACGACCATATCCGGCTGGCCGAAACGATCCTGGATGAGAGCGGCTACACCGAGATGTGGCAAAACGACAAGACGCCGGAGGCTCCCGGCAGGCTGGACAATCTCAAGGAACTGATCAAGGCGCTGGAGCAGTTCGACAACCTGCAGGGGTTCCTCGAACACGTCAGCCTGATCATGGACAACGATACCGAGGGGGCGGAGGAGAAGGTCACGATCATGACCCTCCACGCCGCCAAGGGGCTGGAGTTTCCGGTGATCTTCCTGCCGGGCTGGGAAGACGGCCTCTTCCCCAGCCAGCGCAGCATGGATGAGACTGGGGTGAAGGGGTTGGAGGAGGAACGGCGGCTGGCCTATGTCGGGATCACCCGGGCCGAGGAGCTGTGTACGATCAGCTTCGCCTCCAATCGCCGGGTCTATGGGCAGTGGCAGTCGCAGCTTCCCAGTCGCTTCATCGATGAACTTCCGGCCGAGCATGTCGAGGTCCTCACCGCCCCCGGCCTTTATGGCGGGGGATACGGGGCGGCGGCGACGGTTGGGTTCGGGTCGGGGCTGGAGGAGCGGGTTTCCAAGGCCGACGTCTACAATTCCCCCGGTTGGCGGCGGATGCAGGAGAATTCCAGCGCCCGCCAGATCCGGCAGCCGCAGGAGGCGCGGCATGTGGTGATCGATATGGAGGCGGTCTCGCCCTACGTTCTGGGCGACCGGGTCTTCCATCAGAAGTTTGGGTACGGCGAGATCGTCGGGATCGAGGGTGACAAGTTGGACATCGAATTCGATCATGCTGGGTCGAAGAAGGTGGTGGCCCGCTGGGTGATTCCGGCCGATCAGGTGGATGAAGTGCCGTTCTGACGGGCCTCTGTCCACGGTGGACAGATTTGGATAGTCCTGTGATTACATTAGCTTGCGCGTGGGCGTTTACCGCGCGTTAAGGTCTTGAAACCGGGTCGCAGGAGCCAAATTCCTTCGAAGGAATTTGCAAATCTTTTCGAAAAGATTTGGGCCTACCGCTTGAACCGTTCCAGCATCTGCACCCCGATCCCGGCGACGAGGCCCCAGAAGGCGGCCCCGATGCCAAAGGCGGCGACGCCGGAGGCGGTCACCACCAGCGTTACGGTGGCGGCAAAGCGTTTGTCGGGGGCGGCGAAGGCACCTCCCAGTGCGCCCATCAGCGGGCCGAGGAGGGCGAGGGCCACGAGGGCCGCGACCACGGGGGCGGGCAGGGCAGCGAGGAGGTCGAGGACAGTGGGGCTTAGGAGGCCAAGCACCACCCAGATCGCACCATAGGCGAGGCCGACGACCCAGCGTTTGTCCTTGTCGGGGTGGGTGTCGGGGCCAAGGCAGATCGCGGCGGTGATCGCGGCCATGCTGACCGTATGCGCGCCGAAGAAGGCGGTGACGGTGGAGATGAGGCCGGTTGTGGTCAGGGCTTGGGCCACGGGCGGTTCATAGCCCGCCGCGCGGAGGGTCGCGAAGCCGGGCAGGTTTTGCGAAGCCATGGTGACGAGGTACAAGGGCAGCGCGAGGCCGATAATCACGGCAAGGCTGAATTCGGGCGCGACCGGCACCAGTGCGGGGGCCGCGAGGTGCAGGGTGGAAAAATCGGCCCCGGTCAGGATGGCCAGCAGGATCCCGGCGGCAAAGGCGGCCAGGGTGGCCATGGCGGGGTTCCACAGGCGGACCAGCAGGAAGACCGCGACCATGGGCAGGACCAGCGCGGGTAGGGCCTGGGCTGCGGTGCCTCCCTTCAGGCAGAAGGGCAGCAGAACCCCGGCCAGCATGGCGGCGGCGATGGCATCGGGGATGCGGGCGACCGCTGCGCCAAGCGGGCGGACAAGGCCGGTTGCAGTGATCAGAAGGCCGGTAGCGATGAAGGCCCCGACGCCTTGGGCAAAGCTGATGCCTTGGGTTGCGGCAATCAGCGCGGCCCCGGGGGTGGACCAGGCCAGCACCACTGGCACGCGGGTTGTCCAAGACAGCAGCGCCGAGCCGAAGGCCTTGCCAAGGCTGAGCGCCAGGAGCCAACTTGCCGTCTGTTCCGCGCTTGCCTCCAGCGCCGTGGCGGCCGCCAGCAGGATCGCGACCGAAGCCGCATAGCCGACAAGGGCGGCAACGGTTGCCGACGTGATTACCGATGCGCGCATGAAAACCCCCGCCTTTGGTCTGGCGGACTATTCCGGCGCGCGCGGATGGCTGCAAGGGGGAAAGGCGGCGACCTCTCAGGGAGGGAGGAGAGAGGCCGCCACTTATCCGGCAAACCTCGGGAGGAGGAAGGAGCCGGAAGGTTTGGGCAGCGGTGCCAGGGAGGAGGTTGGAACCGCCGCAGGATCAGGTGACCAAGGAGGTCACCCGAAGGTTTTGGGGCACAAGGCCCCGAATGGGGGCGGCGATACCCGGGAGGAGGGTGAGCATCGCCGCATATCGCTTTGGTCCCTGGGAGGAGGACGGAACCTTGCGAATGCTTATTTGCCGTAGGCGCTTTCGCGGGCAAGTTCGGGAATGCTGAACCGGCTGATGCCCAGATCATTGAGCTCGCGGTCGGTCAGGTTGTTCAACTCGGTCACGGTGCGCTCATAGATGCGTCGCTGGCGGATCGCGGTCAGGACGTTGTCCTTCACGATGGAAAACCGGTCGAAGAAACCCTTGCGGGCCATCGGGGTGCTGTTCACATAAGCCATGTCACTCAAGCCTCTCATCGTTCTATTCAGCGGTTTGTTCTGCTGTTGGAGGTAACATGCGCTTCATGCTGCAGATGCACAATAGTGGGTCTGATCAATGCCGCCATGCAGCATGCGCATGACTGGCGTCACGGAAATGTCATGATTTTTGAAGCGGTTCGCCGAATTTTTGAGCAAATGGTCAACGGGGCTTGCCCTTCTGCGCAAAGATCACGACCTTAGCGCAAAGCTTATGCAGAGGGTGAAGAGATGGCGGTCGATCGGGATCAGGTGATGGCGGTACTGGCCGGGGTCGCGCACGCTGACGGCGGGGATCTGGTGAGCCGCGACTTGATACGGGCGCTTGCGGTCGAGGGCGGTACGGTGCGCTTTGTCATCGAGGCGCCGACGCCGGACGAGGCGCGGGCGCTGGCTGGGGCGCAAGCTGTGGCCGATGAGCGGTTGCGCGCTTTGCCAGGGGTGACCTCGGTGCAGGTGGTGATGACGGCGCATGGGCCGAAGGCCCCGCCGCCCAGCCTGAAGATCGGCGGGCATCCGACACCGCAGCAAGGCGGGCCGCAGCGGATTTCGGGGATCGACCGGATCATCGCGGTGGCCTCTGGCAAGGGCGGGGTGGGGAAATCGACGGTGGCGTCGAACCTTGCGGTGGCGCTTGCCCGGCAGGGGCGGCGCGTGGGGCTTCTGGACGCCGATATCTATGGGCCAAGCCAGCCGAAGATGATGGGGGTGTCAAAGCGGCCCGCGTCTCCGGATGGCAAGATCATCGAGCCATTGATCGCGCATGGGGTCACCATGATGTCGATCGGGCTGATGCTGAAAGAGGATGAGGCGGTCATCTGGCGCGGCCCGATGCTGATGGGGGCCTTGCAGCAACTGCTGGGCCAGGTGGCTTGGGGCAAGCTAGACGTGTTGATCATCGACCTGCCACCGGGGACGGGGGATGTGCAGCTGACCTTGTGCCAGCGGACGCAGTTGACGGGGGCGATTGTCGTCAGCACCCCGCAGGACGTGGCTTTGCTGGATGCAAGGAAGGCGCTGGACATGTTCCAGAAGCTGAAAACTCCGGTCCTGGGGCTGGTCGAGAACATGTCGACCTATATCTGCCCCAACTGCGGGCACGAGGCGCATATCTTCGGCCATGGCGGTGTCGCGGCCGAGGCGGCAAAGCTGGGCCTGCCGTTCCTTGGCGAACTGCCGCTGGCGCTGGACGTGCGGGTGGCGGGTGACAGCGGCACGCCGATTGCCGCGACCGACAGCCCCTTGGCCGAACCCTATGCAAGGCTGGCGCAAAGGCTGATCGCGGGCGGGATGGGCTGAGGGGGGCTTTGCCCGCGGAAACGGGACAAGCAGATCGTGTGATTTTGGCCAATCTTGGGGCCGGACCGAGACAAGGCCGGACCGAGACAAGGCCGGGCGGGCCATGGCGGCGCCGATGGCTATGACGAAGATTGACCTTGCCGCAATCGAGGCCGCCGCCGGGACCTGAGCCGGGTGCTTTTCCATGATTCGAATCATAGGGATGGGAAACCATGGGAAATGGTCTCCAGGTGGATGACTCCGTCCTGAACTTCCCCTGAATCTCACCAGAAATCGCATAAAGCTCGGCTGCCATGCCGATAGCTTTAGCATTGACCGGGAAATCACGGGAGCGGCAGGCCCTGTGATCCACGCGCTACATATGGGGGAGTGGAACGAACCCTTTACCTATAAATTGACAGATCAAGGCGCTGGAGGCCCCAATATCCTGTTCCGGACTCCAGTCTCTCACAAGATCAAGGGGCCTTGTCCCAACTTTTCCCTTGCTTTCCCATGAAATCCCATGCAACTTCAGCTTACGACGATGCGAAGGGCAGTGAACGGCAGGGGCGGCTTAAGACCCCGAACAGGCGTAAGGCAGGCTTCATACAGGCAGCCCCTTTCATCGGCGAAACAGAGATCCGGCGCGCAAGCGAGCAGACATCTCCCCCAGGTGGCACGCGTAGCTGGACACCCAGCGATGGGACAATGGCGGATCGGGTAGTGGCAGCAACCCGGTCCGCCTTTTTCATTTCATCGCCCCGGAAACGGGAGACTGGGCACCGTGGAATTGAAGAAGGCCGCAATGGCGATGACAGAGGCGTTCAGAGGCGAGTTCACCCAGAAGGTGGACGGCAAGGCGCGGATCTCGATCCCGGCCGCCTTTCGGCGCATTCTGGAAGCCGACGATCCCCAACCCAGTGAAAACGCGCGGCCCCGGCTGTACATGGTCTATGGCGGCAAGGGCCGGACCTTTGTCGAATGCTATTCCAAGCGTGGCGCGGACCAGTTGGCGGCCGATATCGAAGCGATGGACATGGGCTCGCCCGAACGCACGCGGGCAGAACGTGACCTGATCAGCCGCTCGGTGATGGTGGAAATCGAGCCGGATGGCCGCATCGTCCTGCCCGGCAAGGTGCGCGAAAAGATGGGCTTTGCGGGCGATCTGCCTGCGGCGGCGGAAGCCGCTTTTGCCGGTTTCACCAACCGGTTCCGGCTTTATCGCCGCGAGGTCTATGAGGCCGAACTGGCCGAAGACGAAGATGATGACATCGACCCGCTGACCCTGGTCGGGCGGCATGCGGCAAGTCAGAATCGGCGGACGGGGTAGAGCGATGCCGGGTCCGCTGCCAGGCCACCCCAATGATGCCCCCCATGTTCCGGTCTTGATCGAAGCGATCCTGCGGGAATGCGCCCCCATTTCCGGCACTTGGTTGGATGGCACGCTTGGGGCGGGCGGCTATACGCGGGAACTTCTGAAGGCAGGCGCAGGCAAAGTGATCGGCGTTGATCGCGATCCTTTGGCCTTGCAGATGGCAGAAGGCTGGGCCGCGTCCTTTGGCGACCGGGTCCGGCTGGTGGCGGGGACGTTTTCCGATCTTGATGCGCTGGCGGGTGAGGCGCTGGACGGCGTTGTGCTGGACCTTGGCGTTTCTTCGATGCAGCTCGACCAAGCCGAACGCGGGTTTTCCTTCATGCGCGACGGCCCGTTGGACATGCGGATGAGCCAGTCGGGGCCTTCTGCGGCGGACCTTGTGAATACGGCGGAAGAAACCGTGCTGGCCGATGTGCTTTACCATTACGGCGAAGAACGCGCCTCGCGCCGGATTGCGCATGCGATTGTTGCGGCACGGGCGCTGGAGCCGATCCAGACCACGGCACGGCTTGCCGATATCGTCGCGAAGTGTCTTCCGCGTCCAAAGCCGGGGCAAAGCCACCCGGCGACGCGCAGTTTTCAGGCGATCCGCATCGCGGTGAACGCCGAATTCAGCGAACTGGCCGAGGGGTTGGCCGCAGCGGAACGGGCGCTGAAACCCGGTGGGCTTTTGGCGGTGGTGACTTTCCACAGCCTTGAAGACCGGATCGTCAAGCGCTTCTTCCAATTGGCCAGCGGGCAGGAGTCGAACTCCAACCGCTATGCCCCGGCGCGGGCCGACACGACGGCGCGGTTCCAGATGGTAACGCGCAAGGCCGTGGCCCCCGATGATGAGGAGGTCGCCCGGAACCCAAGGTCGCGCTCGGCCAAACTTCGGGTCGGGCGGCGGACTGAAGCGCCGGCGAAACCGATCCCGCATGCCGAGCTTGGCTTGCCTGAAATCCAGAAGAAGGGCCGCCGCTGATGCGCCCGGTGATCTACATCCTGTCCTTCCTTGCCCTGATCGCGCTGGGTTTCTGGGCCTACCGCGAGAATTACGCGACGCAGTCGACGCTGAAAGTGGTCGAGGGACTTCAAAGCGACATCGCGTCCCTGCGCGAGGCCTTGGCGGTTCAGCGGGCGGAATGGGCCTATCTCAACCGCCCCGACCGGCTGCGCCAGCTGGTGGATGCGAATTTCGACCGGCTGGGCCTGATGCCGATGGAGCCGGGCCAGTTCGGCACGGCAGCGGCGGTCGCCTATCCGCGCGTCAGTCTGCCCAAGATCGCCTTTACGACCACGGTCCAAGGCACGATCATTGGTGAGGAGGGGCAATAGATGCGCGTGCCGCTTCGCCCTCTGGCGCGGATACTGCAGGCCCGAACCGAGGGGCAGCACCCCGACCGGATCGAGAAAGAAAACCTGCGCCTGCGCAATGAAGCCCTGCACGACAAGGCGCGCGGCCGGGCGCAGTTCCGGCTGCTGGTCCTCTGCGTGACGTTCGTCGCCGCCTTCGGGACCATCGGCCTGCGCATGGGCCTTCTGGCCGCGACCGAGCCTGCCGAACCCCGCTCCAGCGCAGCCGGGGCCGAGATTGCTGCCACAAGGGCCGATATTAACGACCGCAATGGCCGCATTCTAGCGACCAACATGACGACGTATTCACTTTATGCCCAACCCAAGGTCATGGTCGATCCGAAGGGCACAGCGGAAAAGCTGGCCGCGATCTTCCCCGAACTTGACGCCAAAGCGCTGGAGCGGCGCTTTACCGACGGGCGCAGCTTTATCTGGGTCCGCAAGGTCCTGTCGCCCGAGCAGATGCAGCTTGTATATGAGATCGGCGATCCTGGCCTTCTGTTCGGCCCGCGCGAGATGCGGCTTTACCCGAACGGAACCCTTGCGGCGCATGTGCTGGGCGGAACCACCTTTGGGGCCGAAGGCGTGCAATCGGCGGAAGTGATCGGTGTTGCGGGGATCGAAAAGGCGCTTGACGCGCGGCTCCGAGACCCGGCCGAAGCCAGCACACCTCTGACCCTGTCGCTGGACCTGTCTTTGCAAGCCACGGTCGAGGAAGTGCTGGGCGCGGGAATGACCATGCTGAACGCCAAGGGCGCGGCAGCGATCCTGATGGATGCCCGCACCGGCGAAATCCTCGCCATGGCCTCACTGCCGAGTTTTGACCCGAACGACCGCCCCGCACCGCTGACCGACAAGAATGCCGAACCCGGCGACAGTCCGTTGTTTAACAGGGCAGTGCAGGGGGTCTATGAGCTTGGCTCGACCTTCAAGATATTTGCGGCCGCCCAGGCGATCGAGCTTGGTCTGGTGACACCCGACAGCATGGTTGACACCAATTCGCCGATGGTCTGGGGCAAGTTCAAGATCAAGGAATTCGACGATCACAACTATGGCCCGCAACTGTCGGTCAGCGATGTGATCACCCTGTCGTCCAACGTCGGCATTGCCCGTGTGGCGCTGATGATCGGGCCCTTGCGGCAGCAGGCGTTTCTGAAGTCTCTCGGTTTCTTTGAACCGACGGCGGTCGAGCTGATCGAAGCCCCCGGTGCCCGGCCCCTGGTGCCGAAGAAATGGCCCGAGTTGACGACGATCACCACCTCTTACGGCCACGGGATCGCGGCCAGTCCGATGCACCTGGCGGTGGCTTATGCGGCGATTGCCAATGGCGGCGTGATGATCACCCCGACGCTGCTGAAGCGCGAAGGGGCCACGACCGGCGTTCGGGTGATGAGCGAGACCACCTCGACCGAAGCGATCAAGATGCTCCGCCGCGTGGTGGTTGAGGGCACCGCGACACTGGGCGATGTGCCGGGCTATGAAGTCGCGGGAAAGACCGGGACTGCGGACAAGCCCAAGGCCTCGGGCGGGTATTACGACGACAAGGTGGTGAACACCTTTGCCGCGATGTTCCCGGCCTCAAGCCCGCAATATGTGCTGGTGGTGACGCTGGATGAACCTTTGGACACCACCATGTCCGAGGATCGCCGCACGGCGGGTTGGACTGCCGTTCCGGTCGCGGCCGAGATCATTCGCCGCGTCGCCCCGCTGATGGGGCTGCGGCCCAAGCTTGAACCCCCTGCCACGGATGCGATAACAGCCGCCAGTAACTGAAACGGGCGGCACCGGGTAAGATGGCGGGGACCAAGATGGCAAATCGCGCAACACGGCTATCCGATCTGGGGCTGACCGCGCGGGCCGGACGCGACCCGGCGTTGTCGGGGATCACGGCGGATAGTCGGGCTGTACGGTCGGGGATGCTGTTTGCAGGCCTCCCCGGCACCGCAACCCATGGGGCCAGGTTCATCCCTACGGCACTGGAGCAAGGCGCTGTGGCAATCCTGACCGACGCTGATGGTGCCAAACTGGCCGCCAATGTGCTGGCCGATGCCGAAGTGGCGCTGGTCGTGGCCGAAGACCCCCGCGCAGCCCTTGCCTGTGCGGCGGCCCTCTGGTTCGGTGCGCAGCCCGAGACGATGGTCGCGGTGACCGGGACCAACGGCAAGACCTCGGTCGCGACCTTTACCCGGCAAATCTGGGCCGCCTTGGGGCATGAGGCAATCAATATCGGCACCACCGGGATTGAAGGCGCATGGTCTGCGCCATCCAGCCACACCACGCCCGATGCGATCACCTTGCAGAAGCTGCTGGCAGCGGCAGCGCTGGGCGGCGTGACCCATGCGGCGATGGAGGCCTCAAGCCATGGGCTTGATCAGCGGCGGCTGGATGGGGTGCGGCTGGCGGCGGCAGGGTTTACCAACCTGACGCAGGATCATCTGGATTATCACGGCACGATGGCGGCCTATTTCGACGCCAAGGCCCAGCTTTTCACCCGGCTTCTGCCCGAGGATGGGGTGGCAGTGGTGAACCTTGACGGGGCCAAGGGCTCGGAAATGGCCGAACTTGCGCTGGCGCGGGGCTTGCGGGTGCTGACCGTGGGCAAGGGGCAGGGGGCCGATCTGCAGATCGCCGCGACCCGGCCCGATGCGACCGGGCAAGAGGTGCGCTATCTTTGGCAAGGCCGTGCCTTCCAGACCCGGCTGAACCTGATCGGCGGGTTTCAGGCCGAGAATGTGGCCGTGGCGGCTGGGTTGGCGATTGCCGCCGGTGATGCGCCCGAGGCGGTGCTTGCCGTCCTCCCCCGTCTGACTGGCGTTCGGGGCCGGATGCAGCTGGCCGCAACGCGACGAAACGGGGCGGCGGTATATGTCGATTATGCCCATACGCCCGATGCCATCGAGACCGCGTTGAAAGCGCTGCGCCCGCATGTGATGGGCCGTATCGTCGTCGTCTTCGGCGCTGGCGGCGACCGCGACCGCACCAAGCGCCCGCTGATGGGTGCTGCGGCCAAGGCCCATGCCGATGTGCTTTATGTGACCGACGACAACCCGCGCACCGAAGACCCCACCAGCATCCGCGCCGCGATCCTTGCCGCCTGCCCGGACGCCAACGAAGTCGGCGACCGCGCCGAAGCGATCCTGCGCGGGGTCGATGCCCTGCAACCCGGCGACGCCCTGCTTATCGCGGGCAAGGGCCACGAAAGCGGGCAGGTGATCGGTACCGACATCTATCCCTTCGACGATGTCGAGCAGGCCTCGGTCGCCGTCGCCGCCTTGGATGGGGTGATCTGATGCTCTGGACCTCAACCGATGCCGCACAGGCTACCGGGGGCCGTGCCACCACAGACTGGCAAGCCACTGGCGTCTCCATCGACACCCGCACCCTGCAGCCAGGCGAGTTGTTCGTCGCCCTAAAGGATGTCCGCGACGGACATGATTTCGTGGCCGCCGCCTTGGCCGCGGGAGCCGCTGCAGCGTTGGTCAGCCGCATTCCCGAAGGCGTGTCCGACAGCGCACCGCTTCTGATTGTCCCCGATGTGCTGACCGCCCTAGAAGCGCTTGGCAAAGCCGCGCGAGCCCGCACCAAGGCCAAGGTGGTTGGGGTGACGGGCTCGGTCGGCAAGACCTCGACCAAGGAAATGCTGCGCGCGATCCTCTCTGGGCAGGGCCGCACCCATGCGGCGGAAGCCAGCTACAACAACCATTGGGGTGTGCCGCTGACACTGGCGCGGATGCCCGCAGATACCGACTTTGCGGTGATCGAGATCGGGATGAACCACCCCGGCGAAATCGCCCCCTTGGCCCGGCTTGCGCAACTGGATGTCGCAATGGTCACCACTGTCGCCGCGGCTCATCTGGAGGCGTTCGACAGCATCGAAGGCATCGCCCACGAAAAGGCCGCGATTTTCGACGGGTTGAAGCCGGGCGGCACGGCGATCTTCAACGCCGATCTGCCCACAACCCCCATCCTGCGTGCCAAGGCTGTGGCCGTGGGGGCCATGCCGGTCGGCTTTGGCCAATCCAACGATGCCGACTGGCGGCTCCTTGATGCCCGCATCCATGACGAAGCCACCGTCTGCCGCGCCACCCGCCGGGGCGAGCCGCTTCTTTACAAAGTCTCCACCCCCGGCCGCCACTTTGCCCTGAACGCCCTTGGCGCATTGGCGGTGGCCGAGGCTTTGGGAGCCGACCCGATGATCGCAGCCCATGATCTTGGCCGCTGGGTCCCGCCTGCGGGCAGGGGGCAACGGGAACGGATCACGCTGGATATCGTCGAGGAAACCTTCTTCGACCTCATCGACGACGCCTTCAACGCCAACCCCGCCTCGATGGCCGCAGCCTTGGACGTGCTGATCGCCGCCAAACCGACCGACGGCATCGGACGCGTGGGTGGTGGCAGGCGCATCGCGGTTCTGGGCGATATGCTGGAACTGGGGCCAGAGGAAACCGCCCTCCATCAGGCGATTGCCCAGCATCCGGGGCTGAGCGCCGTACATCTGATCCACTGCGTCGGGCCCCGGATGCGTGAACTGCATGCTGCCCTGCCGCGCGGCCAAAGGGGTGACTGGGTTGAAACCGCCCAGGAACTGGCCCCCCGCGCCCGCAATCTGGTTGATGCGGGGGATATTCTCCTGATCAAGGGCTCCAAGGGATCGAAAGTCAGCCTTGTCGTTGACGCCTTGCGCAAAATGGGGCAAGCCGCAGCGCCGAAGGAAGGGACGACCTGAATGTTCTATTGGCTGACAGAATTCTCGGACGGGGTAAGCGGCCTCAACCTATTCCGCTACATCACCTTCCGCGCGGGTGGAGCCTTCTTCACGGCACTGATCTTCGGCTTCATCTTCGGACGGCCCCTGATCGACCTTTTGCGCAGAAAGCAGGGCAAGGGCCAGCCGATCCGCGATGACGGACCCGAATCGCACTTTGCCAAGGCGGGCACTCCCACGATGGGCGGTCTGCTGATCCTGTCGGCGCTTCTGGTTTCAACCCTCCTCTGGGCGCGGCTGGACAATCCCTTTGTCTGGATCGTGATCCTGGTGACGCTGGCCTTCGGCCTGATCGGCTTTGCCGACGATTTCGCCAAGGTGACCAAGCAGAACACCAAGGGCGTCTCGTCGCGCATCCGCATGGGGATGGGGCTGCTGATTGCAGCACTGGCCTCTTACGCCGCCTCGATGTTTCACCCGGCGGAACTGACCAACCAACTGGCCTTCCCCTTCTTCAAGGACGCGCTTTTGAACCTTGGCGTCTTCTTTGTGCCCTTCGGCATGGTGGTGATCGTGGGCGCGGCCAATGCGGTCAACCTGACTGACGGTCTTGACGGGCTGGCGATCATGCCCGTGATGATCGCCGGGATGACGCTGGGGGTGATCTCCTACGTCGTCGGCTCCTCGGCCATTGCCGGGGACCTTGGCATCCACGCCGTCCCCGGCACGGCGGAGCTTCTGATCTTCGCCGCCGGACTTTTCGGCGCGGGCCTTGGCTTCCTGTGGTACAACGCCCCCCCGGCGGCGGTCTTCATGGGCGACACCGGGTCGCTGGCCCTTGGCGGAGCGCTCGGCGCCATCGCCGTCTGCACCAAGCACGAGATCGTTCTGGCCATCGTCGGCGGGCTCTTCGTGGTCGAGGCGCTGTCAGTGATCATCCAGGTCGCCTATTACAAACGCACCAAGAAACGCATCTTCCTGATGGCCCCGATCCACCACCATTTCGAAAAGAAAGGCTGGGCCGAACCGCAGATCGTGATCCGGTTCTGGATCATCAGCCTGATCTTGGCCGTGGTGGGGCTGGCGACGCTGAAAGTACGCTGAACGCTTCGTAGGGTGGGCAATATTGCCCACCCTGCCAGCTTAAACCTGCAACCCGTTCGAAGCAGTGGAAGCGTCGGTCGTATGGGCGGATTTCAACGCCAAAGAAAGTTCGGCGGCGAGATATGGTATGACCTGCGCCTCGACATCGTTGAAACTGGTAAGCGTGATCGCGCTCGGCACGAGGTTCGATACGGCGTGCTTGATCCCTATCGCGCAAAGGTGGATAGAGGTGTCTTGACTGACCTTAGCCAAGACGTGCTTGAGGTGGTTCCAAAGGATATCCGGGGGATTGCTGGCCAGAGTGCTGTCATCGACCGGCGCTCCGTCCGAGACATAGATCAGCAGGCGATGGGTGCCCTCGGCGTCCTCCAGTCTTGAAACTGCCCATTCGATAGCTTCCCCATCCACGTTTTCTCGGAAGAAGTGCTCGCCCACGAACAGCAGGTCGAAACTGGGACGCCTCCTGTCGTCAAACGACCTGAAAACCACGTGCCTCAGACCGCAGAGCCGTCCTGGATTGGCAGGTTGGCCGATCCTTTTCCACGCCGTCCGTTCCACGCCGTCCGCGCGGGCTCACCGCGCCAGTTCACAGTTGTAAAACCAAGCACTTCAAGCTTTGCGCCGAACGCATCGCAAAGTGCCGTGACCGCCTCGGCACAAAAGGTGGCGAGCTGAGAGGACACACCTTTCATCGATCCGGACAGGTCTATGAGGAGAGTAATGAGCGGAACACTTGATTTGTCGGGCGCGATGACCCCGTTTTCTGCGGCGACTATGGCTTGGGTGGTCAAGCCGCTTACTCTGGCGTGCATTACCTCGGTAAAACCCTTCGCAGCCTCATTGGCGGCGAGCACAAGGCCCGCTCGGCGCAATAAATCTTCGGCTGAGGCGACTTCATCGAACTTGCGGGTGAAAACCCGATATCCGTCAGGTCCGACAGGGCCAGCATCGACTTTCTTGCTACTAAGCGATCGGAAGAGCCACGTAAGAAACATCCGGTCTGTTCCAATTCGTTTCGGCAAACATGCTGCGAAGGTCGCAAACGACAGAAAATTTTGCAATGGCGTTTAGCCGCCCCCTCTTTCAACCCCGTGGACAAACCTTACCACCCGGTTAACGCCCACAGCTAACCCCTTGGAATTCCTTGCGGCCCTAAACCTGTCCTGCGTGGACAAGGTCTGGCCCCTTCCCCTTCCCCCGATCCTCGCCTATCCCTGTCCTTTGAACCAGCAGGGGGGCGAACCATGATCCCGGTCAAGGGTTACAAGGGGCAAAAGGTGGCCGTCCTCGGGCTGGGCCGGTCGGGTCTGGCCACGGCGGCAGCCTTGCGGGCCGGGGGGGCGGAACCTCTTCTCTGGGACGACAGCCCCGAGGCGCGGGGGAAGGCCGAGGCGGAGGGGTTCACCCTGACCGACCTGACCCGCAATCAAGCGATGGAGGGGGTGGCGTGCCTCGTCACCTCGCCCGGCATCCCGCATCTTTACCCGGCCCCGCATCCGGTGATCGCCCGGGCGATTGAACTGGGAATCCCGGTCGACAACGACATCGGGTTGTTCTTCCAATCCGCCGCCGACGACACCTGGTCCGAGATGGAGATCCCGCCGAAGGTGGTCACCGTGACCGGATCGAACGGCAAGTCGACGACGACGGCCTTGATCCATCATATCCTGCAGGAAGCTGGCCGCCCGACCCAGATGGCGGGGAATATCGGCACGGGGGTTCTTTCCATCGATCCCCCCGTTGATGGCGAGGTGGTGGTGTTGGAACTGTCCTCCTACCAGACCGAGTTGGCCCGGGCCCTGACCCCGGACGTGGCGGTTTTCACCAACCTCTCGCCGGATCATCTGGACCGGCACGGCGGCATCGGCGGCTATTTCGCGGCCAAGGCGCGGCTGTTCACTCAAGGCGGGCCGGACCGGGCGGTGATCGGAGTGGACGAGGTCGAGGGGCAGTTTCTGGCCGGACAACTGGCGCAGGGCGCGCAGGATGATCGGGTGATCCGGGTTTCCTCCGGGCAGAAGCTGGAGGGGTTCGGCTGGGCGGTTTTCGCGCGCAAGGGGTTTCTGGCCGAATGGCGCAAGGGGCGGCAGGTGGCCTCGATCGACCTGCGCGAGATCAAGGGGCTGCCGGGGGCGCATAACCATCAGAACGCCTGCGCGGCCTATGCGGCCTGCCGGTCGCTGGGGATCGCGCCGAAGCTGATCGAGGGGGCGCTGCACAGCTTTGCGGGCCTGCCGCATCGCAGCCAGCTGGTGGGCGAGCGGGCCGGGGTGCGGTTCGTGAATGACAGCAAGGCCACCAATGTCGACTCTGCGGCCAAGGCGCTGCAGGCCTTTGCCAAGATCCGCTGGATCGCCGGGGGCATGGGCAAGGAAGGCGGGATTGCGGGGCTGAAGCCATTCCTTGGCTCGGTCGTGAAGGCCTATCTGATTGGCCATTCTGCGCGGGATTTCGCCTTGCAGATGGGCGATATCCCGCATGAGATTTGCGAGACGATGGAGCGGGCGGTGGCCCGCGCGGCCGAGGAGGCAGAGGCCGGAGAGGTCGTGCTTTTGGCCCCGGCGGCGGCCAGTTTTGACCAGTATCCGAACTTTGAAAAACGGGGCGAGGATTTCACGGCAAGGGTCAAGGCACTGATCGGGTGACCGACTCTGGCGGGGTCTGATGGCTGGAGGCCCGGCCAAAGCGACGAAGAAACGAATCGGATTTCGCCGCGAAACGCGCCCTTTCTTCCTGAAAACGGCGCTCTGTCGGCCAGAAATGACCGATCAAGCGGGTTTGAACGCTTGCGCGCAAAGCATCGTTGACACGCTGATAGGAAAGATGAGTAATCTGCCTGCTGCAGGGGGTAGCTTTTCGACTGACAGAATCCTGTTACACAGGCGCTGTTACATAGCCGCGGAGCGCTGCCGCATGAACCACAACGACCGGGGAAAGCCCACGCCTCGCGACTTATCAACCTAGGGAGATCCATAGTGACTCAGACCAAATCCGCATTCAGCCGCCGCCGGTTCCTGCAAGGGTCCGCAGCTGGCGCTGGTATCCTTGCTGCTCCGGCGATCATCTCGTCGAAAGCCCTCGCCTCGTCGGGCGAGCTGAACTTCACCGGCTGGGCCGGCTATCCGGCCATGATGGAAACCGTGTTCCCGGCTTTCACTGCTGCGACCGGCATCACGGTGAACTTCACCGAACAGCCTGACCAGGACACCATGTTCGCGGCCGGGAAAGTGGCTATCGAAGCCGGTGGCATCGACATGATGGAACCGACCATCGACCGTTGGGGTGGCTGGAACTCGAATGGCCTTCTGGGCGCATGGGATCCGGCGAAGCTGGCCATGGACAACTATCTGCCGGGTCTGGCGGATGGTTCAGCAGGCACCCGCAGTCATGACGGCGACAACCTGATGTATGTCCCGTCGAACTGGGGCACCGAAGCGCTGGTCTACAAGACCGACAGCGCCGTTCTGGGCGATCCGCCGTCGCTGGGCGCGCTGTTCGACCCGGCCAACCAGGCTGTTCTGCGTCCGCACTCGGCGCTGGCTGCCATGGGCCGCTGGCTTGACGCGCAGGGCAAGCTGCCGCGTCCGTGGATGGATGGCTACACCGACATGGGTGCGATGGTCGAGCTTTGGGACATCGCGCTGGCCGCGGCTGTCGCTGCCAAGGGCAACGTCGTGCAGTTCTGGTCGGGCGAAAACGAAGCCAACGCCGGGTTCGTGGCCAACGGTGCCACCATCGGCCTGTGCTGGGATTCGACTGGCTACAACCTGCGCAACGATGGCTATGGCTTCATGGCTCCGGCTGAAGGCGCGTTTGCCTGGCACCAGGGCTTTGTGCTGATGAAGAACGCTGCCAACGTCGATCAGGCGCACGAACTGGCCAAGTGGGTTTCGTCGGCCGAGGGCGCTGCTGCCTGGGCGTCGGCCTTCTCGTCCAACCCGGTGGGCAAGGGCGCGGGCGATCTGATGAACCCGGACGTCGCGACCTATTACAACGGCGCTTTCGACGACGCCAAGCTGGCCGCCCTATGGTGGTGGCCCGAGCAGTCGGCCGAATTCATTGCCAAGCGCGGTGAATATGCCGACAAGTACAAGGCTTCCTGATCCAGGTCAGATGCCAAAGGACGCTGGGCCCCGCAATGGGCCCGGCGTTTTCTTTTGTCCGAAGCCCAGGAAACCGAATTATCTTCACGCTGGGCCGAAAGATTGTGTCATAAAGCTGAAATGCGACGTCACTATTCGACCAGCATGACCCCGCACCATCAGGTGCCGAGGTCTAATGTCCGCTAAGGCGGATCAACTCCAGGAGTACTTCTGTTGGCCAAGAAATCCACCGTCAGCCGCCGCGCGTTCATGACGCGCTCGGCTATGGGTGCCGCAGCCCTTGCCGCCCCCGCGATCATCCCCTTCAAGGCGCTTGCCTCGTCGGGTGAGTTGAACTTTACCGGTTGGGCGGGTTACCCCGTGCTGGCCGAAAAGGTGTTCCCGGCGTTTGAAGCCGCGACCGGCATCAAGGTGAACTTCACCGAAGTTCCCGACAATGACACGATTTTCGCCAATGCCAAAGTGGCCGCAACCGCTGGTGGCATCGACATGATCGAGCCGACGATCGACGCGGTTGACCAGTATTGGACCAACGGGCTGATCGGCGCTTGGGACGAAAGCAAGCTGGCGATGGGCAACTATCTGCCGGGCCTGGCCGATGGCGCCGCCGGCGAGCGGTCGCGCAAGGACGGCAAGCTGGTCTATGTGCCGTCGAACTGGGGCACCGAGGCGCTGGTCTATAACAAGGAAGCCGCCGTATTGGGCGATCCGCCGTCGCTGGCCGCGTTGTTTGACCCGGCCAACCAGGTTGTGCTGCGTCCGCGCTCGGCCCTGACGGCGATGGGGCGTCTGCTGGAATCGCAGGGTAAACTGCCCTTCCCGTGGCTTGAAGGCTATACTGACATGGACAAGATGACCCAGCTTTGGGACATCGCGCTGGCCGAGGCTGTCAAGTCCAAGGCCAACGTCGTCCAGTGGTGGTCGGGCGAGAACGAAGCCAACGCCGGGTTCACCGCGAACGGCGCGACCGTAGGCCTGTGCTGGGATTCGACCGGCTACAACCTGCGCAACGACGGTTACGGCTATGCCGCCCCGGCCGAAGGCGCCTTTGCCTGGCACCAGGGTTTTGCGCTGATGGCCAATGCCGTCAACGTGGAACAAGCCCATGAGCTGGCCAAGTTCATCTCTACCCCCGAGGGTGCGGCAGGCTGGGCAACCGCCTTCTCGTCCAACGCGGTGGGCAAGGACGCAGGCCCGCTGATGAACCCGGATGTGGCAACGTACTACAACGCGGCCTTCGACGACGCCAAGCTGGCGGCGCTGTGGTGGTGGCCGGACCAGTCCGCCGAATTCGTCGCCAAGCGCGGTGAGTATTCGGACAAGTACAAGGCCTCGTAAAAGTGCTTTGATGACAGGCGCGCCGGGTCCTTCTGGGGCCCGGCGCGTTGCTTTGCCAGGGCTGGGTCTGGTTGGAACTATTGAAGGCGAAGAACTGGTAATAGGGATTGCACAGTCGGGCACGCCTGCTAGTTTTGGAAAAAGACCATAAGAAACGATCAGGGAAAAAGGGCGCCACAATGAGTGCTGGGATTGATCTGGACAATATCTGCTGCGACTTCGGAAAGTTCCGGGCGGTCGACCATGTGAACGTGAACATCCAGCCGGGTGAGTTCTTCTCGTTCCTGGGGCCATCGGGTTGTGGCAAGACCACGATCCTGCGGATGATCTCGGGGTTCACCGATCCGACCGAAGGGATGATCCGGATCGGTGGCAAGGATGTGAAGGGCCAGCGCCCGAACCAGCGGCCGACGGCGTTGATCTTCCAGAACCTCGCGCTGTTTCCGCTGATGCCGATCTGGGAAAACATCGCATTCGGGCTGGAGGTCCGCGGCGTCGACAAGGTCACCCGCCGCAAGAAGGCTGAAGAACTGCTTGCCTTGGTCGATCTGCATGACAGTGCCGACAAGATGGTCAGCCAGCTTTCGGGCGGGCAAAAGCAGCGCGTGGCGATTGCCCGTGCTTTGGCGGTGGAACCGGCGGTGATGCTGCTGGACGAACCGCTGTCGGCGCTTGACCTGAAGCTGCGTCAGCACATGCGGGCGGAACTGCGCGCCATTCAAAAGCGGACGGGTGTCACCTTCATCTACATCACCCACGACCAGGGCGAAGCGCTTGCGATGTCGGACCGCGTGGGCGTCATGTCCCAGGGCCGGTTGCAGCAGGTGTCGAACCCGCGCGACATCTATAACAACCCGGTCAACGGGTTTGTGGCCAGCTTTGTCGGTGAAAACAACATCCTGACCGGCGATATCGGCACACGGGCTGATGGCATGGCCAGCTTTGCGACCAAGCTTGGCACCTTCCGCGCCCGCATCGCCGATGGGGTGACCAAGGGCAAGCTTTATGTCCGGCCCGAATTCATGTCTCTGCAGGCCAAGCCGGGTGCCGAAAACTCGGTTCCCGTCACGCTGACCGAAGTGGCGTTTGAAGGCAACTTCATCTCGGTCCATGCCGTGACCGAAGGCGGCTTTGACATGGTCGCTGAGCTTCGCAATGACGGCACCGGCACTGTGCCGCAGGCGGGAACCAAGATGCACATGGCCTTCGACGCCCGCAGCGCTGCGATCCTGCCAGACTCCGACACTGCGGGGGCCTGATCCATGCATGATCTATTCCGCCGCTATGGCATGGGGCTGACCTATACCTTCGTCGGCCTGACCGCCTTTTGGCTTTTGGTGCTGGTGATTCTGCCGGACTTCAAGCTTCTTGAAGCCTCCTTCCGGCCCTATCTTCCGATTGTCGATGTGGGCGGGCCGAAGGACA
Source organism: Paracoccaceae bacterium (assembly GCA_947504705.1). GTDB lineage: Bacteria > Pseudomonadota > Alphaproteobacteria > Rhodobacterales > Rhodobacteraceae > Tabrizicola. Next base: position 71,966 of record CANNIA010000005.1, read on the forward strand.
CTTATTCGTTCAACAACTACATGCAGATCTTCGGGAACGAGGTTGATTTCAACAGCTTCGGCCTGCATTTCGAGATCCCGGCCCGGATCAAGGTTTTCGTGCTGACGATCTTCTATTCGGCCGTGGTCACGCTGGTGACCTTCCTTCTGGCCTATCCGTTGTGCTTTTATCTGGCCAAGGTCGCCTCGAACCGGTCGCTGCCGACGCTGTTCCTTTTGCTCTTCGTGCCGCTTTGGGTGTCCGAAGTGCTGCGGAGCTTTGCCTGGTACATCATCCTGACGCTGAAAGGCCCGCTGAATGCGTTCCTGATGGCGATCGGGGCGATTGAAAAGGAAATCCGCTGGGTCGAAGGCTATAGTCCGGTGGTGATCACGCTGGTCTATGCCTATGTGCTGTTCATGGTGTTCCCGCTTTATAACGCCATGCAGTCGCTGGACAATAACCAGCTTGAGGCGGCCGAGGATCTTGGCGCGCCGTGGTGGAAGATCCACTGGCGCATCGTTTTGCCGCATTCCAAACCCGGCATCGCAAGCGGTGCGGTCATGGTGTTCATGCTGTCGGCAGGCTCACTTCTGGTGCCGGCGATCATCAACTCGACCACGGGTAACTGGTTCACCCAGACCATTCAGGGGATCATGATGGAAGGTCAGGACTGGAACGCAGGCGCTGCCTTTGCCTTCATGCTGCTGTTGTTCTGCACCGTCGCTGTCACGGTCGCGATGCGGGTGTTCCGCGTCAAGCTGTCCGACATCGCGAAATAAGGGGAGGGGATCATGAACACCAATCGCAGGATCCTTGGCCACATCTATATGGGGGCCTTCCTTGCCTATCTGATGATCCCGCTTTTTGTCATGGCAGGGGCGGCCTTCAACGACAGCAAACTGCCGACGGTCATTCCGTGGAAGGGATTCACCGACCGCTGGTTCATTGACCTGTGGAACGACAACCGCATCTGGGGCGCGCTTGGCAACACGCTTTTGGTGGCGCTGGCCGTGGTCGCAATCGCTGTTCCGGTGGGCACGGCGGGGGCGATCTTGGTCAACTCGATCTCGGGGCGGGTGCGGTCGATTCTTTATGGGATGATGGTCGCTCCGATCCTGATCCCGGGCGTGGTCATCGGCATCTCGACGCTCTTGTTCTGGAACCAGTTTTCGGTCGGGTCGGGCCTGCATCTTAGTGTGCTGGGTCAGGTCAGCTATATCGCCTCGTTCGTGATGCTGCTGGTTCTGGCGCGGCTGCAAAGCTTTGACCAAGGGCTGGAAGAGGCGGCGCTGGACCTTGGGGCGACCCATGCGCAGGTGATGCGGCGCATCCTGTTGCCGCATCTGTACCCGGCACTGGGGGCCGGTGCGGCGATTTCGTTCTTCCAGTCGATCGAGAACTTCAACGTCACCCTCTTCACCCGCGGTGGGGCGGATACGCTGACGGTCTATGTCTTCTCGAAGGTGCGGTCGGGGATCACGCCCTCGATCAACGCGCTGGCACTGATCATGATCCTGATCACGCTTTCGGCCGCGATCTGGTACGAGATCAACCGTCGTCGGAAAGCCAAGATTGAAGCCGCGCGCGAATCCGAAGCGCGTCGGGCGGAAGCCTTGGAAATGTAGGGCCGCTCATCGGGCCTGACGGCCTTCTTCGCTGGAGCGAGGAAAGCCGTCAGGCCTGAGGAGCGTTCAGACGAGACCGTTCAGCACTGCCGCGCACAGGGTCGAGTCCGGGTCTTCCAGTGCATTGATCACGTCGAAATGGTGCTTGCCCGGATCAGCGGTCCAGGGGCAGGCCCATTCTTCGGACAATGTACGCGCCTGCCACAGGAACGCGGGGCGTTCTGCAGCACCGACCCAGACATGGGCCAAAGTGCCCGGACGAAGCGAAAGCCGGGCCGGGCTTTCAGAAGCGGCTTCGGCGGCGTCGATGGCCAGCGTTTCATTCATCTCGGTCGCCATGAGCGGCCCAAGCTCGGCCAGGGGCGAGATCGGGACAACGCGGGTCACTGGGGCCGCAATGTCAGCGCAGCCCATCCGGGCGGAAAGATGCCCGCCTGCGGAATGGCCGGTGACGACAAGGGGGCCGGGGACAATGGCGGCGGCAGTTCGGCAGGCCTGGGCGATTTCTTGGGTCATCGTGGCAATCCGCGCCTCGGGCGCAAGGGTGTAACCGGGCATGGCGACGGCATAGCCTCGGGCAAGGGGGCCAGCGGCAAGGTGGGACCATTCGTCTTTGGAAAAGAGATGCCAGTAGCCGCCGTGGACGAACACCAGCAGACCTTTGGGCGGGGTTTCGGGCAGAAACAGGTCCAGCCGCTGCCTTGGGGCGGGGCCATAGGGTAGGTCTAGGCGGGCACGGGGGCCGAGGTCGGAGCGGAAGGCGGCGGCTTTTCTTGACCAGCGGTCAGGGTAGGCTGCCCCGCCCAAGATGAAGGCCCCGTTTGCATAGTCGCGGTCGGGGTCGGGCCAGCAATAGGGCAGGCTCATGGCTTCTGTCCGGCAAGATGGGTCGGGCAATGTTCGCCACTGTCCAGAACCGGGATCATCCGCTCCCAGATGCCGATGTTCTGGTCGACGAAGTCCTGCCCCACGACGGCGGCGGCCTTGGCCCCAAGTTCTCCCTTCATCCGGGCAACCTCACGTCGAGCCTCATCCCGATACCAGGCATTGCGCGAGGTGATACGGATTTCATGGAAGCCTTGCGCTGCCATCGCCGCGCCATAGCGCGCAGGGGTGGCCATGCCGAAATCGAGGCCCTCGGCGGCGATATAGGCGGCCATCTGCGGCGAGATATCTTCGACCCCGATCAGCCAGTCCGAGGCAAGGAACCAGCCGCCGGGCCTCAGAACCCGCGAAACTTCGGCCATCAAGGCGTGCTTGTCGGGGATATGGATTATTGAATCCTTGGAGAAGACCACGTCGAAAGTGCCGGGCGGAAAGGGCAAGGGGCCGGGGGCGACCTTTACAAGGCCGATGCGGTCGGACAGGCCCTTCGCTGCCACCAGAGCGCGGGCATGGGTGATCACGCTGTCTTCGACATCAATCCCGGTCACATACCCTGCGCCATGGGTCTGGACCAAAGCCACGTCGATCCCGCCTGCGCCGCAGCCGATATCAAGCACCGCTTTGCCTCGAATGTCGTGACCCTCCAACACGCGGGCGACTTCCATCGGGCCGCCGGGGGACAGGAAACCCTCGCCCCATACGGCTTCGAGCATGGCGATCATCCGGGGCGGGTAGTGTTCTTCGCTCATCGCGTTTCTCCAAATGGGGAACCTCGGCGGGACTTCGGGCCGCAAACCTGTAAGGAAGACTGGCCCGCCTTGCCTCCGGGTCGCAACTTCTTTTTGCGCCACGGGGCGAGGAATGCGCCGTCTTTGGGTAAGTCGCAGCGTCAGCGACCCAGCGACAATCTGTCATTCATTTGTTACATAATCGTCGCAGGACTGTCGCTGGACCGGCCTAATCGGGCAAGGTGTAGGCTCAGGGCGAGAATGGGATGACGAACGTGCTGGACGCAAGCGTGACGGTTCAAGCCGGATCGGCCAAGATCAAGGCGGATGCGGTTCAGGTCTATTACGGCCAGAACCATGCCCTGAAGGACGTGAACGTCGAAATCCTGGATCGGGCGGTTACCGCTTTCATCGGCCCGTCGGGCTGCGGCAAGTCGACCTTTCTGCGCTGTCTGAACCGGATGAACGACACCATCGCTACGTGCCGGGTCGAGGGCAAGATCACGCTGGAAGGCGAAGACATCTATGACCAGCGCGTCGATCCGGTGCAGCTGCGCGCCAAGATCGGAATGGTGTTCCAAAAGCCGAACCCCTTCCCGAAGTCGATCTATGACAATGTGGCCTATGGTCCGAAAATTCACGGCCTGACCCGGTCGAAGGCCGAACTGGACGAGATCGTCGAGGCCTCACTGCGCAAGGCAGCGCTGTGGAATGAAGTGAAGGACCGCATCCAAGCACCAGGCACCGGCCTATCCGGTGGACAGCAGCAGCGCCTGTGCATCGCGCGGGCGATTGCGACCTCGCCCGAAGTCTTGTTGATGGACGAGCCCTGCTCGGCCCTTGACCCGATTGCGACGGCGCAGGTCGAGGAACTGATTGACGAGCTTCGCAGCCAGTTTTCTGTGGTAATTGTGACCCACTCGATGCAGCAGGCCGCACGCGTCAGCCAGAAGACGGCATTCTTCCACCTTGGGAACCTTGTCGAATACGGCGACACCGAGCAGATTTTCACCAACCCGAAAGACCCAAGAACCGAATCCTACATCAGTGGTCGGATCGGGTAAGGAGATTAGCCATGGCAGAAATCGGACAACACATCCTCTCGGCCTTCGACCGCGACATGGAGTCCCTGCAGGGGCTGTTGATGCGGATGGGTGGCATGGTTGAAACCGCGCTGCTGGAGGCCGCCGAGGCGCTGGATACGCGCGACTCGGACCTTGCGGCTCGGGTGCGGGCCGGCGACGTTGCGATTGATGCTCTGGAAGAGCAAGTGAATACCGGCTGCGCGCGCATTCTTGCCTTGCGCAATCCGGCGGCAAGCGACCTGCGCACGATCCTTGCAGTCATGAAGATTGCGGCGGCATTGGAACGCGCCGGGGATTACGCGAAGAACCTTGCCAAGCGGACGGTCGTGCTGGCCGAAATGCCGGTGGTTTCGGGCGCATCTTCGACGATCCGGCGGCTGGCAAAGGCCGTGGTCGAAATGCTGGCCGATGCGCTAGACGCCTATATCCGTCGTGACTTGAAGTTGGCCGAGGATGTGCGGCGGCGCGACAAGGACATTGACCAGATGTACAACTCGATCTTCCGCGAATTCCTGACTCATATGATGGAAGACCCGCGCAACATCGGGCCCTGCATGCACCTCCACTTCATCGCCAAGAACATCGAGCGGGTGGGGGATCATGCAACCTCGGTCGCCGAGCAGGTGATCTATCTGATGACCGGTGCCCTGCGCCTGGACGAGCGACCTAAGTTTGACACGACCAGTGGCGCGACGGAGGCCTGATCATGGCGAGGACTGCGCCGCCACGGGTTCTGCTGGTCGAGGACGAGCCGGCGCAGCGGGCCGTGCTGGCCTATAACCTGGAAGCCGAAGGGTTCGACGTGATCCAGGCCGACAATGGCGAAGATGCGCTGCTTTTGGTGTCTGAAGAGGCCCCCGATATCATCATTCTGGACTGGATGATGCCGAAACTTTCGGGGATTGAGGTCTGCCGCCGATTGAAGATGCGGCCGGAGACGCGTGGGATTCCGATCATCATGCTCTCGGCCCGAGCCGAAGAGGTGGACAAGATCCGGGGTCTGGAGACCGGGGCGGATGACTATGTGGTCAAGCCCTATTCGGTCTTGGAGCTGATGGCACGGGCAAGGGCGCAGTTGCGCCGGGTCCGGCCCTCGACGGCAGGCGTGGTGCTGGAGCACGAGGATATCCGGCTGGACCCGGAAAGCCACCGGGTGTTCCGCGGGGAAAAGTCGCTGAAGCTGGGGCCGACTGAGTTCAAGCTTCTGGTGACCCTGCTGGAGCGGCCCGGTCGGGTGTTCAGCCGCGAGCAACTTCTGGATCTGGTATGGGGCCGCGATATCTATGTCGATACGCGGACTGTGGATGTGCATGTTGGCCGCTTGCGGAAGTCCTTGATGCAGCACGGCGGCAGTGATCCGGTGCGCACGGTGCGCGGCGCGGGTTATGCGCTGGGGTGATCTATCCACGCGGGACGCCTTGTTTAGTTGATTTGAAATCAATGACTTGGCTGTGGGCATTAACGCTCTGGCAAGCTTTTGTCGGGTGCGCGATCTGATGGCGGTTTGCAAATTGAGCGCTGACGCGCAAGGTTTCTGTCTCGTCGTCGGGCTTCGCCTCCTCCTCGGGTGATGGGGGCGCTTCGCCCTCCACGCCTTTGGTTTCACGGAAACCTAAGGCTTCCCCCTGAGGATATTTGGCGAAGAGAAAGGTGCTCAGGTTTTCAGGAGCTTTTCCATCGTAGTGAGAAACTGATCGACGTTGGCCAGCGAGAACGGCAGCGGGGGGCGGATCTTCAGGATGTGGCCTTGCGGACCGGTGGCGCTGATCAACACACCCTCGCGGCGGAGATCGTTCACGAGGCGTCCGGCCTTTGTCCCATCGGGTTTGCCGTCGGTCAGAATGTCGGTGCCAAGGAACAGGCCCGCCGCGCGGGTTTCGCCGATGCTGTCATGGCGGGTTGAAAGGTCGCGCAGGCCTTGGGCGAAGGCTGCCCCCACGGTGGCGGCGTTTTGCATCAGACCTTCGTCGCGGATCACGTCCAACACCGCAAGGCCCACGGCTGCTGCGACGGCGTTGCCACCGAAGGTATTGAAGTAGCGTGCCTTTGCACCGAAATCTACGATAACCTCGGGGCGCAGGACGAGGCCGGCCATCGGGTAGCCGTTGCCCATTGGTTTGCCCAAGCTAACCATGTCCGGCAGGATGCCGTGGCGTTCAAAGCCCCACATCTGGCCCCCGGTGCGGCCAAAGCCGGGTTGCACTTCATCTGCGATGAAAAGGCCACCCTTGGCGTGGATCGCGGCCATGGCAGGGGCGAGGAACCCGGTGGGGTCGGGGCGTACGCCGTCAGATGAGAAAATCGTGTCGACGATCAGCGCGCAGGGTTTGATATCTTGCGCCTCCATCCGGGCGCAGGCGGCAGTGACGGCACTGGCGAAGCCCTGGGCGATGCCTTCTGGGTAGTTCTCCGGCGTGGGGGCCGGAATCGGGAAAACCGTGGGGCCGGGGGCGACGGCTGGGCCGACGGACATCGACGTCTCGGCGGTGGCAAGGGTCACGCCGTGATAGGCGTTGTCGGTAACGATCACACCCGTGCCGCTGGTCGCAGCGCGGGCGATCCTGAGTGCCAGATCATTCGCCTCGGACCCTGTGCAGGTGAACATCACATGCGCAAGCTCGCGCGGGAACAGGGCCAGCAGGCGTTCTGCATAGTCAAGGATGCCGTCGTGCAGATAGCGGGTGTGGGTGGCAAGTATCTGCGACTGGCGGGCCAGCGCCTCGGTCACCTTCGGGTGGCAATGGCCGACCGATGCCACGTTGTTGTAGGTGTCCAAATACGCGCGCCCATCGCGATCATAAAGCCAGACGCCCTCGCCCCGGGTGATGTGCAGGGGCTCGGCATAGAACAGCCGGTAGGCGGGACCAAGCAGGCGGGCGCGGCGGGTGATGCGGGCCTCATCTTCGGGCGCCAAGGGGGTGGCGCCGGGGACATAGGCGTTGGGCATCAGGGTTTGGCGGGTCATAGTACGAGCCTTTCGCAGGCGGTGAGGAATGTATCGGCCAGCCGGGCCGGATCGGCTTGGCGCAGGGCCTGAAGGCCGGATTCGGCCGAAGGGGCGTTGCGCAGGATATAGGCAGCGTTCTCGGGGTAACGCGCGGCGCGCCAGCCCGCGATGGTGAGCGTGGTCAGCATCCGGGCGGTGATCAGATCGGGCAGGAGGGCGATTTCCGCAGGCAAAAGCGGCAGGCGGGCATGATAGGCGGTGATAAGGGGGAGGAGAAGCGACAGAGGGTCTTCGGGATCGACGAGGTAGGAGGCGGCGACGGCAAGGTCACAGATGCGCGGGGTGCGCACCATGTCGCCGAAATCGAGGATGCCGGTGATCTGGTCAGGTTTCGCGGGCTCGGCGAGGAGGTTGTGCGGGTTGAAATCGGCATGCACGACCTGAGTGGGAAGGGCAGTCAGCGCGGAGGCGATGCGGGTCTGGAACTGGTCGCGAAAGGTCAGGACCTGAGCTTGCGTTTCGGGCGGCAGGGCGGGGGTCAGGGGGGCGAGCGCCGCGAAGCGGCGAATGTCCCAGAGGAGGAAGTGGTCGTCCGAGGGGTGAGAGAAGTCCTGCAGCGCGGTGGTCAGGCGGGCGAGGGCATCGCCGGTGACCTTGGCCAGAACCGGAGAGCGCGGAAGTTTCGCAACCGGGGTGCCGGGGCACCAGGTCAGAAGACGAAGGGCCCCGTCCGGGGTCGGCAGGATTGTCTGGCCGGTGCGGGTCGGGACGACACGCGGGGTTGGCAGGCCAGGGTCGACCTTGGCAGCATGCACGAGTGCCTGCGTCTGGAATTCAGTGATGCCAATGGGTTCAACCAGATTGGCGAGCTTCAGCGTGTAGGTGCCCGAGGCGGTGTCGAGCCGGTGGTTGAGGTCGCGTTCCGAGGTCAGCGGAACAAGCGTACCATCGATTCCCCAATGGATCTCGACCAGCCACGCAAGGGTTTCAGCTGGAACACGGGGCGGGGGCACGCTGAGAAGGCTTCCGGCAGGGTCTTCGGTCATGATCTGGCTCTTTAACGCCGCAGGATAGTGAAGGAACCGGCGGGGGAAAGGGGAATGTCGGCTGGGTTGGGGCCAAAATCCTTAAGAAAGGATTTTGGCAAATTTCTTGCCTAAGAAATTTGGGTCCTTGCGGCTGCGGCCGGGACGCTATCCGCCGGTATGGCTCATGTGGCGGGTCATCTGGCCCCTTACAGCCTGGCGGCTGTAATCGAAATCGTGGCCCCTCGGTTTGCGGGCTATGGCGGCGCGGATGGCGGTTTCAAGCGGCGCATCCTCAGGTGCCGTGCGAAGGGGTGTGCGCAGGTCTGCCATATCTTCCTGACCCAGGCACATGTAAAGCTGGCCTGTGCAGGTCAGCCGCACCCGGTTGCAGCTTTCGCAGAAATTATGGGTCAGCGGCGTGATGAAGCCAAGCTTCTGGCCGGTATCTTCGATCCGGACATAGCGGGCGGGCCCGCCAGAGCGTTCGGCAAGGTCTGTCAGGGTAAATCGTTCCGCCAGCCGGGCGCGCAAGCCCTTCAGCGGCCAGTATTGATCAAGCCGCAAGCCTTCGCCCATGTCTTCGCCCATCGGCATGACTTCAATGAAGGTCATGTCGTGATCTTCGTGCGCGCACCAGTCGAGAAGCGAAAAAAGCTCATCCTCGTTGAAGCCTTTCAGGGCGACAGCGTTGATCTTGACGCGCAGGCCAGCAGCCTTGGCGGCCTGAATACCGTCAAACACCTGCTGCAGGCGACCCCAGCGGGTGATTTCGGTGAATTTTGTCGGATCCAGCGTGTCGAGGCTGACATTGACCCGTTTGACGCCAAGGTCGGCCAGCGGCTGGGCGAATTTGGCAAGCTGGCTGCCGTTGGTGGTGAGGGTCAGTTCCTTCAGCGCGCCGGATTGAAGGTGGCGGGACATCGCCTCGAAGAAGGTCAGGATGCCTTTGCGCACAAGGGGTTCGCCGCCGGTGATCCGCAGTTTTTGCACGCCCATGCCGATGAATGCGGTACATAGGCGGTCCAGTTCCTCAAGGCTTAGGAGTTCCACCTTGGGCAGGAACGTCATGTGTTCCGACATGCAATAGCTGCAGCGGAAATCGCAGCGATCCGTGACCGAAACGCGCAGATAGCTTATCGCGCGGGCGAAGGGGTCGATAAGCGGGGTCATGCGGCGAAGCTAGGCCTGAGCAAGAGCTTGCACAAGGGCGGACGCGACAATTGCGAGAATTGCAGCGGCAGGTTAGGCTGGGGGCATGAAAAATCATGCGCTTCTTCTTTCGCTTGTCCTTGCCCTTTCCGGCTGTGGCCTGATCCACCCCAAGGATGGGCGGCAACCGCTGATCGGCCCGTCGCCCCTGTCCCCGGCCGTTGAGGCCGAGCCCGGTGGCCTTGCCGGCGCCATGGGGTCGCAGTCGGTTCGGGCCGAAACGCTGGATACCACCACCGATGCCGAAAAGGCCGAGGCGCTTGCCGCCCCGGCCGCGACGGAAGAGCGTGATCTCGGCAAGGTTGTCGTCGCCCTTGGCCCGCCCGCCGAGCAGGGGTTGTGGCTGAAGACCTCACTGGTGGCCGAAGTGGTCGAGGGCCGGATCGAGACGGTCGAGGGCAAGAGCCTGACGCTGGAATTGCGCCCGGGCACGGGTGGCGCGCTTCTGTCGCTGGCCGCCTTCCAGGCGCTGGGGCTGCCCTTGACCGGCCTGCCGGAAGTGACGGTCTTCGCGCCCTGATCAGGCTTTCGCTTCGGGAAGCTGCCGCGCGGCCTCTTTCCGGGCAAACGGGGAGAGCCTCGCCCCGTGTTCGGCCAGAAAGGCACGGGTGCGGTCGGGGTCGTGTTTTGACAGGTCGCGCAGCCACCAGCCAATGGCCTTCTGGATGAACCAGTCCCGGTCATCGGCCAATGCAGCGCACCAGCCAAGGACCCGGCCGCGTACCGCAAGGTCCTGAGGTTTCGGGAAATTCTGTTTGGTCCAAGGCAGGGTCATCACGAAAGCGGCGCGCCGGGTCCACATATGGGGGCTTTGCACCCAAGCCTCGACCGCATCTATCCGCGAGGGGGCGGCGACCAGCCGCTTCTGCCCTGCGATGCTGGCATGGTCGGCAATCGCCCAGGCGTCGAAGTCGGGCACCCAGGATTGGATCAGCGCCCATGCGGCGTCATCAGGGCGAATGCGGGCCTGGGTCAGAAGTTTCGCCGCCGCGACGCGGGCTTCGTGGATATTCGTCTGCCAGAGGTCGGCCGCCAGCGTGAGGCGGTCGTCAAGCGAGAGATCTGCGCGCCAGCGGTCGGTCAGCGTTTCGATGTCGGGCACCGGAATGCCAAGATAGGGTCGTTCGGCCTTGTGATAGGCCAGCATCTCGGCGGCCTTGGCGGGATTGGCCAGGGCCTGGAGTTCGACAAGATAGGCGGCGATGTCCATGGTCGGTCCTGGCTGAGAGGGCGGGACCAGAGGGTTTCACACCCTCCGGACCTCCCGTGGGATATTTGGCGAAGAGAAAGGAAATTTAAGTCAAATTATAAGAAATTGCCTATTCCACCGTTACCGATTTCGCAAGGTTCCGGGGCTGGTCGACGTCGGTGCCTTTGGCGATGGCGGTGTGATAGGCCAGAAGCTGCGCCGGGATCGCGTAAAGGATCGGGGCCCAAAGCGGATCAACCATGGGCAGGGTCAGGGTCTTCCAGGTGCCATGTCCGGCGGCCTCAATGCCGCTGGCGTCGGACAGCAGGAGCACCTTGCCATTGCGCGCCATGACTTCCTGCATATTCGACACCGTCTTGTCGAAAAGCGCGTCCTTCGGGGCCAGAACAATGACCGGAACCTGGGCGTCAATCAGGGCAATGGGGCCGTGCTTCAGTTCACCCGATGCATAACCTTCGGCATGAATGTAGCTGATCTCCTTTAGTTTCAGGGCACCTTCCAAGGCCAGCGGATACATGGACCCACGGCCCAGAAAGAGGATGTCTTGCGCCTTGGCCAGGACCTTGGCGATCTGGGAAATCGGGTCAGAAAGTGCGAGAGCCGCATTGATCAGGCCCGGCAGCGCGCGCAGGCTTTGCAGCCGATCATTCAACTGCGCGGCGTCGATCCGGCCCCGGTCCTGCGCGGCTTTCAGCGCCATCAGGGCAAGGGTGGTCAACTGGCAGGTGAAGGCCTTGGTCGAGGCGACGCCGACCTCGACTCCGGCATGGATCGGGAGCGCCAGATCCGATTCGCGGGCGATGGAGGAGGTGGGCACGTTGATGACCGCCACAACCTTGGCGACCTTTTCCTTGACATGGCGAAGGGCGGCCAAGGTGTCGGCGGTCTCACCGGATTGGCTGACGAAAATCGCCATCGAGGCCGGAGAAAGCACCGGATCGCGGTAGCGGAATTCTGAGGCGATATCGATGTCGGCGGGAAGGCCCGCGATCTGCTCGAACCAGTATTTCGCGACGTGGCAGGCGAAGGAGGCCGTGCCGCAGGCGACCAGTATGACCCGGTCGATGCCTTTGAAATCAAGATCTTGTGGCAGGTCCAGCGTGCCGTTTGATCTCGTATAGTGCTTCAGCGCATCGGCGATGACGACGGGCTGCTCGGCGATTTCTTTGGCCATGAAATGCTTGTAACCGGCTTTTTCGATCCGGGCGCTGTCCAGTTGCACCCGGGTTTCGGGCCGGTTGGCAAGGCGGTCTTCCGCGTCGAAAATCTGCGCCCCGGCGCGGGTGATGACGGCCCAGTCGCCCTCTTCCAGATAGGTGATCCGGTCGGTCATCGGGGCAAGGGCGATGGCGTCAGAGCCAACGAACATCTCGCCTTCCCCATGCCCGATGGCAAGGGGCGAGCCCTTGCGGGCGGCGATCATCAGGTCGTCCTGACCGTCGAAAAGGAAGCACAGTGCAAAAGCCCCGTGCAGGCGTTTCAGCGTGGACCGTGCGGCTTCAACTGGGGTGGCACCGCCGTCAAGCGCGCGTTTGGCCAAGAGGGCAACGGTTTCGGTGTCGGTGTCGGATTCATGGGCATAGCCATCGGCGGCAAGTTCAGCCCGCAGGTCACGGAAGTTTTCGATGATGCCATTGTGGACGACGGCCACCGATCCGGCGCGATGGGGATGGGCGTTGGTGACGGTCGCAGCACCATGGGTGGCCCAGCGGGTGTGACCGATCCCGGCCTTCCCGGCGAGGGGTTCGTGGACCAGAAGGTCGGAAAGATTGACCAGTTTTCCCACCGCGCGGCGACGATCCAGCCGTCCTTGGTTCACCGTGGCGATCCCGGCGCTGTCATAGCCTCGGTATTCCAGCCGTTTCAGCGCCTCGACAAGAAGCGGGGCGACTTCGTGGTTTCCAAGGACCCCTACAATACCACACATTTCTACTGCCCTTTTGCCTTCGATGCCTTGATCGCTTTTAACTTTTCGAACATTCGCGTCGCGAGGCCCGGTTTTGTGACCTGCCGCGCCCGACCGATGGCGACGGCTTCGGCGGGGACGTCTTCGGTGATGACCGAACCTGAGCCGGTCATGGCTCCGTCGCCGATTGTCACTGGGGCGATCAGCATGGTGTCGGACCCGATGAAAACGCGTTTGCCGATTCGGGTGCGGTGCTTCATCACCCCGTCGTAGTTGCAGGTCACGGTGCCCGCGCCGATGTTGCTATGCTCGCCAATGTCGGCGTCACCGATATAGGTCAGGTGGCCCACCTTTACGCCTTCATCCAGGATGGCGTTCTTGATTTCCACAAAATTGCCGACATGGACATCTTCAGCCAACTCCGTGCCGGGGCGCAGGCGGGCGAAGGGACCCACCGTGGCGCCACGGCTGATGTGGCAGCCTTCCAGATGGCAGAAGCCCTTGATTTCGGCACCAGATTCGACGGTGACGCCGGGGCCGAACAAGACGTTCGGGCCGATGATCGCATCGCGACCGACATAGGTGTCGAGCGCGAAGAACACGGTTTCGGGGGCGGTCAGGGTGACTCCATTTTCCAGCGCCACACCACGGGCGCGGGATTGGAAGGCGGCCTCGGCTTCGGCCAGTTGGGCCCTTGTGTTGACGCCCAGAGTTTCGGCCTCGTCACAGAGGACGACCCCGGCGGAAAGGCCACGGGCGCGGGAGATTTCGACGATGTCGGTCAGGTAGTATTCGCCGCTGGCGTTGGTGTTCTTAACCTCGGCGATGAGGGAGAAGAGGAGCTTTGCCTCGGCGCAGATGACGCCGGAGTTGCACAGAGTGATGGAGCGTTCAGCCTCGGTCGCGTCCTTGAATTCACGGATGGCCAGAAGGTTCGAGTCTTGCGTCAGGAGGCGGCCGTAACGGCCTGGATCCTTGGCATGAAATCCAAGGACGACGACGGAATGATTGGCCCGGGCGTCCAGCATGGCGCGCAGGGTTTCTTCGCGGATCAGGGGGGTGTCGGCGTAAAGGACGATGGCTTCGCCCTCGGCCTCGGCGAGGAGGGGTGCGGCTTGGGCCACGGCATGGGCGGTGCCATACTGGGGGTCCTGAACCACGCAGTCGGCGGCCTCGGAAAAGGCGGTGGCCGAGGCGGCGACGGCTTCGCTTTCATGGCCGGTCACGACGACGATGCGGGAGGGCTCAAGGCCGTGAGCGGTGGCCAGCGCGTGGTGGAGGAGGGGGGCGGCGGCGACGTGGTGCAGGACTTTGGGCAGGTCGGAGTTCATCCGGGTGCCCTGACCTGCGGCCAAGATGATGACGGATACCTGCATTCTGCCCTTCCTTTATCGTTGCGCCCGTTTTACCCCCGAAAGCTGGGGTGGCAAGGGGCTGCGCCCTCACGCAACATTACAGGACTGCTGAAGATGCGATGCGTTGTTTTCGATCTGGATGGGACTTTGGCTGATACCTCGGCGGATTTGCTGGCGGCGGCGAATGCCAGCCTGCCCGAACCGGTGCTGGGGCCGGGGGATGCTTTGACGGCGTTTCATGGCGGGCGGGCGATGTTGCGGCTGGGGTTCTCCCGGTTGGGGCGGAGTTGGAACGAGGCCGAGATTGATGCGACCTATCCGGTGCTGTTGGAGGCGTACCGGCAGGGGATCGCGGTTCATACCCGGCTTTATCCCGGCGCGATGGAGGCGGTGGAGGAGTTGCGGGTGGCTGGGTTCAAGGTGTCGGTCTGCACGAACAAGCCCGAGGGGTTGGCGGATATTCTGCTGCGGGAGCTGGGGGTCAGGGAGGTGTTCGGGGCGCTGGTCGGGGCGGATACGTTTCCGGTCAGGAAGCCCGATCCGATCCCCTACCGGGCGGCGGTGGAGGGGGCCGGGGGGGTGGTGAGCCGGTCGATGCTGGTGGGCGATACCGAGACGGACGCGAAGACCGGGGTCGCGGCGGGGGTGCCGGTGGTGCTGGTCACTTTCGGGCCGGAGGGGCGGGGAGTGGAGAGGTTTGCCCCGGCGGCGCTTCTGGACCGGTATGAGGATTTGCCGGGGCTGGCGGGACGGATTTTGGGGTGAGTGCCCACGGTGGACATATTCTGGATATCGTTGTTTGACAATGGGTTGGCCGTGGGTGTCAACTGATTCTTAATCTTTGGCCTGGACCCGCGTTGCGGCGCGGTGCGAGGTTTCGACCGGGGTGCGGCGGCAAAGGGGCTTTTGAGTATTTGGACCAAGAGGAAGCACAATTTTAGTCAAACGCGAGGGATCTGGGGGCTGTTTGACAGTTCCCGGCCCGGTGCCTAGGGTCGCGGCCATGACAAACACCGCTTCGCCTTCGACCCCGGCCAACCGCCATGCGGTGACGTTCGTGCTGATCACCGTGTTTCTGGACATGGTGGGCTTTGGGTTGATCCTGCCCGTCCTTCCCAAGCTGATCGAGACGGTCGGCGAGGTGGATATTGCCCATGCGGCAGTGATCGGCGGCTGGATGTTCGCGGCATTCAGTCTGGCGCAGTTCGTGTTTGCACCCCTGATGGGCAATCTTTCCGACCGTTTCGGGCGGAGGCCGCTTTTGCTTTTGGCGATCTTCGGGCTGGGGCTGGATTTCATCCTGATGGCGTTGGCCCCGACGCTGGAATGGCTGTTCGCCGGACGGATCATCGCGGGGGTCTGCGGCGCAAGTTGGATCATTGCCTCGGCCTATATCGCGGATGTGACCGCACCCGAGGATCGCGCCAAGGCCTTTGGCATGATGGGCGCGGCCTTTGGCGTCGGCTTCGTGATCGGACCGGCGATCGGCGGGCTTCTGGGCGAGCTTGGACCGCGCGTGCCCTTCTGGGTTGCGGCGGGGGTGTCACTGATAAACTTCGCTTATGGCTGGTTCGTCTTGCCAGAATCACTTGCCCCCGAGAACCGCCGGAAGTTCGAACTGTGGCGGTCCAACCCGTTTGGCGCGTTCCGGGTGTTTTCGACCTATCCCGGCGTCTTGCCGATGGTGCTGGTCCTGGGGCTGTATTTCTTTGGCACCTCGGTCTATCCGGCGATCTGGACCTTTTGGGGCTTTGCCAAGTTTGGCTGGTCGGAAGCCACGGTCGGCCTGACTTTGGCGGCATTCGGGCTGGTTACCGGGCTGTTTCAGGGGTTCCTGACCGGTCCGGCGGCCAAGCGGTTCGGCGAATGGAACACGGCCCTCATCGGGCTGGTATGTTCGGCGCTTGTGGTCCTGGGTTACGGGTTTGCTGGGTCGTTCGTGGCGGTGGTCTTCCTGATGCTTTTGCACGGGCCAGAAGGTTTTGTGCATCCCTTGATCACCTCGATGCTGACCAAACTTGTGCCCGAGGATGCGCAGGGCGAGTTACAGGGCGGCATTTCGGCGGTGACCAATCTGGCGATGCTTTTCGGCACCGTGTTCTTTGCGTGGATCTTCGGCTATTTCTGGGCCGAGGGCCGGGAATGGCGGTCGACCGATGTGGCTTTCTGGGTCGCGGCGGGCTTTGTGGCGCTGTCGGCAGTCATGTTCATGAGGCTGAAGAGGTCTGAAAAGGCATGAGCGAGCGGTTTACCGGAAGCTTTACCCAGCAGGAGCCGATCCCTGAAGCGGGGATTGAAGCGGCTGTTGCGGTCATGCGGCATGGGCGATTGCACCGCTATAACACCGTGGACGGTGAGATTGCCGAAGCCGCGCTGCTGGAAGAGGAATTCGCGGCCTATACCGGCGCGCGGTTCTGTCTGGGGCTGGCCTCGGGCGGGGCGGCGATGGCTTGTGCCTTGCGGGCCTGTGGGGTGAAGCCGGGCGATCCGGTGCTGTCGAATGCCTTTACGCTGGCCCCGGTGCCGGGGGCGATTGCCTCGATGGGCGCGCGTCCGGTGTTTGTCGAGGTGACCGAGGATCTGACCATCGATTTCGCCCATCTGGAGGCGCAGGCCAAGGCCACCGGGGCAAAGGTGCTGCTGCTGTCGCACATGCGCGGTCATGTCTGCGACATGGAGGCTTTGGTCAGCTTGTGCGACCGGCTGGGGCTGAAGGTCATCGAGGATTGCGCCCATACGATGGGGGCTGCGTGGAAGGGCGTGGCTTCGGGGCGGCACGGGGCGGTGGGGTGTTATTCGACGCAGACCTACAAGCACATGAACTCGGGCGAAGGCGGATTGCTGGTCACCGATGATGAGGAGCTGGCGGCGCGGGCGGTGCTGTTGTCGGGGTCCTACATGCTGTTCGCGCGGCATCGGGCGGCGCCGGGGGCGGAGGTGTTCGAGCGGTTGAAGCTGGATATCCCCAATGTCTCCAGCCGGATGGACAATCTGCGCGCAGCGATCCTGCGGCCGCAGATCGGCATGCTGGAGGATCGGCGCGCACGCTGGCGGGTGCTTTATCAGGGGATGGAGGCGGGGCTGGCCGGGGTTGCGGGGGTGCAGCTGATCGCGCGGCCTCAGGCCGAGGATTATGTGGGCTCGTCGTTCCAGTTCCTGCTGCCGGGCTGGGAGGCGGCGCGGGTGGTGCGGTTTCTGGCGGGGGCTGCGGCGCGGGGGGTGGAACTGAAGTGGTTCGGGGCGGCGGATCCGCAGGGGTTCACCAGCCGCTATTCCCATTGGCGCTATGCCGCACCCGAAGTGTTGCCGCAGACGGACCGGGTGTTGGCGGGGCTGATCGACATGCGGCTGCCGCTGACGTTTGCGCCCGGCGATGTGGCACAGATTGCCCGGATCATCGGCGAGGAGGTCGCCGTGGCGGCTGCGGCGCGAGAGCTTTCGCCGGTCGCGGCTCCGACGGCGGACTGAGCGGTGGTGCTGTTTGGCCCGGCACGCGGCCCCGGCTTTGTGGTCCGGCTTTTGCAGCGGCTGGTCAGTCTGCGGTTTTGGCTGAGGACCGCGCTGGGGCTGGCGATGCTGGGGCTTGTGATCGTGCCGGCGCTGGCCGATCTGGTGAACGCGGTGACGAAAACGGCGCAAAGTGACGAGGGGAGTTGCCGGATCCTGAACGTGATCGACGGCGACACGATCACGCTGATGTGCGGCGAAAGCGGGATCGGGCGGGCGCAGATCCAGGGCTATGACACCCCGCAGACCTATGCGCCGCATTGCGTTGGCGAGTTTCTGGCGGCGGAGCAGGCGGCGTGGGACCTGCGGACGCTGATCCAGAAGGCAGACCGGATCGAGATTGTGCATCAGGGGATGAACCAGGATGGCCCGGCTTTGGTAAGCATTACGCTGGACGGAATTGATCTGTCGCGGCTGATGGTCCGAACCGGGCATGCTCGGGCCTATGGCGGCGGTCCGCGCGCGGTGTGGTGTTTGTGAGGGTGGTGCGGCAGGGCAGGCTCTTCTGCAAGGTGGCATTGGGGGCGGTGTCCGTCGTGATGCTGTCGGATGGTGAGACGGTGATGCCGCTCGACTGCCTGCGCGGACCGGAGGGCGCGTCGCTGGGGGAGGCGGGTCTGGCGGGGGCGGACATGAGGGAGGACAAGTTGCACCTGCCGGTGCGGGCCTTTCTGGTGCGGGGGCCGGAGGGGAGCCTGCTGGTCGACACGGGTGCGGGGCAGGCGTGGCACAAGGGGCTGGGCCAGCTTGGCGCGGCACTGGCCGAGGCGGGGACCGGGGCGCAGGAGGTGTCGGCGATTGCCTTGACCCATACCCATGTCGATCATGTCTCGGGTCTGGTCGGCGCGGATGGCGGGCTGGCCTTTCCGAATGCGCAGCAGGTCCTGGTTGCGACCGAGGAAATCACGGCCTTCGGCGACAATCCCCGGCTCAACCCGGCAAAGGTGCGGCTGATGCCCTTGGAGCAGGGTGACGGGCCGAGTTTCGGGGTGACGTCAATCAACGCGCCGGGTCATTCGCCGGGGCATATGGCGTTTCTGGTCGAGGGGCGGATGCTGATCTGGGGCGATCTGGTGCACAACGTCTTGCAATTCGCCCGGCCCGAAATCGGCTGGAAGTATGACGACGATCTGGCGCTGGCCCGTGCTTCGCGGCTGGCCTTAATGGAGCAGGCGGTCGAGGCAGGCTGGCTGGTCGCGGGTGCACATCTGCCGGGGCCGGGGATCGGCCGAATCGAACGGGCGGGCGATGCCTACGCGTTCCATCCGGTGACACGCGGCTATTGACCGCAGCGGCCTTGCCGCAAGGGCGCTCAATGGTATTCGCACCCGTGCGCAGAGGTCTTTGCTGGGGTGGTAATTTCCTGACCGAAACGCTAAATTTCCGTAGGCTTTCTTGGCGCCAAAGACCGGTTTTTCCGCCGGCCTTTGGTTGACCCCGCCAAGGGCGCAGAGTAAACGGGCGGGTGACAGGGCAGGCAGTTCATCTGCCCGCTGCTCGTTGCCAGTTATCCAAGGAGCCCCGCGTGGATCTGCTTCTGAGAGAGTATCTGCCCATCCTCGTCCTTTTGGCCATTGCCGCAGGTCTTGGTCTGGTCCTGATCCTGGCCGCTGCCGTGCTGGCGGTGCGCAATCCGGACCCGGAAAAGGTTTCGGCCTATGAATGCGGCTTCAACGCCTTTGACGATGCGCGGATGAAGTTCGACGTGCGCTTCTATCTGGTGTCGATCCTGTTCATCATCTTCGATCTGGAAGTCGCATTCCTGTTCCCTTGGGCGGTGGCCTTTGGCGAGATCAGCATGGCGGCATTCTGGTCGATGATGCTGTTTCTGGGCGTGCTGACGATCGGCTTTGCCTATGAATGGAAGAAGGGGGCCCTGGAATGGGAGTGAGCACCTCAGCCAATACCGCAGGCGGTGACCAGGAGGTTGCCGTTCAAGGGTTGAACCGCGAGTTGCAGGACAAGGGGTTTCTGCTGACTTCGACCGAAGACATCATCAACTGGGCACGTAATGGGTCGTTGCACTGGATGACCTTTGGTCTGGCCTGTTGTGCGGTCGAGATGATGCACACCGCGATGCCGCGGTATGACATGGAGCGGTTTGGGACCGCCCCACGCGCCAGCCCGCGCCAGTCGGATCTGATGATCGTGGCGGGCACCTTGACCAACAAGATGGCCCCGGCGCTGCGCAAGGTTTACGACCAGATGCCTGAGCCGCGCTATGTGATCTCCATGGGGTCCTGCGCAAATGGCGGAGGGTATTACCACTACAGCTATTCGGTGGTGCGCGGCTGTGACCGGATCGTTCCGGTCGACATCTATGTGCCGGGCTGCCCGCCCACGGCCGAGGCGCTGCTTTACGGTATCTTGCAGTTGCAGCGGAAGATCCGCCGCACTGGCACTTTGGTGAGGTAGACCCATGTCCGAAGCCTTGCAGGAACTGGCCGGACTTATCGCGCTGAAGCAGCCCGATGCGGTGGTGTCCTCCTCCATCGCGTTTGGCGAGCTGACGCTGGTGGCAAAGCTTGCCCATCTGGAAGCGCTGGTCGAGACCTTGCGCGATGATCCGGCATGCCGGTTCTCGTCTTTGGTCGACATCACCGCGGTGGACCACCCCGAACGCGCCGAGCGGTTCGACATGGTCTATCACTTCCTGTCGATGTACCAAAACCACCGCATCCGGGTGAAGGTTGCGGTGCGGGAAGACGAGATGGTACCCTCGATCCATGTGCTGCATCCCAGTGCGAACTGGTTCGAGCGCGAAGTGTTCGACATGTTCGGGATCCTGTTCAGCGGGCACCCGGACCTGCGGCGGATTCTTACGGATTACGGCTTCCGGGGGTACCCCCTGCGCAAGGACTTTCCGACCACGGGTTACACCGAGGTCCGCTATGACGAGGCGTTGAAGCGCGTGGTCTATGAGCCGGTGAACCTGGTGCAGGAGTACCGGCAGTTCGATTTCATGAGCCCGTGGGAGGGTGCGCAGTACATCCTTCCGGGTGATGAGAAGAAGGTGTGACCGGATGAAGCTGGGTCTGCGCCCGCAACCTTTGCGCCAGACGACCGCGCCGGTCCGCAGAAGCGGGCCACCGATGTTCGTTTTCGGCATTGGTGCGGGTAAGGCCGGTACGACTTGGCTTTACCGCTATCTTAGAGCGCACCGCGAGTGCCACCTGCGCGGGCATAAAGAGCTTAACTATTTCGACGCCATCGACAAATCGGAAGTACGGCTCCAGGTTGAGCTTCTGGCAGCAGAAATCCGGGAGCTTGAGGCGAGACTGCCCGGGATGGTTCCGGAAAAGCGGAAGCAGCGGTTTTCCGACATGCTTGACATGCGGGATTTCCATCGGGTCCTGCTTACTTGCCATGCTGACAGGAACGCCTACTTTCGCTACATGATGGGCGGGCTGGGCCAGCAGCGGCTGGTTGCGGACATTACTCCGAATTATGCCTCTCTCTCTGCTGAAATGCTGGCCAAGATGGTCGGAGTGGCACAGGAAACACGCTTTATCTATCTCATGCGCGATCCCGTGGCCCGGTTCTGGAGCAACGTGCGCATGGTGGCTTCCATGAAAGCACCGGCTGGGTCAGACTTGGAAGCCGTTGCGAAAGCTGAACTGGCGCGGGCTCTCTCTGATCAAACGAGCCCGATTGTAGCGCACTCCGGCTATGCACAGGTGCTGCAGAAAATGGAGATGGCGATCCCTGAGGATCGGCGGTTGGTATTGTTCTACGAAGATCTGCTGACGTCGGACGGTGTCCAGAGACTGTGCAAGTTTCTGGGGATCAAATCCATGAAAGTTGACTTCGATCTGCGGGCCAACGAAGGGTTCTCGGCGGAAATGACCGAAGACGAGCGCGCTGCGGTGCGTCGCCTTTTACAGCCGCAGTATGAGGCGATGGCCAGCCGGTTCCCGGTCTTGCCCACGGCCTGGCAAAAGACCATGGCTGAGGGTTTCGCATGACGGGCGCGAGATTCATGCTTCAGCGCCCGCAATCTTCGCGTCCGGTTGCAGCGCCGGTGCCCCGGCGGGCGCCGCCCACGTTCCTTTTCGGGATTGGTTCGGCGAAATCGGGGACCAGTTGGCTGTACGAATATTTGCGTTCGCACCCCGACTGCTACCTGCGAGGGCACAAGGAACTGCACTATTTCGACTCGCTTGAACACGGGCGAGTTCTGGCCGAGCAGGAAATGCTGGCCTCTCAGATTGCTTCGGGGGAGGAAAAGCTGGCCAAAATGCGCGGCCCTGAACGGGCTAATGCGATGGCCAGCCTGTTGGACAAGCGTGATTTCTTGCGCGTGCTGCAGGTTTGCGGGCGGGACAGGAACGCCTACTATCGCTATATGATGGACGGCATTAACAAGCAGAAGCTCGTTGCGGACATCACGCCCGACTACGTCAATTTGTCTGCCCCCATGTTGACGAAGCTGGTCGGTGTAGCGAATGAAACTCGGTTCCTGTTCATCATGCGGGATCCGGTGGAGCGGTTGTGGAGCCATATCCGGATGAATGCGCGCTTTGAGGAAAGCGATTTCGTGGGCGCTTCGCGTGCTCTGTTGGCAAAGGCCCTGTCGGGTGAAGACGTCGCGCTGGCGGTGCATTCTGATTACGCCATGACTCTGACCAAGATGGAAAAGGCAATACCAGCGGAACGGCGCATGGCCATGTTTTACGAAGACTTGATGACGCAGGAAGGGCTGCGCAAGCTTTGTGCGTTTCTTGGGATCAAGCCGACTAAGGCGTATTTTGAGCGTAAGGTCCTGCCCGGGCGAGAAGCTGAAATGACAACCGAGGATCGCGCGGCTGCGCGGCGGTTCTTGCGACCCCAATACGAGGCGGTGGCGAGCAGGTTCCCGGTGTTGCCGAAAGCGTGGCAGAATTCGATGGCAGAGGGTTTCGCATGACTGATATGGCCAGGGCGGAACGACGCGGCCAAGGCTGCGGAATGGGCGGAAAGGTGGCATGATGGACGGCGATATCCGCGTGAACAGCTATGACGACGGCTCGAGTGATTTCGAGACCGGCGAGCAGCGCATCCGCAATTTCAACATCAACTTCGGCCCGCAACATCCGGCGGCGCATGGGGTGTTGCGCTTGGTACTGGAGCTGGACGGCGAGATCGTGGAGCGGTGTGACCCGCATATCGGTTTGCTGCATCGCGGCACCGAAAAGCTGATGGAAAGCCGGACCTATCTGCAGAACCTGCCCTATTTCGACCGGCTGGATTATGTGGCGCCGATGAACCAGGAGCATGCCTGGTGTCTGGCGATTGAGCGGCTGACCAACACGCCGGTGCCACGTCGCGCCAGTCTGATCCGCGTGCTGTACTGCGAGATCGGGCGAGTGCTGAACCACCTGCTGAACGTGACCACTCAGGCCATGGACGTGGGTGCCTTGACGCCTCCACTCTGGGGCTTTGAGGAACGCGAAAAGCTGATGGTGTTTTATGAGCGGGCCTCGGGTGCGCGGCTGCATTCGGCCTATTTCCGGCCGGGTGGCGTGCATGTCGATCTGCCGGACCGGCTGGTCGAGGATATCGACCAATGGGCGGTCGAATTCCCGCGCGTGCTGGACGATATCGACGGGCTTTTGACCGAAAACCGCATCTTCAAGCAGCGCAATGCCGATATCGGCGTGGTGACGGAAGCCGACATTCTGAAATGGGGCTATTCGGGCGTGATGGTGCGGGGGTCGGGTCTGGCCTGGGACCTGCGCCGCGCGCAGCCCTATGAGTGCTATGACGAGTTCGAGTTCCAGATCCCCGTCGGCAAGAATGGCGACTGCTATGACCGTTATCTGTGCCGGATGGAGGAGATGCGGCAATCGACCAGCATCATCCGTCAGGCTTGCGCCAAGCTGCGGGTGGAAAAGGGCGACGTGCTGGCGCGCGGCAAGATCACGCCGCCGAAACGGGGCGAGATGAAGACCTCGATGGAGGCCTTGATCCACCACTTCAAACTGTACACCGAGGGCTTTCACGTGCCCGCAGGTGAGGTTTATGCGGCGGTGGAGGCCCCCAAAGGCGAGTTCGGCGTCTATCTGGTGGCGGACGGGTCGAACAAACCCTACCGCGCCAAGATCCGGGCGCCGGGGTTCCTGCATCTGCAGTCGATGGACTACATCTGCAAGGGGCATCAGCTGGCCGACGTTGCGGCGATTATTGGGACGATGGACGTGGTGTTCGGGGAGATTGACCGCTGATGCCGGACCTGACGATCAATCTCTGGACCCTGATCCTTGGCGCCGTCTGCGGCGCTGCTGCTGTCTTTGGCGCGCGCCGGGGCAATCGTCTTCTTATGGGGGCCGTGATCGGTGCCGCAACTGCTGTAATCCTGACCATCGCCAGGGGATATTTCTAAGCCATGCTCCGCCGCCTTCACAAAGACCAGCCCGCCTCGTTTGCGTTTACCCCGGCGAACCTTGCCTGGGCGCAGGGGCAGATTACCAAGTATCCTGTGGGGCGTCAGGCCAGCGCTATCATCCCGCTTTTGTGGCGCGCGCAGGAGCAGGAGGGGTGGCTGTCCCGCCCCGCCATCGAGCATGTCGCGGATATGCTGGGCCTCGCCTATATCCGCGCGCTGGAGGTGGCGACGTTCTACTTCATGTTCCAGCTGCAACCGGTTGGTTCTGTGGCCCATATCCAGATTTGCGGCACTACGTCCTGCATGATCTGCGGCGCGGAAGATCTTGTCGCGGTGGCGAAAGAGCTGATCTCAACCACGCCGCACACGCTGTCGGCGGACGGCAAATTTTCCTGGGAAGAGGTCGAATGCCTGGGAGCCTGCGCCAATGCGCCGATGGCCCAGATCGGCAAAGATTACTATGAGGACCTGACCGGCGAAAGCTTGCGCGCGTTGATCGGGCGGTTTTCCAAGGGCGAGGTTCCGGTCCCGGGCTCGCAGATCGGGCGCTATGCGGCGGAACCGGCGGGCGGGTTGACCAGCCTGAAGGACCATGCGGCGGGGCGGCCTGCGCATAACGCCTCGGCGGCGTTGGCAGTGGGACTAGGCGACACGGTCAAGCGGATTGACGGGACCGAAGTGCCCTTGCTCACGCCGTGGCTGGGCAAGGCTACGAAACCGGCGGCGGCCCCAGCCAAGGCTGCGGCTAAACCGGCTGCGACGCCGCCGGCGAAGGCTGCCGAAGTGACGCCCGTGGGCACTAAGCCCAAGGCGCTGAAAGCGGCGCGGGCGGGCAAGGCGGATGACCTGAAGCTGATCCTTGGGATAGGGCCGAAGCTGGAGGAGATGTGCCACAAGCTGGGCTTCTTCCATTTCGACCAGATCGCCGCGTGGGCCGAAGACGAGATCGCTTGGGTTGATGAGAACCTTGAAGGCTTCAAGGGACGGGTCACCCGCGACAAATGGGTTGTGCAGGCCAAGATTCTGGCGGCTGGCGGCACTATCGAAGAGGCAGAGCGCGCGGCCAATGACCCAGGTGGAAAGCAGAACTGAGACGGGCGTAGCGACGGTCGGAACGCATAGGAAGTGGCAGGATGAGCAAGTCAGGCACAGGAAATGTACCAACGCTTGGGGGATGGTTTGTCACCGTTCTTCTGGGCGTGGCGGTATTCTACCTTCTGCGCAATTCTTTCGCCTTCAATGATCTGTCGGCTGCCGCGTTCGGTCTGGCGGCGGCGCTGTTCATGCTGCTTTTGCTGACCGGTCCGGGATCGCCTGAGGAGGAGGACGTTCGCCCTGTCCGCAAGATAGTACCGGTGCCGGAATTCCTGCCACCTATCACCGGGCAAACAGTTGCACCGGCTCGGGTCGTGTCTTCGGCGGCACGAGCTGCGGCGGAAGCGCCCAAGATTGAGGTTCCGCCCGTCGCGGTTGTTGAATCGCCCACGGCAGAGACTGCGCCTGAGGTCACAATGCTGGAAGCCCCGCCGCGCCTGGGCGCGCCACGGGGTGGCAAGGCCGATGACCTCAAGACGATTGAGGGTGTCGGCCCGGCGCTGGAGAAGCTTTTGAACAGCTTGGGCTTTTATCACATCGACCAGATCGCTGGCTGGAGCGAGGCGGATGTCGCGGCGGTCGATGCCGAGATGGCAAAGTTCAAGGGTCGGATCGCCCGTGACCGCTGGGTGGCGCAGGCTAGGATCATCGTGACCGAAGGGCTTGAGGCGTTCCAGGAACGCGCCAAGACCAACAATTACTGAGAGGCCAGACGTGCAGGATCGCCCCGACCAAGCCGAAGCCCGACGCGCCCGTGAGGCGCGGCTTGTGGCACTTGTGCTGGCGGGGACGATGGCGCTGTGGCTGGGCGGGCAATGGCTGGGTGGCAAGTTGGGTCTGGAGGCGCGCTATGCGTTCCTGTTCGACCTGATGGCGATTGCAGGCTTTGTCTGGGCGCTGGTGGTGACATATCGGATCTGGCGGGGACGCCAGGGTTAGGAATGCAAGATGCTTCAGGATAAAGACCGCATTTTCACCAACCTTTACGGGATGCATGATCGCAGCCTGAAGGGTGCGATGAAGCGCGGGCATTGGGATGGCACGGCGGACATCATCAAGCGCGGGCGCGACGCCATTGTCGAGCAGGTCAAGGCTTCCGGGTTGCGGGGCCGGGGCGGTGCGGGCTTTCCGACGGGGTTGAAGTGGTCGTTCATGCCGAAGCAGTCGGATGGGCGGCCGTCGTATCTGGTGATCAACGCCGACGAGTCCGAGCCGGGCACCTGCAAAGACCGCGAAATCATGCGGCACGACCCTCACACGCTGATCGAAGGCGCACTGATCGCGTCTTTCGCGATGGGGGCGAACGCCTGCTATATCTATATCCGTGGCGAATACATCCGCGAGCGTGAGGCGCTGCAGGCCGCGATCGACGAATGCTATGACGCGGGGCTTCTGGGCAAGAACGCGGCGAAGTCTGGCTGGGATTTCGATTGCTACCTACACCACGGGGCGGGCGCCTATATCTGCGGCGAGGAAACTGCGCTGCTGGAAAGCCTTGAAGGCAAGAAGGGGATGCCCCGGATGAAGCCGCCGTTCCCGGCAGGCTCGGGCCTTTACGGCTGCCCGACCACGGTGAACAACGTGGAATCCATCGCGGTGGTCCCGACGATCCTGCGGCGCGGCCCGGAGTGGTTTGCCGGTTTTGGGCGTCCGAACAACGTCGGCACCAAGATTTTCGGCATCTCGGGCCATGTGAATAACCCCTGTGTCGTCGAAGAGGCGATGTCGATCCCGCTGAAGGAACTGCTGGAGCGGCACTGCGGCGGGGTCCGGGGCGGCTGGGACAATATCAAGGCGGTGATCCCCGGCGGGTCCTCGGTGCCCTTGCTGACCAAGGCGCAGTGTGACGATGCGATCATGGATTTCGACTGGCTGCGCGAGCAGCGGTCCGGTCTCGGGACGGCGGCGGTCATCGTGATGGACAAGTCGACCGACGTCATCAAGGCGATCTGGCGGCTGTCGAAGTTCTACAAGCATGAAAGCTGTGGCCAATGCACCCCCTGCCGCGAAGGCACGGGCTGGATGATGCGGGTGATGGACCGGCTGGTGCGTGGCGAGGCGGAGGTCGAAGAGATCGACATGCTGCTCTCGGTCACCAAGCAAGTTGAAGGCCACACGATCTGCGCCCTTGGCGATGCGGCCGCTTGGCCGATTCAGGGCCTGATCCGCGCCTTCCGCGATGAAATCGAGGACCGGATCAAGGCTAAGCGGACGGGGCGCGTTTCGGCGGTGGCGGCGGAGTGATGCGGATGGCGCTTGCCCTTTCCATGACGCTTGCCACTGGGGCCTGCGTGGCGACGGCTCCGGCCGTGCAGCCCGCAAGTGAGCCGGTGCGCGTCCTAAACGGCGGGCAGCCGTTTCAGATGTGGGACGGGGCGGCGGCGCGGAAGGTGGCGGATACCCAGTGTGGGGCGAGGGGCGTCAATAGCTCGATCTACGACCGATTTGATGCGGCGACGGGTGAATGGGTCTATCCGGAGGGGTGCGCATGACGAATGCCGTTACCCTTGGCCGGAACCTGCCGATAACAGAGGTTTGTCATGGCATATCAAGGGGCTTTGCCCCCATCTCCTGGGCACGAGCAACCAAGGAGGCCGTGATGAAACGCCCGATCAAGACCCTGACCCTGATCCTTTCGATCCTTGCCAGCCCCGCGCTGGCGTTGGTGCCGATCAATGAAGAACCGGTGATCCACGACAAGCTCTTGCAGGGCTTTATCGGCGACACGATCACTGACAATTGCCCGACCATGGAAGCGCGCAAGATGCGGGCCTTGGGCGAATTGCTGGACATCCGCGACTATGCGCTGGAGCAGGGCTACGAGGCCGCGGTGGTCAAGGACTTCGTCACCTCGAAGGAAGAGAAGAAGAAGTTCAAGACGGAAGCCGCCGAATGGCTGGCCGCCAAAGGGGCCGAACCGGGCAACCCCGACGCCTATTGCCAGATCGGCGAGGCGGAAATCGCGGCGGACAGCCTGATCGGCCAGTTGCTGAGGTCGACGAAATGAACCATCCCGCCGCCAAGCAAGAAACCCTGCTGCCTCGCATGCCTCTGCGCATGGCTGGCCGGGGTTTGGCTTGCGGCGGGACGAATATGAATGACGCGGTGCCCGGGCATGACCCCAGCACGCACGCACGGAACGGCGGAGTAGAGCCATGACCAACCTCAAGAAAATCAGCATCGACGGCATCGAGGTCGAGGTCGATGGTGCGATGACCATCATCCAGGCGGCTGAGGTGGCGGGGGTGGAGATCCCCCGGTTCTGCTATCATGAGCGGCTGACGATTGCGGGCAACTGCCGGATGTGTCTGGTCGAGGTTGTCGGCGGGCCGCCGAAGCCTGCGGCGTCCTGTGCGATGCAGGTCCGCGATTTGCGGCCGGGGCCGAACGGGGAAGCGCCAGTCGTCAAGACCAAGTCGCCGATGGTGAAGAAGGCGCGCGAGGGGGTGATGGAGTTCCTGCTGATCAACCACCCGCTGGATTGCCCGATCTGCGATCAGGGCGGCGAGTGTGATCTGCAGGATCAGGCGATGGCCTATGGCGTCGATTTCTCGCGCTATCGCGAGCCGAAGCGCGCGTCCGAGGACCTGAACCTTGGGCCGTTGGTTGAAACCAAGATGACGCGCTGCATTTCCTGCACCCGCTGTGTGCGGTTCACTTCTGAAGTGGCTGGCATTACTCAGATGGGCCAGACCGGGCGGGGCGAGGATAGTGAGATCACCAGCTATCTGAACATGACGCTGGATTCGAACCTGCAGGGCAATATCATCGACCTGTGCCCGGTCGGCGCGCTGACCTCGAAGCCGTACGCCTTTACCGCGCGGTCCTGGGAGCTGACCAAGACCGAAAGCATCGACGTGATGGATGCCTTGGGGTCGAACATCCGCATCGACACCAAGGGCCGCGAAGTGATGCGCATTCTGCCGCGCAATCATGACGGCGTGAACGAGGAATGGATTTCCGACAAGACCCGGTTTGTTTGGGACGGTCTGCGCCGTCAGCGGCTGGACACGCCGTATGTGCGTGAAAACGGCAAGCTGCGGAAGGCAACTTGGGGTGAGGCGCTGGCCAAGGCGGCGGCCGCGATGAAGGGGAAGAAGGTTGCGGGCCTTGTGGGCGATCTGGCCCCGGTCGAGGCTGTCTATTCGCTGAAGGCTCTGGTTGAGGGTCTGGGCGGGCATGTTGAATGCCGCACCGATGGGGCAAAGCTGCCTGCCGGGAACCGCTCGGGCTATGTCGGCACAGCGAGCATCGAGGATATCGACGGCGCAAAGGTGATCCTGCTGATCGGGACCAACCCGCGCGTGGAATCTCCGGTTCTGAACGCCCGGCTGCGCAAGGCCTGGACGAACGGCGCGATGATCGGCTTGTTCGGTGAAAAGGTCGATCTGACCTATGATTACAAGCACATGGGCACCGACCGCGCGGCGCTGGTCGACCTGGTGGGCCGGGTGACAGAAAAGCCCGACACGTTGGTGATCATCGGTCAGGGGGCGATCAACGAGGCAGACGGCGAGGCGGTGCTAAGCCAGGCCATGGCCTATGTTCAGGGAGCGGGCGCGAAGTTCATGGTGCTGCACACGGCGGCTGGCCGCGTGGGTGCGATGGACGTGGGGGCGGTGACCGAAGGGGGTCTTGCGGCGGCGACCGATGGGGCCGAGGTGATCTATAACCTTGGCGCAGATGAGGTCGAAATCGCCGCTGGCCCCTTTGTGATCTATCAGGGCAGCCATGGTGACCGGGGGGCGAACCGGGCGGATGTGATCCTGCCTAGTGCGGCCTATACCGAAGAAAATGGGCTGTTCGTCAACACCGAGGGGCGGCCTCAGTTGGCCTTCCGCGCCGGGTTCGCGCCGGGCGAGGCCAAGGAAAACTGGGCGATCCTGCGGGCGCTGTCGGCGGAACTTGGGGCGCAACTGCCATGGGATTCGCTGGCGGGTCTGCGGGCGGCACTGGTCAAGGCGCAACCGCATCTGGGGCGTATTGACGAGGTTCCGGTCAACGACTGGCAGGCACTGGCAGTCAAGGCCCCGGCCAAGGCCACCTTCCGCAATGTGACCCGCGATTTCTATCTGACCAACCAGATTGCGCGGGCCTCGGCTGTCATGGCCGAGCTTTCGGCATTGGCCAAGGCGCGGGCGACGACGGCGATGGCGGCGGAGTAACCTCGTGGTCCATCCCCGCACCTTGTTTGCGACCCTTGGCACCGCGACAGCGGCGCTTGGTGCTTGCACGCCGGCGGGAGAGGTGACAGAGGATCGCGGGCGCGATGCGGTCTATGAGGGGGTCCAGGTGATCCGCCTTGACGATGGTCTGGTCAGCTTTTCCGTCGCGATGCGCGGGGCTGAAACAGAGGCGGATGTCGAGGCCTATGGCCGCTGTGCCGCAGCGCAATATGCGCTGGACGAAGGGTTTGGGTTCGCGCGTCAAGTGCGGACCTATGTGACGAAGGACGGGCCGGACTGGTATGGGGACGCGGTTTATCTGGTCTCCTCCACCCTGCCGGAAGGCCTGCGCACCATCGACGCCGAAGTGGCGGTGACGGAATGCGAAGAGCTTGGAATACCGACTGAGTAAGGCTGGCGGTTTGAGGATGAGGGACTGACATGGACGGGTTCTTTTCCACGGGGTTCGGATTGGCTGTGCTGATTGCAGCACAAAGCCTTCTGGTCGTGGCTTTCGTGATGATCAGCTTGCTCTTCCTTGTCTATGGCGACCGGAAGATCTGGGCGGCGGTGCAGATGCGGCGGGGGCCAAACGTGGTGGGGCCGTTTGGTCTGCTGCAATCGGTGGCTGACGCGCTGAAATATGTGGTCAAGGAAATCATCATTCCGGCGGGCGTAGACCGGCCGGTGTTCTTTCTGGCCCCGATGGCAAGCTTTGTGCTGGCGATCCTGTCCTGGGCGGTGATCCCGTTCGACAGCGGTTGGGTGCTGGCCGACATCAACGTGGCGATCCTGTTCGTCTTTGCCGTCTCCAGTCTGGAGGTTTACGGAGTGATCATGGGCGGCTGGGCGTCGAACTCGAAATACGCCTTCCTCGGGAGCCTGCGGTCCGCCGCGCAGATGATTTCCTATGAGGTGTCCTTGGGTCTGATCATCATCGGGGTGATCATCTCGACCGGTGGGATGAACTTCTCGGCAATCGTGGCCGCACAGGATGGGAACTACGGCCTGTTCAACTGGTACTGGCTGCCGCATTTCCCGATGGTGTTCCTGTTCTTCATCTCTGCCTTGGCCGAAACCAACCGCCCGCCCTTTGACCTGCCGGAAGCGGAATCCGAACTCGTCGCCGGGTTCATGGTGGAATATTCCTCGACCCCCTACCTCCTCTTCATGGCAGGCGAATACATCGCGATCTTCTTGATGTGCGCCTTGATCAGCCTCCTCTTCTTCGGCGGCTGGCTGTCGCCGATCCCCGGGCTGGCCGACGGCTGGTGGTGGATGGTCGCCAAGATGTGGTTCTTCTTCTTCATGTTCGCCATGGTGAAGGCCATCGTGCCCCGCTACCGCTATGACCAGCTGATGCGGATTGGTTGGAAAGTGTTCCTGCCGATGTCGCTGGCTTGGGTGGTGATCGTGGCGTTCCTTGCAAAGTTCGAAGTGCTGGGCGGCTTCTGGGCCCGCTGGGCGATTGGAGGCTGATGATGGCAAACATCGACTGGACCCGCGCCACCAAGTATTTCCTGCTGATGGATTTCATCAAGGGCTTCGGCTTGGGGATGAAGTACTTCTTCCGGCCAAAAGCGACGCTGAACTACCCGCATGAAAAGGGGCCGCTGTCCCCCCGCTTCCGTGGTGAACATGCGCTGCGCCGCTATCCGAACGGCGAGGAACGCTGCATCGCCTGCAAGCTTTGCGAGGCGATCTGCCCGGCCCAAGCCATCACCATCGACGCCGAACCGCGTGAGGACGGCTCCCGCCGCACCACGCGCTATGACATCGACATGACCAAGTGCATCTACTGCGGCTTCTGCCAAGAGGCCTGCCCGGTCGATGCCATCGTCGAAGGCCCGAACTTCGAATTCTCGACCGAAACGCGGGAAGAGCTGTTCTACAACAAGGAAAAACTCCTTGAGAACGGCGCCCGCTGGGAAGCCGAGATTGCCCGCAACCTTGAAATCGACGCCCCGTATCGGTGAGTGAAGGCTGAAGATAAAATGCTGGTTCGGTTGGAAATAGCAAAGTTTTGCGGGGCGCTAGTTGCGCTTTCCTGCGGCATTGCGTTGCCAGCTTTCGCGCGCGACGATGCAAAGTGGATCATTGAGCGGGCCGAACTCTTCTCACAAGTCTGCCTCGCAGCAGCGCCGACTTTCAGCAGCTTCGACACCGAGGCAAGGAATGCCGGGTTCAAACAGACGAACGACGGTCTGCTCTACGAGCCGGAGGTTTTTGTCAGCCTGGTCCCTAAGGCGGAAACCTGCAGCTGCTACATGACGGTCGGAGCGCCTAACCAGACCGCTATGGTTCAGGCAATGTTTTCACAGATGCTGAGCGATTTTCCAGATACCTGGCAGCCGAAATCGAAGACAGGTCCAATCAACGATACGACTTTCCGCCGTGATGGTGTCGATGTTCGCGTGGTTCTCAAACCTGCGGAGATCGATGGGAATACCTGGGTTGCGGCCAGTGTCATTGCCCCGGGGGCTTGCCCGAAATGACCGAAGACTTCACCAAGATGTTCGCCGCGATGATGGAGCAGGGCCAGAAGATGGCCCAGGCTTTCGCTCCGACCATGGAGAACGTCGATGTGAAGGCGTTTGAAAAGATGTTCCCGGCGATGCCGAAGGAACTGCTGGAGATGTGGTTCGGCAAGACCTTCAATCCCGAAGGTCTGGACGCCCGCACAAGGTTTCTGGTCACCATCGCGGCGCAGACCGTGCTGGGGCCCTTGGGCGAGCCGCAGTTGCGGGTGACGATCAAGAATGCTTTGGCCGCCGGGGCCACCAAACGCGAGATTGCGGAAGTGATCTGGCAGATGTCGATGTTCGGCGGGGTGCCCGCCATGCAAAAGGCGCTTGAAATCGCGCAAGGGGTCTTTCAAGAGGCCGCCGAGAATTCTGGGGAGAAAGACGCATGACCGTCTTCGCGTTTGCCTTTTACATGTTCGCGGTGATCACCGTGGCCTCGGGCCTGATGGTCACCCTTTCCCGCAACCCGGTGCATTCGGTGCTGTGGCTGATCCTGGCGTTCCTGTCGACCTCGGGCCTGTTTGTGCTTTTGGGGGCCGAGTTCGTGGCGATGCTTCTGGTCATCGTCTATGTCGGCGCGGTGGCGGTCTTGTTCCTGTTCGTCGTGATGATGCTGGACATCGACTTCGCGTCGCTGAAGGGCGAGATGGCGCGGGCGATGCCGCTGGGCCTGCTGATCGGCGTGGTCCTTTTGATGCAGATCGCGATTGGCGTGGGTGTCTGGCAGGTGGCGGATGGCTCGCAAGGCCTGCGGCAGGCCGTGGCACCGAGTGAGATCGAGAATACCCGGGCCTTGGGGATGCTGATCTATGACAAGTATTTCCTGCTGTTCCAGCTGGCCGGCCTGATCCTGCTGGTCGCGATGATCGGGGCCATCCTGCTGACGCTGCGGCATAGGAAGGACGTCAAGCGGCAGAACGTGCTGCACCAGATGTGGCGCGACCCGGCCAAGGCGATGGAGTTGAAGGACGTGAAACCGGGGCAGGGATTGTAACCGGTAGGATGGGCAATATTGCCCATCCTACGGGGTGGGTCACGAAAATCGGGCCAAAGCGCCCTTGAGGGAACGGACAGATGATCGGACTTGAACATTACCTGACGGTGGCGGCGGCGCTGTTTGTCATCGGGATTTTCGGGATCTTCCTGAACCGCAAGAACGTGATCGTCATCCTGATGTCGATTGAACTGATGCTTCTGGCGGTGAACATCAACCTTGTCGCCTTCTCCAGCTTTGCGGGCGATCTGGTGGGGCAGGTCTTCACCATGTTCGTGCTGACCGTCGCTGCGGCCGAGGCCGCGATTGGTCTTGCCATCCTTGTCGTCTTCTTCCGCAACCGCGGGACGATCGAGGTGGAAGATGTCAACGTGATGAAGGGCTAAGGGCATGTCGGCCTTGCGGGAAAAACAGACCCTCAGCGGTATGAGGGTGGTGAAAGAAGAAAACGGCATCGTCTTTTTGCGGTGCCTCTACTGCCAGTGCTCCTATCCCGTTCCCAAGGGATTTGAGGACGGCATTACATGTCAGGCACCCGAGTGCCTTGAGAAACGGCGGGCGTGACCATGGCTACGATCATCCTTTTTGCGCCTCTGATCGGGGCCCTTATCTGCGGTTTCGGCTGGCGCTTCATCGGCGAGAAGGCCGGGCAGGTCATCACCACGGCGATGATCTTTCTGGCGGCGGCGTTAAGCTGGTACATCTTCCTGACCTTTGACGGCGAGACGCAGCATATCCCGCTTCTGGACTGGATCGTGTCGGGCACGCTGCATTCGGAATGGGGCATTCGGCTGGACCGGATGACGGCGATTATGCTGGTGGTAGTCAACACCGTCTCGGCCTTGGTGCACCTTTATTCCTTCGGCTACATGGCCCATGACGAAAACTGGCATGAGGGCGAGAACTACAAGGCGCGGTTCTTTGCCTATCTGTCGTTCTTCACCTTTGCGATGCTGATGCTGGTGACCTCGGACAACCTGGTGCAGATGTTCTTTGGCTGGGAAGGGGTGGGCGTCGCGTCCTATCTGCTGATCGGCTTTTACTACCGCAAGCCCACCGCCAATGCCGCAGCGATCAAGGCTTTTGTGGTCAACCGGGTTGGGGACTTCGGCTTCGCCTTGGGGATCTTCGGGCTTTACTTCCTGACCGACAGCATCCAGTTCGACGATGTCTTCGCGGCGGCCCCCGCGCTGGCCGGGCAGTCGGTGCATTTCCTTTGGGCTGACTGGAACGCGGCGAACCTTATCGGGGTGCTGCTGTTCATCGGCGCGATGGGGAAATCGGCGCAGTTGTTCCTGCACACCTGGTTGCCCGACGCGATGGAGGGCCCGACGCCCGTTTCCGCGCTGATCCACGCCGCGACCATGGTGACGGCGGGGGTCTTCCTCGTCTGCCGGATGTCGCCACTGTATGAATATGCGCCGGAGGCCACGACCTTCATCACCGTGCTGGGTGCCACCACCGCCTTTGTGGCGGCGACCATCGGTCTGGTGCAGAACGACATCAAGCGCGTCATCGCCTATTCGACCATGTCCCAGCTTGGCTACATGTTCGTGGCCGCCGGGGTGGGCGTCTATTCGGTGGCGATGTTCCATTTGTTCACCCATGCGTTCTTCAAGGCGATGCTGTTCCTGGGCGCGGGCTCGGTGATCACCGCCACGCACCATGAGCAGGATATGCGCAACTATGGCGGCTTGCGCAAAAAGATCCCGCTGACCTTCTGGGCGATGATGATCGGCACGCTGGCCATCACCGGGGTCGGCATTCCGCTGACGCATTATGGCTTTGCCGGGTTCCTGTCGAAAGACGCGGTCATTGAAAGCGCCTTTGTAGGGTCAAGCTATGCCTTCTGGCTTTTGGTCGCGGCGGCCGGAATGACCAGCTTCTATTCCTGGCGGCTGATGTTCATGACCTTTTACGGCTCCAGCCGCGCGCAGGGCCATGATGACCATGGGCATGGGCACGACCATGGCCATGACGACCATGGTCACCATGAGCCGCATGAAAGCCCCGCCACCATGCTGATCCCGCTGGGAGTGCTGGCGCTGGGGGCGGCGTTCTCGGGGATGCTGTGGTACGACAGCTTCTTCGGCGATGATGCCAAGATGCGGTCGTGGTTCGGCATGGAAGCCGCCGCCGAGCACGAGGCGTCGGCCACCGAAGAGCAGGCAACCGGTGAGGCTACGACGACTGAGGCCGCGACCACCGAAACCGCAACGACCGAGGTCGTGACGACCGAGGATGCCGCTTCGACTGAAGAGGCTACGACACTTGTCGCCGGGGCTGCTCCGAAAGGGGCGATCTTCATGGGGCCGGAAAACCACATGATCCACGAAGCGCACGACGTGCCGACTTGGGTCAAGGTCTCGCCCTTCGTCGCCATGCTGGCAGGCTTCGCGCTGGCTTGGCTGTTCTACATCAAGAGCCCAAGCCTGCCGGGCCGCCTGGCCACCCAGCAGCGTCCACTGTACCTGTTCCTTCTGAACAAGTGGTACTTCGACGAGCTTTATGACTGGCTCTTCGTTCGCCCCGCGAAATGGCTGGGGAACTTCCTGTGGAAGAAGGGCGATGGTCGGGTCATTGATGGAACCCTCAACTGGGTGGCGCTGGGGATCATCCCCTTCTTCACCCGCCTCGCAGGCCGCGCGCAGTCGGGCTATCTGTTTCACTACGCCTTCGCGATGGTGCTGGGGATCGTGATCCTTGTCACCTGGATGACCGTCTTCGGCGGCGCGAAGTAAGGGGCGCGCATATGGAAAACCAAATTCTCTCGATCATCACTTTCCTGCCACTGGTTGCGGCGGTCATCCTTGCGTTGTTCCTGCGCGGCGATGATGCAGCGGCACGGAATGGCGCGAAATGGCTTGCGCTGATCACCACCGCAGCGACCTTTGTCATCTCGCTGTTCGTTCTGTTCCGGTTCGATCCGTCGAACACGGGCTTTCAGTTTGTGGAAGAGCGGGGCTGGATTCTTGGCCTGTCCTACAAAATGGGCGTCGACGGGATCTCGATCCTGTTCGTGATGCTGACCACCTTCCTGATGCCGCTGACCATCTGGTCCTGCTGGGGGGTGGAAACGCGGGTCAAGGAATACATGATCGCGTTTCTGGTCTTGGAAACCCTGATGCTCGGTGTGTTCTGCGCGCTGGATCTGGTGCTGTTCTACCTGTTCTTCGAGGCAGGCCTGATCCCGATGTTCCTGATCATCGGGATCTGGGGCGGCAAGGACCGGATCTATGCGGCCTTCAAGTTCTTCCTTTATACCTTCCTTGGGTCGGTCCTGATGCTGGTCGCGATGATCGCGATGTATCTGGATGCGGGCACCACCGATATCGTCAAGCTTCTGGCGCATGACTTCGGGCATGAGACGTTCAGCCTTCTGGGCATTCAGGTCGTGGGCGGGTTGCAGACCATGCTGTTCCTCGCCTTCTTCGCGTCGTTTGCCGTGAAGATGCCGATGTGGCCGGTCCACACCTGGCTGCCCGATGCCCACGTTCAGGCCCCGACGGCGGGTTCGGTCGTGCTGGCGGCGATCCTGCTGAAGATGGGCGGCTATGGTTTCCTGCGGTTCAGCCTGCCGATGTTCCCGGTGGGGTCGGATGTGATGGGGCCGATGGTCTTGTGGATGTCGGCGATTGCCATCGTCTACACCTCGCTGGTGGCGCTGGCGCAGTCGGACATGAAAAAGCTGATCGCCTATTCGTCGGTCGCCCACATGGGCTTTGTCACCATGGGGATCTTCGCGGTGAACCAGCAAGGCGTGGACGGCGCGATCTTCCAGATGATCAGCCACGGCTTCATCTCGGGGGCCTTGTTCCTTGCGGTCGGCGTCATCTACGACCGGATGCACACCCGCGAAATTGACGCCTATGGCGGTTTGGTGAACCGGATGCCGGCCTATGCGCTGGTCTTCATGTTCTTCACCATGGCCAACGTCGGCCTACCGGGCACCAGCGGGTTTGTCGGTGAATTCCTGACCTTGGTCGGCATTTTCCAGGTCAACACCTGGGTGGCAGCCGTGGCGACCAGTGGCGTGATCCTGTCGGCATGTTATGCGCTGTGGCTTTACCGCCGGGTCGTGTTCGGCGCGCTGGTCAAGGATGCGCTGAAGACGATCACTGACATGACTGGCCGCGAAAAGGCAATCTTTGCGCCGCTGATTGCGATGACGCTGCTTCTGGGTATCTACCCAAGCCTGGTGACCAATATCATCGAGCCTTCCGTTGCGGCGCTGGTCGCCGATTACCACGATGCCGTGCCGTTGGCGGCAGACAGTGTCACGAACTAAGGACCGGAACCCATGACCTCTGCAGATTTTCAGACCATTCTGCCCGAGATCCTGCTTTCGGGATTTGCGATGGCGGCCTTGTTGCTGGCTGTCTATACCGGCAAGGACAAGCTTGGGCCGATGCTGGTCTGGGCGACGGCCGGGCTGTTCGTGGCGCTGGCGCTGTACATCGGCTTGGCCGGTGAGGGCGAACGGACGGTCTTCTCGGGCCTTTTCACCGATGACCCCTTCGCGCGCTTTGCCAAGGTGACGATCCTTCTGTCGGCGGCAGCCGTGCTGATGATGAGCCAGGATTACATGAGCCGCCGGGATCTGTTGCGGTTCGAATACCCGATCCTGGTGACGCTGGCTGTCGTGGGCATGATGGTCATGGTCTCGGCCGCCGACCTGATCACGCTTTACATGGGGCTGGAGCTGCAATCGCTGTCGCTCTACGTCGTCGCTGCCATGCGCCGCGACAGCGCGAAATCCTCGGAAGCGGGGCTGAAGTACTTTGTGCTTGGCGCGCTGTCTTCGGGGCTGCTGCTTTACGGCGCGTCGCTGACCTATGGCTATGCCGGCACGACCCAGTTCGCGGGTATCCTGACGACGGTGCAGGATGGCGTGCCGCTGGGGCTGCTGTTCGGCTTGGTGTTCATGCTGGCGGGGTTGGCGTTCAAGGTTTCGGCTGCCCCATTTCACATGTGGACGCCGGACGTCTATGAAGGCTCGCCCACTCCGGTCACCGCCTTTTTCGCCACCGCCCCCAAGGTTGCCGCAATGGCGCTGATCGCGCGGCTGGTGCAGGACGCGTTTGGCGGCGTGCCGGGCCAGTGGGGTCAGGTGCTGGCCGGGCTCTCGGTCGCCTCGATGTTCCTTGGTGCGGTCGCTGCCATCGGCCAGCGCGACATCAAGCGGCTGATGGCCTATTCCTCGATCGCGCATATGGGCTTTGCGCTGATCGGCCTTGCCGTCGGCACCGCTTATGGCGTGCAGGCGACGCTGATCTATATGGCGATCTATGTGACGATGAACGTCGGCACTTTCGCCTTCATCCTGTCGATGGAGCGGGATGGTCGCCCGGTGTCGGACATCGCGGGCCTGAACCAGTTCGCGAAGAAGGAACCCTGGAAGGCGCTTGCGATGCTTGTCCTGCTGTTCAGCCTTGCCGGGGTGCCACCGATGGTAGGCTTCTTCGGGAAGTTCTATGTCCTGAAGGCAGCGGTCGATGCGGGTATGGTCTGGCTGGCCGTGGCGGGGGCCATCGCCAGCGTCATTGGTGCCTTCTACTACCTGCGCATCGTGTATTTCATGTATTTCGGGGCCGAGCAGGAGCCGGTCGAAAGCCGCATGGCCCCAGTGCAATGGGCAATGCTGGCGGGCGTGGCGCTGATGATGGTTCTGGGCATCGTGAACCTGTTCGGCATCGAAGCGCCCGCTGCCTTGGCGGCCGAAGCGCTTGTCCGCTAACGGGTTTGGGGCAGGGCGGATTGTCCTGCCCGAAATCGACAGCACAAATGCCGAAGGCTTTCGGCGGGCGGCAAGCCTGCCGGGGCCGACCTGGATCCTTGCCGGGCTGCAAACCGCCGGGCGCGGACGCCGTGCGCGCCCTTGGTCCAGCCCCTTTGGCAACTTCTACGGCACCTTGGTTCTGAAACCGGCTGAGCCGCCCGAAACCGTGGCGCTGCGGTCCTTTGCGGCAGCGCTGGCCCTGCGGGATGCCTGCGTTGCGCTGACCGGGCTACCGGGTGCCTTTCAGCTTAAATGGCCGAATGATGTGCTGTTGAATGGCGGCAAGCTGGCAGGGATACTGCTGGAAAGCGCGGGGCTGGGGCAGGCAAACCCCGTCCTTTGCATCGGCATCGGCGTCAACCTGATCGCTGCCCCCGATCCCTCCCTCGTCGAGCCGGGCGCGACCCCGCCCGTCTCGCTTCTGGCTGAAACCGGACTACGCGTGACGCCCGAGGCTTTCCTTGACGCCCTCGCCCCGGCCTATGAACTTTGGGAGGAGGCGTTCTTCACCCATGGCTTCGCTCCCCTGCGCGCCGAATGGCTTGCCCATGCCGCACGGCTGGGTGAGGTGATCACGGCCCGCACCGGACAGCAAACCCGGGAAGGCGTGTTCGAGACAATCGACGAACAGGGCAACCTTATCCTGCGCATGGCCGAAGCGCGGGTTGCCATTCCAGCGGCTGAAGTGTTCTTCTAGGCGCAATGGAGGGTCCGACCATGCTTCTGGCCATCGACTGTGGCAATACCAATACCGTCTTCTCGATCTGGGACGGAACCCGGTTCCTTGCCACATGGCGGATTGCCACCGACCACAAGCGCACGGCGGATGAGTATTTTGTCTGGCTGTCCAGCCTGATGCTGCTGACCAAGACCGAGGCCAAGGTGACCGAGGCGATCATCTCGTCGACCGTGCCGCGCGTGGTCTTCAACCTGCGGGTCCTGTGCGACCGCTATTTCGGCTGCCGCCCGCTGGTCGTGGGCAAGCCTGACTGCCGCCTGCCGGTGGCCCCGCGCGTGGACCTCGGCACAACGGTCGGGCCAGACCGGCTGGTCAACACAGTGGCAGGCTTTGACCGCCATGGCGGCGACCTGATCGTGGTCGATTTCGGCACCGCCACCACCTTTGACGTGGTCGACCATGACGGCGCCTATGTCGGTGGGGTGATCGCCCCCGGGGTGAACCTGTCGCTTGAGGCGCTGCACATGGCCGCCGCCGCCTTGCCACATATTGACGTTGCGAAACCGTCAAAGGCCATCGGCACGAATACGGTGGCCTGCATGCAGTCGGGCGTGTATTGGGGCTATGTGGGCCTGGTCGAAGGCATCGTGCGCGAAGTGCGGCGCGAACGGGACCGACCGATGAAAGTTATTGCGACCGGGGGGCTTGCCTCCCTTTTCGCCCAGGGAACAGAGTTATTTCATAGTATCGAGGACGATTTGACCATGCATGGCCTCGTCCTTATCAACGACTACAACAAGGGTAACCCATGAGCGCGAACCGCCTGATCTATCTTCCTCTCGGCGGTGCCGGCGAGATCGGCATGAACTCTTACGTCTATGGCTATGGACCGAAGGGGAAAGAGCGGCTGATCCTCGTTGATCTGGGGGTGGCGTTTCCCGACATGGATACCTCGCCTGGGGTTGATCTGATCCTGCCCGACATCTCTTGGCTTGCCGACAAGCTGGACCGGCTGGAAGCGATCTTCATAACCCATGCGCATGAAGACCATATCGGCGCGCTGGCGCCTTTGTGGCCGCAGCTGGAGAAGAAGGTCTATTGCCGCAAGTTCACCGCGACCATCGGGCGGTTGAAGTTCGAAGAGGCGGGTCTGCCGGTCAACCAGATCGTTGTTGTCGAGGCGCGTCCCGCCACGGTTGAGGTTGGGCCTTTCAAGGTGCAGTTCGTGCCGGTGTCGCATTCGATCCCGGAATCCTCGGCGCTGGTGATCGACACACCTGCTGGCCGCATCTTCCATTCGGCGGATTTCAAGATCGACCACAACCCGGTGGTGGGCGAGGCTTGGGATGACGCGCGCTTTGCCGAGATCGTGGCCGAGCGCCCGGTCAAGGCGATGACCTGCGATTCGACGAACGTGTTTTCCACCCATGAAGGCCGGTCGGAATCGACGCTTGGCCCAGCCCTGACCGATCTGATCCGCAGCGCGAGCGGAATGGTTGTTGCCACCACCTTCGGGTCGAACGTTGCACGGTTGAAGACCTTGGCCGAGGCGGGCCGGGCGGCGGGCCGGACGATCTGCGTGCTTGGCCGGTCGATGAAGCGGATGATTTCTGCGGCCGAGGAAGCCGGGGTGCTTTCGGGTTTCCCAAGGACGGTTTCCCCTGAGGAAGCGCTGGAAGTCCCGCGCCGCAATCTGATGGTGCTGGCAACCGGCTCTCAGGGCGAGCGTCGGGCCGCCAGTGCGCAGCTGTCGCGTGGCAAATATCTGGGGCTGGAGATGAAGGACGGCGACACGTTCCTGTTTTCGTCCAAGACGATCCCCGGCAATGAACGCGGCGTGCTGCGGATCTGGAACGCCTATTCGGAAATGGGCGTCAATGTGGTGGATGACCAGGGCGGCAAGTACCATGTCTCGGGCCATGCCAACCGCCCCGATCTGGAGCATGTGCACCGGCTGATCCTGCCCGACATGCTGATTCCGATGCATGGCGAACACCGCCACCTGCGTGAACATGTGCGGGTTGCGACCGAAGCGGGGATTGCTGCGGCCGTCGCTCCGAACGGCACGATGCTGGACCTGACGGGTGATGTGCCGGAGGTCGTGGAGCATGTCGAGACCGGGCGGCTGTATCTGGACGGCAGCGCCTTGATCGGCGCGCTCGACGGGGTCGTGCGTGACCGGATCCGGATGGCGCTGAATGGCCTTGTGACCGTGACGCTGATCCTTGACGAGGCGAACAAACCGATGGGTGAGCCTTGGGTCGAGTTGATGGGCCTGCCGGGCCTTGGCCGGGGCGAGCGCCCCTTGGCCGAAACGCTGGAGGCTGACCTTGACGAGGTCATTGGTCGGCTAAGCCGCAAGGTCATGGCGGATGACGACAAGCTTGAGGAAGAAATCCGCAAGGTCACCCGTCAGGTCACGATGGAAGAGATTGGCAAGAAGTCGGAAGTGACAGTTGTCATCAGCCGGTTGGTTGCCGAGTGATCAAAGCGCGACCGGCTGCTTGAAATGCAATAGGCCCTGTCAGTGACAGGGCCATTTCAATGCAGTGAGACGCCTTAGCCTTCCGTGCCGGTCGCAGTCTCTTCGGCGTCGTCCGCACGGCTCGGTTTGATGGCAAAGCTCCGCAGAATAAAATCGGGGACATGGTCGCCCAAACCGATCACTGAGGGGCCAAGGTCACGGTCGCGGCGATAGTCGCGGCGATCATCGCGCTGGTCGCGCCGTTCAGTCACCCGCTCGCCCGAGCGATCAATGGGGCGCTCGGCTGGGCGTTCGGCAGCGCGCTCGGCGGGCCGTTCGGTGGGACGTTCGGTGGGGCGCTCGTCACGGCGTTCGCGGGTTTCGCTACGGTCGCGCCGTTCGCCACGCCGGTCATTGCTGCGCTCATCGCGCCGCTCCTCGCGCGGGGACTCTTGCGGCGCATCCGAGGCAGGTGCAGCGACAACCGGCTCCATCGAGGCCACTTCGTCATGCGGCTTGACCGGGCGGTCCCGGCCTTTTCCACGTTCGCGCCCCTTGGCTCCCCGCTCTTCGCGCGGGCGTTCGGTGCGGTCGGGGCGACCTTCGCCGGAATCTGGCACATAGCCTTCGGGCAGGGCCCCGCGCGGGATTTCCGTCTTGATCAGGCTTTCGATCGCCTTCAGGTATTTCTCGTCCGAGGGCACTGCAATGGTGAAGGCCTTGCCCGCCCGACCCGCCCGGCCCGTGCGGCCAATGCGGTGGATATAATCCTCGGGGTGCGACGGCACGTCGAAATTGAAGACATGGCTGACAGCCGGGATATCAAGACCCCGTGCCGCCACATCCGAGGCCACCAGTAGATGCAGGGTTCCGTCACGGAACCCGTCCAGTGTCTTGGTGCGGACCGACTGATCCAGATCGCCATGGATTGGAGAAGCGTTGAAGCCGTGCGATTTCAGCGATTTGGCGACGACATCTACATCCATTTTCCGGTTGCAGAAGATGATCGCGTTGGTGCAAGCCTCACCCTCGGCGCGGATCAGGGCGCGCAACACGGCGCGCTTGTCGGCAAAGCTGCGGTCCTTGCGCACCGGCTTCACCTCGATCAGGCTTTGGGTGATCGTCAGCGAGGCAGTCGCTTGCCGCGCCACTTCGATCTTGGCGGGGTTGGTCAGGAAGGTGTTGGTGATCCGCTCGATTTCCGGGGCCATGGTGGCGCTGTAGAACATGGTCTGGCGGGTGAAGGGGGTCAGCTGGAAGATCCGCTCGATATCGGGGATGAAGCCCATGTCCAGCATGCGGTCAGCCTCATCGACCACCATGATCTGCACGCCGGTCAGCAGCAGCTTGCCGCGTTCGAAATGGTCCAGCAGGCGGCCCG
Source organism: Paracoccaceae bacterium (assembly GCA_947504705.1). Taxonomy (GTDB): domain Bacteria; phylum Pseudomonadota; class Alphaproteobacteria; order Rhodobacterales; family Rhodobacteraceae; genus Tabrizicola. The sequence continues at coordinate 115,879 of CANNIA010000005.1, forward strand.
GGGTGGCGATCAGGACGTCGACGCCCCGGTCGATCAGCTTGTCCTGCTCGCCAAAGGCCACGCCGCCGATCAGCAGCGCCTTGGTCAGCTTGGTGTGCTTGGCGTAGGTCTCGAAGTTCTCGGCCACTTGGGCGGCAAGTTCCCGCGTGGGGGCCAGCACCAGTGAACGCGGCATCCGGGCGCGGGCGCGGCCCTGACCCAAAAGCGTGATCATCGGCAGCACAAAACTGGCGGTCTTGCCGGTGCCGGTCTGGGCGATGCCCAAGACATCACGGCCTTGCAGTGCGAAGGGGATTGCTCCGGCCTGAATAGGGGTGGGAGTCTCATAGCCTGCCTCAGAGACAGCCTGCAGCACGCGCGGGTCCAGCGCGAGGTCGGAAAATTTGGTCATAAGCGTCCTATAAATGCGGTATCGGACCGCATGAATGATGGGACGCATGTTTCCGGGCGCCCCGGCGTCTCGGCCCCTTTGGCCGCCAAGGGCGCATAGCGGAAAAGCGGGCAAGGGTCAAGAAGGAGCGCTGTCAGCGGCCGTTTCGGCCAAGGTTCGCCCAATGGGGCATAAACTCAAGTGCCGAGTGACGACGACGACACAGGCGCTTATGGCTTGTGCTTTCAGAACCTGCAAGAAGGCTTCCTGCGTGTTCGGGTTCTGACGCTGTGGGTGTCGTCCCCCCGAAGCTTGGTGTGAAAGTTCAAGAAATGTCCCTCGAACGCCTGCTCCGAACGGTTCACTCTTGGCTGGGTGTGTTGATCCTGCCCTGGGTCATCATGGCAGGTCTGACCGGCCTCTACATGAACCACGAAAGCCTTGTCCTGTCGGTCTTTCCCGACGGTGATGTCAGTGCCAGTCAGTTCGGTCCGGGCGGCACGACGAAGACGGAAACCTCGGCTCGGGTTCTGGCGGAAGGAATGTTTGGCGCGCTTGGGTCCGCGCGTTTCAAGGATTACGAGGGGCGCCGGGTGGTGGCGTTCAAGGACGCGACAGGCGGATCGGTGATGGTCGACCTGGCAACTGGCCATGTCTGGGCTGACGACCGCTATTTTGTGACTCTCTATGCGCCGACCGGCGAAGTGCTGGCCAGCGATCGGCACTGGGGCAGGACTTTGTTGTCGCTGCACCGCCGGGGCTGGGTGGGCACCAGGCTTGGCATTTGGCTTGCCGATATCACAGCTTCGGCGCTGATGGTCTTCGGGGCGTCGGGGCTGTTCCTGTTCGCGGCACCCCGGCTGCGGCGCTGGAAGAACCGGCGCGCGCGGCTGGCCTATCAGCGGCAGGCGGAAGCTCTTTCAAAAGGTGCCCCCCGACCGGGGCAGTAGGGGCAGTAGCGACCGGTCAGGGCATGTCGTCAGGGTCATCCATGACGGCGGCAAAATGCTGGAGTTGTCGATCCGCGCGCAGCAATGCAAGGCGGCGGAAAAGATTGCCGGGATCCTGGTTCAGCATCGAAAGAAGATGGCACGCCAAAGGCCCGGCGACCGGCTCGGACTGCGCCTCTTTCCACAAAGGTGCAAGGAGGTTGATGTCGAGGCCCCCGCCAATAAGGGCAAAGCTTGGCATGCCCAGGGGGAGCCGCGCCTTGAAGGGTTTCAACGGGGCCGCAACCCGGGGATCGGCCCCTGACATCAGACGCTCGGCCTCGTACAGTTTCATCAACGAAAAAAGAATGTTGAGCGACTGGCCAATCCGCCGCTGGGCTTCGGTCTCACCATGATCAGCGAAGGTGATGACCGAAGAAATCAGCCAGCGGCCCGGCAGTACCACCATGAGGTCGGCACCCTTTTCCCGCCAAATCCGGTGAAACAGCGCCGGAGCGTGCGGGACCGCACTTTTCTTGCGCAGATGAGCGATCAGGATGGCGTTCAGGGCCGCAAGCTCGGGCTTTCCGGCAAGCTCGGCCCGCAGCTTATGCAGCTTCATGCCGTGTTTGGATATTCTTCCGGTCGGTCCGGGTTCGTCAGCCGGGATCAGGGAGGCCATGAGCGTGTCAAGGTCCACATCCAGCGGGGGCAGTCCTTCTTGCCCAACAAAGGCCATCGGCGCGCGGCGGCGCTTCCAGGTGGCAACCAGACTTCTTGGTGCGCCGGGATAGGTGACGATCGGGCCGTCGTCATCATCGTCAAGGTCGGATGGGTCTGGTGGCGTCATCGGTCGTCCCGTTGGGTCAGTCTGCAGCAGGGTGCGGCCGGAGCGAAGCCTAGGGTTGGCTGCCGCCCCAGTCAAGGAAACCGCCGGTCAGACCATCATCTCCTTGGTCGCGGTCAGCTTGGCGCCGGGATAATCGCGCACCACACGGTCGATGTCCCATTGCAGGCGGGTCAGGAACACAAGGTCACCATCACTGTCATGGGCGATATGGCCCTTGTTGACGTTGACCAGCTTTTCAATCTCGGACTTGTCGCCGGAAATCCAGCGCGCGCTTTGGAAGTTTGACGGCTCAAACCGGACGGGAAGCGAATATTCCTGCTCGATCCGGGAGGCCAGCACGTCGAATTGCAGGGCACCTACCACGCCGACGATGTAGCCCGAGCCGATCATCGGCTTGAAGACCTTGGCGGCACCTTCCTCGGCGAACTGGGTCAGAGCCTTTTCCAGATGCTTGGCCTTCATCGGGTCCATCGCGCGGATGGTCTGCAGCAGTTCCGGCGCAAAGCTTGGGATGCCGGTAAAGCGCAGGGTTTCGCCTTCGGTCAGGGCGTCACCGATGCGCAGTTGCCCGTGGTTCGGAATGCCGATGATGTCGCCTGCCCAAGCTTCCTCGGCTAGTTCGCGGTCGGCGGCAAGGAAGAGGACCGGGTTGGTGATCGACATCGGTTTCTTGGTGCGGACATGATGCAGTTTCATGCCGCGCTCGAAATGGCCAGAGGCGAGGCGGACAAAGGCCACGCGGTCGCGGTGTTTGGGGTCCATGTTGGCCTGAACCTTGAAGACAAAGCCGGTCACCGGAGCCTCGAACGCATCCACTTGCCGTTCGGCGGCCTTTTGCGGTTGCGGCTCCGGCCCGTATTCGCCCATGCCGTCCATCAATTCCTTGACGCCAAACGAGTTGATCGCCGAGCCGAACCAGATCGGGGTCAGATGGCCTTCCAGAAAGGCCTGGCGGTCGAAGGCGGGGAGGAGCGCGCGGGCCATCTCCAGCTCTTCGTGGAACTTCTTCAGAAGCTCGGCCGGGATATTGTCGGCTAGCTTCGGGTCGTCGATGCCAGAAATCTGGATCGATTCCGCGACCTTGTTGCGGTCGGCGCGGTCCATGATTTCCAGCTTGTCGTGCAGAAGATCATAGGCCCCGACGAATTCGCGCCCGACCCCGATGGGCCACGAAGCGGGGGTCACGTCGATGGCCAGGTTTTCCTGGATCTCGTCGATGATCTCGAACACGTCGCGGGATTCGCGGTCCATCTTGTTGCAGAATGTGAGGATCGGCAGGTCGCGCAGGCGGCAGACTTCGAAAAGCTTGCGGGTCTGGGATTCGACGCCCTTCGCGCCGTCGATCACCATGATCGCGGCGTCGACGGCGGTCAGCGTGCGGTAGGTGTCTTCCGAGAAGTCAGAGTGGCCGGGGGTATCGACCAGATTAAAGCGCCACTGGCGGTAGTCATAGGACATCGCACTGGCCGAGACGGAAATCCCGCGTTCCTGTTCCAGCTTCATGAAGTCCGACCGCGTGCGCCGCGCGTCGCCCTTGGCGCGGACCTGGCCGGCCATCTGTATGGCACCCCCGAACAGGAGGAACTTTTCAGTCAGCGTGGTTTTGCCAGCGTCGGGGTGCGAGATGATCGCAAAGGTCCGACGCCGCCGTATTTCAGGATTGGCGATTTCGGGCGGCAGGGGGGCATGGTTGGTCATGCGCGCCCGTATAGGCGGTGTGCGGGTTTCCCGCAAGAAAGCTTGGCGGGCGGTCGTCGCGCCTGTAAAGGCAGGACCCCTTCCGGAGCCTGGGTTGGATCGCTGCAAGGCTGTCCACGCTGGACAGAGACTACGGATTGAATGATTTCAGTCGGTTGATTGTGGGCGTTCAGAGTTTTTTAAGGTTGCGCGGCTTGGGGCGGCTTGTGAATGGAGCGCCTGTGCCAGGCGCGAAGACTCTTTGTCTCGTCGTCGGGCTTCGCCTCCTCCTCGGGCATGGGGGCGCTTCGCCCCCCAAGCTTGCGGTTTCTTGAACCACAAGCATCCCCCCGAGGATATTTGGGAAAGAGAAAGCGTTGGGTGGACCTTTTCGCGGGCAGCGCCTAGCTTTGCCGCAAAGGGGAGTATCGCGGATGGATCTGGGGATCAGGGGAAAGCGGGCGCTGGTTTGTGCATCGTCCAAAGGCCTGGGGCGCGGCTGCGCGGAGGCTTTGGCCGAGGCGGGCGTGGATCTGGTGATGAATGCGCGGGGGGCTGAGGCGCTGGAAGCGGCGGCGGCAGAGATCCGGGCGCGGCATGGGGTGGCGGTGGTGGCGGTTGCGGGCGACATCACCACCGAGCCGGGGCGGGCGGCTGTGCTGGCCTATGGGCCGTTCGACATTCTGGTGACGAATGCGGGCGGGCCGCCGCCGGGGATGTGGTCAGACTGGAGCCGCGAAGATTTCATCAAGGCCTTTGACGGCAACATGCTGACGCCGATTTCGCTGATGCAGGCGGTCTTGCCGGGGATGATTGCCAAGGGTTGGGGCCGGGTGGTGAACATCACTTCTGTTTCGGTCAAGGCGCCGATCGGGGTTCTGGGGCTGTCGAACACGGCGCGCGCGGGGTTGACGGGCTTTGTTGCGGGAACCTCGCGGCAGGTGGCGGGCCAGGGGGTGACGATAAACAACCTTTTGCCGGGCATCCATGCGACCGACCGCGCGATTGCGCTGGATGGGGCGGTGGTGAAGGCGCGGGGGATCCCCATGGAAGAGGTGATCGCCGAGCGCGCGGCCACGATCCCGGCGGGGCGTTATGGCACGGCGTCAGAGTTCGGTGCGACTTGCGCGTTCCTCTGTTCGCAGCATGCGGGCTTTATCGTGGGTCAGAACGTCCTGCTGGACGGGGGCGCCACCAATACGACGATGTAAGATTAGCGGCGGCGCGGGCTGCCGCGATCAATGAGGGCGAGGAGAAAGAGTACCGTACCCGCGCCAAGCCAGAGCCAGGCGCCGGGTTGAAAGATCTTGGCAAGTTCGGTCAGCATCTGGGCGATGTCGGGCTTTGCGCCGTCAATCGATGCGGCGGCCGCAGATTGATAGCCTTTGAACGCCGCCCAGCCGACCAGCGCGAGGGGGCATCCGCCCGTCACGATTGCGAGGAGCCGGGGCGTTGCCCCCATGAAACCAAGGACAAGCATCAGCGCGGCAAGGACGAAAGAAGCAACGAAAGCAATGCCTTCGGGGGGGAGGTCCGCCAACCGCTGGCTGATCTGCGACGGCTCGATCTGTTGCAGGATCCGGAACGGGACGATCTGGCCGCCGAACGGATCGGGAAACCACGGCAGAAACAGGCTTGTAATCATCAGGGCCGCGCAAAGTTGCGCGATGAAGCTGGTTCGCATGGAGTGTCCGCCTTTTCTACCTGCGGGCGATCCAATCACGGGGTCGCTATCGCGTCAATCTTCGGTGTAAGACTTGGGCATCAGCTCGTGCTTGTCCGGCCGTTTCGGCACTGATAGGAAATGCCCGAGAAAATCTGGCAGGAATGATGCCCGAGAGCACCCCGATCCGACTGGAAGTGACCAACCTGACCCGCGGCTTTGGCGGGCAGCCGGTGGTGGACCGGGTCTCATTGGCGGTGGCGGCGGGGCAGGTGATGTGCCTGCTGGGGCCTTCGGGCTGTGGCAAGTCGACGACCCTGCGGATGATCGCGGGGGTAGAGCGAGCCGGGGGAGGCGAGGTCCGGATCGATGGGCGTCTGGTCGAAGCGACTGGCGTCCATGTGCCGCCAGAGGCGCGGTCCGTGGGGCTGATGTTTCAGGATTTTGCGCTGTTTCCCCATTTGACCGTGGCTGAGAACATCGGCTTTGGCTTGCGCGGCGACCGGATGGAAAAGGCGAGTCGGGTTGGGGAACTGCTCGAAAAAGTGGACCTGTCCGGGTTTGGCCCCAAGCTGCCGCATGAGCTTTCGGGTGGCGAGCAGCAGCGGGTGGCTTTGGCGCGGGCGCTGGCACCGCGCCCTCGGGTCATGTTGATGGACGAGCCGTTCTCGGGGCTGGACAACCGGTTGCGCGATGGTATCCGCGACCGGACGCTGGAGCTTTTGAAGGAAGAGGGCGCGGCGGTTCTGCTTGTCACGCATGAGCCGGATGAAGCGATGCGGATGGCCGATGAGATTGCGCTGATGCGGGCAGGGCGGATCGTGCAGCGCGGTGCGCCCTATAACGTCTACAACGCCCCGGTCGACAAGGCGGTGGCGGCCTTCTTCAGCGATCTCAATGTGATACGCGGGTTTTCGCGGGGGGCTTTGACCGAAACGCCGTTCGGTGCGTTCCTGACGCCCGGGCACCCGGATGGCGCGATGGTCGAGATCGTGATCCGTCCTCAGCACTTGCGGATCGACTTTGACCGGGGGGGGCGTGGTCCCAATCCGACGCCCGAGGAAGGGGTGCCCGCCCGTGGAACAGTGCTGCGAAGCCGATATCTGGGGCGCGAGAGCCTGGTCGATTTTGCGATGGATTTTGAGGGGGCAAAGTTGACGGCTTCGGTGCCGGGGGTGTTTCTGCCGAAGCCCGGAACGGTGCTCTGGCTGATGATCCGACGGGATCGGTGCTTTGTCTTCGGGGTTTAGGGCAGGGCGGGGTTCTGTGTGTTAAGTCAGTGAGTTAGTCGGATTTCGCCCATCTTCTTTCCGTCTTCCATGTGTCTTCCATGCGTCTTCCACCTGTCTTTGAGCACTGCAAGCTTTGGATCGGTTAACGAGTTTCGGCGAATCACCTGCAATCTGGGCCAGCGGTGTCTTGGCGGTGCGGGTCAGTCGTCGCGTTGCCGATGCAGTGCAGCGAAGGTCGCAAGATCGCGGCCAAGTCGGTGAGGCGCGATTTCGTCGGTTACTGTCAGGCTGGCAATTCGGTCCAGCCGGAAGGTGCGAAAGTCGTGGCGCAGAGTGCACCAGGCCACCAAAGCCCAACTGTGGCTCCAACGCTCCAGACCCAGGGGGTGCAGGCGACGGTCGGTCAGGCTGCCGTCGGCGTCTTGATAGTGCACCTGGATCCAGCACTGCAATCTTATGGCCCGGCGCAGAATGGGCAGGAATGGCGCGCAGGCTTTCATCGCCATACCCGGAATGTCGGTTGTCAGGTTGTCCAGGTCGATGCCTGGAAAGTAGTCCGGTATGGCACGGTCAAGCAGCCGGGCAAGACTTGCGGCCTCGGATCCCGGAACCCGGTTGACTGCCAGACGGAGCGCGTTGAGTTCCTCCTCGGTGACGGTCAGGGATGGCAGCGCCGACAGCCGCACCATCCGCCAACTTGCATCAGGAGCCGTTTCAATCGGATATCCGGCGACAAGGAGATCGTCGATGTCCAGGCGGACCTGCGCCGGGCTGCGTTTCAGGCGGTTTGCAAGGACCGTGAGGCCGTGGTCGCCGGGGCTGGAGAGCGCGGCGATCAGGGCGGCTAGGCGCTGTTTTCGCGTCATGATGGGTCCGCCTCCAGCCCCGATTGGGGCAGAAGGGTTGCGACCTTGTAAAGCAGGCTTTTGGCTGCCTTGGCCCTTGGGTTTCCCTCTTGCGCGACGTGGCGCAGGCCCTCGGCGAGGGCCTCAAGCTCTTCGGCGGTCAGCATGGTGGGTGGCAGCATCAGGGGTGAGCGGAGGATATAGCCGAGCCCACGTTCGCCGGTCACCGGTAGGCCTGTTGCCGCAAGCATGTCCATGTCGCGCCAGATCGTGCGTGTTGACACGCCCAGCAGGGTGGCAAGTTCGGCGGCAGTATGAAGCCGACCGTCGCGCAGGCTTTGAACGATGTCGTAAAGGCGTGCGTCGCGTTTCATCTGTTCCCGCCGCGTAGGGTAGGCAATAGGTCGGTATTTTCGGTGAGCCGAAAAAACCGACTTGCCGACCTTACTGACAAAATACTGTCAGTTGATTGCGTTGCGCAACTGCTATCGCTCTTGGAACCGGTCGGCAGAGCAGCGTAAACAGGCGCCAACGTGGAGTTTGGCCGGTTTGATCGGCCCTGAAAAGGAGACATGACATGCATATGGGTAGCCCGCTGCAGCTTTTGGTGATCGCGATTGTGGTTCTGGTGCTTTTTGGCCGTGGCAAGATTGCCGGGATGATGGGCGAATTCGGCAAGGGCATCACCGCCTTCAAGAAGGGCGTCAAGGAAGGCTCAGAAGAGATCCAGAAGGAAAGCGCCGAAGCCGCCAAGGACGTCACGCCGTCGGACAAGGATAAAGCCTGAGGCTGAACAGCCCCGGGCCATCGTATTGATGCCCAGTCGGAAGGAAGGCTTGCGCCATGTTTGATATCGGCTGGATGGAGCTTATGGTGATCGGCGTTGTCGCGCTGATTGTCGTCGGCCCGAAGGACCTGCCCGAAATGTTCCGCCAGTTGGGGCGGTTCACGGCCAAGCTGCGCCAGATGGGGCGTGAGTTCAGCAAGGCGATGGAGCAGGCGGCCAAGGAAAGCGGCGTCGACGAAGTGCGCAAGGACCTGAAGGCCGTGACCAACCCGGTTTCAAGCGGGGTGCAAAGCCTGAAAGCTGCGGCTGACAAGTTCGAGAAATGGGATCCGGTCAAGAACGCGGCACGCCCCACGACACCGACGAATGTTGGTTTGACGCCACCGCCGATGCCCGCGACCCCGGCCCCGGTTGTGAAAGCTGCCGAGGCTGAGGCTGCGCCGACGATCCTGAAGGAAGTCGGGCCCGAGACCCAGGCGCTGCGCGAAAAGCAGGCGGCGCGAAAGGCGATCATGGACGAGATGAATGCAAAGCTGAAGGCGCTGGACGCGCCGAAAGCGGTTGTCGCGACAGAGCCAGCCCCCGAGGCGGTGAAGCGCGCTCCAGGGCGCAAGCGCAAGAGCAAGGTCGACGAGGAATGACCAAGGAAAATACGATCAACGACAGCTCGGCCCCGCTGATCGAGCATCTGACTGAATTGCGCAACCGCATCCTTTATTCGGTTGCTGCGTTTACAGTGGCCTTTCTGTTCGCCTGGATCTTTTGGAAGCCCGTTTTCGAGTTGCTGAAGGCCCCATTGTGCAACACCTTGCTTGCGCGGGGTCAGGAATGCCAGTTGGTGCTGATCAAGATGCAAGAGGGCTTCTTCGTCTCGATGAAGATCGGCCTTTGGGGCGGTTTTGGTCTGGCTTTTCCGATCATCGCCTATCAGTTGTGGCGGTTCGTGGCGCCGGGGCTTTACCGCAGTGAGAAGGCTGCGTTTCTGCCGTTCCTGATCGCCTCGCCGGTGATGTTCGTTCTGGGCGGTGCGGTGGCCTATTTCCTGATCCTGCCCTGGGCCTTCCAGTTCTTCCTGTCGTTTCAGGACAGTTTCGCGCCGACCGTCGAGGCAGGTGCCACAGCGGCCCCCGGTGCAGCGACTCCGGCTGCGGCGGTGCCTTCCGGCATCGTCTTCAATGGCTCGATGGAAAGCTATCTGTCGCTGACGATGAGCTTTGTCATGGCCTTCGGCATCTGCTTTCAGTTGCCCGTCCTTCTGGCGCTGATGGGGCGGGCAGGGTTGGCCTCGTCGCGGGGTCTGAAGGCGATGCGGAAATATGCGGTGGTCGGCATTCTGGCCGTGGCCGCCATGGTGACGCCGCCGGATGTGATGAGCCAGCTGATCCTGTTTGCGGTGATCTATCCGCTCTATGAGGTTTCGATCCTGCTTGTCGGCCGGTTTGAACGCCAGCGCGAAGCGCAGATGCGCGCCGATGGCACCTGGGTCGACATCGACGACGATGACGAGGTCGAAGCGGACGGCAAGGCATGACCGACCAGTTGGAGCGTATTGCTGCGGCGCTGGAGCGGTTGGCCCCGGCACCGATGCCCGCCCCGGACTTTGCGGCAGCTGAGGCGTTTGCCTGGCACATAGGGCCGGACCGGCTGGACCCGGTGACGCGGGTATCCCGCGTTGACATCGGGCTTTTGATCGGCGTGGACCGGTCGCGCGATACGCTTCTGGAAAACACCCGGCATTTCGCGGCGGGGCTGCCTGCGAACAACGCGCTGCTTTGGGGCGCGCGGGGGATGGGCAAGTCGAGCCTTGTAAAGGCGGTTCATGCGGCGGTCCGGGCCGAGGGGCATGACCTGAAGATCGTGGAGCTTAGCCGCGAAGATCTGCCCTCGGTCCAGCGTTTACTGGGGCACCTGCGGGCGGCGGCGCATCGGTTCCTTTTGTTCTGCGATGACCTGTCGTTCAGCCATGACGACCAGCACTACAAATCACTGAAGGCGGTGCTGGATGGGGGCATCGAGGGGCGGCCGGAGAATGTGCTCCTCTATGCGACCTCCAATCGTCGCCACCTGATGCCGCGCGAGATGATCGAGAATGAGCGGTCAACCGCGATCACGCCGGGTGAGGCGGTAGAGGAGAAGGTCTCGCTTTCCGATCGGTTCGGGCTGTGGCTGGGGTTCCATCCCTGCACGCAGGATGAATACTTCGAGATGATCGGCGGCTATTGCGCTGCACATGGTGTGAAAGTGCCGGAAGACCGGCTTCACGCCGAGGCGGTGGAATGGCAGGCGACACGGGGCGGCCGGTCCGGGCGGGTGGCTTGGCAGTTCTTTTGTGACCTTGCAGCGCGCGAAGGCGTGCGTATCCGCGCCTGATCCGCGATCCGAGCTTGCAGGGAACCGAGACTCGCCTTACGCGATAGGGATCATGGTCACAGAAATCCTTGTCATTCTTGCCCTGATCATCCTGAACGGCGTGCTGTCCATGTCCGAGCTGGCGATTGTCAGCGCGCGGCCTGCCCGTCTGAAACCTCTGGAGGCGAAAAGTCGGGGGGCGCGGCTGGCGCTGCGGCTGGGCGAACATCCGGGGCGGTTCCTGTCTACAGTGCAGATCGGGATCACGGCGGTCGGGGTTCTGTCAGGTGCCCTGTCGGGCGCGACATTGGGTCGGAGATTGCAAGAATTTCTGGTGGCCGAGGGGGTTCCGGCCGACTGGGCCGCAACGCTGGGGGTCGGAGGTGTGGTCCTGGGGATCACCTATTTCAGTCTGGTCATCGGCGAGCTGGTGCCCAAGCAGATCGCGCTGCGGAACCCTGAGAAGATTGCCATTCGCATGGCCCCGGCGATGGTCGTGCTGTCGGTGGTTGCAGCACCTCTGGTCTGGCTTCTGGAACGGTCGGGGAAGCTTTTGCTGTGGGTGCTTGGTCAGCGCGGGGCATCCGACAATCGGGTGACAGAGGAAGAGGTGCATGTGCTGCTGGCTGAAGCGCATGAAGGCGGGGTGCTTGAGACGGAAGAGCGCGAGATGATCTCGGGCGTCATGCGGTTAAGCGACCGGACGGCGCGGGCGCTGATGACCCCACGGCACGAGGTCGAGATGCTGCCCTTGGATGCGACCGGTGCCGAAGCGGTGGCGGCGATCCGCAAGGTGGCACGACCAAGAATGCCGGTCGTGGATGCCGAGGGCGAGGTTCTGGGGATCGTCCTGCTAACCGACGCATTCCAGGCCGTGTCGCGGCGCGAGACGTTGGAGTTGAAGGCGCTGGTCCGGCAGGTGCCGGTGGTTTCTGATCAGGCCGAAGCGCTTGACGTGCTGGAGATCCTGCACAAGTCGGAACACCATCTGGCGCTGGTCTATGATGAATACGGCCACTTCGAGGGCATCATCACCACCGGCGATGTGCTGGAGGCGATCATCGGCGCGGTGGCGGCGAGTGACGAAGATGAACCGGCAATCGTGACGCGCGAAGATGGTAGCAAGCTGGTCGCAGGCTGGATGCCGGTCGATGAATTCTGCGACATGCTTGGCCTGCCGCGCGAGATGGCGGGGGAATATGACACGGTGGCGGGGCTTTTCCTGCACCAGATCGGCCATTTGCCCGAACTGGGGGCCGTCTTTTCGGCAGAGGGTTTCCGCTTCGAGGTGATTGACCTTGATGGGCGGCGGATCGACAAGGTGCTGGTGTCGCAGCTGCCGGAGTGAAGGCGATTTCCGCCGGAAATCGTGACAGAATTCGTGCGAATTCTGCCCTTTCGCTACTGCAGATAGGTCATCGGATCGAAGCTTTCCTTCGAGGTATTGCGCACCTCAAAGTGCAGGAAGGCCGGATCGCCCGCCGCCACTTTGCCGATGGCCTGGCCGCGCGTCACCTTTGCGCCTTTGGCAACCGAGACATCGCTGACACCGACATAGACCGTCAACAGATTGTCGGCATGGCGCAGGATTACGATGCCCTTGCCGTTTGTGTCTGCCGAAATGACGGTGACGGTGCCTGCATCGGCAGCCTTCACGGCACTTCCTGCAGCGGCGGCGATGTCGATCCCCTGGTTCGACGCCTTGTCATAGCCACGGATGACATTTCCTTCGACCGGCATGGCGAATTTCGCTGCCGAAGCGGCGGAGGCTTCGGATCCCAGATCGGGCGATGGCGGGGTTTCCTTGGGTTTGGTGCCAGCGACGGTAGGATCTTCATCCGGCAGGGGTTCGGATGCCGAGGGCGGCTCGGGCGTGGGGGAGCCTGCTCCTGGCGGGGTTGGCACGGGTTCAAGCTCGGGGGCCGGGCCAGTTACAATCGGGATGATCAGAGTCTGGCCTTCGCGCACGCCCATGTCGGGGCCAAGCTGGTTCCAATCGGCAAGCGCTTTGGCCGAGACGTTATAGGCGCGGGAAATGGTGAAGGCCGTCTCGCCCCGTTCGACCCGGTGGGTCAGGGGCTGGCCCGCTATGGGCTGTGAGGCGGCGGGGGAGGTCGAGGACCCGGCATTGTCCAGAGCCGTTGTCGCGATCGCCGAAATGTCGATCGGGCCGCCGCTAGCACCACCGATGGCGGCAGGCTGCGGGACGGCCGAGACGCGGGATGGCAGCAAAAGAAGCTCACCCTGGCGCAGGGGGTCATTGGCGTGCAAGGCGTTGGTGCGCGCGACATCTTCGGGGTTCAGACCTAGCCGACCAGCAAGCGATGCCACAGTGTCGCCGCGCCGGGCCTGAGCGAGCTGGTAGTCGGGATAAGACAGGATGCCGTTTGCATCCGGCGTTGGGGCCGCTGCCGTGGCCTGACGTGCAGCGTCGGCGGTTGCCCCACCATTCTGTCGCAGATCCCAGTCGAGGTTGCCGCCGCCCATGCAGGCCGAAAGTGCCAGCGCACTGGCCCCAAGTGTCAAAGTCAGCCGCAACTTGCCGTAGGTCTTCCGCATGGCCATCCGCCCCGTCATTTTCTCGCCGGAAAGCCGCATTGATTGAGCCCCGGTCTTTGAACCCAGTTCTGGTCAAGTATCCTACTCGGAGCCGAGCCCCTCGACCAGTGGGACAAAGCGTACCGGGCGAAGTTCCTCGTAATCAAAGCCGCGCTCGGTCCGGGTCACCTTGATCAGGCTTTGCACTGTGTCTGACTGGCCTACTGGAAGGACCATGATCCCGCCCAGCTTCAGCTGGTCAAGCAGCGGGCCGGGGGGGTCTTCGGCGGCAGCGGTCACGATGATGCGGTCAAAGGGGGCTTGATCCGGCAAGCCGAAGGATCCGTCGGCGGCGATGGTCGTGATATTGGCAAGGTCAAGCTGGCGGAACACTTCGCCGGCCTCGCGCACAAGGCGGCGGTAGCGGTCGACGGTATAGACCCTGCGGGCAAGTTGCGAGAGGATAGCCGCCTGATAGCCCGAGCCGGTGCCGATTTCGAGCACGGTATCGCGGGGGTTCACCGCCAAGGCCTGGGTCATCAGGCCCACGACCGAAGGTTGGCTGATCGTCTGGCCACAGGCGATGGGAAGGGGCATGTCCTCATAAGCACGGTCGGCAAAGATGCCGCGCACGAAATGACCGCGATCAATCATTTCCATCGCGGTCAGAACCCGGCTGTCCGTCACGCCGCGAGAGCGCAGGGCAAACAGAAAGCGCATCTTGCGTTCGGCAAGCTCGTGGGAGGAACCGGGGTCGGTCAGGGGCTGGTCCTCCGGCGGTCTGGTCATGCCAGCCTGATTTCCAGGTCGGCCAGAAGGTCATGCGCCGTCAGATCGGCGCGCATGGGCGTAACCGAGATGAAACCCTCAAGGTTCACGGCGGCATCCGAGCCGGGCAGGGTGGGCGTCTGCTGCGGACCGCCCTTGATCCACAGAAACTTGCGGCCCGAGGGGGACTGGTGCGGCTCGACCGAGAAAGCGGTATCGCGCCGGAAGCCTTGGGCGGCGACTTTCATCCCGCGCGTCGTGGCGGCGGGAAGCGGCGGGAAGTTCACGTTGTAAAAGACCCTATAGTCGTCGTTCGTCCAGAGCCCCTTGTCCAAGAGCGCCCGAACCACCGCAGCCCCGTGGACCCGCGCGGTTTCGAAGGGGTCGGCAAGGCGGGCGTTTTCCGGCCCGAAGAACTGCGAAAGGGCAATTGCGGGCACGCCTTGCAGGGCAGCCTCCATCGCGCCGCCGATGGTGCCAGAGTAAAGCACGTTCTCGGCCGCGTTATTGCCCCGGTTCACGCCGGAAAGCACCAGATCGGGCTTTGCCCCATCAAGGACATCGTAGATCGCCGCCAGCACGCAATCGGCGGGGCTTCCCTCGGCGGCAAAGCGGCGGGGGCCAAGTTCGGCGATCATCATCGGATGGGTATAGCTGATGCAGTGGCCGACACCGGATTGTTCGAAGGCGGGGGCCACGGTCCACACCTCGCCGCCCGGCCCGGCGATTTCGGTGGCGATCTCGGTCAGAACCTCAAGCCCCGGCGCGTTGATGCCATCGTCATTGGTGATCAGGATGCGCATTCCGGGCCTCGCTTGCTGATACCTGATTAGACGAGAGGCCCTTGCCCTTCAAGGCTGGATGCCCGCCGAAGTCCCAAGTAAAGACTTGCGCTCAATGTTTTTGCACGCTTGTATACCCGAAACGGGGGAGCACATGGCCGACGACGCAGCCACTAGACCAGAGACCATCAAGGTCGAGGATCTGCACAAGAGCTTTGGGTCGCACCATGTTCTGAAAGGTGTCTCGCTTACCGCGCGCGAAGGCGATGTGGTTGCAATCATTGGCGGGTCTGGTTCGGGCAAGTCGACCATGCTGCGGTGCGTCAATTTTCTGGAAACACCGTCCTCGGGCCGTATCGCCATCGGGGGCGAGGATGTGGTGATGAAGCCGGATGGCTCGCCAGCAGATCGAAAGCAGATCGAGCGGCTTCGGCAAAGTTTGGGAATGGTGTTCCAGAACTTCAACCTCTGGACCCACCGCACCGTGCTGGAGAACCTGATCGAAGTTCCAGTTCATGTGATGAAGACCCCAAAGGACGAGGCAATTGCGCGTGCCCGCAAGCTTTTGGCGCGGGTTGGCCTGGCCGAGAAGGAAGGGGCCTATCCCGCCTACTTGTCGGGCGGCCAGCAGCAGCGCGCGGCGATTGCGCGGGCCCTGTGCATGGAACCCCGGGCAATGCTGTTCGACGAGCCGACATCGGCGCTGGACCCTGAACTGGTGGGCGAAGTGCTGCAGGTGATCCGGGGCCTTGCCGATGAAGGCCGCACGATGGTTCTGGTCACGCATGAGATGAAGTTTGCCCGTGAAGTGGCAAGCCATGTGATCTATCTGCACAATGGCCTGATCGAGGAAGAAGGCCCACCGGACGCGTTGTTCGGCGCGCCGAAGTCCGAACGACTGAAACAGTTTCTGAAATCCGTCGGCTGAAAAGACGGACCAACACCCAGGGAGAATACCATGAAATTCAAAGCCATAGTTGTGGCCGCGCTGCTTGCCAGCCCGGTTGCCGCGCAGGAAGTAAAGATCGGCGTCGCCGCTGAACCCTATCCGCCCTTCACCTCGCCCGACGCGAGCGGGAACTGGGTTGGCTGGGAAGTCGACTTCATGAATGCGGTTTGCGCGGAAGCCAAACTGACCTGCGTGATCACCCCCACCGCATGGGACGGGATCATCCCGGCTCTGACCTCGGGGCAGATCGACGTGATCATGTCCTCGATGTCGATCACCGAAGAGCGGAAGAAGTCCATCGACTTCTCGGACAAGTATTACAACACCCCGGCGATGATCATGGTTGCGGCCGACAGCGACATCACCCCTGACGAAGCTGGTCTGACCGGCAAGATCGTCGGTGTGCAGGTTTCGACCACGCATGAAGCCTATACCCAGGCGCATTTCGCTGGCGTCGCTGCGGAAATCAAGACCTACCAGACTCAGGACGAGGCCAACCAGGACCTTGCCGCCGGTCGGGTGGACGCGGTCATGGCTGACTCGATCGCGCTGCAGGCTTTCCTGGACAGCGATGCGGGCAAGGCGTGCTGCAAGTCGGCCGGCATGGCCGCCGATGACCCGGCGATCCTTGGTGCGGGGGTTGGCTTTGGTCTGCGCCAAGGTGATCCGCTGAAGGACACGCTGAACGCTGCGATCAAGACGATCCGCGAGAATGGCACTTATGATGCCATCAGCAAGCCCTACTTCGCGTTCGACATCTACGGCCAGTAGGCCCGTTTTGCATGGGGGCGCGTCTCTGCGCCCCCATGCCCGCGACTTTCCCGCCTAGGAGCATGAGTGATGAAGAAGATCGTCCTGTCCGCATTAGCCGTCATGGCTTTTGGCACGCTGGCTCAGGCTGAACCATTGAAGATCGGCGTCGCCGCCGAACCCTATCCGCCCTTCACCGCACCCGATGCGAACGGGAACTGGGTTGGCTGGGAGGTCGACTTCATGATTGCGATCTGTGCGGAAGCCAAGCTTGAGTGCGTGATCACCCCTACGGCGTGGGACGGGATCATCCCGGCGCTGACTTCGGGGCAGATCGACGTGATCATGTCATCGATGTCGATTACCGCCGAACGCGAAAAGACGATCGACTTCTCGGACAAGTATTACGCGACGCCGATTTCGATGATTGCCAACAAAGGGGCAGTAGGGTCACCAGATGTTGCTGGCCTGACCGGCAAGATCCTTGGCATCCAGGTTTCCACCTCGCAAGAGGCCTATGCCCAGAAGTATTTTGCCGACGCTGTGGCCGAAACCAAGACCTACCAGACCCAGGATGAAGTGAACCAGGACCTTGCCGCTGGCCGGATCGACGCCATGCTGATGGATGCCTTGCCGGGTGCCGATTTCCTGAAGTCCGAAGCCGGAATGGCCTGCTGCGAACTGGTCGGCTCGGTGGCGGATGATGTGGAAATCCTTGGCAACGGCACGGGTTTTGGCCTGCGCAAGGGCGACCCGCTGAAGGACACGCTGAACGCAGCCATCAAGGCGATCCGCGACAATGGCACCTATGATGCCATCACCAAGCAATATTTCGACTTTGACATCTACGGCGCGGTCAACTGATGATCTGCCCGCCCCCCGCCCAACTTTCCTCGCTCGAACTCTTGGGCTTTGGCGATTGCGGCTGGGGTGCCACGCTGCTTTGGGGTTTCGGCAATTCGATCCTGATTGCCATCGGTGCCTATGCCCTGGGCTTCCTGATCGGGGTGACGGGGGCCTTCGGCAAGCTTTATGGCGGCCCGGTCGCGAAAGACCTGTGGTCGGTCTATACGACACTGGTTCGGGCTGTGCCCGAACTGGTTCTCATGCTGATCTTGTACTATGCCGTTCCAGCGGGTCTGAACCAGCTTTTGATTGCTTCCGGATATGAGCGGATCGATCTTCCGCAATTCATCACCGGGGTGGTGGTTCTGGCCTTCGTGCAAGGGGCCTATCAGACCGAGGTCCTGCGCGGGGCGATCCTAGCGGTGCCGCATGGTCAGATCGAGGCGGCGCGGGCGATGGGCATGGCCCCCGGGCAGGTGGCACGACGTGTCATTTTTCCGCAGATGACGGCGAACGCTGTCCCGGGTCTTGGCAATCTGTGGCTGAACGCGACCAAGGATACCGCGCTTCTGGCCGTGATCGGCTTTTCGGAACTGACCAAGGCGACCTATCAGGCCTCGGCAACAACCAAGGCGTTCTTCACCTTCTATCCGGCAGCGATGGCGATGTACCTGCTGATTTCCCTGATTTCGATATTCGCCTTTGCGCGAATCGAGAAATGGGCCCGCAAAGGTCAAAGGGACGTAAGGGGCTGACACCATGCAGAGTTTCCTGAAACCTCATCGTATCGTACTGATCGCCTTGGCACTGGCCGCCGTAGCTGCGGCCGTGGTTTGGGGCCGCTGGGAATGGCTGGGAGAGTCGAAGTATCAAATCCTGATCCTCAAGGGCATCTGGCTTTCGATCTGGCTGACGACCGTGACGATGGTGGTCGGCATGTGTCTGGCCATCCCGATCGGGCTCGCTCAGGCAGTGGGGCCTTGGTATTTGGCGCTGCCCGCGCGGATTTATTGTACGATCATTCGGGGCACGCCGCTTCTGATGCAAATTTGGCTGCTGTACTATGGCCTTGGTTCGCTTTTCCCCGGAACTTGGGTGCAGAAAAGCGACCTTTGGCCGCTGCTGCGTCAGGCTTGGCCCTATGCGGTCGTCGCATTGTCCCTGTCAGTCGCGGGATATGAGGGTGAGGTCATGCGTGGCGCCTTCAGGGGGGTGCCGCACGGCCAGCTTGAGGCCGCCAAGGCGATGGGGATGCCACGCTTCACGCTGTTCCGCCGGATATGGCTACCGCAGGCCTTGAACCGCGTGCTGCCGACGATTGGTGGCGAGACGGTGCTGCAGTTGAAGTCAACGCCTCTGGTGTCGACCATCACAATCATGGAAATCTATGCCGTCGCGGGTCGCATCCGGCAGGACACGTTCATCGTCTATGAACCGCTGTTCCTGCTGGCGATCATCTACATGGCGATTGCGGGGCTGATTGTGTTCATGTTCCGCTGGCTGGAAAGCCGGACGCCGCAGCGGACCGCCTGACGGAAGCGCTACTTCAGGCCAAAGCGGTCGAAGTGATCGGGAAAGCACAGCGAAACGCAGGTGCGCACCGTGCTGAGCGCCTCATCGTGCGAATAGGCGGTAGTCATGGTCATCAGGTCCAGCCAGACCCCTTCGATCGTGACGCGAATGATCCGCCCGATCTTGACCGGGTCGCGGCCATAGCCGCCAAGATCCGACAGCCGGCCGCAGATTCCTTCGATCGTCTGGTTGTAGGCATCGTCCTTTTCGCCACAGGCTGCCTGATAGAGCGGGCGGGACTGGGCTTCACCCCAAAAGCTGCACCAGGCCGCAAGGCGGGAAGGTTGGCAGACGATCGGGCTGAAATCGGCCTCGATCATGGCGTTGAGCTGTTCGGCTGGTGAGGTCCCTGCCCGGTTCAGGGCCGCTTGCCAGTTCTGGCGGTATTCCTCGGCCAGATAGGCAAGGGTTTCGCCCAGAAGTTTTTCCTTGGTCTCGAAATGGAAAAGCACCAAGCCATGTGAAAGCCCAGCCGTTCTGGCAACTTCGGTCAGGGTCGTGCGGGAATAGCCCCGGGTCGCAAGGGTGCTGATTGTCGCTTCGATCAACTGCGTCCGGCGCTGTTCGCGGCTCATGGTCCGCGGCGGCTTAGCCGGATCACCTGAGAGAGATTCGCCCACTATTTTCCCCCGCTTTGTTGTCCGTTTAAGGGGAAAGCATGAAATCGCAAAGAAAAACTTCTGATTGACAATGCAGTCAGTCAAATGAGATCAAGGGACACCCGAAACCTTCTGTGGAGCCTTCATGCCGCCGCTGCCGACCCGCAATCTGACCAAGTCCAACGCCCAGTTTCAGCGCGCTGTAAAGCGGCTGCCTTTGGGTGTCTCCTCGACGTTCCGCTATTGGGGCGACGAGCGGACGATCTATGTCGACCACGGCAAGGGCGGCCGGACATGGGACATCGACGGCAACAATTATGTCGATTACCGGCTGGGCTATGGTCCGGCGATCCTGGGTTATGCCGATGACCGCGTTGACGCTGCCGCCCGCAAGGGGATGGAAGTGGGCGGCGTCTTTGCGCTGTCGACCGAGCGGGAGTTGATCGTCGCTGACCGGATTTCGAAGATGGTTCCGGCGGCGGAACTGGTGCGATTTTCCAACTCGGGGACCGAGGCAGTGATGGCCGCGCTACGGTTGGCGCGGGCCTATACGGGCCGTGAGCAGTATCTGCTGGTCGAGGGCGGCTATCACGGGCTTTTCGACGCGGCGATGTGGATGTCTAACATGGAGGAATGGGATCTGGGGTCGAACACCGACCCGGAGCTGGTTCCCTATGGCAAGGGTATTCCGCCTACCGTGAAGCAACTGGCGCATATCACGCCGATGAACGATTTCCATCGGCTGGAGGACATGTTCAAGCGCCACGGCGACAAGCTGGCGGCGATGCTGATCGAACCCATTCAGGGCAACTGCTGTTCGATCATGGCGCGACCGGAATATGTCCAGCTGGCGCGTGAGCTTTGCACCAAGCATGGCGTGATGCTGATCATTGACGAGGTGAAGTCGGGCTTTCGCGTCGGCAAGTCCGGCATTCAGGGCATCATGGGCGTGGTCCCGGATATTACGACTTTCGCCAAGGCGGTGGCCAATGGCTATCCGATCTCGGTCGTGGCCGGGCGTGAGGAGGTGATGCGTCATTTCCGCTATGGCGGGGCGTCGCATGGCGGCACCTATACCGCGCATTCGGTGTCGCTGGCGGCGGCCGAGGAATGCCTGCGGATTCTGGACGAAACCCCGGCGCTGGAGACGATTGCGACTTACGGGGAAAGTCTGAAGGCGGGGATTTCCAAGATCCTGAACGCCCGCAAGATTGTGCATTCCTATACCGGGCATCCGTCGATGTTCGGGTTGTTCTTCGCGGAAACCCCGCCGGACAACTATCGCGCCTGGAAGACCAGCGATTACAGCTTTTATGACGCGATGGCACATTACCTGCATGATCTGATGATCATCGTCGAACCCGACAGTCGCGAGCCTTGGTTCATGTGCGAAGCTCATGGGCTGGATCCGACTTGTCTGACCGACACGTTGAACGCCGTGGAAACGGCGGTTGATCTGGTTCTGGAGCATGGGACGGGCAGCGAATGAGCTATGACGCGCTGATCATCGGGGCAGGGCATAACGGGCTGGTCACCGCCTGCTATCTGGCGCGGGCTGGGTTGAAGGTTCTGGTCGTGGAAAAGAATGACTGGGTTGGCGGGGCGGCGGTCAGCCGTGAGCTGTTCCCCGGCTTCACCTATTCGAACTGCTCGTATGTCAGCAGCCTTTTCCGGCCCGAGATCATGCGCGATCTGGAACTGCCAAAGCATGGCTTGCAGATCCTGCCCTATGAGGGCGGGGCGATGTTCACCGAGGATGGTGGCTATCTTGGCATGTTCCGCGACCATGAAGCGAACCGGCGCGAGATCGCTCGGCATTCGCGGCGCGATGCGGAAGCCTACGACCGCTATTCGCGCGATATCCTGCGGAATTGCCGCCTGATCCGCCCGATGCTGATGCGTCGCCCGCCGGATCTGGCCAGTTTCGCGCCCCGTGATCTGATGGAGCTGGCCTGGCTGGGCAAGCAGATCACCGGCCAGTCAGAAGCGCAGATCTATGACATGATGCGGTTCTGGACTATGTCGATCTCGGACTTCCTGGACGAATATTTCGAAAGCCCGGTGGTCAAGGCCTATCAGGCGGTGGGGTCGATCATCGGCACAGCACTTGGGCCGATGTCGCCGGGAACAGCGTATGTTCTGCTTCACCACGCGATGGGCGATGTGGACGGCAATGTCGGATCCTGGGGCTATTCGCGCGGCGGAATGGGTGGGATCACATCGGCGCTGCATTCCAGCTTGCGCGCTTCGGGGGGTGAGGTTCAGGCCGGGTCGGGCGTGCGTCAGATTCTGGTGCAGAATGGCCGCGCGGTGGGCGTGGTTCTGGACAATGGCAATGAGATCAAGGCTAGCCGTGTCATCTCCAACATGGACGTCCGCCGCACATTCCTGAAACACGTCGAGGAGAAGGAGCTTCCCAGCGACTTTGTCCACCGCGTCCAGCGCTTCAAGACGCGCGGCTCCAGCGGCAAGCTGAACATCGCGCTGGATGGGTTGCCGAAGTTCACCGCCCTGCCCGAGGGCGCGCCGAACATCAAGGGCGACATGCATTTCACCGACACGATCGAAAAGATGGAAGCCGCCTATGACGACTGGAAGGACGGCCACTACAGCCGCGATCCGTTCCAGGACATGATGATCCCGACGCTGATCGACCCGACGATGACCCCACCGGGCAAGCATTTCATGTCCTGTTTCGTGCAATATGCGCCCCCGAAGATCGAGGGCCGCGACTGGACGGATGCCGACCGCGACGGGTTCCGCGATGCCTGCCTGAACCAGATCGAACGCTATGCGCCGGGGTTCAAGTCATTGGTCCTGCATTGCGAAGTCCGCACCCCCCGCGAGTTGGAGGCCGAGGTTGGTCTGACCGAGGGCAACATCTTCCAAGGCGAGCTGACTTTCGACCAGATGTTCTTCAACCGGCCCGTTCCGGGTTATGCGAACTATCGTTCACCCATCAAGGATCTGTGGCTGTGCGGGTCGTCCACCCATCCCGGTGGCGGGGTCATGGGGGCCCCGGGACGGAACGCCGCTGCCGAAGTGCTGCGCGACATGCAGAAGCCTGCGAAAGACATGAGTGACGCCTATGCCATCATTTGACACTATCATCATCGGGGCAGGTCCTAACGGGCTTGCTGCCGCATATCGGCTTGCCACCAAGGGCGCAAAGGTGCTGCTGCTGGAGGCTGGGGCCATTGCGGGCGGCGGGGCGAACGGGTTGGCGCATCTGTCGTATAACCTTGACCCGCGCGTTCTGTCGGAAATGGGTCTGCCGAAGCTGGGCTTGGCTTGGGCCGACAGTGAACTTGCCACGACGGCGCTTTCGCCGGATGGCAAGCATCTGCGGCTGGAAGGTGCCTTGGCCGAGCGGATTTCGGGCGAGGTTTCGGCTGCGGATCGCAAGGCTTGGGCGGCGCTGCGCGGGCGGCTGTTGCGCTTTGCCAAGGTGCTGTCGCCGCTGAACCAGATGACCCCACCCCGGATCGCCAAGGGCGCGGACACGCCGCTGTTCAAGCTGGGGATGATCGGGCTGAAGGCCCGGATAATGGGCGCGAAGAACTTTCGCGAGCTGGGCCGGATCCTGCTGACCAACGTCTTCGATCTGCTGGAAGACGAGATTTCCGATCCCAGACTGAAAGGCGCCTTGGCCTTTGATGCGGTGCTGGGGGGCTGGGCTGGTCCGCGGTCACCGAATTCGGTGCTGCCGTGGTTGGTGCGCTTGTCCGGTCAGACGCTGGGCGTGCAGGGGGCGATTGGCCTGCCAAAAGGCGGGATGGCGGCGATTGGTGCGGTGATGGTCAAGGCTGTCGCTGACAAGGGGGTCGAGCTGCGCTGCAACGCGCGGGTGGCGCGGATTCTGGTCGAGGGCGAGAAGGTCGCGGGCGTGA
Organism: Paracoccaceae bacterium; assembly: GCA_947504705.1. Taxonomy (GTDB): domain Bacteria; phylum Pseudomonadota; class Alphaproteobacteria; order Rhodobacterales; family Rhodobacteraceae; genus Tabrizicola. The sequence goes on from CANNIA010000005.1 coordinate 139,275, forward strand.
TGCTGGAGGGCGGCGAAGATCTGCGCGCGGACCGGGTGGTGTCGAGCCTGGCCCCCAAGACCACACTGCTGAGCCTTGTCGGTGCCCGGCATCTGGACGCAGGGATGACCACTCGTGCGCGACATCAGAAATCGCGGGGCGGCGCGGCGCGGCTGTCGCTGGTGCTGAAGGCATTGCCCGACTTCATGGGGGCGAACCCCAAGGACCGGCTGGTGATTGCGGGCAGTGATCGAGACGTAGAGCTTGCCTTCAATCCAGTGAAATACGGTCGTGTTCCCGAACGGCCGGCGCTGGAAATCGTGATCCCGACGGCGCATGAACCGGCGAAAGATGGGATGCATCGGGTAAGCATCGTGGCCCAGTTTGCGCCCCATGCCCCGGCCGACCGCGAGGCTGCGCGCAAGGCGATGCTGGCAGCCTGTCTGTCGCAGCTTGAAACCCATGCGCCGGGAATCGGCAAGCTTGTCACCTCGGCCGAAATCCTGATGCCCTATGACATCGAGGACCAGTTCGGCCTGCCGGGCGGCAACTGGCATGCGGGTGAGCTTTCGGTGGAACAGATGCTGTTCCTGCGGCCCATGCCGGGGATCGCGCAGTACAAGGGGCCGGTGCCTGGATTGTGGCTGGCCTCAGCTGGCTGTCATCCGGGCGGTGGAATTTCGGGATCGGCGGGCTGGAATGCCGCCTTGGCGATGGAGGCCGCAGAATGACCGCAATGACCCTGCGCCACTATGAAACGCCGCTGCTCAAGACGCCGTTTCATCCCCGCACCGAAGCGCTGAACAAGCTTTGGGCCTGGGGGAACTGGGGTGGCTATACGACAGTCCTTTCCTTCGACGATCTGGCGATGGAACATTCGGCGATCCGCAACTCGGCTTCGGTCTATGATCTGTGCCCGATGATCAAGTACCGGATCGAAGGGCCGGATGCGACGGCATTCCTTGACCGACTGACGATCCGCAACGTGGCCAAACTGTCGGTGGGTGGGGTGCAATATACCGTCTGGGCGAATGACGCGGGCCATATGCTGGACGATGGCACGCTGTTCCGGTTGGAGGCGAACCGCTATCGGCTGTGCTGTCAGGAGCGGCATTTGAACTGGCTGAGCGACAGTGCCTTTGGGTTTGACGTGGTGATCACTGAAGAGACCGAGGATATCGCCGCGCTTTCGGTGCAGGGCCCGACCTCGGCGGAAATCCTGAGGATTGCAGGGTTTGATGTGAGTGCGCTGAAGCCGTTCCGCATGGCGGAGTTTCCGCTTGGCAAGGGCCGGCTGATGATCTCGCGCACCGGGTTCACCGGCGATCTGGGCTATGAGCTTTGGACAACTCCGGATCAGGCGCTGCCTTTGTGGGACCTGCTGTTCGAGGCGGGCAAGCTTCACGGGATCCGCGCCATCGGATCGGAGGCGCTGAACATGGCGCGGCTGGAGGCGGGGCTGATCATCACTGGCATTGACTTTACCCCGGCGGATGTCTGTCTGCGCGAGGACCGGCTACGCAGCCCGCTGGAGATGGGTCTGGGCTGGATGATCGACTGGCAGAAGGGTCATTTCACCGGCAAGGCGGCGCTGATGGCGCAGCGTGACGTGGGCATGAAGTGGAGCTTTGTGGGACTGGAGATCGGTGGCAACATCTCGGCCGAAGGGGCTATTCTTTACCACAACAAGAAGACCGAAGCGGGCGTGATCACCGGGGCGATCTGGTCGCCGGTGTTGAAGAAGAACATCGCGTTGGCGCAGGTTCTGACGAAATATGCGGATGGGGCCAATATCTGGGCCGAAATCTATGCGCTGCGTGAGCTGCATTATGAGAAGATGATGATGCAGGCGCATGTGATCGACCGGCCGTTCTTTGTGCATGACCGCCGCCGCGCCACGCCACCGGGTAAGTTCTGATCGGGAGGGTTTGATGGGAAGCCAGGATCGTCATCCCCTTTCGCCGCGCTTGGACCATTGTCCCGAGGGCCTGCCCCGTACGGCCTATATGGACCGGGCTTGGTACGACTGCGAAATGGCAACGATCTTTTCCCGGCAATGGGTCATGGTCGGGCGGGCCTCGGAATTCCCTACCGGGAAGATGCGGCGGGTGACGCTTGGCGAGGCTTCGGTCATCGTCCTGCGCGACAGCGAGGGCAAGCTTGCCGCCTGGCACAATTCCTGCCCGCATCGCGGGTCAGAGCTGTGCCGTGCGGAGGAAGAGACCGTGGGCAAGCTGATCCGCTGCCCTTATCACGCCTTTGCCTTTGCCGCATCGGATGGGCGACTGGTGTCGACCGCTCATGCGGTGCCGACGGAGGATTTCGACAAGTCCGCCCACGGGTTGAAGCCGGTTTCGCATCGGGTCTGGAACGGATTTTTGTTCCTGAACCTTTCGGCCGATCCGGGTGAAATCTGGTCGGATGTCGGGCTGAACACGTTGGACAACTGGCCGATGGACGGGCTGGTCACCGGCCACCATTGGGAGGTCGAGATCGCCTGCAACTGGAAGGCCTTCTGGGAAAACTACTCGGAATGCCTGCACTGCCCGGGAGTCCATCCGGAACTGTGCGATCTGGTGCCAATCTATTCCAAGGGCATCATGGGACCGTCCGAGGCTTTGGGCTGGGTGCCTGACGGGGCACCGGTCCAGTCGAACCTGCGGGAGGGTGCGCAGACCTGGACGATGGATGGCCAACCCTGTGGGCCGTTCTTCAAGGGGCTGACCGAAGACGAGTTGCGGGTTGGCTACAGCTTTGCCACGCTTTGGCCGTCGGCCTATGTGGTGGCGCATCTTGATTATGTGCGGACGGTGCGGATCGTGCCCCTGGGGCCGGAACGCACAAGGCTGGTGGCCGAATGGCATTTCCTGCCCGAGACACTGGCGCAGCCGGGATTTGACGGAGCTGCGGTTGCGGACTTCGCAAAGATTGTGATCGATCAAGATGGGGCCGCGTCCGAAATGAACCATCGCGGCATGCGGTCGCCCGCGTTCAAGGCGGCGCGGCTGATGCCCGAGGAATACGAGATACACCGCTTTCACCAATGGGTGCTGGCCGAAATGGAGGGTCAGTCATGACCGTACTTCCCTATCCCACTGTCGCAATTCCGAACGGCTGGGACCGCAGCGGCCTGCCGGGCTGGACCTATCATTCCAAGGCGCTGTTCGATTTGGAACGCGAAAGGGTCTTTCTGACCCATTGGCAAGTTGTCGGCCACGAAAGCGACATACCGAACGCGGGCGACTGGCTGACCTACGACATTCTGGGCGAGCGCGCGATGGTGATGCGCGGGGCCGACGGAGTAGCGCGGGCGTTTCACAACCTGTGCCGCCACCGGGGCGCGCGGGTGGTTGATGGCTCGGAGGGAAGCTGCAAGGGGTCAATCGTCTGCCCGTTCCACGGCTGGGTCTATAACCTCGACGGCACCCTGCGCGGGGCCTCACAGCCCCGGTCCTTCGGCGAGATGAAGCGCGAAGATTTCGGCCTGAAGCCGATCGAGATGCAGTCCTTCCACGGCTTTCTCTTCCTGCGCTTTGCCCCCGGTCCGCAATCTGACATCACCACTCTCATGGCCCCCTTCGATGCCGATTTCGCCAGCTATCGGATGCAGGACGTGGTGCCGGTTCGGGTGCCGGACTGGTCCACCGAACTGCCGGTCAACTGGAAATCGGTGCGCGATGTCGACAACGAGGGCTATCATGTGGCCCTTGCCCATCCGGGGCTGCAGGACCTTTACGGCCGGACGTACCGGGATCACCACCTTGCCGGCGGGCTGTCGATGTCCATCGGCTGGTACGGCGATGTGCCGGGCAAAGGCTGGTCGGTGCGCCACTATGGCAAGATTTCCCCTGACCGGCCCGAGCTTGCGCCCCATCTGCAGAAGGCCTGGACCTATTATGGCCTGTTCCCCAACATAGTCTTCTCAATGACGCCCGAAGGCGTGCAGTTCTACCACGACATTCCCTTGAACGAGGGTCTGACCCGCCTGACCGGCCGGGTCTATCGCTGGCCGAACGAGACCCGGGCGCATAGGCTGGCCCGCTATCTGGCCGCCCGCATCGACCGGGCGACCTCGGTCGAGGATCAGCAACTGTCGATCTGGTCAAATGAGTCGATGAAGTCAGACGCTTTCGAAGGCTTTCATCTCTCGGACCTTGAGTACGGCGTCCGTCGCCACCATGATGGTCTGCGTCGACTTTTGCCGGTGATCACTCTGCCGGAGGCCCCGCCTGAAAGTCAAATTGCGGTGCGAAACGCAGAAATGTCTTGTCAAGCAATCGGCTCGTCGTAAGCTGGGCTGAATTTGATCAAAAACCAAGAGGGGGAAACCATGAAGCTGAATCGCAGACAGGCCTTGATCGGAACCGGTGCCGTTCTTGCCGCGCCATGGGTTCGCCCATCCTGGGCGCAGGCCGGAACAGTAAACGTCTACAACTGGTCCGACTATATTGGCGAGACGACGCTGGAAGATTTCGCCGCCGAGACCGGGATCGAGGTTGTCTACGACCTTTATGCCAGCGCCGAAGAGATGCAGGCAAAGCTTCTGGCAGGATCGACCGGATACGATGTGGTGCTGCATTCGGGGCAGGGCTTGCCGCGATCGGTCAAGGCGGGCGTGCTGCAGAAGATCGACAAATCCAAGTTGACCGGTTTGGGCAATCTTGATCCCGAGCTGATGAAGGTCGTCGATGGCTATGACCCTGGTGGCGAATACAGCGTTCCCTATATGTGGGGGTCGGTCGGGATCACCTACAACCTCGACATGGTCAAGGAACTGCTGCCGAATGCTGACCTGAACTCGCTTGATGTCCTGATGAAGCCCGAGAATGCGGCGCTGCTGGCCGATTGCGGGATTTCGCTTCTGGATAGCCCGAACGACATTGGTTACATGATCATGAGCTATCTAGGCATCAATCCGAACACGGCAGGCCCGGCGGAATGGGCCAAACTTGTCGAGGCGGTCAAGCCGATCCGCGAATATATCTCGACCTTTGACAATGCGAATTATCTGACCACGCTTCCCAACAAGGAGCTTTGCGTCGCCAACACCTGGTCGGGCGACTATGGCGTTGCAAAAGCGCGGGCGGCTGAAGCTGGGATCGAGCTGAACCTTGGCTATTTTATTCCCGAAACCGGGGCACCGGCCTGGTTCGATCTTTGGGCAATGCCGGTGGACGCGCAGAACATCGACAACGCGCACAAGTTCCTGAACTACATGCTGCGCCCTGAAGTGATCGCGGCCTGCACCAACTTTACTGGCTATGCCAGCGTGAACAAGGCGGCGCTGCCCTTCGTTGACCCGGCAATCGCTGCCGACCCGGCGGTCTATCCGGACGCTGCTGCAATGGCGCGGCTTTACACGCCGATCCCGCAGACGCCCGAGCAGGAAAGCGACATGACGCGCGCCTGGACCGAAATCAAGACGGGCGGCTGAGGTGGAAGAACCGTTCCTGCGGATCGAAGGCGTCTCGAAAAGTTTCGGGGCGTTTCAGGCGGTCAAGGACGTGAACCTGGCGGTCGGGAAGGGCGAGATCTTCGCCCTTCTCGGCGGTTCGGGCTGCGGCAAGACCACGCTTCTGCGTATGCTTGCCGGTTTTGAGGAACCAACTGCAGGGAAGATCTTCCTTGATGGCCGCGATATGGCGGGCGTTCCCCCTTGGGAGCGCCCGATCCATATGATGTTCCAATCCTATGCGATCTTTCCGCATATGACAGTCGAGGCGAATGTCGGCTACGGGCTGAAGCATGAAGCGGGTTTGACGAAAGCCGGCCGTGCGGCTCGGGTAGCCGAGATGCTGGATCTGGTGCAGCTGAAACCTTTTGCCAAGCGCAGACCGCATCAGATTTCCGGCGGGCAGCGGCAAAGGGTGGCATTGGCCCGCGCACTGGCCCGGCAGCCAAAGCTGCTTTTGCTGGATGAGCCTCTTGCAGCCTTGGACAAGAAGCTGCGTGAACATACCCAGTTCGAACTGATGTCTATCCAGGAACGTACGGGCGTCACGTTCATCGTGGTGACCCATGACCAGGAAGAGGCGATGACGCTTGCCGACCGGATTGCGGTCATGGACCGGGGCGAAGTGAAACAGGTCGGCAGCCCGACCGAGATCTACGAATTCCCGAACAGCAAGTTCGTCGCCGGTTTCATTGGATCGGTGAACAGTTTTGATGCCACGGTTGTTGATCGCGAAGGCCCTAACTTGCGGCTGTCGGTACCCGGTTTGGGTGGAGCGGTCATTGCGCGGGACGTACCGGGGGCCGTCGCGGGGCAAAAGGTGAGCCTTGCAGTCCGACCTGAGAAGATCCAGCTTGGCAAAGAACGCCCGACAAGTCCGAACAGTTTCCAAGGTCATGTGAAGGACCTGGCCTATTTTGGCAAGGACAGCCTTTACCGGGTGGCCCTTGGTGATGCCCTGGTGCAGGCCCATGCGGTGAATGCCCGGCGCGGCGACGGCGGGGCAAGAATTGTCGACTGGGACGACGAGGTTTGGCTAAGCTTCGAGCCGAGCTCTGCCATCGTGTTGGTGAGCTGACCATGTCTGCTGGTCGTTTTTCGCGTTGGTTCGACCGCAAGGGCTGGGCTGGGCTGATCATCGGGGCCCCCTATGTCTGGCTGCTGGTCTTCTTCTTCCTGCCCTTTCTGATCGTTCTTTCGATCAGTCTTTCGACCAATACCCCCACTGCGCCGCCCTTTTCCTTTGGCGGCGAGCATCCGGTGATCAACCCCAGTGCCTATGTCCGAATCCTGACCGACAGTCTTTACGTGCGGGCCTTCCTGACGTCACTTTTCAACGCCGGTGTCGCGGCGCTGCTTTGTCTGCTGGTCGGCTATCCAATGGCGCTGGGTCTGACCCGAGTGTCAACGACCTGGCGCAATGTGTTTCTGATGCTGGTTATTCTGCCGTTCTGGACCTCGTTCCTGCTGAGGGTCTATGCTTGGATGGGGCTGATGGGAAAGAACTCCTGGTTCAACGGGCTCTTGACCGATGCGTGGAATATCCTTGTGCCGATGGACTGGGCGGTGAAGTCGGTGCCGATGATGCATTCCAACTTCGCCGTCGTGCTGGTCATGGTCTATACCTACCTGCCCTTCATGATCCTGCCGCTTTATGCCAGCCTTGAACGGCTTGATCCGGTGCTGGACGAAGCGGCGATGGATCTGGGCAGCCGCCCAGCCCAGGTCTTCCGCGACGTGACGCTGCCGCAATCGGTTCCGGGGATTATCGCTGGGGGCATGCTGGTTTTCATTCCGGCGGCGGGCGAGCTAGTGATCCCGACACTGGTCGGCAACGCGTCGCAGCCGATGATCGGGCGGTTGATCTCGGACGAATTCGGCCAGGCACGCGACTGGCCGATGGCGTCTGCCATTGCTGTGGCGCTTTTGGTTTTGATGGTGGTGCCGACGATGCTCTACAGCCACTTCCAGGCCAAGGCAGAGGGTTCGAAATGAAGCGTCGTTCTACTTTCCTGATGACCGTCCTTGGCTTCGGCTTTGCATTTTTGTACATTCCGATCCTGTCGATGATTGTCTTTAGCTTCAATTCCTCGCGGCTGGCGACGGTATGGGGCGGGTTTTCGACCAAGTGGTATGCATCGCTCTTCTCGAACCAGAAAGTCATCGACGCGCTTTTGCTGTCGTTGAAGATTGCCCTAGTGTCTTCGACCATAGCGACGATCCTGGGAACCATGGCCGGGATTGCGCTGGCACGGTTCACCAAGTTCCGGGGCAGAGTGGTTTTTTCGGGCCTGGTGACCGCGCCGTTGATCATGCCTGAGGTGATCACCGGGATTTCCTCGCTGATCTTCTTTATCATGTTGGCGGACTGGGTCGGCTGGCCCGGTGCGCGGGGCTTCACCACGATCACGCTGGCCCACATCACCTTTTCGATGGTTTTTGTCAGCACCATCGTCAATGCACGCATGGTTCAATCCGACCGTGCGATTGAAGAGGCGGCGATGGACCTTGGCAGCAAGCCTTGGCAGGTGTTGTTTGACATCACCCTTCCGGTCATCTCGCCCGCGATCCTGTCGGGTTGGCTGCTGGCCTTCACGATTTCGCTGGATGACGTGGTGATCACCTCGTTCACCACAGGGCCGGGATCAACGACGCTGCCCTTGCTGATCTGGTCCAAGGTCAAGTTGGGTGTCACGCCTGACATCAATGCGCTTGCGACCTTGATGGTGCTGACCGTCGGAGCAGGGGTCGTTGCTGCAGGTGTGATCATGTTCCGGGCCGAAAGGCGCAGGCTTGCCGATGAGCGGTTAGCCTATCGAAACAATGACTGACACGCTTTCCCTTCTTCATACCCCCCTGGGCGAACCGGGCTCGGGAAGGGTTCGGTATGGGGCCGCGATGGCGCTTTATCGGGACGGCCAGCTTTCGGCCGAAGCACTTGAGATCTACCGAGTTGCCTCGGCCCATGACAGGATGGATCCACTGGCGATCCTGACCGAGCGCAGTTGGCCGCTTCCGCAAGCTCTCGTCACCCCGTCTCCTGTCATGTCGCTTTACACTGTGTCGAGAGATTATCTTTTGTCGCTTTCCCACCCCGGGGCGGAGGAGGTTCGGGCAGGTTATCCAGTTGATCCGGGACCGGAGCGGCGGATGTCCTCGCGCCCCAATGCAACTGTTGACCGCTGGTTGGGCCCGGCGCTGGAGATTTTGGCAGAAACGCATCCGGGCCTTGCTGCTGCCATAGACGCCGCGCGGGATCATCTGGAATGGATCACCTATGACGCCTATCCTCTGGATCTGATTGGTGAAGACTTTTCAATGGGGCATGCTTTTGCGTCGATCATTGGCACGGATTCGCCTTTCGCAGCCTTGGATTTTGATTCGGGTCTTTTCTTGATCGCCCCGGGAACGCTGTATCGCGACCATCGTCACCCGGCACCTGAGCTATATGCGCCGCTGACCGGCCCGCATGGCTGGCGGTTTGGCCCGGATCGGCCGATTCATGTCAAGCCTGCCCATGATCCGGTCTGGAACCCACCGAACCTGCCGCATCTGACCAAGGTTGGCACCGTCCCCTTCCTGAGCCTTTATGCCTGGACCAAGAATGTGGATGATCCGGCCGAGGTCATTCCGGCGAATGACTGGGCGCGTCTGGAAGAGGTAGATCTTGGCTGACACAGTTCTTTACAACGCCCGCATTCGCACGATGGACCCAACCCAGCCAGAGGCCGACTGGATCCTGCTGCGGAATGGAAAGGTTGCTGCCTTGGGGAAAGGCATAGCTCCCTGGGCAACCGAGAAAATTAACGCTGGCGGCCGGCTGGTGCTTCCGGGTTTTCAGGATTCCCATATCCATCTGCTTTCCGGTGGGATTGATCTGGCAACGGCTGCCTATCTTTACGATGTTGCATCAGAAGTCGAACTCGTGAGCCAGTTGCGCGCGCATGCTGCGGCCAGACCCGACCTTGCGATAGTTATGGGATCGGGATGGCAAGCGGGGGTCTTCGGAGATCACAACCTGACAAGGGCGGTTCTGGATAGGGCCGTCACCGACCGACCGGTCTTGATCTATGACAGCTCATTCCACAACGCCTGCCTGAACAGCCTTGCAATCGAGATGGCTGGCGTTCAGGAAATGGCTGACCCGCAAAATGGCCATATTCTCCGCAACAGCTCGGGTCGGGCGACCGGAATGCTTCATGAAGAGGTGATCCCGCTTGTCGCAGCACGCCTTCCCCAGCTTAACGACGATGATTGGCTTGCTGGGTTGCAAGCAGGTCAGGCCCACGCAAACCGTCACGGGATTACCGGGGTTCTGGACGCCCGGGTTTCCGCTTTGGAGGCCCGCATCTATGGTCGGGCCGCTGCGGAAGGCAGCCTTACCCTGCGCGTCGCCGGAACGGCCTTGGTCACCGAGGCAGACACGCCAGAGACGGCAGTGCGGCGCCTGAGCGCCTTGCGTGCGGCGCATCCCGGACCGGATTTTCACGTGCATTCGGCCAAGTTCTTCATGGACGGAGTCTATGAAAACCGGACGGCCGCAAACCTTCAGCCTTATGCTGATGCGGTGGGCGGCAACGCTCCTTGCATGTTCGGGGCGGATGAGACAAAGGCCCTGATGACGGCCCTTGATGCGGCCCGCTTTGCTATTCATGTGCATGTGATCGGCGATGCGGCCGCACGCCGAGCGATCGAGGGGCTGGAAGCCGCGCGTGCCGCCAACGGGCCCTGGCCCGCTCAACACCAATTGGCCCATCTGCAACTTGTTGCTCCAGAAGATTTCACGCGACTTCAGGGCCTTGCCACCGCTAATATTCAGCCGCTTTGGGCGCGGTTGGAGCCGCCTTATTCCGACCCCTCGCTGTCGATGATTGGGCAGGACCGCTGGGCGGATGTCTATGCTTTCCGCCGGATGTTGGATTTGGGGGCCGACTGGACCCTGTCATCGGATTGGGCGGTTTCGACGCTGAACCCCTTTGAGATCATCGAAACCGCCATCACCCGGCAAAAACGTCAAGATGACCAGCCGCTGGTGCCTTTCTTCGCAGAGGAGGCGCTGACAATTGAAGAATGTGTGCAGGGCTATACTGTAAACGCTGCCCGCGCCTGTTGGCGGGACCATTTCACCGGTACATTGAGGTCCGGATATTCAGCCGACATGATTGTTCTGGATCGCGATGTCTTTGCAATTCCGGCCGTCGAGATTTCCCAAACGCGTGTCCTGCTAACCCTCTTCAAGGGCATGGCTGTGTGGCGAGATCCCAGTTTTTCATGAAAGGGCCCCCCGCGCGTGGCGCGTGGGGCCCAACCGGCTTGAGCGGGTTTATTCCTGCTTCAAATTGTTGAACTCATCGAGACCCGACGCCACGATATCGTACCATTCACCAGACTCGCGCATCTCGGCGATGCCGGCATCCAGCAGGTCCAGATATTCGCGGCCATGCGGGTTCTTCTTGGAACTGATGAAGTGGTAGCTGATGAAAGTAGCAAGAGCCGGGTTCACCACGACCAAATCTTCGGCCTTGAGATCCTTGAAGTTCTCGGTCGCAGTTTCGGATTCGATCGAATAGAGGTCGACTTCGCCTTTGAGAAGCATTTCAGCGCATTCAAGCGTCGTCTTGGGGTGCACGAAAGTCACCAGTGGCTCGGCCAGCCCCTGAACCTCGAGGTCGCTGACTGGCCAGGCTTCCGGGCGGCAAATCTTGGCACCGGCATAGTCGGCGAAGTCGCGCGCCTCGGCATACTTGCTGTCGACGAGCGTATTGAAGGCGTAGGCGGTTTCGTAGATCGGCAAGGAATAATCGAACTCCGTGCACATCTTCTGTCCAAACTCACCCAATGCATCAAGCTTGGTACAATCCGAAGATTCCCAGGCAATCGATATGTCGAAGGCATTTGATGGCAAGAGAACGTCGATATGCGACATCCAGTCGTTGACCCAGGATATCTTGTAGTCACGATGGTTTCCGCCGCGCTGCATCGCGGTTTTGGCCATGCGTACGAAGATGCCGCCGTCAGTCAGGCTTTCGTCGGTAAAGGGCATCCAGTCGTTCGAGGTGACAAACTTGATTGCAGGCTGATATTCTTGGTCTGCCGGGGCCTCGGCTTCCGCTTTGGCGGTCTCGGCATCGATGACATCGGTTAGTGCCTGATCGGCGCTGAGACGGCCGTCTTCGCAAGGCAGGACCAGTTGCAGGCCGACCGGCAAGCTGTTGGGGTTCGCCGCGAGCGCATCGCGGTTCGCGTTGAAGATCATCTGGTAATCGTAGGACCCATAGGCAGCCTGGGCGATCGAACCAAGCGAGTCGCCCTCCGTCACTGTGTAGGTCGTACAAGCATCTTGTGCGGCAGCGGCAAGCGGGAACGCAAAAAGCGCCAACGCAATGCCGGTCAGGTGCTGCGAGAGACTGGTCTTGGGCATGGTCCATATTCCTCCAGAGTCTGGATGTTCCGTCATGATCCGAGGAAGCTCGGGGCCCCTACGCACATGAAAAGAAAAGCAGCAGTGTCGTTCGTAAATCTTGTCAGCACTGGCTGGTCTAATGACCGGGATCTGATCCGTTGACCTGCCAGCTTGGGAGCAAAGGGGCCCGGTGCGATTTTGCTTGGGCCCCCACCGATGTTTGGCTTGAAAGGTTCACTGGCTTTGTTTGTTGTACTCGTCGAGGCCCGCGGCCACGATGTCATACCACTCGCCGGACTCGCGCATTTCGGTCAGTCCGCGGTTGATCATTGCGAGATAGACGCGGCCACGTGGGTTGCTCTTCGACACGATCAGGTGGAACGTCGGAAACTGCACAAGATAGGGGTTCACCGCGATCTTGTCGGTTGCTCCAAGGTTCTCGAACAGAACGGCTGCAGTCTCAATTCCATCGGCATAGACATCTGCCTCGCCATTGACCAACGCCTCGGCGCAGTCCTCCAGTGAGGGCAAGAGAACCATGGTGATGAAAGGCTCGACCAGACCATTGTATTCAAGTTGCTCCATCTCCCAGTCTTTCGGACGGCAAATGCGGGCGCCCTTGAACTCGCTATAGTCTTTGACATTCGCATAAGGGCTGTCAGAAAGCGTGACGTAAGAGAATGCCATTTCGTAGATGGGCAACGATTTGTCGAATTCGGTACAGCGGTATCGCGAATATTCGCCAAGCACATCCATTTTCGAGCAGTCCGGCATCTGCCATGCGACCGAAACGTCCATCGCACCGGTGGGCAAGAGGGTGGTCAAATGTGCACCCCAGTCATCAACCCAGTTCAACTCGGCGTCCCGGTCGTTGCCCCCCCGCTGCAAGGCGGTCATCGCAAGATTGTTCAGAATGCCACCACCGGTAAGGGATTCATCGGTAAAGGGCGGCCACCCGTTCGCGGTCACGAATTTCAGCGGCGGTTCATAGAGGGCATTCTTCTTTTTCTTGGTCTGTGCCTTTTCGGATTCTGCCGTAGTAACCGAGGCCAGTTCGGTATCGGCGTTCAACTGGCCGTTGTCGCAGGGAAGAATCAGCTGCAGTCCGGCTGGAAGCTCGTTCGGGTTGGCCGCCAAGGCATCACGGTTCGCGTTGAAGATCATCTGATAGTCGAAGGTGCCGTAGGCGGTCTGGGCGATCGTTGCCAGCGTGTCGCCGGACGCTACCGTATAGGTTGTGCATGCCTCTTGCGAAAAGGCTAAATGCGGCAAAGCAGCCAAGGCTGCGGCGAGGAAGGCCGACTTAACCGATATTACCCAAGTAACCTGCCGTCTGACGTCATGATCGCCTGATTGCGCCGTTTGAACAAGCGTTTTTTTGCCCCACGCGGTGTCGGCGGTCGCTTGGGCGGGTGG
>CANNIA010000006.1 GCA_947504705.1 Paracoccaceae bacterium
GCAAACGAGGTCGCAACGACGCAGCGAATGCCGAAATCCAACAGCGCCCAAGGCGCATGTTCCCGGCTGGAGCCACAACCAAAGTTGTCGCCCGCCACGATGATTGCCGCCTTGCGATAGGCCGGCTGGTTCAGCACGAAATCCGGGATCTCCGCGCCGTCCAGAGTATAGCGCATCTCGTCAAACAGGTTCACCCCCAGCCCCGACCGCTGAATGGTCTTCAGGAACTGCTTGGGGATGATCATGTCGGTGTCGATATTGACCAACGGCATAGGCGCCGCGATGCCGGTGAGGGTGGTGAATTTGTCCATATTCTTGATCCTTGTGGGTCAGGGTCCGCTTGTCCCTCCCTTGCGGGCGGTCCTCGCTGCGTTCAGCGAAGACGCCCTTCAGGGCGGATGAGCGGCTGGTCAGACCGTTTCGCCCATCATTTCCCGCACATCCGTCAGATGCCCGGTGATCGCCGCCGCTGCCGCCATGCCGGGGCTGACAAGGTGCGTGCGCCCACCACGGCCCTGACGGCCTTCGAAGTTGCGGTTGCTGGTGGCAGCACAGCGTTCACCCGGGGCCAACTGGTCGGGGTTCATCGCAAGGCACATCGAACACCCGGCAAGCCGCCATTCAAAGCCCGCGTCGATGAAGATTTGCGCCAGGCCCTCTTCCTCGGCCTGCGCGCGCACCAGACCCGACCCCGGAACGACCATCGCCCGCTTCACGGCGATTTTCTTGCCCTTCAGGATCGCGGCAGCGGCCCGCAGATCCTCGATCCGGCCATTGGTGCAGGACCCGATGAAGACCGTGTCGATCTTGATGTCGGTCAGCTTCTGCCCCGGCGTCAGGCCCATATAGTCCAGCGACCGCTGGGCAGCCTCGACCTTGCCACCGGTGAAATCGCTGGGCGACGGGACAACGCCCGTGATCGGCAGCACGTCCTCGGGCGAGGTGCCCCAGGTCACGACCGGCGCGATATCCTCGCCCTTGATCGTCACCACCTTGTCGAAATGTGCGGCCTCATCCGTGTACAGCGTCTTCCAATAGGCCAGCGCTGCCTCCCACTTCGCCCCTTTCGGCGCATGCGGGCGGCCCATGCAATAGGCAAAGGTCTTCTCGTCCGGGGCAATCAGACCGGCGCGGGCACCGCCTTCGATGGCCATGTTGCAGACCGTCATCCGGCCTTCCATCGAAAGCTCGCGGATCGCCTGGCCGCAATATTCGATGACATAGCCGGTGCCGCCAGCAGTGCCGGTGACCCCGATCACCGAAAGGGTGATGTCCTTGGCAGTGACGCCGGGACGGAGGCTCCCGGTGATCTCCACCTTCATGTTCTTGCCCTTGCGCTGGATCAGCGTCTGGGTGGCCAGCACATGCTCCACCTCCGACGTGCCAATCCCGTGCGCCAAAGACCCAAACGCACCGTGCGTGGCGGTATGCGAGTCGCCGCAGACCACCGTCATCCCCGGCAGGGTCCAGCCCTGCTCTGGCCCGACGATATGGACGATGCCCTGACGGACGTCCGACACTGGGTAATAGTTGATCCCGAAATCCTTGGCGTTCTTGTCCAGGGCGTCAACCTGAATGCGGCTGTCCTCGGTCATCGTCGCCGCATTGGCGCGGTCCAGCGTGGTGGGCACGTTATGGTCCGGCACCGCGATGGTCTTTTCCGGCGCTCGCACCTTGCGACCCGTCATCCGCAAGCCTTCAAAGGCCTGAGGCGAGGTCACTTCGTGGACCAGATGGCGGTCGATGTACAAAAGACAGGTGCCGTCGTCGGCCTGATGGACGACATGGTCATCCCAGATCTTGTCATAGAGAGTACGGGGAGCCATGGCTCACTCCTTGGCTAAAGCTTTTCGGGAAGGGGTTGCCGTAGGGTGGGGTTCTACCCCACCGACCCGTCAGACGCGTGCAAGCACCGACCGGCTCATCGCGGTAAACCGTCCGGGCAGACGGTCATGGTCGGCAATGTCGAAAAAGCGCGTCATGGGCAGCGAAATACGCTGTTGCCCCTCGTAAAGCAAGGCCGGGACGCACAGCTATTAAGGACGTGGAACCAGGAAAGGGCCCGACATGCACCGGATCATTGCGCTGATGCTGCTGGTGGCCCTGCCCGCGCCGGTGGAGGCCGAAATGTACAATGGCTATGAGACGCCCGCCTATACGGTCGAAAAGACCGATGGCGCTGTGGAAATCCGCAGCTACCCCGCCCTTATCGCCGCCGAGGTGACTGTCACCGGCAGCCGCGAAGCCGCGATCAACGCCGGGTTTCGGCTGCTGGCGGGCTATATCTTCGGCGGCAACGAAAGCAGCGCAAAGGTCGCGATGACGGCGCCGGTGACGCAAGCGTCCGAAAAGATCGCGATGACCACCCCCGTCACCCAGACCGGGGCGGATCAGGGCTGGACCGTCCGTTTCATGATGCCCGCCATCTATACGCTGGACACCCTGCCCAAGCCGAAGGATGCCCGCATCCGGTTTGTCACCACTGACCCGGTCCGCATGGTGGTGCTGCGGTTTTCTGGCCTGCCGAGAACGGCGGCTTTGGAGCGGCGAACCGAGGAGCTGCGCGCCTGGGCCAAGGCCAATGGCCTAACGCCGGAAGGCGCGCCGCAGTTCATGTTCTACGACCCGCCGTTCCGCCTACCCTGGAACCGGCGCAACGAAGTGTCCTTTATTATCCGGTAATGGACCCGGGCCATCCGCCCTGGGTAGGTATGAAAGTTTGAGGGCGCCACGCAGGATTGGGGCCTCGGGTGTCGATCTCCCACGCAAGCTGCCCGAAATCCGCCGGAAACTCTGCTATGTCAACAGCGATCGGGCGTTGCCCGCGCAAGGGGGGTATGGCCTTGGACTGGTTCAGCGTTCTGACGGGATTGCCAAACGACCGGGCCGAGGTGGTGCGGGCGGGCATCCGTCTGAACGGTGAGGAGCTGCAATGCCGTGGTAACGGGCGGCGAATGATAGCCGGGCGGCTCTCGACACCCGCCCTGAGCGACCTTCCGCTGCCACCCCTTGGGCCAAGCCGTATCCGCGTGACCGAGATCGTCGCCGACGTCCGCGCGCTTCATGCCGACCCCGCCAATGCCGGGGCATTGTTCCAGGTCGCCTCGCAGTTCAACCTGCTGGAAATGATCGGGCCCGAAGTCCCACCCGAGGCCGGGATCGCCCACTATGCGACTGACCTGACTCAGGGCCCGGCCTGTGCCATCACCTGTGCCGCTGGCACGATCTACCGCGCCTATTTCGTGCCCATCGGGGATCACATCGGCCAGACCGCCGACCACCAGCTGGACATGCTGGCCGATCTGGGCCGGGCCTTGGGCAACGCGGATCAGACGCTCTGGCAGATGCGGAACGGCTATGCCCTGCCGCGCCCAGGCGCGTTGCAGACCGTTGCAGAACAGATCGCCAAGGCAGACCGGGCATCACTCTCCCGGCTCTTGCGGGTTGGCGTGCAGCAAGGCACCGAGGTCACCCTGCCCGGCGCGGGCCATCTGGTGCATCAGCTCTATGCTTCAGCCCTGCCCATCGCCTATGCCGATGCCCCTGCCGCCGATTGGGAACCTTTTGCCCGGCTGGTGCTGGATGCTGCCTATCAGGCGACCTTTGCCGCCGCGCTGTCGTTGGGCGCAAAGCGCCTGTTCCTGACGCGACTCGGCGGCGGGGCCTTTGGCAATCTACCCGACTGGATCACCGAAGCCATGGCGGGCGCGATCCGGGCCTACCGGGCCGCGCCGCTGGATGTGCGGATCGTCAGCTATGGTCGCCCGAACCCCGACAATCGCGCGCTCATCACGTGACGGCGGCGGTCGTTCCACCTCCTGCCAGCATCCGCGCGATAAACGGCTCGGGGCTGTCAACCTCGACAAGCTTTCCCCCGCCCTTGCCGCCCGTCTCGATCCACCAGAACCTTGTGCCGACCTCGCGGATCAGGCTGCGGTCGTGGCTGACAAGCAGCGCCGCCGCGCCCTTGTCGCACAGCTCTTCCTCCAGCGCCTCTTGGCCCTCGATGTCCAGATGGTTGGTAGGTTCGTCCAGAAGGAAGAAATTCGGCCGCTGTAACCGCAAGACCAGCATCGCCAACCGCGCCTTCTGCCCACCCGACAGCGCGGCAATCCGGGTGGTCTGCATCGCTACTGTGATCCCAACCCCCGCCAGCGCCGTCCGCGCCGCCTGATCCCCCAGATCGAAGCGCGCGGTGATCAACCCATGCGGCGTGGCCTTGCCATCAAGGCCCGTCAGCCCCTGATCGGCCACGCCCGCCACCACCGAAGGGGCCGCGCGGATCGGGCCAGCCTCCCCCCGCAAGGCCGCCGCGACCAGCCCAAGGAATCGCGACTTCCCCGCCCCGTTCGCCCCCATCAAGACGACCCTTTCGCCGGGGCTGATCCACAACTCCGGGCAGCGAAACAGCCGCCGCCCATCCGGGGCCGTCACGTCACAAGCCGAGACATGGATCAACGCCCGCGCATGCGCGTCGGATGTCTCCAACCTGATCTCCCCGGCAGACCGTGCCCTGAACCCTGGCACCGCCGCCGCTTCGATCTTCGCCGCCCGGTTGGTCAACTGCTTGGTCTTGGTGATCAGAAGATCAGACCCCGAATTGATCCCGATGTTCTTCAGCTTCGCCGCCTGCCGCCGCAACTGCCGCGCGGCCCGAAGGTCCAACTCATGCTGCCGATGGGTCGCCGCATCCGCCTCGTCCAGAGCTTCCTGAGCGCGTGTATAGGGCAAAGCAAAAACCGGCGAAGCACGGTCGCGCAGGAACAGCGTCCGCGTTGCCACATCATCCAGAAACGCGCGGTCGTGGGAGGCGACGATCAGCCCCACCCCGCGCGGCAGGCCCAGGATCCAACGCTGCAACTGGCCAATGCGGGCAAGGTCCAGATGGTTGGTCGGTTCGTCCATCAGGATCAGGTCCGGCTCCCGCACCGCCACCCGCGCCAGCAGCACCAGCCGCTGCCAGCCGCCCGACAGGCCGGACATCGGCAGATCGCGCATAGCCTCCGGGATCTCCAGGTCATCCAGCGCCACATCCGCGCGCCATTCTTCGCCCTCCTCCACCGCTTGGCTGACCACCTCCCGCGCGGTCAAGGTGGCCAACCCCTCCGGCACATCCTGCGCCAGTAACCCCGTGACCAACCCCCGCTTGCGGGTGATCACCCCTTCCGTCAGCTCGGTCTGACCCGCCAGCGCCAGAAGCAAAGTGGATTTCCCGCGGCCGTTCGGGGCCACCAGCGCCAGCCGGTCGCCGGGCTGCAGCGTCAGGTCAAGCTGGGAGAACAAGGGTGCGCCAAGCGTGATGCCAGCGTCTTTCAGGGTGATCAGGCTCATGGGTCAACTCCGGTCCGATAGATGGCAGACGCGCTGCCGTTCGGGCAGATCGGAGAAGCGATGCGTCCCGATCAGCCCCGCACAGTCACATGCGGGGCAGGCACAGGTCCGGTCGTATGGTGGTGATTGGCGCGGATGATCACCGAAGCCTCCCTTGAACACCGCAAGGCTAAGCGACGGCCCCTTGCCCGGTCAAGCGCGCCTTTCGGCACCAAGGCTTGCATTCCGCGCGATAAGGCGATACCCGCCCGCCTTCGGTTGAGATTGTCACCTTCGGATGCTAATCTTGGCTGGGAAGGCCCAGCACGGGGGCAAGTGATCCGCGCTTTCCAGGAGGACAAGGTCCTGTCGCATTCAGATCCCGCCACCGGCCTGCCAGTCGGTCCGCGCACCAAGCCCGAAAAGGGAGGCGCTACCGGCCTTGATGGCCAAAGCTCCGAAGCCCTTCTCGCGCTAGTCCTGAAATCCGTCGATGATGACAAGGCCGAGGATATCGTGCAGATCGACCTGCGCGGTCGTTCGGACGTGGCCGATTACATGGTCATCTGCTCGGGCCGGTCCTCGCGTCAGGTGGCAGCGATTTCCGAAAAGCTGGCGGATCGGTTGAAGCAGGAAATGCAGCATGCGGTGCGCATGGAAGGCAAGGAAACCGGCGACTGGGTGCTGATCGACGCGGGTGACGTGATCGTCCATGTGTTCCGCCCGGAAGTGCGCGAATTCTACCGGTTGGAAGAGATGTGGCTTCCTAGTGGAGCCCATCGCACCGCCGAGGCCTGATGCGCCTGCACCTTTGCGCCGTGGGCCGCCTGCGGGCCGGGCCAGAGCGCGATCTGGTGGACGATTACCTTTCACGGCTTGACCGGACCGGGCGGCCGCTTGGCCTTGGCCCGGTGACCGAGCATGAGGTTGAAGACAAAAAGAACCTCGGCATGGGTGCCGAAGGCCTGCTTCTGGCCAAGGTGGTGCCGGATGGGGCCGCGCTTTGCATTCTGGACGAACGCGGCAAAACCCTCTCCAGCCCCGAATTCGCCGCTGCCTTGGCCGCATGGCGCGATGCCGGGCGTCAGGATGCGGCCTTCGTGATCGGCGGAGCGGACGGCATCGACCCCGTACTTCGCGCCCGAGCGGACCTCGCGATCAGCTTTGGCCGGATGGTCTGGCCGCATATGCTGGTCCGGGTGATGCTTGCCGAACAGCTTTACCGCGCCGCGACGATATTGGCCGGATCGCCCTATCACCGGGTGTAAGCCCACTGGGCCGGAATGAGGTCATCGCGGCCAGCTTAGGCCGCGATGGGTTGCAAATCAAAGCAGCCGCCAGGTCTGGTAAACCGCCAGCGCCGAAATCAGGACCCCGACTGTAATCGTCAACTGCCGGGCAGGCATCACTTTGGTCACAAAGCCTGCAAGGGGCGCCGCCGCCAGCCCGCCGATGATCAGGCCCAGCACCGGCCAGAAGTAGGCGGTCAACCCCTCAGCGTCTTCCCAATGTCCGGTCAGGATCGCCACGACAAAACTGACGGATACAGCGACAGTCAGCAGGAATTCGACCGTGTTGACCGTCCCGATGACCTCGCGCGGTGCCCCTCCGGTCCCAATCAGACCCGTGGTGACAACCGGCCCCCATCCACCACCCCCGATGGCATCCATGAAACCACCGGCAGCACCAAGCGGTGCAACAATCGCAGTTGAATGCCGTTCAATCGGGGGAATGGCGCGCAGACCGCGATACAGGATGTACAGGCCCATCAGCCCAAGATACCCGGCGATCCAGGGCTTCAGAACGTTTCCGTCGATCGAGGTAAGGACATAGGTTCCCAGAATGCCGCCAGCGATCCCCACGGGGGCAAGGCGCACAAAAAGGTTCCAGTTCACGTTGCGGTGCCAGACATGCGATCCGGCCGAGGCCGCCGTAGTGAACAACTCAGCCGCATGCACGCTTGCCGAAGCTGCCGCTGGCGGCACTCCGAACGCAAGCAGGACCGAGGATGAGACGACGCCATAGGCCATGCCAAGGGCTCCATCAACAAGTTGGGCCAGAAAGCCCACCAGTAGGAACAAATAGAACAGGTCTTCCATGCAGGTCTCCTTGATTTGCATTCACCCTATTCTCTATCGGTTTAGTATGTAATCAAGCCGGAATTCTGCCCCCTGCGCAGAAAGGGACCCTATTCCGGGGGCCACCAAGATGTCTGGGCTGAATTCCCGCGCTTGGTGCTAAAGGAAGGACAGTCGCGCGCCGCCAAGCGCCTCTTGCAAAGAGATGCCTTCCAGCAAAAGCGCCGTCGTATCCCGTACCGCCAGCAGAACCGGGCGGATCGCGCAGGTTTCCACCGAAATGCAATCCGGGCAGGGGCTATAGGCCATCTGGCTGGCGCAGGGCGCAAGCGCAAGAGGTCCATCGATGCAACGTAAAATATCCGCAAAGCTGATCGCCGATGGGGCACGGCCAAGCTTGTAACCGCCAGTTGGTCCCCGCTTGCCAAGCACAAGGCCCCGGGTCTTTAGCGAGGCAAGGATCTGCTCAAGGAACTTGCGCGGAATGCGTTCAGCCTCGGCAATCTCGGCAACCGTCGCTGATCCGTCCCGTCCGGCCAGGAACAGCATGGCATGCAAAGCGTATCGGGCGCGTTGGGTAAGCATGGTCTGAGGTAACACCGGCCCGCCGACAATGCCAAGGGCTTCAAGGGGTAAGATGATACTGGCCGGGCAGCCCAACCGCGCCGCGACGGTGCTTTCAGGCTCGCCCAATCACCGGCTTGAAGCTTCGGAGACATGGTTTGTGACCACTTAACGCCCACAGCCAAACCCTTGAAATCCCTTGCGGGGGTCACCCTGTCCTGCGTGGACAAGGCTCAAGGTCGGCCCCTCAGATCAGCCCTTCCTTGCGGAACAGTTCTTTCAGGTCCGCCTCTGGCCGGGCCCCGAAATGGCTGATCACCTCAGCCGCCGCCACGCAGCCCATCCTACCCGAGGTCGCCAGCGACTGCCCCGTCGCGATCCCGTACAGGAACCCGGCCGCGAACTGATCCCCCGCCCCGGTCGCATCCACCGGCACGACCCGGCGGACCGGAACCACGGCCTGCTCGTCCCCACGGACGATGATCACATCATGCCCCGACCGCGTGCAGGCCACCAGCCCGGCATCCGCCGTCGCCTGCTCCAGCGCGGTCGACAGATCGGATTGATACAGCGAGCACCATTCGTGTTCATTCCCGATCACATAGTCGAGCGTCTTGACCAGCCGACGAAAGTCGTCGCGGTGACGGTCGACGCAGAACGGGTCCGACAGCGAGATCCCGGCCATGCCCCCGGCGCGGTGGCACAACTCAACCGCCCGTTCGAAGGCCTGCATCCCCTTGGGCTTGTCGTAAAGATAGCCCTCAAGGAAAAGGATCTCGGCGCTGCCCGCGACGCTGTCGGCGACATCCTCGGGCCCAAGCTCGGAGGAGATGCCAAGGTAGGTGTTCATCGACCTTTCCCCATCCGGCGAGACGAAGATCATCGAGCGCGAGGTTGGAAGCTCACCACCGGGAACGGGTGCGTTGACGAAATCGGTGCCCTCATCCGCCATGGTGCGGGCATAGAACTTGCCCAAGGCGTCGTCATGGACCCGCCCGATGAAAGCAGTCGAAAGGCCAAGGCCGCCAAGCCCCGCAAGCGTGTTCGCAACCGACCCGCCGGGGGCCTGCTGACGGTTGGTCATCGCACCGTAAAGCATCTCGCCCCGTTCCCGCTCGACCAGCTGCATGATGCCCTTCTGGATGCCCATCAGGTCCAGGAAACTGTCATCCGCGGTGGAGAAGACATCAACGATAGCGTTGCCGATGCCGACAACCTGATAGGATTTCATGCCGTCTTCTCCTCGTATTGGCACCAGGCCCTGATCGGGCAGATGCCGCATTTCGGTATGCGCGCGGTGCAGATATACCGGCCATGCAGGATAAGCCAGTGGTGCGCGTGCTGCTGGTATTCGGCGGGGATATTGTCCTCGATGGCCCGTTCGACCGCCGTTTCATCCTTGCCAGGGGCGATGCCGGTGCGGTTGCCGACGCGGAAGATATGGGTGTCCACTGCCTGGGCCGGGTGGTGGAACCACATGTTCAGGACCACGTTCGCGGTCTTGCGGCCAACCCCCGGCAGGGTGGTCAGGGCGGCGCGGGAACTTGGAACCTCACCCCCGAAATCGTCGATCAGCAGGCGGGAGAGTTTGATGACATTCTTGGCCTTGTTGCGGAAAAGGCCGATGGTCTTGATGTGTTGGGTCAGAGCCTCTTCGCCCAAGGCCAGCATCTTTTCGGGCGAGTCGGCGATCTGGAACAGTTTTGCGGTTGCCCGGTTTACCCCGATATCTGTGGCCTGCGCCGAAAGGGCGACGGCGACGACAAGGGTGAAGGCGTTTGTATAGTGAAGCTCGCCCTGCGGATGCGGTTCGGCTTCGGCGAAGCGGGCGAAGATCTGTTTAAGGGCGGGATAGGTGAGTTGGCTGGTCATGATGCACTGCAGCACGAAACCGGGGCTGACGACAAGCGCAGGAAACGGGTCGCGAGAATTGCTTCGGGCCACTAGATTGACGGCAAGGAGAGACCCATGACCGACCAATCGCCCACCTATCACTACCAAGTCATCGCCCGCGCGCTGGAGGTGATCGACCGTGATGGCCCAACCCTGACGCTGGAAGACCTGGCCGCGAAGATGCAAATGAGCCCGGCGCATTTTCAGCGAGTGTTCAGCCAATGGGTGGGGGTCAGCCCCAAGCGGTATCAGCAGTACCTGACGCTTGGCCACGCACGGCAGTTGCTGTCGGAACGCCACACCATGCTGGGGACGGCGCTGGAGACCGGGCTTTCAGGCTCCGGGCGGTTGCATGACCTGTTCCTGACCTGGGAGGCGATGTCGCCCGGCGATTATGCCCGGGGCGGCGAGGGGCTGGAGATCAGATGGGGCTGGTTCGAAAGCCTGTTCGGCCCGGCGCTGGTTATGGCGACCATCAAGGGCATCTGCGGCATGGGTTTTGCCGATGAGATGGGGGCCGAGGTTGCGATGGGGGACCTGATCCGCCGTT
Organism: Paracoccaceae bacterium; assembly: GCA_947504705.1. Lineage (GTDB taxonomy): Bacteria > Pseudomonadota > Alphaproteobacteria > Rhodobacterales > Rhodobacteraceae > Tabrizicola. The sequence goes on from CANNIA010000006.1 coordinate 10,396, forward strand.
GGCCCAAGGCGCGCTATGTCGAGGACCCGATGGCTATCAGGCCAATGGTCGATGCGGCATTTGGCGGCAAGGCGGCCGAGCTACATCTGATCGGCGCGCCGTTTCAGATCAAGGTCTGGGAGGCGCTGCTGACGATTCCGACCGGGCATGTCACGACCTATGCCGATATCGCTGGGGCCATTGGCCACCCGTCCGCAAATCGGGCGGTCGGAACGGCCGTAGGGCGCAATCCGATCAGCTTTCTGATCCCCTGCCACCGGGCCTTGCGCCGGGATGGCGGGCTTGGCGGCTATCACTGGGGCCTGCCGCGCAAGCGCGCGATGCTGGCCTGGGAGGCTGCGCGCACGGAAGTTTGATGGGCGAAAGCCTGCCGACCGCCGCAGCCTTGGGCTCGGAGGTGTCAAATATCGTCAGCCCTTGGTATAAGGTAGAACGAGCCCCTAACGGGCCACAAACACGAGGCGAGAGCAAAGATGATGAAGACCCCCCTAATCCTGGCTGCTGCAAGCGTACTGGCCCTGACGGCCTGCGTCGACCCGAATGCCTATCCCAATGACCCGAACGCCCGCGCCACGAATGGTGCGATTATCGGTGGCCTTGTCGGGGCCATCGCGGGCGCCTCGGTTTCCAGTGGCGATGACAAGCTTAAGGGCGCAATCGTCGGCGGCGCGTTGGGTGCCGGAACCGGCGCTCTGATCGGATCCGACCTTGACCGTCAAGCAGCCGAACTGCGCGGCTCGCTAAGCTCGAACATCTCGGTGACCAATGCGGGCGATTATCTGATTGTGAACATGCCGCAGGACCTGTTGTTCGCGACCGACAGCGCCACGGTTCGCCCGGACCTGACGGCCGACCTGCGCACGGTTGCGTCGAGCTTGCTGCGCTATCCCAACAGCCGGATCGAAGTGATCGGCCATACCGACAACACCGGCACCGCCGCCTATAATCAGGACCTGTCGCAGCGCCGGGCTGTGTCCGTTGCGGGTGTCCTGCGTGACAATGGCGTGCCGAGTGGGCGTCTTGCGGCCTATGGCCGGGGCGAGGATCAGCCGGTTGCGTCGAACCTGACCGTTGAAGGCCGGGCGCAGAACCGCCGGGTCGAGATCATCATCCGCCCGATCCAGTAATCAGCGGGTTGGAGGACGGGAAAGCGGGGTCAGGTCGTCTGGCCCCGTTTTCATTTGCGCTGTTGCGTGGGGACAAAGAAAAACCGGCGACCCTTGGGACCGCCGGTTCTTTATCACGTTCGCTTGGGCTTAGTGCAGCTTGGCTTCCACCTGCGCAATCGCCGCGTCAATCGAGGCGGTCGCCGCTTCGGCCGTCATCTGCTTGGCCAGTACGTCACCCGCAGCGGCAACAGCCACCGAGGCCGCATGTTCGCGCACCTGACGGATTGCAGCGGCTTCGGCCGAAGCAATCTGTTCAACTGCCGAGGCCAGACGGCGGGCAATGGCCGACTTCAGCTCTGCCTTGGCCAGCGCGGCCGCAGCCATCGCCTCATCCTTGGCGGAAGCCACGATGCGGGCGGCTTGGTCCTGCACTTCATTCTGGCGAAGTTCATAGGTCGCAAGAATCGCCTTCGCCTCTTCCCGCAGGGCGCGGGCTTCGTCGAGGTCCGACTTGATCGAGGCCGCGCGGGCGTCAAGCATGCCGGTGATCTTGCCGGGTACACCCATGTAGACCAGAAGGGCCACAAAGCCGATGAAGGCCACCAGCACCACGAAGTTGGTGTTCTGGAGCGAGAACTCCAGCCCGCTTGAGGCCAGCGCGGGCGAGGCCAGAAGGGACAGGAGGATGGAGAGCTTCTTCATCGCTTACCCTTTCAATCTTGCAGTGACAGCGGCCTGAACCGCCTTTGCATCCGCACCACCACCCAAGGCAGCGACGATTTCGCCAGCAACGTCGCGGGCAACTTCGGCCACCGCAGCGGCGGCACCGTCGCGGATCGCGGCGATGGATTTCTCGGATTCCGCCGTCTTGGCCGAGATTTCGACGTCGGCCTTTGCGGTGGCGGCGTCGAGGTCCTTCTGGATCTCGGCCTTGGCCGCTGCGACGATCTTGGCCGCTTCGGTGCGGGCACTGGCCAGCGCGTCCTGATAGGCCTTTTCAGCCGCGACCGCCTGTTGCTTCAGCTCTTCGGCTGCAGCGAGGTCGTTGGTGATCGTGCCTTTCCGATCCGCCAGGATCGCGCCAATGCGCGGCAGGGCGATCTTGGCCAGCACGACATAGATCACGACCAGCGTGACCAGAAGCCAGAAGATCTGGTTCGGCATCCATTCGCCGCAAAGCTGCGGCATGCCGACGGCACCACCGTGCTCGTTGACGCAAAGGCTTGTGGCCCCTTCGGCGACTGCTTCAGTAGACATGTCTGTCCCCCATCGGACCCTTCTTGATGTCAGACCGGCGCCGGTATGCGCGGCGCCGGTCCGTCTTCAGGCGGAATGCCTGATCAGACGGCGAACATCAGCAGAAGGGCGATCAGGAACGAGAAGATGCCCAGAGCTTCGGCGAAGGCGATGCCGACGAAGAGGTTGGCCATCTGGCCAGGAGCGGCCGACGGGTTGCGCAGGGCACCCGACAGGAAGTTGCCAGCGATGTGGCCCACGCCGATGCCGGCGCCGCCCAGACCCATCGTCGCGAGGCCCGCGCCGATGTATTTCCCCATAAGCGCGAATTGTGCGACTTCGGCTTCCATGATCATTCTCCTAGGTTAACTGTATTGGTTGAGGTTCGGATCGGACCTTAGTGATGTGCGTCGCCAACGGCGTCCCGCAGATACACGCAGGTCAGAATGGTGAAGACATAGGCCTGAACCGCTGCGACCAGCAGTTCCAGACCGTAGATGGCGGTGATTGCAGCAATCGGGACGACCGAAGCCACGCCCATCACACCGGCAAAGCCCGCGAAGACCTTGATCACGGCGTGACCGGCCATCAGGTTGCCGCCAAGACGAATGGAGTGCGACAGCGGGCGAACGAAGTACGAGATCACCTCGATCAGCGCCAGCACGGGCCGCAGGATCATTGGGGCCGACGAGACCCAGAACATGCCCAAAAAGCCAAAGCCTTTGCGGTAAAGGCCCACCAGCGTCACCGTCAGGAACACCATCGCCGCAAGCACCGCCGTCACGGCGATATGCGAGGTGGTCGAGAACGACATCGGGATCAGACCCAGCATGTTCGACAGGAAGACAAACATGAACAGCGTCATGACATAGGGGAAGAACTTGAGCCCCTCATGCCCGGCAACATCGTCGACCATCTTGTGGATGAAGCCGTAGAAAACCTCGGCCACCGATTGCGAGCGTGAGGGGACAATGGCGCGGCGGCTTGTCGACAATACCATGAGCGCAAGAACGGCGAGGACGGCGATGCCCATCCAGAGGGTGACGTTGGTGAACGTGTAAAATTCGATCGGGCCATCGCCGAACAGCGGCTTGACCACGAACTGATCCATCGGATGGATCTGCAGGCCTTCTGCCGCGTGTTCTTCCGTCGCCATCGTCAGTTCCCTTTGTCTTCGGCCGCGTCGCCCTTGCCGGAGCGATCCGCCGCCTTCATTGCCAGCTGCCTTGCCGTGCCAAGCATCGTCTTGACGCCCGCAGCAAAGCCGAAGAGCGAAAAGATGATCAGGAAGACGGGGAGCGTGCCGATCAGCACGTCCAGCCCGTAACCGATGCCCATTCCCAGCAACATGCCGGTCACCAGCTCGATCACCATCCTCCAGGCCACCTCGCCCTGCGAGAAACCCTTGACCGTGTTGGTCTTGGCCGGTGCCGCCTGACCCTTGACCTGCAGGAGCCGCGCCTCAAGCGCGCGCAGTCGGTCGGGATCGGGTTCGGACGCCATGACAAGGCCCCTTCACAGTCGGGCGGAAACTACGGAGAGGGGGGCGAAGAGTCAAGTTCGGAGCGATCCGCGTAAGGCATTGAAAAAACGTATGGAAAAATCAGATTTCTGGTTCTGGGTCGCCACGCCTGCGCTTTCCTATATTCAACCCTTTGGTTGACGATCCACCAGCCCCGGAAGATAGTCGTGCCATGAACACCCGGCTTGACCTTGTCTTTTCCGCGCTGGCCGACCCGACCCGGCGGGCCATTCTGGCCATGCTGCTGGAGGATGACATGGCCGTCACCGATGTCGCCGAGCCGTTCAAGGTTAGCCTTGCGGCGATTTCAAAGCATTTGGGCGTGCTGGCCGATGCCGGTCTGATCAGCCGGGAACGCAGGGGCCGGGTGATCTGGTGCAAGCTGGAGCCGGACGCATTGCGCGAAGCGACGGTCTGGATGCAAGGCTTCGGAGCCTTTGAACCGCTGGACCTGGACGCCTTTGAAAGATTTCTGGAAGCCGAACTGCCGGACCAGCAGAGTTAACCGTTTCTTCCGGATTTCCTGCAAGAATCAAGATTGATGTAAGTGATCTGGAAACAGTCTGTTCTGGACTTGGGCCCGATCACCACAACTTGCGTCATGAAAAGCCACAGTCCTGCCCCGCTTGGTCAGAATATTCGGGTCATCAAGACAAGGGATACTCCCAATGAAAAAGACGATCAGCCTGCTGCAGAAAATCGGACTGTCGCGCCCGAAGCTGACCGAGAAGGACGCCGAACTCAGCGCCTTCGACAAACGTCTGAAGATGGTAAACCGGGCGCGCCTGGTCAATCATGCGGGGCTTGGTGGCCCGGTCTTCAGAATCCGCCGGACGGAATCGGAAGCTTAAGCGCAGCCATCAAGTCGCGCAGTTCTTGCCGGGCGGCGACGTTTGACAGGCTCATCATTTCTGGGCCAGCCTCACGCAGATCCAGAAGCGTAAGCCCGCGCGGGAAAAGCTCGCGAAAAATCACCCGCTCGGAAAAGCCCGCAATCACGCGAAACCCGATCCGCTTGGCCAGTTCTTCAAGGGCGTCGCCAACCTTGCGCTTGTTGCGCATCTGCTGGTTGCCAAGGCGGTTGCGCAGAACGATCCAGTCAATCGGTGCCATGCCCGCGTGCGACCTGACTTGACGGGCCGACCAGACCATCTCGGCATAGATCGAAGGGCCAAGGATCTTGCCCGTGGTCGGGTCAAGCTTCGCCAGAAGATCGAAATCGACGAAGCTGTCGTTCATCGGCGTGATCAGCGTATCGGCCAGCGTATGGGCATATTGCGACAGCCGGGTGTGGCTTCCAGGGCAGTCGATGACGATGAAATCCTTCTCGTCATGCATGGCGGCGATGGCCTGGGTCAGCCGCTGATCTTGCTCGTTTTCGCCCGGCCCGAGCGTCGCAGAGTCGACGGGAGGCAGATCACGGTAGTCGGGCGAGGGCAGATCAAGGCCAATGCTGGCAAGATAGGCCTGACGGTTCTCGGCATAGCGGGCAAAGCTGCGCTGGCGCAAGTCAAGGTCCAGCGCGCCGACCTTGTGTCCCATCCGGGCCAGAGCCGTGGCGACATGCATGCAGGTCGTGGACTTACCCGAGCCGCCCTTCTCGTTCCCGACGACGATTATCCGCGCCATGGCTGCCCCCTCGTTTCCCCGGCCCCCCTCATAAGCGGAGGTGCGCCGATACGGAAGCGGGAAGCGTTGGCTCAACCGGAGTGAAGCAGGCGATTTCTTCGAAGAAATCGTGACGGAGCCTTCAAAGGCTCCGGTCCGGAATTTTCGAAAATTCCGTTTCCGGCAGTTGTCGGAATGAAAAAGGGGCAGGTGTTGCCACCTGCCCCCGTTTCCTTGTGATCAGATGGAATCAGAACCCAAGACCGGCGTATTTGTTCTTGAACTTCGATACGCGGCCGCCGGTGTCCATCAGTTTGGCCTGCTGGCCGGTCCAGGCCGGGTGCGCCAGGGGATCGATGTCCAGCGCCATCTGGTCGCCTTCCTTGCCCCAGGTCGAGCGGGTGGAATAGGTCGAGCCATCGGTCATCTTGATGGTGATCGTGTGATAGTCGGGGTGGATACCGTTTTTCATCATCCCGCTCCTTATTCGGCTTTGGCTTTGTAGGTCACGTCCTCGGCGATACGGGCCGATTTGCCGCGACGGTCGCGCAGATAGTAAAGCTTGGCGCGGCGGACTTTGCCACGGCGGACCACTTCGATCGAATCGATGTTGGTCGAATACAGCGGGAAAACGCGCTCCACACCTTCGCCGAAGGAAATCTTGCGGACGGTGAACGAGGCGGCGATGGTCGCGCCCCCCTTGCGGCCGATGCAGACGCCTTCATAGGCCTGCACGCGCGAACGGGTGCCTTCGGTCACTTTATAGCCGACGCGGATCGTATCCCCGGCCTTGAAATCCGGGATCGTCTTGCCGAGGGCGGCGATCTGCTCCGCCTCGATCTGCGCGATGAGGTTCATGCGCTATCTCCATTTGCCTGCGGTGTTTCCCGCAGAGATGATGCCGCGCCAGAGCTTTCGGTCTTCGTCCGGGTCCCCCCTGGTTGCCCAGAAAGCCCGCCGCAGGTGGCGCCTGCTTTTTTGATGGCCGCACCCTTTGCGATGACCCTGCGGAAGAAGGCAGGCAGGCAAAGGGAATCGGGTCCGATGGGCATTCACCCCGGACCGGGCGCGTATAGGATCAAGCGGGGGGTGGGTCAAGTCCCGACGGCTTGGGTGCTGGCCGTGCAGAATTTGATCAAATTTCTTGACCGCTATTTGATCAAATCATAACATCAGGGATACATGCCCTGCCACCCAGACAAGGGACCTTGCCGTGACTGCCATTTCAACCGCAATTCCCTCGCTTTCCCTGCGCCGCGCCGAGCCGTCCGACGCCGCACTTATCCTGGACTTCCTGAAGCGGCTCATGACCTTCCAGAAGCTTGCCGATGAGGTCACCGCCACTGCAGCCCGTATCGCCGCCCTGATCCAAAATGGGAAGTCCGAGGCGGTTCTGGCGCTCATGAACGGCGAGGCGGTTGGCTGCATGGTCTTTAGCGCGACGGCTTCAGCCTATACCGGGCGGGCGGGGTTGTTTCTTGATGCATTCTTCGTTGATGACCGGATGCGCGGCCAAGGCGTGGGGCGCGCGATGATGGCCCATCTGGCGCGGCTTTCAATTGACCGCGATGGCGAGATGCTGGAATGGGGCTGTCTGGATTGGAACCAACCGGCAATCGCCTTCTACCGTGGGCTTGGTGCCTATACGCTTGACGAGATGCGGGTCTATCGGCTGGGTCCGGATCGGTTGGCAGAGCTTGCTGCCGGGGCCTCAGCGCTACTTCCGCCGCTTTTCCCATAGGTCAGGGCGGCGGTCACGGGTCAGGGCTTCAGATTGGGCCTTTCGCCATTTGGCAATCTCGGCATGGTTGCCCGATTGCAGGACAGTTGGGATCTCTTGCCCTTCCCACTCGGCCGGGCGGGTGTATTGCGGGTGCTCCAAAAGCCCGTCGGAAAAGCTTTCTTCCTCGGTCGAGGCGGCATTGCCCAAGACACCAGGGATCAGCCGAACGGTGGCATCTAGCAGTGCCTGCGCGGCAATCTCGCCCCCGGTCAGGACGAAATCGCCAAGGCTGATTTCTTCGATCTGATGGTGGTCAAGCACGCGCTGGTCGACACCTTCGAACCGCCCGCAAAGAAGCGTCAGACCATCGCCTCCGGCCAGGCGGCGGGCAGTGGCCTGATCAAAGGGCTTTCCGCGTGGCGAAAGATAGACCACGGGCCAGCGGGTGCGGTCGACGGGGGTTCCGACCCGGGCATGGCGCAGGGCAGCGTCGACAACATCGGCGCGCAAGACCATCCCAGCTCCTCCGCCTGCGGGAGTGTCGTCGACATTGCGGTGCTTGCCGACCCCAAAGGTTCGCAGGTCGATCGGGTCAAGCCGCCAAAGCCCGAAGTCCAGCGCTTTGCCGGTCAGCGACAGGCCCAATGTGCCTGGAAACGCTTCGGGGAAAAGCGTGATGACCTTGGCGGTAAAGGCACCCTTAACCACGCGTGGCTCTTCCAGAAGGTCGCGGGGTTTGAGGCTGGCCTGAATTGCAAGACGGCCGTGGCTTTTTGTCGGTTCGGTCATCTGCTTTTCCTAGCCGGAAACCGGCTGGCGTAAAAGGCTTGGGATCAGGTGGCCACCAAAAGTTCGGGCGCAGCGGCTTCCTCGCCCTGACCTGCATTTGCACGCTCGATTGCTGCGGCAAGGGCAAGCAAACCATCCCGCAAATCCTTGCGCAGGTCGGAGGGAAGGTCCTGCTCGGCACCGCTGGAAAACCCGCCCTCGGCAACCTGGTGGATCTGTTGGGTCGAGGGAAAGTCGCCAACGCGATCCGGAAAGGCGGCAATCAAGGCCAGCGCACGAGGAAGGTAAAGGCGCAGAAGATCGGCATTCCGTCCGGCGATTTCGAAAGCAGCCGCCATGGCACCGGTGACCTTGCCACCCGCCACGACTTCGGGTTCCGTCGCCCAGATCACCAGGGCGCGGCGCAGGGCTGCATGGCTGCGATTTGGGCGTTGCAGCGCTGCCGCTAGCGCGTTGAGTTGAAGGTGCGCGCCCTCCGGGGACATCACCATTTCGACCGCATCCGTGGTCAGGCTGTCGACCATGTCATCGGGAAGGTTGAGCAGTGGGACAACTGACGCCGCCGCCTGAGCCGCCGCGCGGGGCGCATGGGCGGCCTCGGCCTCGTCGTCAAGAAAGACGCCAGCCATCGCTGCCTTGTTCGCATCCCAAACGGACCGACAGAGCGGGATTGCGACAAATGATATCGCAAGGGGAAAGAAAGGCCCAATGACGGGCGGAATCTCGGCCATCGCGCCAAGTCCGCGGCCAATCGCAAGAAGCACCGAGACAAGCAGTGTTTGCGACAAGATCTGTGCAAGAACCGCGCCCCAGGCCGATGGTGCCAACCATTCAGCAGGGGTTGCAGGCCATTGCTCGGGTCGAAGCACGATCAGCCAAACGAGGAAAATCACCACAAAGGGTGCGATCACGCTGGGGCCAAGGCCCCCAATGCCTGCAAAGATCGGCCCGACATAAAGCAGGACCGCCAGGCTTTTGACCGCGCGCAGGCGGAAATTCATGTCCGCTTCCTTCCCTTGGCAAAGGTCGGCCGGATGACTTGGCTAGTCATCTGACTCTTCGGGCATATTGACCACAATCCGCCCCGCTGCCAAGTCAACATTGGGGACGATTGCCATGGTAAAGGGCAAAAGAAGCGGTGATTTATGACGTGATGAGGATATTTCCACAATGTCCCCGGCACCATGATTGTAGATCGCCAAGACTTTGCCGATCTGGACACCGCCCGTATCAAAGGCGTCAAGACCGATCAGGTCGGCATGGTAGAATTCGTCATCGGGAAGCTTTGGCAGTTTTGCCCGTGGTACGAACAGGCTGGTGCCGCGCAGTGCATCGGCGGCTTCCTTGGTCGTGACCCCAGCGATCCGGGCACCAAGGCCCCCGGCTACGGGACGGGTCAGGGTGATCTTGAAGAGCTGTTTGCCGTCCTCGGAGGTCAGCGGTCCGTAGCTGCCGATATCGGCAGGTTCGGTGCAGAAGGATTTCAACCGCACTTCGCCGGTAACGCCAAAAGCCCCGGCAATGGCACCGACACAGATCATTTCCTGGGTCATGGCATGACTCCCGTGCAGAAACCGCGCGAATCCCAGGCTCCTCCGGCGTTCCGGCAGGTGTCAGCCTGCCGAAACGAAGCATATTGCAGGCCCGCCCAGAAGGCGGCCCCGCAAAGTGCCAGCGTTACACTGCGCCGAACAAGGCCCAGGCCGGGGAGCATCACTCTTCGGCAGGAGCCGCGTTGCGGGCGGCTTTCTTGGCGGCGCGCTCGGCCATCGCCTTGCCCGGGGTGCCGGCTTTGGCGTTGTTGCGGGCGGATTTCGGACGGGCTCCGGCAGCTTCAAGGAAACGTGCAACGCGATCAGTGGGTTGCGCGCCCTGAGCCAGCCAATGGTTCACGCGTTCCATGTTCATCACGACGCGGTTGGCGTCGTCCTTGGCCAGAAGCGGGTTGTAGGTGCCAAGTTTTTCCAGGAAGCGGCCGTCGCGCGGCATGCGCGCATCGGTTGCGACGATGGAATAGAACGGGCGCTTCTTGGAACCACCGCGCGCAAGACGGATTTTCATAGCCATGGGTTTTCTCCTTTAGATGGCTGTTAACGGGGCAAGCCCCTGTTATTTCTGTAGTTTCTCGTGATGCCTGATGACTTCACCGATGATGAAGGTCAGGAATTTCTTGGCAAATTCCGGATCGAGATTTGCTTCTTCGGCCAACCGTTCCAGCCGTTCGATCTGGCGGGCTTCGCGGCTGGGGTCAGATGGGGGCAGGCCGTGTTCCGCCTTGAGGCGGCCAACGGACTGCGTGTGCTTGAAGCGTTCGGCCAGAGTGAAGACCAGAATCGCGTCAAGCCGGTCAATCGACTCGCGGTGGTCTTTCAGCACTTCTGCGGCGCGGGTTGCGGCGTCCATCACTTCCCCTTTTCCGACGTCTTGCAGGTGTCTTCCATGTGTCTTCCATGCGTCTTCCACCGAGCCACGACAGCTCGCTGTGCGCTGAACGACTGTTCGAAAGTCTGCCTCATGCCAGCGCCTCCGGAACCGGATGGCGATAGACGTGGTCGTGACCCTTGTCGTCGTTCAGCGTCTTTTCCAGCACCGCGCCAAGGTGGAGGGCAAGCGTTTCGGACCGGGTGTTCGTCACGTCGATATAGCTGATCAAGGGCTGGCTTGAGATCCGGGCGTGATAGTCGGTGCGGGCGGCCAAAGCGGCCTCGGTCGCGTAGCCCTTACCTTCGAAACCATCGTAGAGGTGCCAGGCAAGCTCGGGTTCATCCCAGCCGTCGTGGTAAATGACGCCGACGCGGCCGATGAAGGCACCTGCACGCGTGTCGACCGAATAGAAACCATAGCCGCGCAGCGCCCAGTGGCCGATGTTGGACATGTGCCCACGCCAGACGCCTTGGCGATCTTTGCCCCCGCCCACAAAGCTGGACCTTGGGCTGTCGTTGAAGGCCAGCATTGCGGCGAAATCCGTCTCACGCGGTTCGCGCAGGATCAGGCGGTCGGTTTTCAAGATCGGGATGGGCAGTGGCATCGCGTAGGTCATGCCGCACCCCGCAAATCATGCCTGATGACGACATCGCCGGGGTCGACGCCCGGAAGTGCGCTGTCGATCCTGCCGCCCAACCGCAGGCCAAGCGCCACGGATCGGATATTGTCGGGGTCGATGATGCTGGTGATATGCGGCCAGTCGAAGCTTGACTTGATCCAAGCCAGCGCCGCTTGCGCCGCCTCGAATGCGATACCCTTGCCCTCGGCTTCGGCCGTGACCATCCAGCCGAATTCCGGGCCGGGGAAATGGTCGGGGTGGTAGATCCCGACCTCGCCCATGAAGGCGCCGTCCATCTCGACCGTGAAGGCGCCGTAGCCGTGCAGGGACCACACAGCGACATCGCTTGCCCAGATGTACCAGGCGTCTTTGCGCGAAATCTCGCCTCCCTCCCATTCGGCGCGGGGACTGGCGCGGAAGGCGACGTGATGCTCGAAATCGGCAAGCCGGGGCATGCGAAGGGTCAGGCGGTCAGTGTAGAGAGTGGGGGCGATCATGCGGCCCTCCGGTGGCGATAGGTCAGGGTGGGTTCGTCGCCATAGGGGTGTTTGGCGTCGGGGTCGACCACGGCGCCCAACCGTTCGCAAAGCCGGTGCGAGCGGTGGTTGTCCGGGTCAGTATAGCTGACAGCCGTGTCATAGCCCGAGGTGGCAAAGAACCAGTCCCGAGCGGCGGCGGCGGCTTCATAGGCCAGACCCTTGCCTTCGTTCTCGGCGTCCCAAAGGCTCCAGCCCAGTTCGGGCTCGGGGTGGGTGTCGGGGAAGAAGGGGCCGATGCCGCCGATGCCGTCATCCGAGCCGTGGAAGGTAACCGTGAACAGGCTGAAGCCGTGTTTCTGCCATTGGTCGAGAAGACCCCGGGTTTCGGCGGTCAGGGTCTCCATCGTCCAGGGGCCACCCATCAGATGCGAGCGCTGCGACGACCAGAAGCGGTGGCTGGGTTCGATGTCGGAAAGCCTTGGCAAGCGCAGGCGCAGGCGCGCGGTCACAAGGACCGGAGCGCCGTTCGTATCCTGCAAAAGCCTAAAGGTCATGCGGCACCCTTGGCAAAGCGGTAGACCGTACCTTCGGGCATCCATTTCGGCGCAAGGTCTGGGACGATCCGGCCACCAAGCCGGCGGGCGATGGCATGCGAGGCGGCGTTGTCGCGGTGAACCTCGGCGCGGGCAGAGGTCAGGCCGAGGGGGCCGAAAGCCCAGGCGTGCATCGCGGTGGCGGCTTCACTGGCAAGGCCCTTGCCTTCGGCCTTTTCGGTCCAGAGCGACCAGGTGAGTTCGACCTCGGCCCCATCTTCCCATTGCATCGGACCGAAATGGCCAATCGCTTGGCCAGTGGCACGGCCTTCGGCGATCAGGCGACCAAAGCCGCGCAGGATCCAGTGGCCGAAGAACGAGGCGAATTGCTCGGCAGCCTCGTGTTCTTTCTTGGTACCGCCGGTGAATACGGTGCGCGGCGAGGCGCGGTAGGCGCGAAACGCGGGCCAGTCGCTGGCTTGCGGCGCGCGCAGGACCAGCCGTTCTGTCTCCAGAACGGGCAATCCGGTCAGTGCGGGCCGCGTGACGTCGGTCATTTCTTCTTCATCAGCCCCGAAAGGCCTGCGGGCAGAGTGAACCCGCGCGGCATGCCGCCAAGGCCGGGGGGCAGACCTGCGCCGCTGCCCATGCCTTGGCCCATGCTCTTGGCGGCTTCGGCGAGTTGTTCAGGGGACATCTTGGACGGGTCGGGCATGCCCCCCTTGCCCATCATCTGCTTGATCATGTTCTTGATCATGCCGCCCTTGCCGAACTTCTTCATCATGTCGGCCATCTGCTTGTGCTGTTTCAGCAGGCGGTTCAGGTCGGACACATCAAGCCCGGCACCCGAAGCGATGCGCTTTTTGCGGCTGGCTTGCAGCATGTCGGGGTTCGCGCGTTCCCGCTTGGTCATCGAGTTGATCAGCCCGATCTGGCGGGTGATCATCTTGTCGTTCATCCCGGCGGCTTCGGCTTGCGCCTGCATCTTGCCCATGCCCGGCATCATGCCCATCACGCTTGCCATGCCGCCCATCTTGAGCATCTGGTCAAGCTGCAGCTTCAGGTCGTTCATGTTGAACAGGCCCTTGGCAAAGCGCTTGGCCATGCGTTCGGCTTGTTCGGCCTCGAACGTCTCTTGCGCCTTTTCGACGAGGGCAACGATATCACCCATGCCAAGGATGCGGCCCGCGACGCGCTGGGGATCGAAGGGCTCGATCGCGTCCATCTTTTCGCCAAGGCCGACAAAGCGGATCGGCTTGCCGGTGACCGCGCGCATGGACAGGGCAGCGCCGCCACGTCCGTCGCCGTCCATCCGGGTCAGGACGACGCCGGAGATGCCGACCTTGCCGTCGAATTCGGTGGCGACGTTGACGGCGTCCTGGCCGGTCAAGCCATCAACGACCAACAGGGTTTCGCGCGGTTGGGCTATATCACGGACCGACTGGATTTCGTCCATCAGGACTTCGTCGATGTGCAGACGGCCAGCGGTATCAAGGAAGACGACGTCATAGCCGCCAAGGTTGGCCTGGGTCTTGGCGCGCTTGGCGATCTGGACGGCGGTTTCGCCTTTGACGATGGGAAGCGAGTCGACGCCGATCTGTGCGCCAAGAATCGCCAGCTGCTCCATCGCCGCGGGGCGGTTGGTGTCGAGCGAGGCGAGAAGGACCTTCTTGCCGTTCCGTTCCTTCAGCCGTTTGGCCAGCTTGGCGGTGGTGGTGGTCTTGCCCGAGCCTTGCAGACCGACCATCAGGATCGTCGCGGGCGGGTTGTCGATTTTCAGCGCTTCGGGTTCTTCGTCACCGGCCAGAACGCGGATCAGCTCGTCATGGACGATCTTCACCACCATCTGACCGGGGGTGATCGACTTGGTAACGGCGGCCCCGGTGGCCTTGTCGGTGACGCGCTTGATGAAATCGCGGGCGACGGGGAGCGAAACGTCAGCTTCCAGAAGGGCGGTGCGCACTTCGCGGAGCGCGGTGACGACATCGGCCTCGGACAGGGCACCAGCCCGGGTCAGACGGTCAAAGACGCCACCAAGGCGTTCGGAAAGACTTTCGAACATCGCGTCACCTCATCGTGGATTTGCCCCGATATGGGGCGCCAAAGTCCTGCTGCCTACCCGGCCCAAACTGCGCAAAGCGGAATGGCACCCGTGGGCGCAACGCGCTGACGGATGGCGATCCCGGGAAATGCCCAAGGGACCGGAAGCGACAAGCCTCCGGGGAATTGGGGGGCGGATACGCTGCGACGGGGCCTGAGTCAAGTCCCGGACTTGATCGAAGCAAGCTGGTGCGGTCAACCGTGTTTCAGCCTTGCGATCAGGAAATCGATGAAGACCCGCACTTTGGCAGGCAGAAGTCTGGTTTCAGTCAGGGCGTAAACTGGAATTTCGGGCGGTCGCCAGTCGGGCAGGACCGGCGCCAGCCTGCCGCTGGCAACATCTTCACGGGTCAGGTCGATGGGCAATGCGGCGATCCCAAGCCCTTGCCGCGCCAGACGGTGCAGCAGGCCGATATTGTTGGCGATGAAGCTGCCTTGGACGGCCAGGGTCTCCACCTCACCATCCGGGCCGACCAGACGCCATGGGCGGTCGATGATCCGCAAGCAATCGTGCTGGAGCAGGTCTTGTGGGGCGAGGGGCACGCCACTCTCCGCCAGATAGGAGGGAGCCGCGAACAGCCCCAACTGGGCCGAAGCAAGCTTGCGCGCGATCAGGGTCGGTTCCGAAACCTCACCTATCCGGATCGTCAGGTCGACCGGGTCGGTTACCAGATTGCTTTGGCGCGGGGTGACATCCAGATCAAGCCGGATGCCGGGATAGGCGCGGATGAAATCGGCAAGGATGTCGGTCAGATAGACTTGCGTGAAATCCACCGGCACTGAAGCACGGATCAGGCCGGTGGGCTGGCTGACCATGCCGGACAGTTCCTCATGCGCCAGACGCGCTTCGTCGATGATCCGGCGACAGCGGTCGAAATAGGTCTGCCCCGCCTCGGTCAGTTCGACCCGCCTTGTCGTGCGGTTGAAAAGGCGCAGGCCGATGTCACGCTCCAGCTCGGCAATCCGGCGTGAGACGGTGGAGTTGGGCAGGCCAAGCCGATCCGCTGCCGCGCGAAAGCCACCGGCAGAGGCGACGGTGACAAAAAGCTCCATGTTGCGGAACTGATCCATGATTGATCCCCTTGTGGATCAGTGAAGCCCAGACTTGGGCCTTTATTGGCTTTGGATACAGCAATAGGTCTGGTCAGCAAACCGGGAGAGCCGGGAGAGAGGGATTTTTATGGACCAGCAAGCCGAGACTGCCGCCGCCCGTATCCTTGTTGTCGGGGCCACCGGGTTTCTGGGGGCCAAGATCCTGCGGCAACTGGAGGCGACCACGACCCAAGCGCTGCGCGCGATGTCGCGACGGGGTGCCCCGGCGGGGGCAAGCGGGGCGGTTGAGTGGGTGCGGGGCGATCTTATGGACCTGGCCTCGCTGGACGCGGCGCTACAGGGCGTTGACGTGGTGATCAGTTCGGCCAACGGCTACATGAAAGAAACCATCGCGGCGGATTTTCAGGGCAACAAGAACCTGATCGAGGCCGCTGCCCGGGCCGGGGTCAAGCGGTTCGTTTTCCTGAGTATAGTGGGTTGTGACGCTGCGCCAGACGTGCCGCATTTCCACGCGAAATCGGTGGCCGAGGGGCTGATCAAGGCGTCAGGCATGGTGTATGTCTTTGTCCGCGCCCCGGCGTTCCTTGATCAGGCCAACGACTATGTGGCCAAGGGCGTCAAGGCGGGGCGGTTCTATGCGGTGGGCGACAAGGCCACGCGGTGGTCATGGGTTCTGACCGATGATCTGGCGGATTACATGGCACGCGCGGCGACGCATTCCGACCCTGCGATCCTGAACCAAAGCATCGACATCGGCTGGCGGGACGGGGCGAAAAGTCAGGGCGAGTTGGCCCGGATCATCGGCAAGGTGACCGGCAAGCAGTTGCGGGTCTGGTCCGTGCCGTGGTTTCTGCTGCGCATACTTGTGCGTCCAGTGAAGCTGTTTTCGGAGCTTGGCTATGACATGCTGAAGATGTTCCTTTTCTTCCGCTCGGGCCGGTTCGTGGCTGACATTGCGCTGCAGGAACGCTTTTTCGGCCCTGCGCCGATGGCAGAGGATGCCGTGCGGCGTTGGGCAAGTCAGGCAGGCTTGGGCGAGTAGCTGACTTAACGCATCAGGTCGGCTTCGGTCCAACCAAGGGCGGCCATGTCTTCGGCGCGGGCGGCGTGGTCGTCACCGGGGATAAATTCATCCAGTTGCGGCGGCTTGACCGGGGTGGCCGACAGCATCCCGTGGACTTGGCCCCGGTGGTGGGTCTGGTGCTGGAAGAGATGTGACAGAAGGTCGTCGCGGCGGTCGTGTTGGGTCTTTTCGCCCCGGTCGACTTGCACGACTTCGGACAAAGCCTCTGGGGACAGGCCCTGAATATGGGCCAGAAGAGCCATATCCTCGGCCTCTTGCCAGCGGGTCAGGGTGGGAAGGTCAGGGTAGGTGCGGGCTTCTTCAAGGGCTGCGCGGTTCAGGCGGTGCCCTTGCAGCGCGTTCAGATAGAAGCGGTCGACCAGAAGGATATGGTTCAGCGTCGCCTGAATGCTGCCGAAGAAGGCAGGTCTTTGGGCGGTCATCTCCTCGGGTTCAAGCAAGGCGCAGGCGCGGTGCAGACGGGCATTGGCCAACCGGTTCGCCTGGGCCAGCTTGCGAAAGGTGCGGAGGTGGTCGGTCATTCCGGCTATCCTGTTTGGGAAGGGGTGGGCCTTCAGCCTTTGCCGTTCTTGCGGGGCTTTGCCACAAGACTTTTCTTCACCTGAAGATCAAAACGGCGGTTGCGTGCACGCGCCTCGGCCGGGGTTTCGCTGTTCAGGCGATCCTCACGCTTCAGCTTGTCCCAGCGCATCAGCCGCGCTTCGTCCAGCGAGCCCGCCTTGATCGCCGCGCGGACGGCGCAGCCGGGCTCGGACTGATGGGCGCAGTCGCGGAACCGGCATTGGCCGACCAGATCGGTCACGTCCTGAAATACCGCGTCGATCCCTGCAGCCGAATCGGCAAGGCTGAGCGCCCGCATTCCCGGCGTGTCGATCAGCCAGCCGCCACCCGACAGCGCGTGCAGCGACCGGATCGTGGTGGTGTGCCGCCCGCGCGCGTCGTTTTCACGGATCGGCGCGGTGGCACCGGCAAGCCCGGTCAGGGTGTTGGTGAGGGTGGTCTTGCCCACACCCGAGGAACCGAGGAGCGCCACGGTTTGGCCCGGCCCGCACCACTGGGCAAGCTCGGCGGCAATGTCAGGATCGCGCGCATCCAGCGTCAGGGCGACAAGGTTCCGCTGCAACCGCTGCGCCTGATCGTGGTAGCTGGCGGCATCGGCGCTGGTGTCGGCCTTGGTCAAAAGGATCACCGCCTCAGCGCCCGCCTCGGCGGCAAGTGCCAGATACCGCTCCAATCGAGCCGGGTTGAAGTCGGCGTTGCAGGAAGTGACGATGAACAGCGTATCGACATTGGCTGCGATCAGTTGCGTGGCATTGCCCGTGCCCGCCGCGCGGCGGCTGAGTTCGGTCTTGCGGTCAAGTTGGCGCACGATCCGTTCGCCATCCGACAGCACCCAGTCGCCAATCGCCAAATCGCCCGCGCTGATTGCACCAGTGAAGGGCAGGGTCACGGGGCCTTGGGTTGAAAGCCCGTCGATCCGGGCGCGGTGGACGCCGGCGATGCGGACGGGGGTCAGCGAAAGCTCGGTTTCATCTAGCTGAGAGAGGAAGAAATTCGACCAGCCAAGGCTGGCAAGCGCGTGCTCAAGGGTCAATTCAGGCGTTCCTTGCGAACGGACATCAGGCCCGGTACAGATCCGATGCGGACATGCGGGCGGCTGGCTCGGGCGGGAACGCAGAAAGGGCGAGGCGGTAGCCTCAGTTTGCGCCGGCCCGGAGTGTTTTGGCGACAGTCATGGACACACTCCGTTTCACGGGTTGCACAAGGTGAGAGGCTGGACAACGACCCAAGTGGGGCTCGTTACGGCTGCTTCCTTCCGGACCTGACCGGGTTGGCGAGGCACCTGCCCGCGCCAACCTCTCGACCGCTGATATAGGCGAAAGGTTTCAGGCCTGCAAGAGTGGGGCCGGGATGATCCAGGTCATTGACTTCGTAGCCCCTCTGCCGCTCGACTGCGGGAAAGCGACGGAGGACAACATGGCCCGCATCATCCGCATCGAATGGCCCGACAATGGCTCACCCGACCTGCCGCCCGCGCTGACGCTGGCTGAATGTGAGGCGCGGCTTTTGGCGTTTCGGCAGGCGATGGCGGGGCGCGGTTATGGGGCGATGGTCGTTTATGGCGACCGTGAGCATGCGGCCAACCTGCACTGGCTGACCGGGTTTGATCCACGCTTTGAAGAGGCAGTGCTGGTCGTCACGGAGGGCGATGCGCTGCTTTTGGCGGGGAATGAGTGCCTTGCCTATACGGTGATCTCGCCGCTGGTTGCTTCGGGGCGGGTTCGGACCGGGCTTTGTTCCAGCCTGTCCTTGCCCTCGCAACCCCGGGGCGGGCGGCGGTTGGCGGAATGGTTGGGCGATCTGGTCAAGCCGGGGTCTTCGGTCGGGGCGGTGGGCTGGAAATGGTATGGGCCGGAGGAGGTTGAGGATCCGGCGACGGCGCTGGATATCCCGGCGTTTCTGGCCGATCCGCTGCGGCGGCTGGCTGGGCGGGTAGAGAATGCGACCGATGTGATGATGCATCCGGTCCATGGGCTGCGGACCCGCGTCGATGCGGCGGAAATCGCGCGGCTGGAGTTTGCCAACCATATGGCGGCGGCGGCGCTGAAGCGGATGATCTTTTCACTGAAGCCGGGGATGACCGACTTTCAGGCGTTCGAAGCGGCAAGGATCGGGGGCTTGCCGCTGGGCTGCCATGCGACCTTTGCGGTCGGGGATGCTCCGGGTCTTTGCGGGCCGACGGGGAAGCATCTGGCGATTGGCGAGCCGATCGGGCTGAACATCTGCCACTGGGGGGCGAACATCTGCCGGGCCGGGTGGTTGGCGCGCAGTGCGGACGACCTGCCGCGTGAAGTGCAGGACTATGCTGATGTCTTCGTTGCCCCCTATGTGGCGGCCATGTCGGACTGGTGCGGGATGATGCGGCCGGGGGTGTCGGGGGGTGAGGTCTGGGCGCAGATGCGCAGGGCGCTGCCGTTTGATCTGTTCGGCGTGACCCTGAACCCCGGTCATCTGATCGGGCTGGATGAATGGGTTTCTTCGCCGATCCGCGAAGGGTCGACCGATCCGATTGCAAGCGGGATGGCGATGCAGATGGATGTGATCCCCGGCCACCCAAGCTATGGCTCGACCCGGATGGAGGATGGCTACGTCATCGCCGATGCCACCCTGCGGGCCGAGTTGGAGCGGGATTTCCCCGAAGTCGCTGCGCGCTGCGAGGCGCGGGCGCATTTCATGCGGGATGTGCTGGGGATGGTGGTGCCGGAAACGCTGCTGCCGTTGGCCGATACCTGCGGGATCGTCGCGCCCTATCTTCTGGACCCCGCGCAGATCGTCGTCTGCTAGGGGTTAAAGAAGCCCCGCCAGCCGCGCGCCGGTCAGCAGGTCGGGGGCTAGGAGATGCGCCCAGCGGCCTTGGCTTGGCAGGATGTCGGGAACCTGAACGACGCGACACCCCGCCCGGTGCGCTGCCTCGGCCCCGGTTTCACTGTCTTCAAAGACCAGACATCGCGCGGGGGATACCCTCAACAGATGGGCGGCCAGTAGATAGGGTTCGGGGTCGGGCTTGGCCTTGGTCACGTCATCGCGGGTAATGACTTCCGCGAAATGCACAGCAAGCCCGGAAAGGGACAGCTTGTTCGCAGCGCTGGCGCGGCCCGACGAGGTGACGATCGCAGCGGGCCAGCGCAGCGCGGGCAAAAGCGTGGCAACCCCCGGCTTCAGGGGCACGCCCTTGGCGACCTGCGCGTGATAGCGGGCCCGATAGCTTGCGTTCACTGCCGGAAGGTCGATGCCCGGAAAGGCCAACCGAAATGCAGCGTCGCTGGCTTGGTCGTCGCTTCCGATCAAGCCCTCAAAGAATTCACGACCCACAGCATGACCATGCTCGGCAAAAGCGGCGAGGCCAGCATCGATTGACAGGCTTTCCGTATCAACGAGCGTTCCGTCGAGGTCAAAGAAGATGGCATCGTACATTGGTGGCGGCAGCCTTTTGGATACCGGGCCTATAGCCGATCAAAGATGCAGCCGATAGTGCAGGAATCCTGCATCGTCTTGCTGCAGGAAGTCGGGCCGCATCGGGGCCACATCCGCAAGTTGGTCCGCCGCCCCCGGTCCGGTCATGACTAAGGCGCTGGTGCCGGGCATCGGCAGGAAATGCCAGTTCCTTCGCGAGACATAGCCCACGACGCCTTGCGCGCGGACATATTCGGCAAGGACTGCCTGCGCCCGGACGCCATCGTCCAACACGACCTGCGGGCCGTTGCCTGCACCGATCTGGATCCGGCTGATGCGGTGGTTGTTTGTGACCAAGAGCAGCGGTTCAGTCGGATCAAGGGGTCGACCCTCAAGGCTTATCCCGACGATCCGGTGGGAGGACGGGTTGATGATATGGCCCCGGCGATCAAAGCGCGGCGGCTGGCTGAGGTCGATCGCATAGTCGAGGCCCGGAATGCAATCGAAGGCGAAGGCGGGAAAGCGGGGATCATGCAGCGGCGTATCCCGGTCGCCGGGACGTATCTGGCAAAAGATCGATGCAGAATGCTCCAACCAGTCGGCAACGTCAGCGACGTTAAGGGCCAGCGTGATCAGTCTGTTCTGAAAGGGATAAAGGTCGGAAAGATTGCGCATCCGGAAGTGCCCGGCCAAAATGTTGGTATAGTTCTGCGCTCCACCCAGACCGCCAGCCCGAAAGAGAGACGCTGCGGCCAGCAACGGCAACTTGCCCAAGGCAGTGCCGGAAAGCGACCGGCGGACATGGTCGATCTTTGCCGCCGCAACAAGCTGGATCGCCGCCGATGGTGCGACGGTCGCAAAATAGCTGGTCAAGGCAACCGCCGTCCGCCCAAGGCTGCGGCGCGACCAGGCGAGGGCGGCCCGGTGATCGGGCGCTATTGCGCGGTGCAACTGCTTGGGGAGCGGGGCCGGTCGGGACAGGGGCGCTCCAAGTTTCACCTCGCGGCCCACGATCTGCCATTTGCCCGCCATGGTCTGGCTGGGGGCCAGCACAAGGTCGATGATGCCAAGGTGACTGCCGGAGTGGCCGGGCATGACGGCAGGCTTTCCTGCCAGCCGACCCAGGTCAGCGTCAACGCCGACAAGGCCGGAAAATCCTGGGCCGGGAAAGGTCTGGTGGCTGTGACCGGCAATCACAGCGTCAACCTCGGGCAAAGCCGCAATCGCGGTCGCTGCGTTTTCGGCGCCGTCCTCCGGGTCAAGCTGACCGATGCCAGAATGGGCAAGGGCAACAATCACGTCCGCTCCGGCAGCTTTCAGCCGGGGCAGCCAGGCACGGGCAGCGGCCAGAATGTCGCGAAAGCCGATGCGGCCCTGCAGGTGGTCACGCCCGAAGCCCAAAGACTGCGGTGGGGCAAAGCCAATCACCCCGATCCGCAGATTGTGCTTGCGCCCGTCCTGATCCACCAGCCGCCGCCGCAAGAGCGCATAGGGTGGGACCAGCGTCTGATCCCCGGCAGGAGTTTTGCCAAATCTGGTCGCGACATTGGCCGAAATGACCGGAAAGCTGGCATGTGCGATGGATTTTGAAAGGAAATCAATGCCATAGTCGAAGTCGTGATTGCCCAGGGTGGCTGCGTCATACCTTAGGGCGTTGAATGCGGCGATCATCGGATGTGCCCGCCGCCGACGTTCAACGCTGGCGACGAAATCTGCCAGCGGATTGCCTTGCAGAAAGTCGCCATTGTCGAAAAGCAGGCTGTTGGGAACCTCGGCCCGGGCCAGCGCGATCTGACGAGCCACTTCGGCAAGGCCACGGCCAGACGCCGGGCGGTTCGCACAATAGTCATAGGGCAGCAGGCAGGCGTGCAGATCACTTGTGGCAATGAAACGCAGGCTGAGGACTGAGGTGTTCGTGGTCAGAAATGCAGTTGTCTGGTGATTTTCCGTGTGGCAAGGCAGATCAGCAGTCACGATCGGAAATCGAATTCGTTTACCCGGAACTGACAACATTTTCGGTCCTTTCCAAACGAGTTCGCATGACGGATTGCGATCAGAATCAAAGAAAGAAACAGGGACACTATCAAAAATCTGGGTATTAAAATATCGTAAAAGTTGTTTAAAAACAATATGTTCTACCGTGAATTGCCCGTGAATACTCCGGGTTCACAACACAAGACAGAAACAGAGAAGCCATTTCAGGGGAATTGAATATGATGCTTGAACATTCCGCAGGAAGGGTCGAAATCTTGCCGCTGATCGTCAGAAAGACTGGCAAGATCACGCGGGCGGCATTGGAGGAAGAATGCGACTAGCGGAAACGGTGACCTTTGGCGGGTCTGGGTTGGACCGGGCGGCCGGGCTGCGGCGCGATCCCAAAGCGCTGGCTGCGGCCTTGAACCGGGGCAAGATCCTTGCCCTCTGGCGCGGCAAACCGTTGGTCGCTGGCGAAGCGCTGGTCTGGTTGCAGCCGGACCATCCTGCCCTGTCGGGCGATCTGCCACGGGTCTTTTTGGGCATGGCCGGGGAAGCCCCCCGTTTTGCGGTGGATCTGTCGGACTGGGAGCCTGACCCCGACCAGGCCCCGACCGCCGATTTTACTGACCCGACCGTTCAGTATCATCCGGCAATCGGCGATGGGGCGGGATTTTTCGAACTGCGCGGGGTCATGGCCGGGCTGACGGCAGAAGAGGCCGAACTTGCCGCCTCGGCCAAGGCGGTCCTGCATTGGCATCAAAGCCACGGCTTCTGTTCTGCTTGCGGCAAACGGTCGGACATGACGCAGGGCGGCTGGCAGAGGTCTTGCCTGGCCTGTGGGACCCAGCATTTTCCCCGGACCGATCCGGTGGTGATAATGTTGGTGACCCATGGCAATTCGGTGCTTTTAGGCCGCAGCCCCGCTTGGCCCGAGGGTATGTTCTCGCTTCTGGCCGGGTTCATGGAGCCGGGCGAAACGATCGAAGCCGCCGTCCGCCGCGAAGTGCTGGAGGAAACCGGCGTGCGCTGTCTTGGGGTGGAGTATCTGGCCAGCCAACCCTGGCCATTCCCCGCCTCGCTGATGATCGGCGCGCGGACGGAAGCCGCAACGCGGGAGATCACGCTGGACCCGGTCGAGCTGGAAGCCGCACGCTGGGTGACGCGCGAAGAGCTGGTCACGGTCATCGCCGGTCAGCACAGCAGGATGCGACCCTTCCGCAGGGGCGCAATTGCTGAATTCATCCTGCGCAACTGGCTTGCCGACCGGCTTGATTGACAGCATTCTGCCGCGAAACAGGTAATGACAGCGAAATCTGGGAGCAGTGATGAAACTGACGGCGAAGACTGACCTCGAAGCCCCGATTGGCTTTGTCTATGAGGCGCTGTCTGATCATCAAAGCTGGGCACGCGATGCGGCTGAGCGGGGCATCCGGGTAGAGCGGCCTGCCGATATGCCGCCGGCGGGTCCGGGCGCAGGATGGATGCTGCATTTGCCCTATCGCGGAAAGCTGGTGAAACTGTATCTGCGGCTGGTTCGCGAAAAGCTTTACGACCATCTTCTGTTCGAGATGCAGTCGAATACTATCGAAGGCGAGGTGGCAATGGCCGTCATGGCGCTGTCGCCGCGCCGGACACGACTGCACATGACGATTGAAGTCACCCCGCGAACGCTTGCCGCGCGCCTGCTTCTGAATACGCTGAAGCTGGCAAAGGGCCGTGTGCAAGGGCGGCTTGACCAGAGGCTTGGCCACATGGGCACGGTGATCCAAAGCCGCTATGCCGACGGCCAGCGCTAACTGGCTTTTCTATCCCTAGCCGCGTTCGCGGTCGGCCGGATAGACGCCCAGAATTCGCCGTTCGGTGGTGAAATAGCCCAGCTCTTCAAGCGCCAATGCGACGTTGGGGTCTTCGGGATGGCCCTCGATATCGGCATAGAACTCGGTCGCCGTGAAAGTGCCGCCGACCATATAGCTTTCCAGCTTGGTCATGTTCACCCCGTTCGTAGCAAAGCCGCCCATCGCCTTGTACAGCGCAGCGGGAATGTTGCGGACGCGGAAGGTGAAGGTGGTGATCATCCTTCCAGTGCCGCGACGGCGGGTATCAGGGTCGCGCGACATGACAAGAAAGCGGGTGGTGTTGTTGGCGTGATCCTCGATATGGCGGGCAAGGACTTCCAACCCGTAGATTGAGGCGGCAAGCTCGCTGGCCAATGCGGCCCGGCTTTTGTCGCCAGCCTCGGCAACCTCACGCGCAGCGCGGGCGTTGTCGGAACTGACTTTGCCGCTGATGCTGTGGGCTTTCAGAAAGCCCGCGCATTGCGGCAGGATCACCACATGGCCATGCGCTTCGCGCACGTCCGCGACTTTGGCACCCGGCACGCCCAAAAGGTTCACATGCACCCGGACAAAGGCTTCGTCCACGATATGCAAGCCCGATTTCGGCAACAGCGAATGCACGTCGGCGACCCGGCCATAGGTGGAATTTTCCACGGCGAGCATGCCCAGATCGACGTCACCACGAGCGACCTTGTCGACGACTTCCTCGAAAGTGGTGCTGGGAACCGCCTCCATTTCCGGGCGCGATTGCTGGCAGGCCTGGTGCGAATAGGCCCCAAGTTCCCCCTGAAATGCGATCCGACCTGCCATTCTGGGCCACTCCCTATCGAAAACCTGCCCTGCGGGGCGATTGGTCGCGCGTCTACACCTTGAAACCTCACTGTGGAAGCGGATAGATACCGCCCGGAATGAGACCTTGGGATAGGTGAGCCATGTTCGACACGATGACGACGACCAAAGCAGTGGGCGCGGTTTGCGGTTCGCTTTTGGTGTTTCTCTTGATTGGCTGGGCTGGAACCTCGCTCTACCACATCGGCCCCAGCGAGCATGTGGCTGCCGAGGGTGAAGCCCCTGCGCAGGCCTACACGATCGATACCGGCGAAGCGGCGGCCCCGGCTGAAGACGATGCGCCGACCATCGACGTGGCAGCCCTTCTGGCGGCAGGCGATGCGGCAGCCGGTGAAGACGTCTTCAAGAAGAAATGCGGCTCGTGTCACAAGGTCGACGGCAAGGACGCAACCGGCCCGCACCTGAATGGAGTCGTCGGGAGGAACCACGCAGCCGTCGCCGCTTTCGGCGGCTATTCGGATGCCAACAAGGCCATGTCCGCCGAGATTTGGACTGCGGAAGCAATCTTTGCCTTCGTCGAAAGCCCGAAAACCTACATGCCGGGCACCAAGATGTCGTTCAACGGGCTGCCAAAGCCGGAAGACCGGGCGAACCTCGTCGCCTATCTGGCCACGACAAAGTAACCGTAACTCAGACAAATTCGACAGGGCCGCCTTCGGGCGGCCTTGTTTTTTCCTGCCTCACGTAAATGCGCAACGCAATCGCGGCTTGTTGGCTCGACAAAGGCTGAATTAGCATCAAAGAATGCTTGGTGTGGAACGATGGGGAGATGTGCTGATGCGCAAGGGTAAGGGGGCGGTTGCCCAGGCAAAGGTCGCTGAGCGGCGGTTTGGCCCGATCCTGGCTACCGGGGCGCTGATCCTGGGGCTGGCCGCGCTGGCGCTGCCCGCACGCAGCGAGACGGTAATCACCTCGCACGGGATTTCCACCTTTGGAGACCTGCAGCTTCCCGCCGATTTCGCCCATTTGCCCTATGTGAACCCCGATGCCCCGAAAGGGGGCGAGATGTCGCAATGGGCCCGAGGCACCTTTGATTCTCTCAACCCCTTCTCGATCAAGGGCATCGCTGCCGTCGGGTCCAGCATCATGCTGGAATCGATCCTGACCGGCACACTGGATGAAATCGGCGCCAGCTACTGCCTTTTGTGCAGCACGATGGAATTCCCCGAGGACCGGTCCTGGGTGATCTTCAACCTGCGGCCCGAAGTGACCTTTTCGGACGGCACGCCGTTGACCGCCGATGACGTGCTGTTTTCCTACGAGACCTTCCGCGACAAGGGCCTGTCCGATTTCCGCACCATCTTCGCCCAGCAGGTGGCCGGGGCTGAGGTGCTGGATGCGCATCGGATCAAGTTCACTTTCGTGCCGGACGAACCCACGCGCGACCTGCCAGAACTGGTTGGAGGTTTGCCGATCTTTTCCAAGGCCCACTACGAAGCCAACAAGCTGGACATGGAAGAGACCTCGACGACGCCCTACTTGGGGTCGGGGCCCTATCTTCTGGACAAGATCGATATCGGGCGCAGCATCACCTACAAGCGCAACCCCGACTATTGGGGGGCAAACCTGCCCTTGAACATCGGGCAGAACAATTTCGATTCTTTGCGCTATGAATACTTCGCCGACAGCAATGCGGCCTTTGAGGCATTCAAAGCTGGGGTCTATCGCTTCCGTGTCGAGTCGTCGTCAAAGACCTGGGCCGAGCAGTATGACTTCCCCGCCGTCGCCTCGGGCTATGTCAAGAAGGACGCGCTGAAAAGCGGTGCCAAGGCCAGCGGGCAAGGCTTCATGTTCAACCTGCGCCGTCCGACCTTTCAGGACCCGAAGGTCCGTCAGGCCATCGCGATGATGTTCAACTTTGAATGGTCGAACCAGTCGCTGTTCTATGGGCTTTACACCCGGATCAGCTCGGTCTGGGAAAACAGCTGGCTTGCTGCCGAAGGCACGCCGTCCCCCGAAGAAGTGGCAATCTTGCAGACCTTGGTCGATCAGGGCCTGCTGCCTTCGTCAATCGTGACAGACCCGGCGGTCATGGCCCCGGTCTCGGGTGAGCGGCAGTTGGACCGCAAGAACCTGAAAGCGGCCAGCGCGCTTTTGGACGAGGCGGGCTGGATGGTGGGCGATGACGGAATCCGCCGCAACGACAAGGGCGAGACTCTGAAGCTGTCTATCCTGAACGACGATCAGCCGTTCGAACGGGTGATCACGCCCTTCATCGAGAACCTGATTGCTTTAGGGATCGATGCGAAGCTGGAAAACGTCGATACCGCCCAATACGAGGAACGCGTCCGCAACCCGGATTACGATTTCGACCTGGTGGTCGAGGCGGCGCGCGGGGGCTATTTCTCGGGCTCGGACCTGAAGCAATATTATGGGTCTGAAACCGCCGACGTTTCAGCCTTCAACATCGCGGGCCTGAAAAGCCCAGCGGTGGACCAGTTGATCGAGGTGGTGATGGCCGCCAAGACCAAGGACGAGCTGACCATTGCCACCAAGGCGCTGGACCGGGTTCTGCGGGCAGAAGGCTTCTGGATCCCGCAATGGTACAAGGCCGAAAATTGGGTGGCCTATTTCGACATGTACAGCCACCCCGACACCATTCCGCCCTACGCGCTTGGCCATGAAAGCCTGTGGTGGTACGACGCCGCCAAGGCCGATGCGCTGAAAGCCGCGGGCGTCTTGCAGTAAGGCATCGGGCAACACCTTGGGCGCCTATATCCTCCGCCGGTTACTTCTGGTGATTCCCACGCTGCTGGGCGTGATGGTGATCAACTTCGGTCTGGTGCAATTCGTGCCGGGCGGTCCGGTTGAACAGGTGCTGGCCCGGATCGAAGGCGACGGCGATTCGATCAAGAACATCGGCGGGACCGAGGATGCAGGGACCGATACCGAGGATTCGGGCTATTCCGGCGCCAAGGGCCTGCCGCCCGAATTCCTGGCGCAGCTTGAGGTGCAGTTCGGCTTTGCCCGCTATGTCTGCGACGAAGGGTTCACCGGGACGCCGTCGCTGAAGGCGCCGGAATGCCACAAAGAAAAGATCCCGGCACTCGAGCGGTTCTTCATCATGATGGGCCACTATCTGCGCTTTGACTTTGGCGAAAGCTATTTCCGCAAGATTTCGGTGGTCGATCTGGTGCTGGAGAAAATGCCGGTTTCGATCAGCCTGGGCCTGTGGTCGACGCTGATCGCCTATCTGATCTCGATCCCCTTGGGAATTCGCAAGGCGGTGCGTGACGGGTCCCGCTTTGACACCTGGACCTCTGGCATCATCATCGCGGCCTATGCGATCCCCAGTTTCTTGTTCGCGATCATGCTGATGGTCGTCTTTGCTGGGGGCAGCTATTTCCAGTGGTTCCCCCTGCGCGGCTTGACCAGCGAGAACTGGGACAACCTGTCTATGATGGGCAAGATCGGCGATTACTTCTGGCACATCACCTTGCCGGTGCTGGCGCAGATCATCTCGGCCTTTGCGACACTGACGCTGCTGACCAAGAACAGTTTTCTGGACGAAATCCGCAAGCAATACGTGATGACCGCCCGCGCCAAGGGCCTGTCGGAAAGCCGCGTGCTGTATGGTCATGTGTTCCGCAACGCGATGCTGATCGTGATCGCGGGCTTTCCCGGCTTGTTCCTGTCGGTCTTCTTCGGGGCCAGCCTTTTGCTAGAGGTGATCTTCTCCCTCGATGGCTTGGGCCAGCTTGGCTATCGCTCGGTGGTCGAGAGGGATTACCCGATCGTGTTCGGCACGCTGTTCGCCTTTGGCCTGATCGGGCTGGTGGTCGGGATCGTCTCGGACCTGATGTATGTGTTGGTCGACCCCCGGATCGATTTCGAAAGGCGCGAATGATGGTGCTTTCGCCCCTGAACCAGCGCCGTTGGCGCAACTTCACCGCCAATCGCCGGGCCTATTGGTCGCTGTGGCTTTTTCTTTTCCTGTACGGCCTGTCGCTTTGTGCCGAGCTTTTGGCCAATGACCACCCGATCCTGGTGAAATACGACGGCGGCTATTACACGCCCGTCTTCAAATTCTATCCGGAAAAGGCCTTCGGCGGCGATCTGCGGACCGAGGCGAAGTACACCGCGCCCGAGGTGCAATGCCTGATCGTTTCCGGCGGCTCGCTGGATTGCTGGGACGACCCCGAAGGGATCAAGGCCGAAGTCGAGGCAAAGGGGACTGCTGCCGGTCAGCCGGTTTCGCAGGGCTGGATGCTCTGGCCGCCGATCCCGTTCAGCTACAACACCATCGTCGATACCGGCGGGGTGGCACCTGGGGACCCGTCAAAGATGAACTGGCTTGGCACCGACGACACCTCACGCGATGTGCTGGCGCGGGTGATCTATGGGTTCCGGCTGTCGGTCAGCTTTGCGCTGATCGTGACCTTCTTCACCTCGATCATCGGCATCGCGGCGGGGGCGGTGCAGGGCTATTTCGGCGGGCTGACCGACCTGATCTTTCAGCGCGTGATCGAGCTTTGGGGCTCCGTCCCCATGCTGTATTTCATCATCATCGTCACAGCCATCCTGTCCAAGGGGTTCTGGCTGCTGATCGGGATGATGGTCCTCTTTGGCTGGACCGGTCTTGTCGGCGTGGTCCGGGCCGAGTTTCTGCGGGCGCGCAATTTCGAGTATGTGCGGGCGGCCAAAGCTTTGGGCGTGCCCGACCGGCTGATCATGTTCCGCCATCTGCTGCCCAACGCGATGGTGGCGACGCTGACCTTCCTGCCGTTCTCGGTCGTGGGCACGATCAGCGCGCTGGCGGGGTTGGACTATCTTGGCTTTGGCCTTCCCGCCAGCCTGCCCTCGCTGGGTCAGTTGTCGCGGCAGGCGCAGCAGAACCTGCAGGCCCCGCATCTGGCCTTTACCGCCTTCTTCACCTTCGCGATCATGCTGTCCCTTCTGGTCTTCATCTTTGAAGGCGTCCGCGATGCCTTTGACCCAAGGAAGACCTTTCGATGAGCCTGCTTGAGGTCAAGGATCTGAAGGTCAGCTTCCGGCAGGACGGTCGCCTGATCGAGGCTGTGAAAGGCGTGTCCTTTACGGTTGGCAAGGGCGAGACTTTGGCCTTGGTCGGCGAAAGCGGCTCGGGCAAGTCAGTGACGGCGCTTTCGACCGTGGGACTTGTGTCGGACAATGCCGCGCTTTCAGGATCAATCACCTATCAGGGTAAGCAGCTTCTGGGCGCGCGTGAGGATGATTTGCGCCGCATCCGGGGCAATGACATCAGCTTCATCTTCCAAGAGCCGATGACCAGCCTGAACCCGCTGCATTCCATCGAACGGCAGCTGGGCGAAAGCCTTTTGCTGCATCAGGGGCTGGCCGGCGTGCCTGCGCGCAAGCGGATCATCGAGCTTTTGGAAAAGGTCGGCATCCGCGAGGCGAAAAGCCGCCTTGGGGCCTATCCTCACCAACTTTCCGGCGGGCAGCGCCAGCGGGTGATGATCGCGATGGCGCTGGCGAACGGGCCGGACCTGCTGGTTGCTGACGAACCGACGACAGCATTGGACGTGACAATTCAGGCGCAGATTCTTGAACTTCTGGCTGACCTAAAACGGAAGGAAGGGCTGAGCCTTCTGTTTATCACCCACGACCTTGGCATCGTGCGCCGCATCGCCGACCGCGTCTGCGTGATGCAGGGCGGCGAGATCGTCGAACAGGGCGTGACGGCCGAGATATTCAACGCGCCGCAGCATCCCTATACGCAAAAGCTGCTGGCGGCCGAACAGAAGGGCCGCCCGACCGACATGCCGAAGGACGCGGCCGAAGTGGTGCGGACTGACAAGCTTCGGGTCTGGTTCCCGATCCAGAAAGGCTTTCTGCGCAAGACTGTCGGCTATGTGAAGGCCGTGAACGAGGCGACACTGTCGGTCCAGCAGGGCGAAACGCTGGGCATCGTCGGTGAAAGCGGATCGGGCAAGACCACGCTGGCGCTGGCGATCCTTCGGCTGATCTCCAGCACTGGCACCGTCGCTTTTCTGGGTCAGGACCTGCAAGGGCGGTCTGGCCGTGACATGCGGAGCCTTCGGCGCGAGATGCAGGTGGTGTTTCAGGACCCCTACGGCAGCCTGTCGCCGCGCATGACGGTCGAAGAGATCATCGCCGAAGGCCTTGGCGTGCACGGCGTCGATCCGGGCCGCAACCGCGGCGAGATGGTGGCCGAGATCATGGGCGAAGTGGGCCTCGACCCCGCCACGATGCACCGCTATCCGCACGAATTCTCCGGCGGCCAGCGCCAGCGGATTGCCATCGCCCGCGCGATGATCCTGCGGCCAAAGCTGGTGGTGTTGGACGAACCGACCTCGGCGCTGGACATGACGGTGCAGGTGCAGATCGTCGAGCTTTTGCGTGAGTTGCAGCGCAAATGGGGGCTGGCCTATATCTTCATCAGCCACGATCTGCGGGTGATCCGGGCCATGGCGCACAAGGTCATGGTGATGCAGGCGGGCGATGTGGTTGAATCCGGCACCTGCGATGCCGTGTTTACCAACCCGCAATCCCCCTATACCAAAGCTCTGATGGCCGCCGCTTTCGGAGCCTGACCTTGAAGCTGCTTTTCGTTCACCAGAACTTCCCGGGCCAGTTCCTGCGTCTCGCGCCCGAGATGCAGCGTCTGGGACATGATGTCCGCGCCCTGACCAGTTCCACGAACCGCAACGACTCCTCGGTTCCAGTCCTGCGCTATCCCTTCAAGCCGGAAAAGGTGGAACCACTGCACACCAGGCTGGGCCGGACCTTTACCCAGATGGGCGACCGGGCCGTTGCCGTGGCACGCTTTGCAAAGAAGCTGCGGGCCGATGGTTATGTGCCCGACGTGATCTATGGCCATTCCGGCTGGGGTGAGACGCTGTTTCTCAAGGAAGTCTGGCCCGAGGCCAAGCTTCTGGTTTTTTCCGAATTCTACTATCGCGGGCTTTACGCCGATTCGGGCTTTGACAAGGAATTCTCGGACCCCGGCTTTGACGAAGTGATGATCGCGCAAGGCCGGGCGGCCCATATGGCGCAGTCCCTGGCCCATTCCGATCTTGGTATTGCGCCAACCGAATGGCAGGCCAGCACGCACCCGCCGCTTCTTCGCAAGCATCTTGAAGTGATCTTCGATGGGGTCGACTGCGACCGACTTACCCCGAACCCCGAGG
This sequence comes from Paracoccaceae bacterium, assembly GCA_947504705.1. Lineage (GTDB taxonomy): Bacteria > Pseudomonadota > Alphaproteobacteria > Rhodobacterales > Rhodobacteraceae > Tabrizicola. The sequence goes on from CANNIA010000006.1 coordinate 42,423, forward strand.
CCAGCTTTACCCTGCCCAACGGCAATGTACTGAAACGTGGCGATGAGGTTCTGACCTTCGTCAACCGCAACCTTGAACCCTATCGCGGCTATCACATCTTCATGCGGGCCCTGCCGGATATTCTGGCTGCGCGGCCCGAGGCGCAGGTTGTCATCGTCGGGGAAGACGGGGTCAGCTATGGCAAGCGCCCCGACGATGGCAGTAAGTGGAAGGATATTTTTCTGAACGAAGTGAAGGATCGGCTGGACCTGTCGCGCGTCCATTTCACCGGCCGGGTTCCCTATGACCACTTGGTCGACCTGATGCATGTCAGCCGGGTACACGCCTATCTGACCTATCCCTTCGTCCTGAGCTGGTCGATGGTCGAAGCCCTTGCCGCCGCGGTGCTTGTCGTCGGCTCGAACACGGCACCGGTGGCCGAAGTGATCCAGGATGGGATCAACGGGCGGCTGGTGGATTTCTTTGACGTAAAGGGCTGGTCAGACGCTCTGACCGACGCACTCGCCCGGCCCGAGGCCTATGAGCGATTCCGGGAGACCGCCCGCGCAATGGCGCGCGAGAAGTACGACCTGCGAACGGTTTGCCTGCCCCGGCAGATTGCGCTTTTGAATCGATTGGCACGCCTCTAGTCGGGCGTCAGGCGATCGTCACTGTGGCCGGTTGCAGACCCTCGATCTCGACCTTGCAGATGTCGCCTGGGTTCAGGGGGCCAACCCCAGCCGGGGTGCCGGTAAAGATGAGATCGCCCGGCGCAAGGCTGACAAGCCGCGACAGCGCCATGATGATCGCGGGCACGCTCCAGATCATATCGGACAGGCGCGCTTCTTGCCGGATAGCGTCGTTGACCAGACACCGAAGCACTGCATCTGGCATCGGACCGGGCCGGATCGGGCCCAAAACGGCGGACTTGTCGAATCCCTTGGCCATGTCCCAAGGGCGGCGCGCGGCCTTGGCCTCGGCCTGAAGATCGCGGCGGGTCAGGTCGTTTCCGGCGGCATGACCCCAGATCATCCGGGTGGCTTCATCCTCGCAGACCATGGTTCCCCGTGCGCCGATGGCGACAACCAGTTCAGCTTCGTGATGCAGGTCTGTTGTCGCGGGCGGATAGGGGATGGTCCTGCCGCTTTCGACCACCGCATCTGCGGGCTTGGTGAAGAAGAACGGGGGTTCGGCCTGCGGATCACCGCCCATTTCGCGGGTATGTTCGGCGTAGTTCCGGCCGACGCAGAAAATCCGGCGAACAGGAAAGCGTTCCCGTCGCCCCGTCACCGCCAGTGTGACCGTCGGCAGCGTGGGAAAGACAAGCGCAGCCAAGGGCTTAGCTTCCAACCGTTTCGCAAGGAATGGCGCGGGCCGTCAGGCGGCGGCAAGCCAGATCGGCCTGATCCTCGGTTAGTCCCATGAAACTGGCGCGCCAGATCCCGTTCGACTCGGTCGCCTTGCGAAGACCGTCGTTCAGCGTGGCGCTTTCGGCCAGGGCGGTTTTCAGGAGTGCGCGTTCGGCTTCGTACTCGGTGGGATACTCGCCAACATTCACCCCGAAATGCCGCCCTCCGGAGGTGGACAGGACCACCACCACTTCCTCGCCGGTGTACTCGGCCGGGGTATCGGCAACCTCGACCGTATCAAAGATCGGCGATTTGCGTTTCGAGGCCGGGGCCGCCACCGTGGTCGGGGCGAGGTCGGCAGCCAGCAGTTCCGATTTGGTTTTGCCCGCCACACTTTCGATGCCGGAAATCTGTGCCATGAGCAATTCGGGTGCTTCGGCCCGTGTCACATCGGGGCCGGGGTCAGTCATCACCAGTTCTGGCGCTTCGGCGGCCGGATCGGCAGAGGCGATCAGCACGGCAGCCGGATCGGCCGGTGCCGCTTCATCGGGGCGCAGTTTCGGCTTCAGGGCTTCCAACGCCGGATCAGTTTCGGTTAAGGCTTCGGCCTGCGCCTCAAGTGTCGCGGAAACCGGAGGGGTTGCTACCGTCAGATCGGCATAGGCAAGGGCGGTTTCGGCCAGTTCGGTTGCGGCAGGCTCGGCCGGGACTTCGCCGGCGGCGATGGCTTCGGCCTGGAATTCCAGCGTGCCTTCGGGCGCAGGCTCGGCGGTCGCTTCGTCCAGCGCGCCATCGATGCCTTCGGCCATGGCTATAGCCACGTCGTCCGAAACGGTTGGCAGAACCGGCCGGGCTTTCGGACGTGGTGAGGACAGTACAGCGCCCGAGACGCTAATGGTCTTCCCGGCTCCGCCTTCGCCGTCGACGTCCTCGATCGCTTCGTCAATCGAGGCAATCAGGGCATCATCCATCAGCGGTGCAGGCGTCGGTGGCACTTCAGAAGCGCTATCCGGTGCCTTTTCAAAGCCCATATCCATCAAGTCGGCCATCTTGGCGTTGCGGTCGGCGGAAGAGTCGCCTCCGAAGATCGTCGCGATAATGTGCTTGCCGCCGCGGTGGGCTGAAGCGGTCAGATTGAACCCGGCTGGTGCGGTATAGCCGGTCTTGATCCCGTCAGCGCCTTCGTAGCTTTCCAAAAAGCGTGAGTTCGTGCTGGTCACGGTCGCAACCCCGGCATCCGCCGTGCGGCGCGAGAAGATGCCGTAGTACGCCGGGAAATCATAGAACAGGTGGCGGCCAAGCAACGTCATGTCATAGGCGGTCGACAGATGACCCTCGGCGGTCAGGCCGTTGGCATTCTTGAAGGTGGTGTTTCCCATGCCAAGCTCGCGCGCCGTGGCGGTCATCCGCTTGGCAAAGGCCACATGATCGCCGCCAATCGCATCGCCCAGTGCTGCGGCGGCGTCATTGGCCGATTTGATCGCAGCGGCACGGATCAGGTAGCGGACCTCGATCTTCTGGCCCGGCTTAAGGCCCAGGCGCGAAGGCGGTTGCGAGGCGGCATAGTCCGAGATTGTGACCTTGGTATCCAGCGAAAGGTTGCCCGCCTCGATTTCCTGAAAGACGATGTACAGGGTCATCATCTTGGTGAGCGAGGCTGGATGCAGCCGGGTTCTGGCGTTCTTTTCATAAAGAATCTCGCCCGTGCGGGCATCCATGACGATGGCCGCATAAGGAGCCGCCTGCAGCTCGCTTGTCATGAAGACGGCGAACACCGCGATAAGCACGGAACAATTGCGAAAAATCCGCCCGAAAAGCGATCTCACGTCGCCCACCCTTTGCCTGTCGGCCCGGATTTTCCGGTGCCATTATTCTGCCTCAGGCGTCAGGCTAACACAGGTGAATCGATCCGAAAACACTTAAATTACAATGGCTTTGCCACATTCCTTCATGTAGTTGCAAGAATGTCTCACCTTGTCGAAAGCTGCGCCACATATAGGGTAAAGGGCGCACCGGGGGCGCTAACCCTTGCGGGTGCCTGTCAGGCTCTCAACCAGGTCGGGAAGTGCTGCGAGCGAAGTCAGGGCATGAAATCGCCGATGACCAAGCGGCGGATCGGCAGCTTCCAGCGCCCAGGTCAGGCCGTGGGGGATGTGAACGCCCCATGACCCGGCCTCTAGCGCAGGGATGACGTCGGACTTCAGCGAATTGCCGACCATCATCGCCTGATCGGCCCCGGTGCCATGACGGGCGAAGATCTGGTGGTAGGCGTCAGAGGTCTTGTGGCTGACGATTTCGACCCCGTGGAACAGGTCACCAAGGCCGGATTGGGCCAGTTTCCGTTCCTGATCCAGAAGATCGCCTTTAGTGATCAGAACCACCCGGTATTCGGCAGCCAATGCCGTGACGGTGGTGCGGGCGGCGGGGAGAAGCTCGATGGGATGTTCCAGCATCTCGCGCCCGGCGGCGATAAGTTCGCCGATGACGGCGGCGGGAACGCGGCCTTCGGTCACCTCGATCGCGGTTTCGATCATCGACAGGGTAAAGCCCTTCACCCCAAAGCCGTAGTGGCCGATGTTGCGCCGTTCTGCCGCCTCAAGCCGTTCGGCAAGGTGATCAGGGGCGGCGTGATCGGCCAGAAGCGTGGCAAAGCGGTCTTGCGTCAGGCGAAAGAAGCTTTCGTTCTGCCAAAGCGTGTCATCCGCATCAAAGCCGATTGTGGTCAGCATTCCCGCCCTTCCCTATGCCCACCGAAGCGCCCCTTTTCGTCCCCAGAGAACAGGCTATAGTCGCCCCGGTCAATGCAACCCCCGAATCCCCTTAGACGGAGCCAACCTTTCGTGTCCATTCGCCCTTTCTCTATGTCCGACAAGACGGACGGACCGGGGCATGACAGCGGCCTTCTGACCAAGACCAAGACGGAAACGAAGCGGCCACCGATGTACAAGGTGATGCTTCTGAACGACGATTACACGCCGATGGAATTCGTGGTCCATATCCTGGAGCGGTTCTTTGGTCTGAACCACGCGCAGGCTTTCGACATCATGCTGACGGTCCACAAGAAGGGGCTGGCAGTGGTGGGGGTCTTCAGCGCGGAAGTGGCGGAAACCAAGGTGGCGCAGGTGATGGACTTCGCGCGCCGCCACCAGCATCCCCTGCAATGCACGATGGAAAAGGAATGATCCATCGCTTCCCGGAAAGGGTCTGAGGGGCATTGCCCCCGATCATGCGATCTGCTCGCCTTCACCTTGCGCTTGAAACCGGCACCGTGGTTTTGCCCGAACAGGGTATGATCGCCGTCTATCGCCCCCGTATGGGCGATGACCTGTCAGGCCTGCCCGGTGGCCGGTTGGTGGTGGTGACCGGCTTCAAGCCCGACCATGAGCATTTCGCCAGGACCTGCTCTGTGACGCCCTGCCCGCCCTATGCGGCGGCACTGGTGTGCCTGCCCCGGTCGCGTGAGGGCGCACGGGCATTGATTGCGCAGGCAGCGGATGAGGTGGCGAAGGGTGGGTTGATCGTGGTCGATGGCCAGAAGACCGACGGGATTGACACCGCGCTGAAGGACCTGCGCGGGCGAGTCGATCTGTCGGAAAGCCTGTCCAAGGCGCATGGCAAACTGGCGAGTTTTTCCGCCGGGCCGGGACTTGAGGAATGGCGTGCGACGATACGGGGGATTGTGGGCGGGTTCCAGACCCTGCCGGGGATCTTTTCCGCGGATGGGCCCGATCCCGGATCAGCCCTGCTGGCGGGGACTTTGCCTAAGGACCTTGGCGGCAAGGTCGCTGATCTTGGGGCAGGTTGGGGCTTTCTTGCGCGGGAGATTCTAAGCCGACCGAAAGTCAAGCGGCTGGATCTGGTCGAGGCAGAGGCGGATGCCCTGACCTGCGCCAAGGTCAACATCACCGACGACCGCGCCCGGTTCCATTGGGCCGATGCCACCATCTGGCGGCCGGAAAGCCTGTTCGATGTGGTGGTGATGAACCCCCCTTTCCATTCCGGGCGCGAGGCTGACCCAGCGCTGGGGGCCGCGTTCATTCAGGCCGCAAGGCGGATGCTGGCCCCGAACGGGTCGCTCTGGTTGGTGGCAAACCGGCATTTGCCCTATGATGGGGTGCTGTCAGATGCGTTTCTGGAGCACCATGAGGTCGCGGGAACCGGTGCCTTCCGGGTGATCCACGCAAGCCGACCGCGTTTCCAGCCGAAAGGCGCGAAACGCTGATCGCGACAGGCGGCGCAGGCAGCTGATGCCGCCCGCGCAGTGATCACTCCGGGAATTCGGCCTTGCACTGGGCGATGATCGCTTCGGCTGCCTTGGCCAGTTCAGTACGCTTGGCTTTCAGGCCTTCAAGCTTCTTCGCCTCGTCAGCAAGGTCGATGGCCTTTGGCTTTTGCACAGTCACGTCATGTTCGACCATGCAGGGCACCGGGCCGACGGGCGGTTGACCCGGAGGCTGCGGTTGTTCGCAATAGCCCCAATGCGCTTGGGTGATCGTGACATTCTCTATCGCATAGCCACGGTCGATGTTGCCTTGGGTCTCGGCGATCAGCCGGTCCACCGTGCGCAGGTCGCGGGTGTTGCGCTGGACGCATTGTTCCTGCGGGGTGCCGCAGGCGGCGAGGAGGGCGAAAAGGGCAAGGGCAGGACGTTTCATCGGGTGCTCCTTGGGTTGTGGTCAGCGGCGCGAAGGGATGCTAGGCAAGACCGGACTGAATATGGAGCCTGAAAGATGACCGATCCGATGGACCGTCGCAAGGCCGAGGCCGCCGCATGGTTCAGAACTTTGCGTGACCGGATCGTCGCGGCCTTCGAGGATCTTGAGACTCGTTTTGCCCCCGATGAGGCGGGCCGGTTCGAGGTCACACCCACGACGCGGACTGATGGCGGCGGTGGGATCATGAGCGTGATGCGCGGCGGTGCGGTCTTTGAAAAGGTCGGCGTGAACTGGTCCGAAGTGCATGGAACCTTGGGCGAAAAGGCACAAAAGGCAATGGCGGCGCGGGGTGCGCCGGGCATGGACACGGACCCGCGTTTCTGGGCCAGCGGGATTTCGTTGGTCGCGCATATGGTCAACCCGCATACCCCCGCCGTCCACATGAACACCCGCATGTTCTGGACCCCCGGAGCTTGGTGGTTTGGCGGCGGGGCGGATCTGAACCCCTGCATCGAATATGCCGAGGATACCGCGCATTTTCACGACCAGATGCGTCTGGCCTGCGAAGCGCAGTCCCCAGATTACTACCCCCGGTTCAAGGCCTGGGCGGATGAGTATTTCTTCGTCCCCCACCGTGGCCGCGCCCGGGGTGTCGGGGGCATCTTCTATGACGATCTGAATACCGGCGGCCCGGACACTGACAGTTGGGAGGCGGACTTTGCCTTTACCCGGTCGGTGGGAGAGGCGTTCCTGCCAGCCTTCCTGCCGGTGACCGAGCGCCGTCTGGGAACACCCGCCAGTGCCGAGGATCGTGAGACCCAGCTGATCCATCGCGGACTTTATGCCGAATACAACTTGGTCTACGACCGGGGCACCAAGTTCGGGCTGGAAACCGGCCACAATGCCGATGCCGTGCTGATGAGCCTGCCGCCCATCGCCAAATGGACCTGAGGAGCCGCACATGGCTGATATAACCGTAAAAGCTGCCTATGGCTCGGTCGTCGAGGACGAGGGGTTCCTGTTCGTAGGCTTTGCCGAAGGCGAAGAGGAGGAGGAAGGCTATGTCCTATTCCGCCAGTCAGTTGACGGTGGGCCGGTCTGGTTCGAGGTGAATGACGAAGGCTTTGGGGCCGAAGACGCAGTCGAGACGGCGGTTTCAGGGCCAAACGAGCTTGAGATCGCTTTGAAGCCAGCGCTTGCGGCAAAGTTCGGCTGGGCCAGTTCGGTCGCGGTGCGGATCGGACCCGGCACCGAAGATGCGGCTGAGGCGCTCGAGGCATTGGCCCAGATGCTCGGGGATCGGTTTCAGGCGTAGGGTATGAGGATGGCGCTGACGGATGACCTAGCTGCGGCGATTGGGGCCGGGAACGTCCTGACCGAGACGGAAATGGCGCGGTATGCCCGCGACTGGATGGGCTGGTATGAGGGCGCGCCGGTTGCGGTGGCCCGACCCGGTTCGACGGATGAGGTCTCGGCCTGCCTGAAGATCGCCGCCGCCCATAGGGTCGCGGTCGTGCCGATTTCGGGCAACACAGGTTTGGTGGGCGGCACCCAGACGGTTGGCGGGTTGATGATCAGCCTGGAACGAATGAATCGGATCCGCGCGGTCAAGCGTGAGTCCAAGCTTGTAGTCGCCGAAGCCGGGGTGATCCTGTCGCGCCTGCATGAGGCGGCAGAGGCCGAGGGGCTGTATTTCCCGCTCTGGTTCGGCGCGAGGGGGTCGGCGATGTTGGGCGGGGCTTTGTCCACCAATGCCGGAGGGTCCAACGTGTTGCGCTATGGTTCGACCCGGGGGCTCTGTCTGGGGCTGGAAGTGGTGCTGGCCGACGGGCGGGTGCTGAACCTGATGAGCGAGTTGCACAAGGACAATTCTGGTTATGATCTGAAGAACCTGTTCATTGGGGCAGAAGGCACATTGGGCATCATCACAGCAGCAGTGATGAAATTGATCCCGGCCCCGCGCGCCCATGCGACCGCCGTTTTGGCGGTGCGGTCGCTGGCCGATGCGCTGGTGCTGCTGAACCGGATGCAAGAGGCGACGGGGGGTCGGGTCGAGGCGTTCGAGTTCATGCCCCGGACCTATTCCGAGCGGTTGCAGGTAGTGCGTCCTGATCTCGGTCTGCCCTTCGACCATATCCCCGAGATTACCATTCTGATCGAGGTCGCAACGACCGTTCCATCAGAGGCCACGCCTGATGCCATGGGTGAGGTCCCGCTGGTTGCCGTTCTTGAGGGCGTTCTGGCCGAGATGATGGAGGCTGGACTGATCACGGATGCCGTCCTCGCCCGATCCGAAGCGCAGCGTCGTGCGATCTGGGCGCGCCGCGAGGCAGCGGCCGAGATTGCCGTCGGGCTGTTGCCCGAGGTTGACACCGATGTCGCGGTGCCCTTGGACAAAGTTGAAACCTTCCTGACTGAAGCCCTGAAGCGGCTTGAGGCGCTGGACCCCGGCGCAAGAACGCTGACGGTTGCGCATCTGGGTGATGGCAACCTGCATTTCGCGGCCTATCCGACCCGCGACGACGAGAGGTTGAAGGACAAGGTCAAGGAAATGGTCGAGGATATCGTTGCCGAACTTGGCGGCAGCTTTTCGGCTGAACATGGGGTGGGGTTGTCGAAACTGCCGTCAATGCGGCGGCGCAAGGACCCCGTTGCACTGGATGTGATGCGCGCGATCAAGGCAGCCCTTGACCCGCAGGGCCGGATGAACCCCGGCAAGGTCATACCCGACTGACCCAAGGAAAAGCCCGGCCCCCATTCAGGAGCCGAGCTTTGTTTCGGCTTAGCCCTTCTTCAGGACCTTCGACCCCAGAAGCTCGGCAATCTGCACCGCGTTCAGGGCGGCGCCCTTGCGCAGGTTGTCGGACACGCACCACAGCGACAGGCCGTTGTCGATGGTCGAATCCTGACGGACCCGGCTGACATAGGTGGCGAATTCACCCACGCATTCGATGGGGGTGATGTAGCCGCCAGCCTCACGCTTATCGACAAGCATGATGCCGGGAGCCTCGCGCAGGATGTCTTGCGCTTCCTGCCAGTCGAGGAATTCCTCGAACTCGATGTTGATCGCCTCAGAGTGCCCGACGAAGACCGGAACCCGAACGCAGGTCGCGGTGACCTTGATGTTCTTGTCGAGGATCTTCTTGGTCTCGGCGACCATCTTCCATTCTTCCTTGGTCTCGCCCGAGTCCAGGAAGACGTCGATATGCGGGATCACGTTGAAGGCGATCTGCTTGGGAAACTTCTTGGGGTGGATGTGGTCGGTCGGATTGTAGATTGCTTTGGTCTGGTTCCAAAGCTCGTCCATCCCTTCCTTCCCGGCGCCCGAGACGGACTGATAGGTCGAAACCACCACCCGCTTGATGGTGGCGCGGTCGTGCAAGGGCTTCAGCGCCACCACCATCTGCGCGGTGGAGCAGTTGGGGTTCGCGATGATGTTCTTCTTGGCATAGCCATAGATCGCTTCGGCATTCACTTCCGGCACGATCAGCGGCACATCGGGGTCATAGCGATAAAGCGAGGAGTTATCGATCACCACGCAGCCCGCAGCGGCGGCCTTGGGTGCGTAGATCTTGGTCGCATCCGACCCGATGGCGAACAAAGCGATGTCCCAGCCGGTGAAGTCGAAAGTATCCAGGTCCTTGGTCTTCAAAGTTCGGTCGCCAAAGCTGACTTCGGTGCCGAGAGACTTTCGCGACGCCAAGGCGGCGATCTCATCGACCGGGAACTCGCGCTCGGCGAGGATGTTCAGCATTTCGCGGCCCACGTTACCCGTGGCACCCGCGACGACGACTTTATAGCCCATCGGGGTTCTCCTTTGCGTCCCCATCCGTTGGGGACCGAGGGGCTGTTAGCGCATGCAGCATTCCGGGGAAAGCGGAAATTCGGCGTGGCCTCAGTCGGTGCGGTCCTGCGACAAAAGGTAGACGGCAAGGCCGATGGCCATGGTGGCGGCAAAGAACAGGAACACCGCCTGATAGGGGGCAGCGGCGGTGGTGGCCGGGGTGGCTTCGTGGATGCGCCCGGTCAGGATTTGCGCAAGGCCGATGGGCGCGATGCCGAAGAGGTTCAGAAGCGTCACCCCCCGGCCCATCAGATGCGGGGGAAAGAAGGCGCGGCCATGCGCCACGACCATCGGGAAACTTGCTCCGAAGAACCCGGCAGCGACGAGGAGGCCGGTGGCAACCGCAGGCGGGGCAGCGGCAAAGCGCCACAGCAGCGTCAGGGCAACAAGCGTCAGCGCATTGCCGGTGAGGACCACCCATTTCCGCGTGCCAAGCCAGCGGTCAAGCGGGCCGTAGGCGAAGTTCCCGGCGACCATGGCCAGGCCGATCCACAGGCTGACGCGCCCAATCTCGGCCTGCGTTGCCCCATGCACATCGGCGAAATAGGGGCCGACCCAAAGCCCGCGCAGGCCCGCGATGGGTGTATAGCAGGCGGCCATCATCACCAGGATCGGCCAGAGTGCAGGCATCTTCAGCAGACTGAGGATCGATCCCTTGCCGGTGCCATCCAGTCTTGGCGGGTCGCGGACCAGAACCAGCAGCGCCAGCGCTACCGTGGTAGTGATTGCCGAAAGGCCCAACACCGTCGTGCGCCAGCCAAAGGCATCGACAGCCGCCGCCAGAGGCACCGAGGAGGCGACATTGCCCAGCGAGCCAAAACCGATGGTGACCGCCGCCAAGGTGCCAAAGACCGAAGGGCTGAAACTGCGGGCAAAGATGAAATAGCTGGCCATCAGAACCGGCGCACAGCCCGCGCCAATCAGGGCCATGGCGATCTTGATCTCGGTTATCCCGTTTGCCCGCGCGAACAGCGCCGCCCCCGCTGCCCCGACCGCCATCAGAACCCCGGCCGTCAGCCGTGGGCCTATCCGGTCAAGCGCCGATCCGATGGGGATTTGCATTGCCGCGAAGGCCAGAAACCACCAGCCCGAGGCCGAGGCAAGGTCAGCCGCCGAAACCCCAAGGTCCGCCTGCAAGACGGGGGTCAGCACCGCCAGAAAGGCGCGGAAGAACTGGCTGAGCACATAGGCAAGAAGCAGCGCGGCGATGCCGGGGATCATCGGTTTGGTTTCCTTCCAAGCCTTCCTTCTGGCAAGCTTGGGCCTTGGGCACAAGGATCAGCGCTGAAAAGCCGCAAAGGTCGTGTTTTCCTGATCTGCAAGGGGCTTGCACGAAACCCCGGCGCGGGTTCCTATGTCCCTGCAAACCCCGGAGGTTTCCATGCGCCATATTTCCTTCGTTGCATTCCTGCTGGGCTCGGCTCTGCCTGCCCTAGCCAATGACGGCTTCGGTGGTCTTTCAGCGACCGGCCTGACATTTGACCAGACGGATGCAGTCGAGATGGTCGAAGAAAACCTGTTCATCGGCATCGACAAGGTCTCGGTCGATTACGTCTTCCGCAACACGACTGACCATGATGTCACGGGCGAGGTGATCTTCCCGCTGCCCCCGGTTGCGGTCTGGGCCTCCTGGGAATCCTCAATGAACCTGCCCGAGGATTTGACCAACCTCGATATCGTCGATTTTACTGCCACGGTCGATGGTCAGCCGGTCGATGTGACCATCGACAAGATTGCGGTGATGGAGGAGGGCTGGGAGGAAGACCGCGCTTTGTCGGATCAGTATGACACCCCCGGCCGTGATGTGACGGCCGAGCTTGCACGGTTTGGCATTCCGTTGACGCTGGATGTCGTGAATATCCGCGACATGCTGATGGCGATGTCGGACGAAGATAAGGCGGCGATCAAGGCCACGGGAATTGCCGATTACTGGGAAGGCGATCCGGCAGCCGACATGCCCCCTGAAGCCTATGGCATGTGGTCGGTCGTGACGCGCTATCACTGGACCCAGACCTTCCCTGCCGGGGCCGAAGTGCGGATCAGCCACAGCTATACCAACCGCCCGCCCGGGGGTCTGTTCTATTGGTCGAACCCGCCCGAGGAATACCAGACCTATCTGGTCGACCAGTATTGCATTGATGAAGGCACCTCGGCGGCGCTGGTCAAGGCGATCAAATCGCCGACGAATGAGGAATTCGGTGATTTTGGGATCGCCTACAACATTGCTTACGTACTGCGCACGGCGAACAGCTGGGCCGGGCCTATCGGCAAGTTCACCCTGACTTTGGATAAGGGCGATCCGGCAAACGTGATCTCGCTTTGCGCCGAGGGGGTCAAGAAGACCGGCCCCACCACCTTTGTCGTCGAAAAAGAAAATTTCACTCCGACCAAGGATCTTGAGATCCTGATCGTCACAAGAGGGAACCTCTGATCGGAGAGACCCCCGGTCGAGGCTTGCATGACCACTCGGGCCCATCCGGTCCGACTGAAACCTCATTCGAAAGGCCATATGATGCGCGCGCTTCTGTCCCTTCTGCTTATCACCACCGCCTTGCCAGCCCTTGCCGACACGATCCCGGCCACCAGCAAGATCACGGCGGTCACCGTCTATCCCGAAGGGGCCAAGCTGACGCGTGAGGTCACTTTCACCACCTCCAGCGCCGGATCGCATGAGCTTTTGATCACCGATTTGCCAAGCGCCGAGGAATCGGTGTTTGCCCAGATCGCGGGGGGCGAAGGGCTGCAGGTTGGGGCCTACAACATCCGCACCGACCGGCTGCCTCCGCGTGAAGACCCGCTGACTGCGGATCAGGTTGCCGCGAAAGCCAAGATCGAAGAGCTTGAAACCGCCGAACAGACCGCGTTCCTCGCGCTGGAGGCGGTTCAGGGTAAGGTTGACGCCGCTGAAGCTCAGGTCCGGTTCCTGTCCTCGTTCTCCGGCGGGTTGCCGGATGGGGCGACGCCCGAGACGATCAAGGCCATGGCCGCGATGATCGGCACCGAAACCCTTGCCGCCCGGGAAACCGCCCTTGCCGCCAAGGCCGAGCTTTGGCCCGTGCAGAAGGCGCTGGCTGACACGCAAGAGGCGCTGACCAAAGCGCGTGACACCTTTGCCGCCCTGCCCTCTGCCGACATGGACTATGCAGCCCTGTCCGTGGCGGTCGAGGCCACAGCAGCGGGCGAACAGATCGTCACCATCACCCAATACGTCGGTGGGGCCTATTGGCAGCCGACGTACGAACTGAATCTGACGCGGGAGGGGGATGATGCAATTTCCTTGAAACGCGCAGTTCTGGTGACCCAGTATACCGGCGAGGACTGGTCAGATGTTGCGCTGACCCTTTCATCCTCGGCACCAAGCCTTGAAGCTTCGCCTTCGTCTCTCTGGCCGGAACTTCGGTCGATTGAACCCGAAGTCGACGAAAACGAGCTGGCCAGGATGGATGCCGTTGCTGCACCGGTGGTGATGGAAGAAGAATCCGAGGTCGTCGCCGAAAAATCCGGCTCTATCATCGCTGGGTCCGCCATCGAAGGCGACACGGTCGTCTACAACTATCCCAACCCTGTCACCGTCGCGACCGGCGTGGAAAACCTGCGGCTTTCCTTGGATGACATGTCCCTTGCCGCTGTGGTCAAGGCGGTCGCCGTTCCGCGCTATGATGACACCGCATATTTCGTTGCCAGCTTCGTCAACCCGTCCGAGGAACCCCTGCTTTCCGGTTCGGCCATGCTTTACCGCGAAGGCGTTCTGGTCGGCAGCACGGAACTGGGCATGATCGCACCGGGGGTTGAGGCCGAGGTTGGCTTCGGCGCCATCGAAACCCTGCGGATCAGCCGCGAAATGCCGTTGCGCGAAGGGGGCGAGACCGGGGTCTTCACTTCGGCCAATGAACAGGCCGAAAGCGTAGTGATCACGGTGGAAAACACCGGCGACGAATCCTGGCCCATCCGCCTGATCGACCAAGTTCCCTATAGCGAGCAAACCGACTTGGAGGTCGACTACGCCGCCGATCCCGAACCTACCGAGACCGACGTCGACAGCCAGCGCGGCATCCTTGCCTGGGAATTCGACCTTGCCGCCGGGGGCAAACAGACCGTCACGCTGGAACACACGCTCAGCTGGCCCGACGGGATGGAACTGCGCTGAGCAGCCGTCAGCTCTAAGCTTCTTAAAGATTAGCCTCGCCGCGGTTCGCAACCGTGGCGAGGCGCACTACAAGAAAAAGACGTTACTCAGAACCTGAAGCTAATCCCGAAGTCAGCCCGGGAGAGAGAACCTTCGGTGTTGTACGAGGCCTTGACGTCGGCTCCGCCGCCTAGGGAATATGATGCACCTATCCCGATTGCAGTATCGGAATCGTTCGAATCGTCCGAAACGTAGCCCGAAAGGGTCAGACCGCCAGCCAGCGTGTGGTCTCCATAGATAGTGAAGCGTTCCCCCGGGTCACCACCAAAGTAATTCAACCCGATTCGGCTGTTCTCGTCAGGCGCATAGGCAACGCCAACAAAATGGTGATCAACGTTGCCAGTGGCCGTGTTGCGTGAAACGGCGGCGGCCGAAACGCTTAGTCCGTTCGAAGACCAATCCGCCGAAGCAGAAGTCTCGGAATATTCGGTCACGCCACCGCCCAGCTGATCGGTATCATGATAAGAAAGCCGCCCAGTGAAATTACCCGCACTGTACGACACAAACATGCCCATTTGGTCCGGATGTGACCCATAGGGAAGCGATTCATAACCCATGGATGGCCCCATTGCCCCTCCGAAGCAGGTCCCAATCAGGCCAATCTCGCAGTTGTAAAGCAGTCCAGCCGCCCCATACGCGCCACTTGCATTGCCGACTTCGACGCGCAGTCTATCTACAGTAAGAAAGAGCATCGCCGCATTCAGTTGGGCATAGCCTACGCTGACACTATAATCGCCACTAATGGATTGCATGCGAATTCGGCCACCAAGGACGACACCGCTATCGGTTTCGGTGCGTGCGTCAATGTTGAAGCGAAGGCGCGTGAAAATGGTGGTTTCGCTTCCTCCACCATTATCTTCGCCCAAGACACCAAAGAGACCGGACCCGCCAATCGTGACTTCGGCAGTTGCCGAACCGAAAGTTGCGATCAGGAAAGTCGTGGCTAGGAGTATTTTTTTCATTTTCTGCCTATGGATCTCGCGGGTGCTTGCATTCGCTTCGCATCTCCTCTTGCCTAACTGTCTTCGACAACGTGCCGGATTTCAAGAAGTTCCGGCAAGGTGCGTCTCTTTGTCAGACCGTTGTGTTGCTCAGTAACACCACTTTTCCTTCCGTTCAGGGAAAAGCGAGGCAAAATTCCGACTTACAAACTGTAATATTGTGGTTGGCGAATCAAAACAGCTTGCCGCCAAGGGGCACGTCCTGCCCCGGCCCGATAAGGACGACCTGTCCGTCTTCATCGGGCAGGCCAAGCACCAGCACCTCCGACATCACTGGGCCGATCTGGCGGGGCGGGAAGTTTACCACCGCCAGCACCTGCCGCCCGATCAGGCTTTCGGGCGTGTAATGCCGTGTGATCTGGGCCGATGACCGCTTTTCCCCGATCTCGGGCCCGAAATCGACCCATAGCTTAATCGCGGGTTTGCGCGCTTCGGGGAAGGGTTCGGCGCGGGTGATGCGGCCAACCCGGATGTCGACCTTTTCGAAATCGGCATCGGTGAAGGTCACTTGCCAAGCTCCCGTCCCCGGTCGGCGGCGGCCTTGACGGCACGGCGCAGTAGGGTGGGGAAGCCGGTTTCGGGGTCCATGAGGACGCCAAGCGCAGCGGCGGTGGTGCCTGCAGGGGAGGTGACGTTGATCCGCAGTTGCGCGGCAGTTTCCGGGCTTTGGAACGCCAGTTCCCCAGCACCGCAGACCGTGGCGCGGGCAAGCCGTATGGCGACATCGGGGGGAAGACCCTCGGCCTCACCGGCGGCAGCCATGGTCTCGATCAGGTGGAAGACATAGGCGGGGCCAGAACCGGAAACGGCGGTCACCGCGTCGATTTGGTCTTCGCCTGACAGTGTGACGACCTGGCCAACGGCCCCCATAAGATCATGCGCCAAGGCGAAATCGGCGTCTGACACATGCGCATTGCGGCAAAGCGCGGTGATCCCGCGCCCGACCATGGCGGGGGTGTTGGGCATCGTGCGGACAATGGGGGTCCGGTCGCCAAGGGCGGCTTCAAAGGTGGCAATCGTGGTTCCAGCGGCGATGGAGACGAAGAGCGTCTTGTCATTGCCCAGCGCTTGCAGAGCAGGCAACGCGGCACCCATCATCTGCGGCTTGACGGCCAGCAGGGCCACGGCGGGAGCGGTGGGAACCCCGACGTTCAGATGCACACCCGAGGCTTTCAGCCAGTCGGTCGGATTCGGCTCGATCACCCAGACCGAAGTCGGAGGCACGCCTGCGGCCAGCCAGCCGATGAGCAGCGCCGTTCCCATCTTGCCGCAGCCAAGTAGCACCAGCCCATCTTGGGCCACACGTTGCAATGTCATCGAAACCCCCTTCGTGCCGGGGGCAGGTTAGGGCAGTTCAGGTCTCGATGGAAACGGAATTCAAACCAAGAGTGTTCGAATTCCGATCCCCGACATGCCCGTGAAGACCTGAACCGCTTTAGGCTCGCCCGTAAGCCTCGGCAATGGCGACTTTCATCGCATCCGCAGGGCTTTGGTCGCCCCAGCAAGCCAGCTGGAACGCCGGGTAGAACCGCTCCGACGCCATCACGGCGCTGGAGATAAGCCGGTCGATCTGTTCCGGCCCGGCCACCAGCCCGCCAGACAACACCAACCCATAGCGCCAGACCATCAGCTTTTGCTCTTCCCACCAAGTGAAAGCGCCAGTCCAGACCATGTCATTGGCGCGGTTGAGGATGTCATAAAGCTTGTGGATCTTGTCTGCCGGCGGCTCCATCTCGAACGTGCAAATCAGGCGGAGCGTTTCGTCCTGTTCGGACCAGGCGAGCGTCAGGGAATAGGTCCGCCACTGCCCCTCGACCGCCATGGCGATCTGGTCATCGGTGACCCGGTCGAATTCCCAAGCATGGTGTTCGGCCAGAGTCTCGACGATGTCGATGGGGTGGAGGTCCTCCATCGCAGCGTAGTCTTCGGAAAGCGACATTGCCCGGCCTCATTATAAGGCTTCTTACGGGCCAAGACCCACAAGAAGCTGGGTATCTGGCAAGGGTCTGTGTTTGCCTGACAGGTCCCTTACTAGATATGGTGTGGCCAAAGCGGAAGTCTGTAAAGCGGTTTCTTCGGAAATAAGCTGTGGAGAAGTGGATTTCTGTGTGGCTGCACGGCCCTTCTGGAACGCGACCAGGCGGCGGCGAGGACAAATTCGACCTGCGTCGAAAGCTTCCTGTCGAACGGACTGCCGTCGCCCTGACGGCCAAAATCAATTACATGTTGGCGTGGCGCTTTTGGGTCGCCTGTCCTGCATGCTTCCATGATTTATCAATGCCTTATGCCCAACATGCAAATGGCTTTGGTAGCTTGCACTCCCATTTGCATGTTCCGGGCCCATCTCGACGGCCCTTTTGATCGCTCATCGACCTGCTGGCACCCCTAAAACTAACATTTTTCAGGGCTTTAAACGCGGTGCCTCCGCGACGGCCATTTTACCCCACCCTTCGCCCCATCGGTACCGAAGCCCCACTTTTCGGCCATTCCCGCTGACATTCCCGGCCCAAGCCCGCTGCCCACCACCGCAGCGCTAACCCCGCGCGCCATAACGCTTTTTCACCTGTTCCCATCGTTTCTCACGGGTTCCCGGTCTCTTGCAGGATCAAATTTCAACGCTCATTCTGGAAAAGGCGCACCAGATTCTGCAAGGAATCCCAATGAGATTCCGGAAGCGGGCCTAGAACCCGGCCTCCAGCCGGTTCACCAGTTCGGCCAGCATCGCCTGACAGCGGGCGATCTGTTCCTCGGTGACGAATTCGTCGGGCTTGTGGCCCTGCGCCATGGACCCCGGCCCGCAGATGACAGTGGGCACGCCAAGGCGTTGGTCGAAAAGCCCGCCCTCGGTGCCGAAGGCGACCTTGATCGTGCCGTTGGCCCCGGTCAGACCCTTGACGAAGTTCACCACCGCAGCATCCGAAGGGGTGCCAAGGCCGGGGTAATCCCATTGCCGTTCGATCTTGATCGCGGCCTCGGGGAAGTCCGCGCGCAGGGGGGCAACGATTGCTTCGGCTTCGGCTTCCAGCCGGGTGATCAGGCCCGCGACATCCTCACCAGCCAAGGAGCGGATTTCGAAATCAAGGACGGCGTGGTTCGGCACGATGTTGACCTGCACCCCGCCCGACATCTTGCCGACATGCAGCGTGGTAAAGGGCACATCATAGTCGCCATCCTTCAGCCCCGTGGCAGCCACCTCGGCTTGCAACCAACGGACCGCGTTCAGGAAATCGGCGGCCAGATGCAAAGCGTTCAGCGCCATCGGGGCCAGCGCCGAATGCCCCTCACGCCCGGTGCAGGTGGCGCGGAGGGCGACTTTGCCCTTGTGGCCCGTCGCGACCTGCATCAGCGTCGGTTCGCCCACGATGCAAAAGCGGGGTTTGACCGGGGCCGTCTCCAAAAGGTCGATCAGGCTGCGCACGCCCATGCAGCCGATTTCCTCGTCATAAGACAGCGCCAGATGCAGCGGCACCCTCAGCGGGCGTTTCGCGGCGTCCAACATGGCCGCAATGGCACAGGCGACAAAACCCTTCATGTCGGCCGCTCCGCGCCCGTAGTAACGCCCATCGGCTTCGGTCAGGGCAAAGGGCGGCTTGGCCCAGGTCTGGCCTTCGACCGGGACAACATCGGTATGACCCGACAGCATGACGCCCCCAGGCCCCTCCGGGCCGGTCGAGGCGTAAAGGTTGGCCTTGCCGCCACTCGCATCGGGAACCAGCGTCACGGCAATGCCCGCGCTTTCCAGCAAGCCCTGCACATAGGACATCAGCGCCATGTTCGGCTTGGAACTGACGGTATCGAAGGACAAAAGCCGCTCAAGTATCTCGCGCATCATCGTCTCCCGTTTTCCCCGTGCTATCGCCAAACGTTGCTGGCGAAAAGCGTTCCGCTCTTGTCCCTTTTGTCCGGCTTTGCCACAGTCAGGCGAAAGAAGAGAAGCCCCATGCTCCGCCCTGCCCTGATTTTCCTTCCGTTGATCTCTCTGGCCGCTGTGGCCGGGGCGGATGAGGCCAATATTTCGCGGACGCAGAACGGCGCTCCGGGCGCGGTCTCGCAATTGATCACGGCCCAGCGCGGCTATGAAATGGCGCTGAAATCCGGCGATCCGATCCTGCTTCTGGCTTCGGTCCGGCTGGCGCGAGGGGTGGTGCTGCGCATGCCTATGTCTTGGGAAAGGGTGACCGAGGGCGAAGCACCGGCCGACCAGCCGCAGGGCAAAGAGGGCGCGCCCGATCCGGCAAGCTCGACTGCCGTAGTGATCGTGCAAAATTTCGCGGGCGACGATCCGAACCTGCAGGACTATGTCTATGATCTTGACGCCCAACTTCCCAATGGCCGCAAGGAGACCGCCATCGCTGCGGATGCGGTTCTGGGTGCGGGTCAACAGGACAGCTGGCGGATGCCGCTGTCCGGTGCGGTTCCGGCCGAAATCGGCCTGATCGGTGACGGTGACACATCGCTGTCGCTCACCATCACGGATGAGGCGGGCCTGCCGGTCTGCACCCTGCCGCCAAGCCCGGAACCGGGCCTCTGCGCCTTTACCCCGGCGCGGAACGGGTTCTTCACAATTGTTGTCGAGAACCTGGGCGCAGCCGAGAACAGCTATCGTTTGCTTAGCAATTAGGGCTCATGACGGAATTTGTCATAGGGAAGCATCTTTTCACGCAGAGGTTTGCCTGCGATGATCCTTTCACTCCTCCCCACTTCGGGGCGGTCAACCCATAGGTCGAGACATGACATTGAAAGCTCTTTCCCTTGCGCTTGCCACGACGGCCCTGGTAGCGCTGAACCTGCCCGCCGTCGCTGAAGATGCGAAAGGCCCGAACCTTGGTGCGACGGCAGAAGACGCCGCCCCAGGTGCCGCCGCAACCATGAGCCTGGCGCAGGATCTTTACGCCGTTGGCGTCGCACAAGGCGATGCGCTGACAGTGCTTGCCGCGGCGAAACTTGCCGCGTCGGTCGAACTGACCGAGGCCACCGCAGGGGCGCTTGACCCGGCCACGATCGCCTTCGACGAACAGGAAACGCTGCGCAAAAAAGCCGCCCCTTCAGCTGCACCTGCAGCGCCGGCCCCGATGATGGCGGACGGCACGCGGACAGCCTCCGTCGCGACCTTCTTCGAGGCGACCTCGGATGACGAAGGCGCCTCGGATGCCCCAGTTACTGCTGACCAGATGTTTGCCAAGGCCACCGAACTGGCAGGCGACGACGATGTTCTTCTGGGCCTGATCGAAGACGCCATGGCCGAAGGATCGCGCGGCCGGATCGGTGGCGCAGTCGAATGGCTGTCGCGCCTGCCCGCTGGCCAGACCGATGTCTGGGAGATCCCGTTCTACGGCAATTCCTATGCGGAAATCGCAGTGGCGGGCGACGGCGACGCCGATCTTGACGTGGCAGTGACCGATGAAAACGGCAACGTCATCTGCTATGACGTCAGCTACTCAGACCGCGTCTACTGCGACTTCACCCCTTCGTGGGACGGCTATTTCTATGTCACCGTCCAGAATATCGGCGGCTCGCGCAACAGCTATTACCTGCTGACCAACTGATCCCTTCGGGGCGAAACGAACCGGGCCCGCGAGTGATTCTCGCGGGCCTTTTCCTTTGTCATATGAAAGGCCCCGGTCTTGCGCCGGGTCCTTTGTCTTCAGGGGTTCGTGTCGATGGTCTCGTTCAGCCATGGCACGAATTTCGAGATGTTGGTATAAGCCGAGAACAGCGCCGTCTCTTCGCAACCTTGCCCGGTTGAAGAACTAAGGCCCCAGCTCACTATTCCGGCCTGGATATAGCCGCCGCCATCCACTGGCACGACCAGCGGCCCGCCGCTATCGCCGTTGCAGCTGGTCTTGCCGCCCTCGAAAGTACCCGAGCAGATCATGTTCTCGCTGACCGCGTCGGGCGCATGCGACACAAGCTGATCCCAGGCGGCATAGGCATCTTCATCCGCAACGCCAAGGGTCTGGACCGCATAGCCAAAGCTTTCCGAGGCATCTTCGGCCCGGGCCTCCTTCATGGCCGAATTGCACAGCTCACGGTCAAGGACCTGGATCTCCGCCTGCCGCAGGTCGGCGGTCGCGGTGGCCCCCTCTTGCAAGCCCCAGCCGGTGACGATGGTCGGGACACCCTGCTTGTTCAGAAGATCGCCATATTCGGCATCTGGAATTTCGATGGTCTGATAAGGCACGCTGGGCGGCCGCGCGAGCTTGATCAGCGCGATATCAAAGTCGAACTGGGTGCCTTCGTATTGCGGATGGCGGAAGATCGCCTCGACCGGGATCAAATCCCCCGACCCCGGCGCAAGATGGTTGGTCCCGACCAGAACCTCGATGGCGGTCGGTGCCAGGTCAGCATAATTCCCATCCTCGCCCTGCCAATGCACGCAATGCGCCGCCGTCAGGACCCAGCGGTCAAGCACCAGGCTGCCACCGCAGAACTGGGTGTCCGTGCTGACCGTAGAGCCACCGACCAGAAGCGCCACTTGCCACGGCCAGGCTCCTTCGTCGGCGACCTGACCGCCGATCACTTTGGCCCCTGCTGCATCGGCCTCTTTCGCGCGGGCCGCCTTCGCCCCGGACTTGGCAAAGTCATAGGGGGTGCCGACAGCCGGTTTCACCGGTTCGTCGGCCATAGCCCCCGAAGTGGCGGCAATCGCCAGCGCAGTCGCTGCGACAGTGATCAATGCTCGTCTCATCACAATGCTCCTTATGAAGGGGGGTCATTCCGACCCGGAGGCTAGGCGCACCAACTGGCGGATCATGCTTAAGGGTGCGGGTTTCAAAGTAAAGCCACGCGATGCGGTGTCGGGGTCCATGCGGCCTTGCAGCCACAGCGTCATCTCGTCGGACCCCCCGGCAAAAGCGCGGGTCATTTCGGGGGTGGCCAGTCGCGTCAGGTCAACGCGGGGGGCGTCGGGATCGACCGGAACGGCCAGCACCCAGATTTCCTCGACCCCAGCCACGCTCCCCGGTTCGATCTGCAAGCCAGCCCGCGTGCTTTCGCCGGGGGCAAGGCGGTTCGACATGTTTCCGGCTGGCCAGATCGGCTGCACTTCGAACGCGGCAGTGAAGTAAAGGACCGACACGTCCTGCGTCTTGCCGCCCGAATTGGTCAGCGTCAGCCAAAGCTGGTCGCAGGGGGCGACACCCTGATCCGGGTCAAATGGGGCAGGCGCCCCGACCTCCCCGCAAGCTCCCGCGGCAGGGCGACGGTCCAAGGTCATCGTGATCGGCGCAGTCCCGGTCAGGGATCGCCCGGTTGCCGCCGACAGCACCTCGCGCAGATGCAGCCCATGAGCAGCACCGGTCAGGAATTGATCCACCGCCTCGGCTGCGGTCTCGTCGGGTTCAAGCTTGATCCGGGGCGAGGAACCGGGGCCTTCGGGGTCAAGCACCCCATCCGCCCCGGCAAAGGCGATGGTGCCTTCGGTCAGGATCGGCACCAGATCGGCCCCGGCTTCGCCCGGTGGCAGGGCAGAGGTCCAGTCTTTATAGTCAAAGCCATCGCCTTCATCAGCACGGGCCGGGGCGGCAAGTGTCAGCGGTTCGGGCGGCGGTGCTGCCACCAGTTCAGCCCATAGCGCGCCTTCGGGAAGGGGCCCGGCAAAGCTGGCATCGCGTGGGGTCACGTCGGAAAGGGTCAGCATCGCCAGCGGGTCGCCCCCCGCAGGATCGGCATAGACCGCGACCTCGGCTTTGCTGGCCATGCCTTGCAACAGGCCTGCCATCAACCGCCCCCCCTCGATCGGAAAGCGCTGGCTTACCAGCCCGGTTCCGAAAGCCTGCGCATCCAGCAGCGGCCCTTCGCCGTCCGGCATCTGGCGGACTGACCCCTGGGCCATGCCTTCGGTCGTGGCAGCCAGGATTTGCGCCCAGCTTGCCTCGGGCACGGTCTGCAGGGTCTGGGCCAGCCGCAGGGTAAACTCGCCGTGCCAGGTGGAGCCGTCCTCCAGCGGGTATTCAAACGACCGCTGGTCGGATTGGGAGGAATACAGGAAGACAAAATCCCCGTTTAAGGGCGCTGAGGCAGGACCCGCGACCGAAACCACATCATCGGGAATGCCCAAAGCTTCCGGGTCCAGCCCCCTCGCCACGCCTTCGGCCCCAAGGGCGCGAAAGCCGGTGTCAGAATGGCAGGCGTCGATCAGGCCAACAACCTTGACCCCCCGCGACAGCGCGCCCTGCGCCCAGACCTGCAATTCATCGTCCAGGATTGCGTTTTCAACCGCCCCAATCGCGCCTTTCCAGTTGGTCGCATCGGCAGGGAGCAGGATCTCGTCATACCCGCCGCCCTCATCCCCCGACATGTCTGGGGCTTGCGAGCCGTGGCCGGAGAAATAGAACACCACCGTATCGCCCGGTGCGGCGGCCTCGGCTTCGGCAGCAAGGGCGGCAAGGATTTCCTCCCGGACCGGCTGGCCCACCGCGACCCCCTCGGGAAGACCGCTCGGGTCAGAGGTCAGCACCGTCATATCCGCAGGCGCGACCCCACGAAGAAGCAGCGTCTCGGCCATCAGACGTGCGTCGTTCGAGGGGCCTTTCAGATCGGCGTCCAGCGTCAGGTAATCGCCGACACCAACCACGACCGCCCGCACTTCGGCCCGACCCATCGGTGCCGAAAGGGCAAGTGTCGCGGCAATAAGGGAAAGCGAAAGCCTGGGCATGATGCGGCGAAGATACCGTGCTTGGGCAACGGAACAAGGCCCGCAGCGGGGATGACTGCATTTGTCATGGCTGTGGCGTCAGTCGCCCACCGGCACCACCCGATAGCCGCCAGCCGCAATGCCATCCTCGATCCGCTGATCCACGCCATTGCCGGACAATGAGGCAAGAAAGCCGTTGTATTCCGGGGTCAGTCGGGTTGCCAGACGGCTGGCCTCGATCACCAGATCGACCTGGGCCTCTGGCATTTTCAGCCGGGTCGGAACCTTGTCGACCTCATCCCGCATCTCGGTTGGCAGGTTGGCAAAGCTGACTTCGCCGACGAAAAGCTTCACGTCTTTGCAGTCCCAGCCTTCCGTCGACCCGCGCAACCGGCGCACTTCGGACAAAGGCAGCGCACAGCGCCATTCGACCAGCTCGGTCTCCCACAGCCGCAGTTCGCCCCGCATGGAATCGTAGCCGGAGCGTGAGGCAGCGGACATGGCGGATGAAGCAATCGACATCGCCAGATTCACCCCGCCGGGGCCTTCCACCCGCTCGGTCCAATCATAGTCATTCTCGACCCCGGCATTGCCGACCAGAAACAGCATCCGCTTCAGCTTGACCGCCTCTTCCGCCGTCAGGGGGGCATAGGGAACCTGCGCCCGCGCGCGTTCGACGGCCAGACCGGTGGTGCCGAAATTGTCGGTGATGCCGCCGTCCAGCAGTTTGACGAATTTCACCTCATCCGGGTTGGAATAGCTTTCCAGCGCCCGGGCATGGGCGCGCATGGCGGCGGTGGCCTCGGGGTTATAGCGGGCCGCTGTCAGCCAGTCCGGCTCGCGATAGTCGCAAGCGCCTTGATGGGCCTTCAGCACGATGGGGGTGAAGACCAAGGGATAGGCGGCCGATGCCGCAACCGCCTCGGACAACTTCAGTTTCGAAAGGTCGGAACACAGCGCATCAAAAGTTTCCGGGGAAAACAGGAAGGGCGTGTTGTTCGCCATGTCGGTCGCGTTGATCCAGGTCTTCACATGGGACCGTTTGCGCAGATCGGCGAAGGTCGCGCCGTGGAACAGCACCTCGTCCAGATAGCGACCAAAGGTGTCGCGTCCATTCACGCCCCCGGCCAGCCCCTTGGCCAATGAGAACGGGTTCAAGGCCGAGGTCGCCATGTAGGTTTCGGCATCGGTGACCAGATAACTGTCGCGGAAACCAGTCAGCCCGTCTGGCCCATAAAGCCCGAACTGCGCCGCCATGACTGAGCCGCCTGACACACCCGACACCAGCCGCACATCGTCCAAAAGGCCGTCAGGAGTACCCGTCTCAACCCCAGCCGCGCGCAATTCTTCCAGCATGCCATAGGCAAAGGCGGTGGCCCGCATGCCGCCACCGGAAAAGGCCAGCCCGATATAAACCTCTCCGTCACCCGCGATCAGGGGTTCGACAAGGCTTGCGTTTTCGCCTTGAAGGGGGAGGTTCTGCGGCTGGTTCCACGGCGCGCAGCCGAAAAGCAGGAACAGGGGAAGGAAAGCGTGCCGCATGGGGTGTCCGAGTTGGGTCACTCCGAGTGCTGCAGCCTTGGCCAATGGATTTCAAGCGCAAATCCACTTTCGGTTTCCGGCATCACCAACCGCGCCCCGTGCCGTGCCGCAATAGCGCGCACCAGCGCAAGACCCAGACCGTGGCCCTTGATCGCCCGGTCACGTTCGGCCCGGACAAAACGCTCGAACGCCTCGCCTTTGATATCCTCGGGCAGGCCGGGCCCGGTATCAGCGACCCGCATCACCGCGCGGTCGCCCTGAACGGAAAGATCTAGCGTTACCGTGTCGCCTGCCGAGCAATATTTGATCGCGTTGTCGATCAGGTTCGACAGGACCTGCGCGATCAGGTTGCGGTCACCCAATATCTTCAGCCCAGGGGCCACCCGCGCCTTTGCCACCAGCCCCTTATCCTCGGCCAAGGGTTCGTAAAGCTCCCATACCTCCAGCGCCACGGCAGAGAGGTCCACCGGCACCAGACCGCCGCCCGTGCCCTGATCCGCCTCGGCCCGGCTGATGTCGAGGAGCGAATCGAACATCCGGATCGCCTGCCGCATCTCGGCCTTCAGATCACTGGTCAGCGCCTCTTGCCCCTCGATCTTCGACAGCTTCTGCAACATCCGGTTCAGGGGGGTGCGAAGCTCATGCGCGATGGTGTCCGACAACCGGTGCGTCGCCCGGTTCAGGTTCTGAATCCGGTCCAGCATCGAATGCACATGGGTTTCCAGCAGCCCGAATTCATCCGCTGATCGGATGCCGGGCAACCGAGCATCCAGTTCCCCCTCGGCTACGCGGTCGGCAAGGTCGTTGACCCGTCCGATCCGCCCCATCACCGACCGTGCCGAGAGCCAGCCGAACAGCCCCCCCGCCGCAAGGCTCGCGGCCAAAAGGCCAAGGATCCCACGCCGCAGCGCCAGCAGAGTGTCATCGACCGGCTGCAATGACCGCGCGACGAGCAAAGGGAACCCGCCCGGAAGTTCGCGCGCGACGGCCAGCCAGCGCGTGCCGCCTTCATCGAACTCGACCGCGCCGTCGACCTCAAAACCTTCGCCGTCCGGCGCAAGGCCCTTGGGCCATTCCGTCAACGTGCCGGCAAGAACCCTGCCCTTGCGGTCCTGTAACAGCAGCATCTCTTCGCCCGTCGCAGCCGCGGCGCGGTAGTCGATGGCCTGCCGAAGGGCAATGATCCGGCGCTGATCATAAAGGGCAGCGAACCCGCCAAGATCGGCGGTCAGAAGGTCGCGCTGCGCCTCCATCATCCGGTTTTCGACCAGCCGGTATTGCAGGACCATCGCGCCCAGCGACAGCAAGGTCACCGCCAGCGCCATCAGGGCCGCAAGCCGCAGCGTTGCCCGCGCGGCCATAGGACGCGGCAGCGTCACCCGGTCACGACCTTCGGCGCAAAGATATAGCCTTCACCCCGTGCGGTCTGGATCGCGGGGGACCCGGCGTCCTCCAGCTTGCGGCGCAGACGCCCGACATGGACATCGACGACATTGGTGCCGGGGTCGAAATGCAGGTTCCAAACGTTTTCCAGAAGCTGCATCCGCGTCACCACCTGACCCGCATTTCGGGCGAAATAGGTGATCAGCTCGAATTCCTTGGGGCTGACCGCGACGTGGTTCCGCTTCACATGCACCGTCCGCGCCTTCATGCGAATCTCCAGATCGCCAAAGGCCAGCAGATCATTGTCCAGAACCTGCATCGATCCCCGGCGCAGCAGCGCGCGCAGTCGAGCCCGCAATTCGTCCGGTTCAAAGGGCTTGGGCAAGTAGTCATCCGCCCCCTTCTCCAGCCCCTCGACCCGGTTCGCCGCGCGCCCCAAGGCCGACAGAATCAGGATCAGCGCGGTCGAGCCACCGGCCCTGATTCGCGCCATTGCTTCGACCCCGTCACCGCCCGGCAACATCCGGTCCAGCACAATCACCTTGTAGGGGGTCGAGATTGCAGCGGCCACGCCCGCCTCCAGCGTGTCGCAGTGATCAACCGAGCAGCCCAAAGCCTCCACCTCGGCGCGCACGGCGGCGGCGGTTTCGGCGTCGTCCTCGACGATCAGGATGCGTTCGTCCATTCCCATGGCCCCAGTTCAGAACACGACCACGGCCGGGTCAAGTACATTCGCCCCACCAACCGGACGAACTCCATCACTTGGGGTCCAAGGATCAAGCCGCAGATGCCGGGTTGCCCCGCCCGGAGCCTCAACCAGGATCAGTGCCGGTTCGGTCAGCTCAAAGCTGGCAAGGTCAACCTCTGCCCCGTTCACCATCAGGATACGGTCCCCCTTTGCCAGCCCCGCATCCGCCGCAGGGGAGTTCGACGTCAGGTCCGTTACCGCGCCGGTTTCGTCCAGAACAATGCCCAGCGCGGCAAGACTGTAGGACTTCACCATCGCCGGGGCAGCACTGCTGCCAATCTCGCGCAGCGCAGTCCCGCCTTCATTCTCCAGCGAGGCGAGACTCAGCGTAACCTCAACGCTTTCCAGCTGACGCAGGATGTCCAAGGTCACCTCGCCCGCCTCGAGTGCGCCTTCGACGGCAAAGGCCAGATCGCCCGCCTCAGTCAAAGTCGCCCCGTTCACGCCGGTGATGATGTCGCCGGCCTTCAAACCCGACGCTTCGGCAAGGCCCTTCCGGCCCACCGCATCAATCAACATTCCTCCCGGTTCAACCCCCAGCGCCTCGGCGACCTTAAGGCCCACCGCACGAGCAGACAGGCCAAGGTGCGGATAGGGGGCAAGGGTTTCGTCGATCAGCCCGGTGACAATCCGGTCAAGGTCTGCAGCAGAAATCGCATAGGCGATGCCGACGAACATCCGGCTGCCATCGGCAATCTGGCTGTTCATGCCCAGAAGCTGACCTTCGGCGTCCACCAGCGGTCCGCCCGAGGACCCCGGATTAACCGCCGCGTCATGCTGCAACAGCATCATCGGCACGGTGATATCAACCTGCCGTTCTGTGGCCGAAATCAGCCCCTCGGTCAGGGTGAACTCCACGCCAAGAGGCGCACCAAGGGCAAAGACTTCGTCGCCCAGTTCGGGTGCTGCATCCGCCAACATCAGCCCTTCGCGACCCGAAGCGATAGAGATCACTGCCACATCGCGCACCGGATCGCTGGCGATCACCAGCGCGGTTTCCTCAACCCCGTTGCGGTCGATAAGTCGCACTTCCTCCGCTTCGCCCACCACATGGGCATTCGTCACCGCAACCGTGCCATCGGCCCAGATAAAGGCGGACCCCAGGAACCGGTCTTCCCCATCGGCGCTGCGCACCGTGAAGACCTTGTCCATCGCCGCGTCCAATGGCGATGCCGTCGCCGAGCTGACCACCAGCGCAAGCAAAAGAACCAGAAAGGATGCTAGCACATCCTCGATACGGGGAAGCCAGCGCGAAACCGTCTTGTAAGCCTTGAACCGCATCGCGGCCTCCTTTTTCTGCCTCAATGCCGGTTTGCTAGCAGGCCGGGCGAACAAGGGCACATGACAAAGGCCGTCATGAAGAAATCGTGCATTTACAGGCAGGAAGCCACACAGCATGTTCAATGCAATCGCCGCAACCCCGGGGTCCCCATGCGCCGTCTTCTTCTTGCTTCCGCCCTAGTTGCCGTGGCTCTTCCGGCCTTGGCCGAACCGGGCACCCCGGTGCAGCTGGCCGAGCTTTCGGCCCGGCTATACGCGACTGGCATTGCACAGGGCGATCCGCTGCTCGCGCTGTCAGCCGCCCGGCTTCGGAAGGAAATCGCCCCCGAACTTACCGACCGCTCAGCCACCGACGGCACGGCAGGCACAGCCGCGCCCCTGACCTGGGAAGAGATGCTGGCCAGCGCCGAAACCCTTGCCGGGGACGACGCCGACCTTCTGGGCCTGATCGCCGATGCGCGGGATGAAACGACCAAGGGTGTCGCCTCTGGCCCGGTCTACAACATCGGCACGCTGGCGAATGGCGGCGCCGACACCTATCCGCCCATCACCTTCCGCGCCGGGGAATATGCCGAGGTCTATGTCGAGGCGAAAACCACCGCCGACCTGAATCTGACCGTGATGGACGCCGAGGGCAGGCTGGTCTGCTCCGACACCGATATCTCCTCAATCGCCTATTGCGGCTGGACCCCGGCCGAGGCGGGGAGCTTTACACTCAAGATCGACAACAAGGGCCCGGTCGCTTCGGACTATGCCCTGATGACGAATTGAAGGGGGCAAAGATGCTGCGCAAACTTCTGTCCACGGCACTGGTTGCGCTACCTGCTTTGCTTGCGACGCCCAGCTTGGCACGGGAAAACTATGCTCTCCTGATCGGGGTGAACGACTATCCCAGCCTTGAGGAACGCTGGTGGCTAAAAGGCCCCGGCAATGATGTGGCCCTCGTCGCGCAATACCTGACGACCGAAGCGCCGGTGCCCTTCCTGCCCGAACATGTGACCGTGCTGTCTGACGGGGTCGAAGGGGCCAAGGACCCGACCCTTGCCGCGATCCGCACCGCCTTTGCCGACCTGACCGCCGAAGTGCAGCCCGGCGATTTCGTCTATCTGCATTTCTCGGGCCACGGCTCACAGTCCCCCGCGCTGGACCCCTCGACCGAACTTGACGGGCTGGATGAGATTTTCCTGCCGCGCGACATTGGCGCGTGGTCGGACAAGGCAGGCACGGTGGAAAACAGCCTTGTCGACGACGAAATCGGCCAGATGATTGACGGATTGCGCGCCAAGGGCGGGAATGTCTGGGCGGTCTTCGACAGCTGCCACTCTGGCACCGCGACCCGCTCGGTCGAGCTTGCCGACGATGACGTATTGATGCGTCAGGTTCCACCCGATGCGCTGGGGATCGACCCCGACATGATGGAAGAAACCGCCAGCCGATCCATCGGCGATCCGGAGGCTCAGGCCGAAGCGCCCTTCGACGGGGCCACCGAGGACGGCAGTTTCGTCGCCTTCTTCGCCGCCCAGACGACCGAGGTCACGCCCGAAAAGAAGCTGCCCCGCGGCAAGCCCGACCGCAAACCGCAAGGCGTCTTCACCTATACGCTGATGGAGGTGTTGGCCGAATACCCCGGCGCCACCTATGGCCAGATCGGGCAGGAAGTGCTGCGCCTCTACTCGGTCAAGAACCTCGCCCGTTCGACCCCCCTGTTCGAAGGCGATCTGGATCAGGTGGTCTTTTCCGGCGAAGGCGGGACCCGAGTCAGCCAGTGGCAGGCCGAGGTCACCGATACCGGCCTGACCATCCCCGCAGGCACCCTGCATGGGCTCTCGGAAGGGGCCGTTCTGGCCGTCATGCGCAGCGCCGCCGATGCCGATTCCGCAGCCCTTGGCTATGTGCAACTGGTGTCTGTCGGCACGTTCTCTTCCGCCGCACAGCCGATTGAGAAGGACGGCAAGGCCCTGCCTGCCGAGCTTCCAAAGGCCGTGACCCTGCGCAAGCTTGACGATGCCCTGGATTTCACCCTGACCGTCGCCCTGCCCCCAGTAGGTTCTGCCCCCGCCGACGCGCTGGCGGCTGCCTTCGACGAGCTGGCCGACCTTTCCGGTCCGCGCCTGAACTTCGTCAAGTCGGATCAGGACGCCGACCTGCATCTTGCCGTCCTCCCAGACAGCGACCGCCCCGATGCACTTTGGGTCCTGCCCTCAACAGGCCTTTCCGAAACCCTGTCTGCCACCCCCTCGGTCTCAACCGCCGACAAGGACCCGACCGAATTGGCCGAAGCTCTGTCCGACACCCTGACCAAGATCGCCCGCGCGCAGAACCTGTTGAAACTCGGCGCAGCGGTCGGGTCCGAAAGCCTTGACGTTGATGTCGCGATACAGACCCGGAACGGCCCGGACGAAGAGCTACGTGAGCTTCCCTTCCTGCCGGTACCAACCCTTGTGCCCGATGACGAGGTCCATGTGCTTGCCCGCAACAACACCGATGGTCCGGTCGACGTGAACGTCCTTTATGTCAGCGCGGATTGGTCGATCAGCCACTGGTTCTCGGGCCGCCTGCAACCGGGGGACGAACTGGAACAGGGGCTCTTCAAGATCACCGACGACGTGCTGGGGCAAGAACGGATGCTGGTGATCCTGACCCCTGCCAAGTCGCATAGCCCGGTGGAAGACCTCAGCTATCTGGCGCAAGACGCCGTTGACCCCACACGCGGCATTGGCGGGTCAGCCTTCGACGAAGCCCTGACCGAAGCAGGCTTTGGCGAAACCACCCGCGGCGCCATCGGCCTGACTCCAGCAGGTAAAGACAGCGGGCCGGGACCTGCGATCCTCCAGCTTGAAGTGCGCACTGTCGCCGGGGATTGACCCCGGCGA
The DNA here is from genome assembly GCA_947504705.1 of Paracoccaceae bacterium. GTDB lineage: Bacteria > Pseudomonadota > Alphaproteobacteria > Rhodobacterales > Rhodobacteraceae > Tabrizicola. The sequence continues at coordinate 73,899 of CANNIA010000006.1, forward strand.
CGATCTTCAACCCGATCAGGCAGGCTGCACCTGCATTGGTCGCTCGTGGATCGGCAGATGCACCAGCGCCGAGAATGCTCCGACACCAACCCCGATCCACCAGACCAGCGTATAGCTGCCGTTCAGGTCATACATCCTCCCGCCCAGCCAGACGCCAAGGAACCCGCCGATCTGGTGGCTTAGGAACACCACTCCGTAAAGCGTGCCCATATAGCGGATGCCGTAGATATGGGCGACCAACCCGCTGGTCAGGGGCACGGTCGCCAGCCAAAGCGATCCCATGACAGCCGAGAAGATCAACACCGAAGCCGGGCTGATCGGCACCATGATGAAGGCCGCCGCCGCGATGGTCCGCCCGACATAGATCCCGAACAGAAGGTATTTCTTGGGGAAGCGCTTGCCCAGATACCCGGCTGACAAGGTTCCCATGATGTTGAAAAGCCCGATCACAGCGATTGCCACCGCCCCAAGCCGGGTTGTGGTGGTGATCCCAAGTCCTGCCAGCATCCCACCCGCATCGATGGGCGAACAAAGCTCTGCCACGAAGGCAGGGAAATGCGCGGTGATGAAGGCAAGCTGATAGCCGCAGGAAAAGAAGCCAAGAAAGATCAGCGTGTAGCTTGGGTCCTTGAAAGCCCGGATCAGAACCGTGCCCATGCTCTCTTCAAGCTCGGCCCTTGTGGCAAGCCTTGGGCTGCGCAGGAATGGCAGCGCGAACAGCGTCACAAGGATGACCACCGAAAAGATCACGAAGACGGTCTGCCAAGGAAAGCTTTGCAGCAAAATCTCCGCCGTAGGTGCCCCGATCACCTGCCCCGCCGAACCTGCCGCCGTCGCGATCCCCAAAGCCATCGACCGGTTCTCGGCACTCACCGCCCGCCCGACAATCGCCAACACAACGCCAAACCCGGTGCCCGCAATGCCAAAGCCGACCAGCACCGCCACCATCTGCTGCTGCCCGGGCGTGACCGCCTGCGCCGTCAGAAGAAGCCCTGCCGAATAAAGCAGCGCCCCCGCGAAGATCGCCTTGCGGTCGCCAAACTTTTCCGCCAGCGCACCAAAGATCGGCTGCCCGATCCCCCAGGCCAGGTTCTGGATCGCGATGGCCAACGAAAACTCCGCCCGCGGCCAGCCGAATTCGGCAGCAATCGGGATCTGGAACACGCCAAAGCTGGCCCGGATCGCAAAGGAAATCATCAAGACCGCACATCCGGCAATCAGGATTGGGGTGACAAGGGGGGCTTTGGTCATGGCGGTCTCCACTGGACGCGCCGACCCTGCTGCAGGGGCCAATGTGCCGTCAACGACGACATTGTGACGGTTACAGGCTTTGCTTCGGGCCTTTGCCCGCATCAAGACGCCGTGCCGTGATGATTTGGACTTCTGTTAGCGCAATCGAAAGGGTATGCGCGCTTTAGGCAAGACGGAGGCCCTGATGTCCGATTGGTGGCGCGGAGCGGTGACCTATCAGGTCTATCCCCGGTCGTTTCAGGATTCCGATGGCGATGGCGTCGGCGACCTGCAAGGCATCACCAGCCGCCTGCCCTATCTGGCCGATCTTGGCGTCGACGCGATCTGGTTGTCGCCTTTCTTCAAAAGCCCGATGAAAGACATGGGCTATGACGTCAGCGACTATTGCGACGTCGACCCGGTCTTCGGCACGCTGGCCGATTTCGACACCCTGATCGCCCACGCCCACGAACTGGGTCTCAAGGTGATCATCGACCAAGTCCTCAGCCATACCTCCGATCAGCACCCCGCCTTTGCCGAAAGCCGCGACAGCCGCGACAATCCCAAGGCCGACTGGTATGTCTGGGCCGATCCCCTGCCGGATGGGTCACCGCCCTCTAACTGGCTTTCCGTCTTTGGCGGCTCCGCCTGGGCCTGGGACGCGCGCCGCAAGCAGTATTACCTGCACAATTTCCTGACCAGCCAGCCCGACCTGAACTTCCATAACCCGGAAGTCCAAGACTGGGCGCTCGGCTGCATGCGCTTCTGGCTGGATCGGGGGGTCGACGGGTTCCGCTTTGATACGGTCAACTACTACTTCCACGACCGAAAATTCCGCAGTAACCCCGCCGACCAACGCCCGAAAGAAGTGGCCGAGGCCAACCCCTACGGCATGCAGCTGCACCTGCATGACAAGAACCAGCCCGAGAACCCGGACTGGCTGGCCCGGATCAGGGGCCTTCTGGACGAATACGACGCGACCAGCGTGGGCGAGGTTGGGGACGGCCACTTTGCGATCCGGTTGATGGGGGAATACACCGCGTCGGGGCGGCTCCACCAATGCTACAGTTTCGAGCTGATGGGCTGGGACTATACCCCCGCGCTTTTCCGCGACCGGATCGAAGGCTTCTTTGCCGGTGCCCCCAAGGGCTGGCCGATGTGGGCGCTCTCGAACCACGACGTCCCGCGCCATCTGACCCGCTGGGCGAAGCCGGGCGAGGACAGTGACGCGCTGGCAAAGCAGGCGGCATCGCTCCTTTTGTCCCTCGAAGGCTCGATCTGCCTGTGGGAGGGTGAGGAGCTTGGCCAGACCGATACCGAACTCGCGCTTGAGGAACTTACCGATCCGCAAGGCATCGCCTTTTGGCCCGAACCCGTGGGCCGCGACAATCCCCGCACGCCGATGGTCTGGGATGCTTCGCCAAATGGCGGGTTCACGACGGGAACGCCCTGGCTACCGGTCAAGCCCGAACAGGCCGCCCGCCATGTGGCAGGGCAGGACGGGCAAGCGGGATCGGTGCTGGAACATTACCGCGCGATGCTGGCCTTCCGCCGCGCAGAACCAGCACTGCGCACCGGGCGCACCCGTTTTCTTGACCTTGCAGCAGGGATCCTGGCCTTGACCCGGGGCAATGGGGAAGACGGGCTGCTTTGCCTCTTAAATCTCTCCCCTACTGATCAGGCGTTTCCCGTCAAGGGAAGCGCCGAACTTGCCGGCCCTTCGATCGGTGGAAGCCTTGGCAAAGGTCGGCTGATCCTTGCCCCGCATGCCGCAGTCTTCCTGCGAACGGATGGGGCCTTCCTTGACAGCCTGACAGGCAAGGCGCATATCCGACAGGAATAGTCGGAGACCCGCCATGTTTATCCAGACCGAATCCACGCCGAACCCCGCGACGCTGAAATTCCTGCCCGGCCAGACCGTGCTTGAACTTGGCACCGCCGATTTCCCATCTGCTGAGGCGGCGGCGAAATCGCCCTTGGCCCGTCGCATCTTCGCAGCCGGCGGCGTGACCGGCGTCTTCTTTGGCACGGATTTCGTGACGGTCACCAAGGCCGAAAGCACCGACTGGCCGCATATCAAGCCGCAGATCCTTGGCGCGATCATGGAGCATTTCCAGTCCGGCCAAGCGGTGATGGAGGGTGAGGCCACCGGTGGTGGCCATGCCGAACACACCGGCGAAGACGGCGACATCGTTCGCCAGATCAAGGAACTTCTGGACACCCGCGTCCGCCCCGCCGTGGCGCAGGATGGTGGCGACATCACCTTTCACGGCTTTGACCGGGGTGTGGTTTATCTGCACATGCAGGGCGCTTGCGCTGGCTGCCCGTCTTCGACCCTGACGCTGAAGATGGGGATCGAAAACCTCTTGCGGCACTACATCCCCGAAGTGCTGGAAGTCCGCCCGGTCGCCGCCTGAGCCATCGTGCGGCTGCCGGTGCTTGCCTTTGACAGCTCGGCCGCGCACTGCGAGGCAGCTTTGCTTTTGCAAGACCGCATACTCCTGCGCCACGAGGCGATGGAGAAGGGTCAGGCCGAACGGCTGCTGCCAATGCTGGAGGAGCTGCTTGCCGAAGCAGGCCTTGGTTGGGGTGAGCTGAAGGCCGTGGCCGTGGGCACCGGCCCCGGCAATTTCACCGGCGTGCGGATTGCTGTTTCAGCGGCGCGTGGCCTTGCCCTTGGGCTGGGTATTCCGGCAGTTGGCGTTACAAGGCTTGAGGCTTTGGCCCATGGCCTTCCCCGTCCGGTCACTGTGATCGAAGATGCGCGGCGCGGTGAAGTCTATGTTCAGACCTTTACCAGCGACGCCCCGGGTCCTGCACAGATCCTGGAGGCTGCAACCATCGCAGCACTCACCCCCGCCACCGGATCGGCGGCTGGACCGGATGCGCTGCCCCCGGCCATGCCCTTGGCCGAAGCAATTGCCCGGATCGGGGCCCTGCGCGCCGCAACGCCCCAGCCCCGGCCCGCCCCCTTCTACCTGCGTGGGGCCGATGCCGCCCCGCCCTCTGATCCGCCGCCGGTGATCCTGCCGTGACCCCCGAAGCCCTTGCCGCCCTGCATACACGTTGCTTCAAGACCCCGCCGCCATGGAGCGCGCAAGACTTCGCCGCCTTCAAAGCCGACCCCCTGGCCTTCCTTCTGGTCGAAGGTGATGCCGGCTTCCTGCTGGGTCGGACCGTCGCTGGTGAGGCCGAGCTTCTGACGCTCGCAGTCGCGCCCGAGGCACGCAGACTTGGCCTTGGGCGCAAGCTACTGGCCCGTTTCCAGTATCAAGCCCGCCTGCGCGGGGCCGAGTGGGCCTTTCTTGAGGTCTCCGCCGAGAACGCCCCGGCCATCGCTCTGTACGAATCGGCAGGCTTTGCCCGCGTCGGACAGCGGCGCGGATACTACCAAACCCCGGAAGGCCAGCGGATCGACGCCTTTGTTCTGGCCCGCGACTTGGCCGGGCGCGCGTTTGCTGCATAAATTTTGATCAAGAGGTCAAAATATTTCCGCCACACGAAGAATCCAGCTTGACCCCTGCGCAGGCTTCGCACCTAATCACCATAGAAATCGCCCGCGACCGGGGGGACCCGGCGGACAGGGCGGTAATGCTTTTATCAACCGGGAGAACACCGATGAGCTTCATGAAAACCCTTGCCGGGGCCACTTGCGCCTTCGCCCTTTTCGCGGGGGCCGCTTCGGCCGAACCTGCGATCATCTTCGATTTGGGCGGCAAGTTCGACAAATCCTTCAACGAAGCGGCCTTCAACGGCGCGACCCGTTGGGCAGAGGAAACCGGCGGCACGTTCAAAGAGCTGGAAATGCAGGACGAAGCCCAGCGCGAACAGGCGCTGCGCCGTCTGGCCGAAGCGGGCGCAAACCCCGTCGTCATGACCGGCTTCGCCTTTGGTGACACGCTGGCCAAAGTTGCCCCGGACTTCCCGGACACCAAGTTCGCAATTATCGACGTGGACTGGCTGGATTTCCCGAACGTCACGCAAATCGCCTTTTCTGAACATGAAGGCAGCTATCTGGTCGGCATGATGGCCGCGATGGCGTCGAAGACCGGCACTGTTGGCTTCATCGGCGGCATGGACATCCCGCTGATCCGCCGCTTTGGCTGCGGCTATGCTCAGGGCGTCATGGCAGCGAATCCGGATGCTGTGGTCGTGCTGAACATGACCGGCACCACTCCGGCGGCATGGAACGACCCGGTCAAGGGTGCGGAACTTGCCAAGGGCCAGAAGGCACAGGGCGCGGACGTGATCTTCGCCGCGGCGGGTGGCACGGGCGTTGGCGTCCTGCAGGCGGCTGCTGATGAAGGCATCCTGTCAATCGGTGTCGACAGCAACCAGAACTACATGCACCCCGGTTCGGTCCTGACCTCGATGCTCAAGCGCGTCGACAACGCGGTCTATGAGGCGTTCAAGGCAGGCGCCGATCTTCAGCCGGGCGTGACCCGGATGGGTCTGGCCAATGACGGTGTGGGCTATGCGATGGACGAGAACAACGCAGCGCTTGTAACCCCGGAAATGATTGCTGCGGTCGATGCTGCTGCCGCCAAGATCAAGTCGGGCGAACTGGTGGTTCACGACTATATGTCCGACGACACCTGCCCGGCAGCGACGTTCTGATCCTGGTTAGGTAAAGATATCTGCCGCGCCGGACGCCTGGCGCGGCAGATTACCAGAGGTCGCTGGACAACACCGCAGACATAAGCGGGGCGCGACCATCCACATCACGGGGGGAAAGAATGACCGATGCAGCTTTTGCCATCGAGCTGAAGGGTATTTCCAAAGCCTTCGGTCCGGTTCAGGCGAACAAGGACATCAACATCGCTGTGCCCAAGGGTACGATCCACGGGATCATCGGCGAAAACGGCGCGGGCAAGTCCACTCTGATGTCGATCCTGTACGGGTTCTACAAGGCCGACGCGGGCCAGATCTTCGTCAATGGCCAACTGACCCCGATCCCCGACAGCCAAAGCGCCATTCGCGCCGGTATCGGCATGGTCTTCCAGCACTTCAAGCTGGTGCAGAATTTCACAGTCCTTGAGAACATCATCCTTGGCGTCGAAGACGGCCCCTTGCTCAACACCTCGCTTTCCAAGGCGCGCAAGGAACTGGAACGGCTGGCCCGCGACTATGACCTTGAGGTCGACCCCGACGCGCTGATCGAAGACCTCTCCGTTGGCCACCAGCAGCGGGTCGAGATCCTCAAGGCGCTGTACCGGCAGGCCGAAATCCTGATCCTTGACGAACCCACCGGGGTTCTGACCCCGGATGAGGCCGACCACCTGTTCCGCATCCTTCGCGGCCTGCGCGATCAGGGCAAGACAGTGATCCTGATCACCCACAAGCTGCGCGAGATCATGGAAGCGACCGACAACGTCAGTGTCATGCGGCGCGGCACCATGGTCGCCACGGTCAAGACCAGTGAGTCCAGCCCCGAGCAGTTGGCCGAATTGATGGTCGGCCGCAAGGTCCTGCTGGATGTCGACAAGGGCGTGGCCAAACCCGGTGAGGTTGTTCTATCGGTCGAAGACCTGCGGGTGCGCGACGAACATCAGGTCGAACGCCTGAAAGGCGTCGGCTTTGAAATCCGGGCAGGCGAAATCCTTGGCATCGCCGGGGTTGCGGGCAACGGCCAGTCCGAGCTTCTGGCGGCGCTTGGAGGCATGATGCGCGCCACTGGCAAGATCACACTGAAAGGCGCAGACCTGCCGCTGTCCGGCAAAGGTTCGGACGGGCAAAGCCGCCGCGCGGCTGGCATCGCCCACGTCCCGGAGGACCGGCATCAATACGGGCTGATCCTGGATTTCACCGCCTGGGAAAACATGGCCTTCGGCTATTTCAACGACCCGCAGTATCAGAAGAACGCGCTCTTCATGGACAATGCGGCGATTAAGTCGGACACCGAAAAGAAGATGGCGACCTTTGACGTGCGCCCGCCAATCCCGACCCTCGCCGCGAAAAGCTTTTCCGGCGGCAACCAGCAAAAGATCGTCGTCGCGCGGGAAATCGAGCAGAATCCTGCGCTTCTGCTGATCGGCCAACCGACGCGCGGCGTGGACATCGGCGCGATCGAATTCATCCACAAGCAGATCATCGCGCTCCGCGACGCAGGTGCCGCCGTGCTGCTGGTCAGCGTCGAACTGGACGAGATTATGAGCCTCTCCGACCGGATCGCCGTGATGTTTGACGGCAAGATCATGGGCTTCCGCGACCCCGAAACTACGAATGAACGCGAGCTTGGCCTTCTGATGGCCGGGATGACCGGAAAAGGAGAGGCCGCCTGATGGACCGTTTGCCACGCTGGGCCGATCTGGCCCTGGTTCCCTTTGTCTCGCTTGCCCTTGCCGCGGTTCTCTCGGCCTTGGTCATCATCGCCATTGGCCAGAACCCGTGGGAAGCGATCACGGTCATGGTAGAAGGCAGCCTGATGAACGCCTATGGTTGGGGCTATACGCTCTATTACGCCACCAGCTTCATCTTCACCGGCCTTGCGGTGACCGTGGCCTTCCATGCGGGCCTTTTCAACATCGGCGGCGAGGGCCAGGCGCAGCTTGGCGGGCTTGGCGTGGCGCTCGCCTGCCTTTACATCCCGTGGCCGCACTGGTCGCTGGCGCTGATCGGCGCAGCAGTCGGGGCGGCGGTCTTTGGCGCAGCCTGGGCGGCGATCCCAGCCTATCTGCAAGCCAAACGCGGCAGCCATATCGTGATCACCACGATCATGTTCAACTATATCGCCGGCAGTTTGATGATCTTCATGCTGGTCGATATCCTGCGCCCGCCGGGCAAGATGGACCCGGCAACGGCAAGCTTCCCGCCCGAGATGCACTTGCCCAGCTTCAACGAAATCCCCGGTCTGAACGCGATTTTCGATACCGGCGTGCCCGCCAACGTGACCTTCTTCATCGCCCTGATCATGGCGGTCGTCGTCTGGGCGCTTTTGTGGCGCACGCGGCTTGGCTATCAGATCCGCGCTTTCGGCAAATCCGAACCCGCCGCCCGCTATGCCGGGATCAACCCAGTGCGGATCGTCATGATCGCCATGCTGATTTCCGGCGGGCTTGCGGGCTTGATGGCGATCAACAACGTGATGGGCGAGGCGGAGCGGCTGCTGGGCAACTCTGCCTCCGGTGCGGGCTTCATCGGCATCGCCGTTGCGCTGATGGGACGCAACCATCCGCTGGGCGTGGTCTTGGCGGCGATCCTCTTCGGCTTCCTCTTTCAAGGCGGGGCCGAGCTTGGGCTTTGGACCAAGATCCCGATTGAATTGCGAACCGTCGTGCAGGGTCTGGTGATCCTGTTCACGGGTGCCCTAGACATGATGGTGCGAATGCTGCTGGTCAGGATCTTCGCCCTCTTCCGCTCCAACCGGATGGAGGCTGTGTGATGGACGTTGGCGTAATCTTCCCGATCCTGAACACGACGATCGCCTTTGCGACGCCGCTTCTCCTCGCCTGCATCGCCGGGCTTTATTCCGAACGCTCCGGCGTCTTCGACATCGGGCTTGAGGGCAAGATGTTGGTCGGCGCGATGTGCGCAGGTGCTGTGGCCTTCTACACCGGATCGGCTTGGCTGGGCGCGCTTGCCGCTATCGCCGGATCACTCGTTTTCGCGCTGATCCATGGCGTGACCTCGATCACTTTCCGGGGCAACCAGTTGATTGCAGGGGTGGCGCTGAACTTCCTGGCTTCGGGGATGACGGTGCTGGTGGCGCAGTACCTTTTCGGCCAAGGCGGTCGGACCCCGCCCCTTGAAGGGGCTGCCCGGTTCAACCCGATCACCCTTCCCTTTGCCGATGCGCTGAAAGAAGTGCCGGTGATCGGCGCATTCTATCATGACGTGATCTCGGGCCAGCGGATTCTGGTCTATGCCGCCTTCGCCATCGTCGCCCTGACCTGGTGGGTTCTCTACCGTACCCGCTTTGGCCTGCGGCTGCGGGCGGTTGGCGAAAACCCGGCGGCGGTCGATACTGCCGGGGTCAGCGTCAAGGGCCTGCGCTTTTCCGCCGTGATGATCACCGGCGTCCTCTGCGGCCTTGCCGGAGCCTACATGGCCACCGCATTGCAAGCGGGCTTTGGCAAGGAAATGACCGCAGGTCGCGGCTATATCGCACTTGCCGCCTTGATCTTCGCCAAATGGCGTCCGATCCAGGCAATGTATGCCTGCCTTCTGTTCGGCTTCTTCCAGGCCTTGGCGCTGCGCCCAGACGTGGTTGAATCGGTGGTGCAGTTCAAGGTCCCCGTGCCCTTCCTTGACGCGCTGCCCTATATCCTGACGGTGCTCGTCTTGGCAGGCTTTGTCGGAAAGGCGATCCCGCCCCGTGCGGGCGGCGAGCCCTACGTCAAGGAACGCTGACAATTCGACTGAAATTGTCTTTCTCTTCTCCAAATATCCCACGGGGGGTGCGGGGGGTGTGAAACCCGCCGCTCCGACAGAAGCCAGAGGCAAAACCGATGACCGATGCCGCAACCCTTGCCACCCTGATCCGCAACAGAGCCGGGTCCGAACCTGTGCGCCTAGGCCTGATCCTCGGCTCCGGCCTTGGCCATCTGGCCCATGCGGTCGACGGGGTGGCGATTCCCTACACCGATCTGCCCGGCTTCCCGCATGTCGGCGTTTCCGGCCACAACCCGAACCTGCATGTCGGCATGCTGGAGGGCGTCCGCGTTGCCGTCTTCGGCGCGCGCGAGCATTACTATGAAAGCGGCAACCCCCGCGCGATGCTGCTGCCCTTGCAAGTGCTGAAGGCACTGGGGGCGGAAAGCCTGCTTCTGACCAATGCAGCAGGCTCGATGCGGCCCGACATCCCGCCGGGGAATGTGATGCTCCTTTCGGACCACATCAACTACAGCGGCCTCAACCCTCTGATCGGCGAAAAGACCGACGCACGCTTCGTGCCGATGACCGACGCGCATGATCCACAGATGCGGCGGGCACTGGAAGAGGCTGCGGTCCGTCTGGGGATCGACCTGCCCGAGGGCGTCTATTGCTGGTACTCCGGCCCCTCCTTCGAGACGCCTGCGGAAATCCGCATGCTCAAGCTTCTGGGCGGCGATGCGGTCGGAATGTCAACCGTACCCGAAGTGATCCTGGCCCGTTTCCTGGGGCTGAGAGTTGCGGCGATTTCGACCATCACCAACATGGCCGCCGGTATGTCGGACGAACAGATCAGCCACGAGCATACCAAGGCCATGGCCCCCCTTGGTGCGGCGAAACTGGAACAGATTCTCCGGGAATTCCTGCGCAGCTTCCGCTAGGGCGAAAGCGCGTTTGACATCACCGGGAAAGACGCGCAAGTCTTGGTCAACACACCGCTTTCCGCCTGTTCCGGCCCCCCCAAATGCAGCTTTACCTTCCGATCGCCGAAGTTTCGGTCAACGCTTTCCTCATCCTTGGGCTTGGGGGAATTGTCGGCTTTTTGTCGGGCATGTTCGGGGTGGGCGGCGGCTTTCTGATCACGCCCCTCTTGTTCTTCATCGGCGTCCCCCCAGCCGTGGCCGTGGCTACCGGCGCGAACCAGGTTGTGGCCTCCTCCGTCTCGGGCGTGCTGGCGCAGCTGCGCCGCAAGGGCGTGGATTTCCAGATGGGTGGCATCCTCTTGATTGGCGGCATCGTCGGCTCGGCGAGCGGAGTCTGGGTCTTCAGCCTGATGACCCGGCTGGGCCAGGTCGACCTCTTCGTCCAGCTGTCCTATGTCTTCTTTCTGGGCCTGATTGGCGCGATGATGTTTCAGGAAAGCCTGCGCAGCCTGTTGCGGTCGCGCAAGACCGGGGCACCGATCCGGCGGTCGCATGTGCATTCCTGGGTCCATGGCCTGCCGTTCAAGATGCGCTTCCGGGCCTCCGGCCTTTACATCAGCGTCATCCCCCCGATCCTGGTCGGCGCGCTGGTCGGCTTTCTGGCGGCGATCATGGGCGTTGGCGGCGGGTTCATCATGGTGCCCGCAATGATCTATTTCCTTGGTATGCCGACCAAGGTTGTGATCGGAACCTCGCTTTTCCAGATCATCTTCGTCACCGCCTTCACCACCGTCATGCATGCCGTGACCAGCCAGACCGTCGACATGATGCTTGCGCTGCTTTTGATCCTTGGCGGCGTGGTCGGTGCGCAGATCGGCACCCGCGTCGGCACCCGCCTCAAGGCCGAGCAGTTGCGCATTCTGCTGTCGATCCTTGTGCTCAGCGTGTCGATAAAGATCGGTGTGGGGCTGGTCCTGACCCCTACCGAGCTTTACTCCGTCGCGCCGGGGGGCCTGCCGTGATCCGGGCCGTGATCCGGGCAGCGTTTTTTGCCGTGGCGCTGGCTGGCCCGGCTCTGGCCGACGAAAGCATCGTCACCGGCCTCAGCCAGAACCGCGTCTCGATCACCGCCGATTTCGTCGGATCCGAAATTCTGGTCTATGGTGCGGTCAAGCGCGATGCGCCTGCCCCTGAAGGCTCGCCGCTTGAGGTCATCGTCACCGTCGAAGGCCCTGCCGCCCCCGTCACGGTTCGCCGCAAGGAACGGGTCGCGGGGATCTGGATCAACAACGCCTCGATCCGCGTCGATTCCGCCCCCAGCTTCTTTGCAATCGCCACGACTGGCCCCTTGAACCACATCCTGTCGGATACCGAAAACCTGCGCTTCGACATTACCATTGAACGGGTGATCCGCGCCGTCGGCATCACCGCCGAGGCAGACAAGGCCGGGGAGTTTCTGCTGGCCCTCCTCCGGGTCCGCACTCAGGAAGACCGCTACCGCGTGCTGGAGGGCAAGGTCGAACTGACCGAAGACACCCTCTTTCGGACTGATGTGGAACTGCCCGCGAACCTGATCGAAGGCGAATACAAGGTGCGGATTTTCCTTCTGCGGGACCAGAAGGTCATCGCGCATCAGGAACGGCTTGTCGGGGTGCGCAAAGTCGGGCTGGAGCGGTTCATCTTCAACCTCGCCCACGAACAGCCGCTGATCTACGGGCTTCTGTCGCTGGTTCTGGCAGCGGTGGCCGGGTGGGTGGCATCTACCGCCTTCCGCCTGATGCGGAACTGATCAGTCCGCTTCTGCCAAAAGCGCCGGCACATCCAACCGCTTGCTTACCATAGCCAGCGACCCATCGGCTTCGAGTGGCCAGTCGGCCTCGGGACGGTCGCGGTAAAGCTCGACGCCATTGCCGTCGGGGTCGTTCAGATACAGCGCCTCTGACACGCCATGATCGGACGCCCCGGTCAGGGCATAGCCTGCCCCAAGTACCCGCTTCAGAACCTGAGCCAACGACTTGCGGTCGGGGTATAGGAAGGCCGAATGGAAAAGCCCGGTATGGCCAGGCGGTGGCGGGGTGCCGCCAAGGCTTTCCCAAGTGTTCAGCCCGATATGGTGGTGATAGCTGCCCGCAGCCAGAAAAGCCGCCTCTGTGCCACGGCGTTGCTTGACTGCAAAGCCCAGCACCCCGGAATAAAAGCCGATCGCCCCGTCAAGATCGGAGACCTTCAGATGGACATGCCCGACGCAGGCTTCAGCAGGAGCAGTCATACACCACCTTCAACAAGGGTTTGGCTGCAAGCCTAGGCTACCTGTCACACCGGCGATACAGCTAATCCTGCGCAGGGTCTGTTCGCGGATCAGCCCTTCTTCTTGGCCAAGCCTGCCTCAAGCGCCGCAATCCGGGCTTCCAGCGCGGTGTTTTCCTCCCGCGCCTTCTGCGCCATCGCGCGGACGGCATCGAATTCCTCGCGCGTCACGAAATCGCGGTCGGCCATCCAGCGGTCGACAAAGCTTTTGAACGCAGTCTCGGCCTCGGTCTTGGCACCCTGGGCCACGCCCATTGCATTGGTCACAAGCTGGCTCATGTCATCGAAGAACTTGTTGCGGGTCTGCATGGGCGTCTCCTTCGCGGGCTTTCCGCCTATATGGCCCCGCAGTCGCTGAAGGACAAGGCGACGCTTCGCCGCCGGTTGACATCATAGGGCACGACCGCGACAAGCAGGAAAACCCCGGATGCCCCCATGATCGCCTTTCCAGACATCTCGCCCAACGTCTTCACCGTCGACCTTTTCGGCCAGGAATTCTCGCTGCGCTGGTATGCGCTGGCCTATATGGCCGGGCTTCTCTGGAGCTGGTGGCTGATCGTCCGAGCGGTCAAGCAGCCCCGGCTTTGGGCGGGCACTCCACCGATGGTCCCCGAGCAGGTCGAACGCCTGCTGACCTGGATGATCCTTGGCGTCATCCTTGGCGGGCGGCTTGGCTATGTGCTGTTCTACGACCTGTCCGCCTACCTTGCCGATCCCTCGCAGATCTACAAAGTCTGGCAGGGCGGCATGTCCTTCCACGGCGGCTTTGTCGGGGTCGTGGTCGCCGGGATCTGGTTCAGCCGTCGCGAAAAGGTACCAATGTTGTCGATGGGCGATCTTCTGGCCCTTGCAGCCCCCATGGGCCTGATGCTGGGCCGCATCGCCAATTTCATCAATGCCGAGCTTTGGGGCCGGGAAACCCACCTCCCTTTGGGCGTGGCTTTCCCCGGTGCGGGCCAAAACTGCACCGAGCTTGTTGGCATCTGCGCCCGCCACCCCAGCCAGCTTTACGAGGCGGCACTTGAGGGGTTGCTGCTTCTGATCCTCCTCACCTTCTTCGCCTTCCGGCGCGGCTGGCTGAAACACCCCGGCGCGATCATGGGGCTGTTCCTGATCGGCTACGGTTTTGCCCGGTTCCTGGTGGAATTCGTCCGCCAACCCGATGTGCAGTTCATCAGCGAAGGGAACCCCCTTGGCCTTGCCCTGCAGGTCGGCGGCTATGGCCTGACCATGGGTCAGATCCTGACCCTGCCGATGCTTGCGGCAGGCCTCTGGTTCACCTTCCGCGCCCGGAAAGCATGACGCCCCTCGGCAGGCTTCTGGCCGAACGCATCCGCGAAGGCGGGCCGATCACGGTGGCCGATTACATGGCCGAATGCTTGCTGCATCCGGTTCATGGCTATTACACCACGCGCGACCCGTTTGGAGCGGCAGGGGACTTCACCACCGCACCCGAAATCAGCCAGATGTTCGGCGAACTGCTGGGTCTGGCCCTCGCCCAGGCCTGGCTTGACCGCGGCGCGCCTGCGCCCTTCACCCTCGCCGAACTCGGCCCCGGACGTGGCACCCTTATGGCCGACATCCTGCGCGCTACCCGAGGGGTTCCCGGCTTCCATCAAGCCGCGCGCCTTGCCTTGGTCGAGGCCTCTCCAAACTTGCGCCAACGTCAGGCCGATACCCTATCCCGCAGCACCGGCCCCACCCCCGAGTGGTTTGACCGCGTCGAAGACCTCCCCGACGCCCCCCTCTACCTTGTCGCCAACGAATTCCTCGACGCCCTACCAATCCGCCAGTTCCAACACGGCCCCGAAGGCTGGCGCGAAAGGCTGGTGGGCCTGACTGAGGACACGCTGACCTTCGGCCTCTCCGCCCCCCTGCCGCAGGTCCCCGACACCCCCGCCTTCCAGAACGCCCCGGTCGGAGCCCTCGTCGAAGACTGCCTTCCCGCCCGTCTGATCGTGGCAAATATCGCCGCCCGGATTGCCCGAAGCGGTGGCGTAGCCCTTTTCATCGACTATGGCGACTGGCGCTCGCAAGGTGACACGCTGCAGGCGCTCCGTTCCCACAGATTCGCCGATCCGCTGGCCCATCCCGGCCAAGCCGACCTGACCGCTCATGTCGATTTCGAACCCCTCGCTGCACTGGCCCCGTCCCACGGTTACACCACGCAAGGTGCCTTCCTTGAACGCCTTGGCATCAGTGCCCGCGCTGAACGGCTGGCTGCAAACCTGACCGGAGCAGCACGCGAAAGTCACCTTGCCGCGCATCGGCGCTTGACCGACCCACAGGAAATGGGTTCGTTGTTCAAGGTGCTTGCCCTGACCTCGACAGACGCCCCCTTGCCACCGGGATTCGCCCCCTGATGCATACGATGCTTGAGATCATCACCTCAGACGCCTTGGCCTGCCGCCACGGCTTTTTCACCCGCAAGGGCGGCGCATCTTCGGGCATTTTCGCGGGCCTGAACTGTGGCACCGGCTCCTCTGACCAGACCGAAGTCGTCGCGATCAACCGTGCCCGCGTAACCGACGCGATGGGTGTCACCCCCGACGCGCTGGTCACCGTGCATCAAGTCCATTCCGCCAAGGCGATCCCCGTGACCGGCCCCCTGACCATAAGGCCCGAGGCCGACGCCATGGTGACCGCCACGCCGGGGGTCCTTCTCGGTGTCCTCACCGCCGATTGCCAACCCGTCCTCTTCCACGACCCCGACGCTCAGGTCATCGGTGCCGCCCATGCCGGCTGGCGCGGGGCGGTCGATGGCGTGCTGGAGGCGACGCTTGACGCGATGGAAACCTTGGGTGCCAAACGCAACCGGATCAGCGCCGTCATCGGCCCGACCATCAGCCAGGCCGCCTATGAGGTCGGCCCCGAATTCCTTGACCGCTTCCGCGCCGAGGATGACGATGCCACCCGCTTCTTCGCCAATGGCAAGGGCGACCGGATGCTGTTCGACCTGCCCGCCTATGGGCTGCACCGTCTGCGCGCCGCTGGGGTGGGCCATGCCGAATGGACCGGCCATTGCACCTATCGCGATCCCGACCGGTTCTATTCCTTCCGTCGCACGACCCATGCGGCCGAGGCGGACTACGGGCGGCTGATCTCGACAATAAGGCTGTAATGCGACGCAAACCGTCCTGAAAATGCACCGTTTGGCGCACAGCTTTTCCCCAAGCCCGCCGCAATCCGCCGCCATTTCCCAAGCTGTCGGAAACCCCGTGGCGGTGGAGGTGCCTATGCTCATCGAACTGAAGACCAAACGCCGCTGGATTTTGTCTATCCTGGACTCTGTCGCCCAGGAAACCGATGGCCGCGTCGTGGCCCGTGCCACCGTCAAGCACAGCACAACCCGTCGCTTTGCCTCTGGCGAAATGGGTCTGGCATCGCGCCTGAAGGCCGTCACCCGCCAATTGGCAGACACTGGCCGGTAGGTCAGGCGCTTTTCGCCAGCCGCGCCTCAAGCACATCAAACGGTAAGCCCGGCTGATCCTTGGCGCAGCGAATCACCAGACTCGTCTTCACGTTGGCGACGTGATCGGCTTTCAGCAGCTCTTCCGTCAGAAAGCTCTGAAAGCTGGACAGATCCGGCGCCACGCATTTCAGGATGAAATCGATCTCGCCATTCAGCATGTGGCATTCGCGGACCAGGGGCCAAGCCTTGCAGCGCGCCTCAAAGACGGCAAGGTCGGCTTCGGCCTGTGAATTCAGCCGTACCATCGCAAAGACCTGAACTTCGAAGCCCAGCTCCCGCGCGTTGATGTCGGCGTGATAGCCGCGGATGAAGCCCTGCTCCTCCAGCCCGCGCACCCGGCGCAGGCAGGGCGGGGCGGAAATGCCAACGCGGCTGGCCAACTCGACGTTCGTCATCCGCCCATCGGCCTGAAGTTCGGACAGAATCTGACGGTCGATAGGGTCAAGCTTGTGCGCGGCCATGGTGCCTCCGGTTTTGATGTTACTTACGCGGCGGGGCGCGTCCGCGCAATAAAATTTCAACATCGCGCAAGAAAATGCGCCTTGCGCGATGTGCAAGCCCGTCATGCAGGGGCTTTCCGCCCCCCAATCGGGGGACTATATCGGGGACCGGTATTTCTATAGACAAGCATGGGCGGGGTTGGCATGGGCGAGACGCGGCACACAAAGGTTCTGATCATCGGCTCTGGCCCTGCGGGCTATACGGCGGCAGTCTATTCCGCCCGCGCGATGCTGAACCCGATCCTCGTGCAGGGCCTGCAACCGGGTGGGCAACTGACCATCACGACCGAGGTCGAAAACTGGCCCGGCGATCACACGGTTCAGGGCCCCGACCTGATGGTCCGCATGGAAGAGCACGCCCGCGCCATGGGGGCCGAGGTGATCAGCGACTACATCACCTCGCTTGACCTGTCGAAGCGGCCCTTCACGGCCGGGGCGGACAGTGGAACGACCTATACTGCCGATGCAGTCATTCTAGCGACCGGCGCGCAGGCGAAATGGTTGGGCCTGCCGTCCGAGGAAAAGTTCAAGGGCTTCGGCGTCTCGGCCTGCGCAACCTGCGACGGGTTTTTTTACCGGGGCAAGGAAGTCGTGGTGATCGGGGGCGGGAATACCGCCGTTGAAGAGGCGTTGTTCTTGACCAACTTCGCCTCCAAGGTCACGCTGATCCATCGCCGCGATTTCCTGCGGGCGGAAAAGATCATGCAGGACCGACTGTTCAAGAACCCCAAGATCAGCGTCATCTGGGATACCGAAGTGACCGAGGTTCTGGGCACCGAGGCGCCGCTTGGGGTGACGGCGGTCAAGACCCGCAACTTGAAAACCGGGGCCGAGGGGCAGGTTCCCTGCGACGGGTTCTTCGTGGCCATCGGTCATGCTCCGGCGTCGGAACTGGTCAAGGACCAGCTGGAGCTGCATTCGGGCGGCTATGTGGTGGTGGAGCCGGGATCGACCCGGACTGCGATTCCGGGGGTCTTTGCTGCGGGAGATTTGACCGACCATATCTATCGGCAGGCGGTGACCAGTGCCGGGATGGGCTGCATGGCGGCGCTGGATGCCGAGAAGTTTCTGTCGGGGCACTGAGGCTGTCCACGGTGGACAGGTTCTGCGCAGGCATTGAAATCAATGGCTTGCCTGTGGGCGTTCAGGAATTCTTAACGTTTCCCAGTTGGTAGGGTTACTGACCGGAGCGCCTTTCAGGCGCGAAGACTCTTTGTCTCGTCGTCGGGCTTCGCCTCCTCCTCGGCTGAGGGGGCGCTTCGCCCCCCACGCCGTTGGTTTCAGAGAAACCAACGACTTCCCCCCGAGGATATTTGAAGAAGAGAAAGATCCGGAACATCCCGGCCGAAAGCGAGAAGCGCCCGGCAGGGAGCGTTGAGCGGAGCCTAGCGCAGCCGTTGCCCGTCCTTGTCGAACAGCATCGCGTCCTTGGCATCGAAGCTGATCCCGACCATCGCGCCGGGTGCAAGGCTGACTTGGTCGTGGCTTTCCACGATCAGCTTTTCGCCTGAGGGCGCGGTCAGGTGGACGTAGGACACCCCGCCCAGCGCTTCGGTCAGTTCCACGCGATGCGTGTCACCCTTGCCGATCTTCAGGTGCTGCGGCCGAAGACCCACGGTGACTTCAGCTCCGGCACCCGGTAGGGCGATCTTGCTGGCCACCGACTGCGCTAGCCCTTTGGTGGTCACAGCACCCGCTTCAGCCACGCCCGCAACGAAGTTCATCGCCGGGCTGCCGATAAAGCCTGCGACAAAGCGGTTGTCGGGGTTGTTGTAGAGATCCAAGGGCTTGCCGACCTGTTCCACTCGGCCCGCGCGCAGGACAACGATCTTGTCGGCCAAGGTCATCGCCTCGACCTGATCATGGGTCACATAGATCATCGTGGCACCGATTTCGCGGTGGAGGCGGGCGATTTCAACCCGCATTTCCACCCGCAACTCGGCGTCAAGGTTGGAGAGCGGTTCGTCGAACAGAAACACGTCCGGCCCCCGGACAATCGCCCGGCCAATCGCCACGCGCTGCCGCTGACCACCCGAAAGCGCCTTTGGTTTGCGGTCCAGCAAAGGCTCCAGCTTCAGGATGCGGGCGGCCTCGGCCACCTTTGCGGCAGTTTCCGCCTTGGGATGGCCGGTCATCTTCAGCCCGAATCCCATGTTTTCGGCCACCGTCATATGCGGATAAAGTGCATAGGTCTGGAACACCATCGCCACGCCGCGTTCCGCCGGGTCGATATGGGTGACGTCCCGCGCACCGATAGAGATTGCGCCCGAGGTTGTTTCCTCCAGCCCGGCGACCATCCGCAACAGGGTGGACTTGCCGCAACCCGAAGGGCCGACGAAAACGCAAAATTCGCCATCCTCGATCTTGAGATCGACCCCATGGATCACCTGAACATCGCCAAAGCGCTTGGTTACCTGATCGAGCGTAACACCGGTCATTGTCTTCTCCTCCTCAAGCCTGTTCGGGAAAGCGCCAGCTTTCCGCCTCAGTGGCAATGCGTGCCGCGATGTCCTTGATCTGCGGCGCCAGACCTTCAAGCGCCGTCAATGTGGTTCTTGCCGTGGTCGAGGTGACCGAGATCGCCCCTATTGCCCGCCCTGAGCGCGAGAGAATCGGTACCGCGCAACAGATGATTCCCGGCTCATGCTCCTCACGGTCAAAGCCGTAGCCGCGCAGGCGAATCGCTTGCAGCTCGTCGATCAGAAGGTCGCGGGTGTGCAGCGTATGGGCCGTGAAACGGTGAAAACTTTGCCGGGACAAGGCGGCGGCCAAAGCCTCATCATCCAGATAGGCCAGCATCGCCTTGCCGACCCCGGTGCAATAGGCGGGGCCGACTTTTCCGGCGCTGGAAAACATCTCGACCGGCTTTGCCGCATTGCGCTTGTCGACGTAAAGGACCTGCCCCAGATCCATCTGCGCCAGGTGGATCGTTTCGCCGGTTTTCGCTGCCAATTCATCAAGATAGGGCCGCGCAATCGGGGCCAGTGACGACTGCGCCCAGGCGGCATGGGCAAGGCGGACCAACCGCACCCCAAGGGCATAGGTGCCCGAGGCTTCGTCATAGCTTAGCATGCCCTGATTTGTCAGCGTTTGCAGCAGCCGGTAAAGCGTCGCCTTGGGGTATTGGGCATCGGCCAACAGGTCAGTGAACCGCACCGGGCCGCCATGACTGGCGACCATGTCCAGCACATCCAGCGCCTTGCCGACTGTTCCGTCCTGATGTCCCTCGACGCTCATCCCTGCCCCTATCACCCCTGTTGACAGCATAGAGGATAGACGACATAGTTTTCAATATTCAAGACAAAGTTTCACATAATGGAACCTAACGGGAGGAAACCATGGTCCATAAGCAAGCGGGTGCGCTGACCCTCGTGGCGGCGTTGCTCATGTCTACGTCGGCCTTCGCTGAACAGCGTGTCGTCACCTGGAACGCGGATTACGATCCGATCCCACTGGCGGCAGCCGAAGCGATGATCGTTGATTTCGAGGCCGCAAACCCAGAGATCGACGTCCAGCTCACCAACTTCGACCACGAAGGTTACAAAAACGCGATCCGCAACTTCCTGACCGCGGACGCGCCTGACCTGGCCAACTGGTATGCCGCGAACCGGATGAAGCCGTTTGTCGAGGCGGGCCTGTTCGCAGATATCACGGATGTCTGGGATGCTAACGGGCTGAACGAATCGCTGGCCTCGTCGGTTCTGTCGTCCACGATTGATGGCAAGAAGTATGCGATCCCCTATACCTACTATCAGTGGGGCATCTACTATAACCGCGACGCTTACAAAGCTGCGGGCATCGAAGCGCCCGGCCCGGAGGGCGTGACCTGGGAGCAATTCCTGGCCAACTGCGAAACCTTCAAGGCCGCTGGCATTGACTGCGTGACCACCGGTTCCAGCGCATTGTGGCCTGTTGCAGGCATCTTCGACTATGTGTCGATGCGCACCAACGGCTACCAGTTCCACAGCGATCTGGCGGCTGGCAAAATCTCGTGGACCTCGGACGAAGCCCGGGCGGTCTTTGCCGAGCTTGGCAAGCTGCAGCCCTATGTCACTGCAAACCATGCGGCCATCGACTGGCAGGATGCGGCGGCGATCTTCGTGCAGAACAAGGCCTCGCACTACGTCATGGGCAACTTTGCCGTCGGCGTCTTCAAGGAAGGCGGGATGACGAATGACAACCTTGGCTTCATGGTGTTCCCGGAAATCATCGCTGGGGTTGCGCGGGCCGAAGAAGCCCCGACCGACACCGTCCACCTGACCTCGGGTGCCAAGAACCCCGAAGATGCGAAGAAGCTTCTGGCGTTTATCGCCAGCGCTGATGCGCAGACCAAGTGGAACGCGGCGGTAGGCCAGCTTCCGACCAACAGCGGTTCGTCCGTTGACGCGGCTGATCCGTTCCTGACGGCTGGCTTTGCTTCGCTCTCCACGGCTACCGGCGGTATCGCCCAGTTCTGGGATCGTGACGCCGAGGCCGAATACGCCAAGGCCGGAATGGAAGGTTTCCAGCGGTTCCTGGTTCAGCCCGAGGCTTTGGAAGAGATCCTTGCCCAGCTGGAAGCAACCCGCCTGCGTCTTTACCCGCAGTGATCTGACATCAGCGGGCGTCCCCTTCGCGGGGGGCGCCCGTTTTCGTTTTCGAAAGGGGGAGCAGATGGCAGAGGCAGTCACACCCGCGCGGGCAGCGTCACGGTGGAACCAGCGGACCTTGGCACCCTGGCTGTTCCTGGCCCCCGGACTTTTCATGTTTGCCGTCTATGTGCTTTGGCCGATCATCCAAAGCATCACCCTGTCGTTCTATGACTGGAACGGACTTTACAATCAGGATGGCCAGTTTACCGGAACCTACATCGGCATTGGCAACTATGCCGAGCTGATGACGGACCCCGCCTTTGAAAAATCCCTGTGGAACAACCTGAAATGGCTGGTCTTGTACCTGCTGGCCTTGCCGATCGGCCTGTTCATCGCGATCTTCCTCAACCAGACCGTGACTGGCATCCGGCTGTACAAGTCCTTGTTCTTCTTCCCTTTCGTGATCAGTCAGGTCGTCGTCGGCCTGATGTTCGCCTGGTTTTACGCGCCGAACTTCGGCCTTCTGTACCTTCTGACCGAATGGATGACCGGCAAGGGCATCGCTATCCTCGCCGACCCTGACCTTGTCACCTACGGCATCATCGCGGCCGGGCTATGGCCGCAGATCGCCTATGTGATGATCCTGTACCTGACCGGCCTGAACAACGTCGCCCCCGACCAGATCGAGGCCGCAAGGCTGGATGGGGCCAAGGGCTGGCGGATGCTGTGGTATGTCGTGCTGCCGCAACTGCGCCCCGCAACCTTTATCGCGGTGATCGTCACGGTCATCGGCGCGCTGCGCAGCTTTGATCTGGTGTCGATCATGACCAATGGCGGGCCGTTCGGATCGTCCCGCATCCTGTCATATTACATGTATGAAAAGGCGCTGAGCGAGTACGGCTTCCGCATGGGCTATGGTGCGGCCATCGCCGTGGTGCTGTTCGCCATCATGATGGTCTTCATCTCGGGCTTCATCTGGAAGATGTGGCGCGACGAGAAGGAGCGTTAAGATGTTTCCCCGTCCCATCCAGCAGGCCTCAACCGGCGCACAGTGGCTTTATACAATCGCGTTGCCGATTGCCCTGATCCTCTGGCTGTTCCCCCTGCTTGGCGTCGCGCTGACCTCGCTGCGGCCAGCCTCCGATCTGGCGCAGGGCAACTATTTCGGCATGCCGTCGGGCATCGCCTGGGAAAACTACGTCTACATCTTCACCGAAACGCCCATCGGGCAGTACATGCTGAACTCGCTTTGGGTGACGATCCCGACGGTGATCGGTGCTGTGGGCCTGTCCTTGATGACCGGCTTTGCGCTGGCGGTCTACGGCTTTCGCGCCAATATCCTGATCTTCTTCATGTTCGTCGCGGGCAACTTTGTGCCGTTCCAGATCCTGATGGTGCCGGTCCGTGACATGACGCTGCAAATGGGCATGTATGACACTTGGTACGGGCTGGCGCTGTTCCACATCGCGTTCCAGACCGGGTTCTGCACCCTTTTCATGCGCAACTTCATCAAGGCGCTGCCGTTTGAACTGATCGAAGCGGCCCGGGTTGAAGGCGTCGCTGAATGGCGGATCTTCTGGTACATCGTCCTGCCCCTGATGCGCCCGGCCATCGCCGCCCTTTCCGTTCTGGTCTTCACCTTCATCTGGAACGATTTCTTCTGGGCCACTGTCCTGACCCAAGGCGTTGACAGCCAGCCGATCACCGCGGGACTGTCGTCTCTGAACGGTCAGTGGATTGCCCAGTGGCATCTTGTTTCGGCGGGGTCCATCCTTGCCGCCCTTCCCCCTGTGGCGATGTTCTTCCTGATGCAGAAGCACTTTATCGCGGGCCTTACTCTTGGAGCTGTAAAGTGACGAAAATTGCCTTCATCGGGGCGGGATCGACCGTTTTCATGAAGAACCTGATTGGCGATGCGCTGTCGATGCCTGCCCTTGCTGGCGCGCAGATCGCGCTGATGGATATTGACCGCAGGCGGCTGGAGGAATCCGAGCTGGTGGCGCGGAAAATGATCGCCTCCTTGGGGGTTACGGCCACGGTCGAGACGCATATGGACCAGCGCCGCGCGATTGCCGGGGCCGATTTCATCATCGTCGCCTTCCAGATCGGTGGCTACAAACCCTGCACGGTCACCGACTTTGACCTGCCGAACCGCGTCGGCCTTCGCCAGACCATTGCCGATACGCTTGGCATCGGCGGCATCATGCGTGGCCTGCGCACCGTGCCGCATCTGTGGAAGCTGGCCGAAGATATGCGCTCGGTCTGCCCCAATGCGATCATGTTGCAATATGTGAACCCGATGGCGATCAACACTTGGGCGTTGGGGGCCAAGTTTCCGGACATCCGACAGGTTGGCCTCTGCCATTCGGTGCAGGGCACGGCCGAGGAACTGGCGCGCGACCTCGACCTGCCGGTCACGGACCTGCGCTATCGCGCGGCGGGCATCAACCACATGGCGTTTTACCTGAACTTCGAAGCGCGTCAGCCCGACGGCACCTACCGCGACCTTTATCCGGCGCTGCACGACGGCTATGCCAAGGGTGCGATCCCGAAGCCCAGCCATGGGAGCCCCCGCTGCCCGAACAAGGTGCGCTATGAGGTGATGACTCACCTTGGCCATTTCGTCACCGAGTCGAGCGAGCATTTCGCCGAATACGTGCCGTGGTTCATCAAGACCCACCGGCCCGACCTTATCGAGACGTTCGGCATTCCCCTGGATGAATACCCCCTGCGCTGTGAGGAACAGATCGCCCGTTGGGCCGCGCAGGCCGAGGAATACCGCAAGGCCGACACCATCGTGGTCAAGCCAACCCATGAATATGCCGCGACGATCATGAATTCGGTGGTGACCGGCGCGCCTTCGGTGATCTATGGCAACGTCCCGAACCGGGGCTTCATTCCCCAGCTTCCCGCCGGGGCTGCCGTCGAAGTGCCGACTTTGGTCGATGCCAACGGCCTCCAGCCGACCACGGTCAACGACATCCCGCCGCAACTGATCGCGCTGATGCGGACCAATGTGAACGTGCAGGAACTGACCGTCGCCGCGCTGATGGACGAGAACCGTGAGCATGTGTATCACGCCGCGATGCTGGACCCGCACACCGCCGCCGAACTTGACCTGCGCCAGATCAGGAAGCTGGTCGACGACCTGATTGCCGCGCATGGCGACTGGATGCCCGCTTGGCTGCGGCCCCGGAAAGCCGCCTAGGATGGCGGCGCTTCCCAGCTTTCCCGACCTGAAGGGCCAGTCGGTGTTCATCACCGGCGGCGGCGCGGGCATTGGTGCCGCGCTGACCGAAGGCTTCCTGCGCCAAGGCGCGAAAGTTGCCTTTTGCCAGCGGTCCGACGGCAGCGCGTTCTGCGATGCGATGGAACAGGCCACCGGCAACCGGCCCCTGTTTCTGCCCTGCGACATCGCGGTCACCGATCAGTTGCAACTGACGCTGTCCACCGCCGCCAAGATCAACGGCCCGATCACCGTGCTGGTCAACAACGCCGCCAACGACCGCCGCCACGACACCCTGACCACGGATGAGGCGCTGTGGGATTGGTCGATGGCGGTGAACCTGCGCAGCTATTTCTTCGCCTGCCAGTCGGTGATCCCTGGCATGAAGGCCGCAGGCGGGGGCTCGATCATCAACTTCTCGTCGATCAGCTTCATGATGGCGGATGCGGGGTATGCGTCCTACATCACCGCCAATGCCGGGATCGTCGGCCTGACGCGGACGCTGGCGCGGGAATTCGGACCGGACCGGATTCGCGTCAATGCCGTCGCACCCGGTTGGGTGCTGACCGAGAAGCAAAAGGAATTGTGGGTGACACCCGAAGGCTTGGCCAACCATCTGTCGCGGCAGTGCATTCCCGATCCGATCCAGCCGGACGACGTGACCGGCGCGGTGCTGTTTCTGGCCTCGGCATCGTCGCGCATGATGACCTCGCAAACGCTGATCCTTGACGGGGGGTATATCTCGTCATGAACGACAGCACGCCGATCACACCGGCCTGGATTGCCGTCGACTGGGGCACGACGAACCTGCGCGCTTGGGCCATGGGGGCCGGGGGCCGCGTACTGGCCGAGGCACAGTCGGATGAAGGCATGTCGAAGCTGTCGCGTGACGGGTTCGAACCGGCGCTGCTGCGGCTGATCTCCCCTTGGCTGGGCGCGGGCCGGACGCCGGTGGTCGCCTGCGGCATGGTCGGCAGCCGTCAGGGCTGGTGCGAGGCACCCTATCGCGTAGTGCCTTGCACTCCGCTTGATCCCGCCGGGCAGGTCCTGGCCCCAAGCACCGACCCAAGGATCGAAGTTCGGATCGCGCCGGGCCTGAAGCAGGCAAGCCCGGCTGACGTGATGCGCGGCGAGGAAACCCAGATCGCCGGGGCCTTGCGCCTGATGCCGCAGTATGACGGCGTCTTCTGCCTGCCCGGGACGCATTCGAAATGGGTGCATGTTTCAGCTGGCGAGGTGGTCAGTTTCCAGACCTTCATGACCGGCGAGATGTTCGCCCTTCTCTCCGAAGCCTCGGTCCTGCGCCACGCGATGGGGGGCGAGGGCTGGGATGACGCCGCTTTTGACGCCGCCGTGTCGGACGCCATTTCCCGCCCCGAACGGATTGCGGCGCGGTTGTTCACCCTGCGCGCCGAAAGCCTGATCGCTGGCCTTGGGACTGCTGCCGCCAAGGCGCGGTTGTCGGGCCTTCTGATCGGCATCGAACTTGCCGCCGCCCTGCCCTATTGGCTGGGGCAACGGGTGACGCTGATTGGGGCCGAGAAACTGTCGGCGCTGTATGCGCGCGCACTGGCGGCGCAGGGCGTGACGGCGGAAACATTACCCGCGACCGGCTGTACGCTGGCGGGCCTCCAGTCGCTGACCCTGGCCGAGGTGGCGAAATGACCCACCGCAACCTGATCGCCATCCTGCGCGGGATCACCCCGGCTGAGGCTGTCACCGCCGCCAAGGCCTTGGTCGCCGCCGGGATCACCCGGATCGAAGTGCCGCTGAATTCGCCCGACCCTTTCACCTCCATCGCCGTGATGGTGGCTGCGACCACTGGCACCGAAATCGGCGCAGGCACGGTGTTGACGGTCGAGGAAGTGGCAAAGGTGAAGCGGGCCGAGGGAACCTTGGTCGTGTCCCCGAACTGCGACCCCGAGGTTATCGCCGCCACCCGCGCCGCTGGTATGGCCAGCTGGCCGGGGGTGATGACCCCCACCGAATGCTTCGCCGCGATCAAGGCCGGGGCGACCGGGTTGAAGCTTTTCCCCGGCTCCCTGATCGGACCCGAAGGCCTTAAGGCCATCCGCGCGGTCTTGCCGAAAGACCTGCCGGTCTACGCTGTCGGCGGCGCGGGCCCGTCGAACTTTGCCGACTGGGCAAAGGCCGGGGCCAATGGTTTCGGCATCGGCACTGCGCTTTACACCCCCGGCCTCTCGGCGGAAGAAATCCACGCCCGCGCGGTCAAGATCGTCGCGGCCCATGATGCGGTCTTTGCATGATCTACGACAATCGACCCTGTGAGCTGGGCGAAGGCCCGCTTTGGCACCCCATGCGCGGCCAGCTTTTCTGGTTCGACATTCTGGGCCAGCGGATGCTGTCGGTCGAAAAGGGCGAACAACGCCAATGGCGGTTCCCCGAGATGGTGTCCGCCGCCGGATGGGTTGACCGCGACATGCTACTGATCGCGGGCGAACGCGATCTGTTTCTGTTCGACGTGGAAACCGAGGAAACCCAGACCCTTATCGAGCTTGAATCCGACAACCGAATGACCCGCTCCAACGATGGCCGCGCCGATCCCTTTGGCGGGTTCTGGATCGGGACGATGGGCAAGAAGGCCAAACCGGGCGCTGGGGCGATCTATCGCTATTACCGGGGTGAGCTGCGCCAGCTTTACAAGGGCATCACGATTTCCAACGCCATCTGCTTCACCCCCGATGGCAAGACCGCCCATTTCACTGACACAGTGACCCACCGCGTCATGCGCGTGGTTTTGGACGCCGAAGGCTGGCCAAAGGGCGAGCCCGAGGTCTTTCTTGACCTGACGCATGACGCCTCCGGCCCCGATGGCGCGGTGGTGGATGCATCGGGCCTCCTCTGGCTCGCGCAATGGGGTGCGGCCCGAGTGTCGGCCTTCGCCCCCGATGGCCGCCTTGTCCGCCATGTCGCATTCGACGCCCCCCATACTTCTTGCCCGGCATTCGGCGGTCCGGGGCTGACGACACTTTTCTGCACCTCGGCCCTGCAGGGCATGGATGCTGCCGCCCGTGCAGCACACCCCAATGCGGGGATGACCTTCAAGGCGGAAGGCATCGCCAAGGGGCAGATGGAACACAGGATCTTCCCATGAAACGCACGCTTGGCGTCTGTTATTATCCCGAACACTGGCCCGAGGCGCAATGGGCCGAAGATGCCGCCCGCATGGCAGCACTTGGCCTGACCTGGGTCCGGATCGGCGAATTCGCCTGGAGCCGGATGGAGCCGGAACCGGGCCGGATGGACTGGGGCTGGCTGGACCGCGCGATTGACACGCTGGGCAAGGCAGGTCTGAAGGTCGTGCTGGGAACACCCACCGCAACCCCGCCACGCTGGATGCTGGACCGTCACCCGGACATGCTGGCGGCGGATCGTGAGGGCCGCACCAAAGGTTTCGGCTCACGGCGTCACTATTGCTTTTCGCACCACGGCTATCGCACCGAATGCGCGCGGATCGTCACCGCGCTGGCCGAACGCTATGGGAAGAACCCAGCAGTGGCCGCTTGGCAGACCGACAACGAATATGCCTGCCATGATACGGTGCTGTCCTACTCCGACGCCGCGCGGCGCGGATTCCGCGATTGGCTGTCCCGCAAATACCAGTCGCCGGATGCGCTGAACCGGGCTTGGGGCAACGTGTTCTGGTCGATGGAATACCGCGACTTCGATGAAATCAGCCTGCCGAACCTGACGGTCACCGAACCGAACCCCGCCCATGTGATGGATTTCCGCCGCTTTGCCAGCGACGAGGTGGTCAGCTTCAACCGCCTGCAGGTGGAGATCATCCGCAAGCACTCCCCTGCCCCGGTTTCGCATAACTACATGGGCGCTGTGACCGACTTCGACCATTGGAAAACCGGCGAGGATCTGGAGATTGCGGCGTGGGACAGCTATCCCCTTGGCTTCCTCTCCGATCGCATCCCCGCCGATCCCGACCACAAGCGCCGCTTTGTCCGCCAAGGCGATCCGGATTTCCAGGCCATCCACCATGACCTTTACCGTGCCGTTGGCCGGGGCCGCTGGTGGATCATGGAACAACAGCCCGGCCCGGTGAACTGGGCGCCCTACAACCCCGACCCCCTGCCCGGTATGGCGCGGCTTTGGGCGTGGGAGGCGTTTGCCCATGGCGCCGAGGCCGTCTGCTATTTTCGCTGGCGGCAGGCACCCTTTGCACAGGAGCAGATGCATGCGGGGCTTTTGCGGCCCGACTCTGCGCCTGCCGTGGCCTTTGGCGAGGCCGAAACTGTGGCCCGCGAACTGGCCGCGATGCCCGATGTTGGGACGGCAAAGGCAAGCGTGGGGCTGGTCTTCGACTACGCGTCGGAATGGGCTTGGGAGATTCAGCCGCAGGGGCGCAGCTTCAGCTATTTCTGGCTGGTGTTCCACGTCTACAAAGGCCTGCGTCGGCTGGGGCTGAACGTCGATATCCTGCCGCCTGACACCGCCGATCTGTCGACCTATCCGGTGGTTCTGGCCCCCGGCCTCTTTACCCTCTCGGAGCCTTTGAAATCGGCACTGGCCGGGTTCAAGGGGACGGCGGTGCTCGGGCCCCGGGCCAATTCCAAGACCCCCGATTTCCATATCCCCGTGCCCCTGCCGCCCAATCTGCCGGGGCTGGATGCACGGGTGATCCGTGTCGAAAGCCTGCCGCCCGACGTGCCGGTGCCGCTGGCGCAAGGTGGCGCTTTGATTAACTGGCGCGAAAAGCTGGAAGGCAGCGCCTTGGTGACCGAGGTCAGCGAGGATGGCTGGCCTGCCTTGGTGACCACTGGCAAGCTGCACTATCTGGCGGGCTGGCCGGATGAGCAGGCCCTTGACCGTATCCTGCGCCGCGCCTGCTTGGCCGAGGAGATCGAGACCGACCCCTTGCCCGAAGGTCTGCGCCGCCGGGATTCAGCGACGCACCGGTTCCTGTTCAACTACAACGCTGTGCCGGTCGAATGGGGCGGGGTGACGATCCCCGCCGCAGGGGTTCACTGGACCGCGCTTTAGGGCCAAAGGACGACAGCGGAGTAGATCAGCACCCCGCCAATTGTGCAGGCCACGGCCAAGGACCCAAGGTCCTTGGCGTTCTTCGCCCATTCCGCCCAGCCGGGCGACAAGTGGTCGACCAGCTCTTCAATCGCGGTATTCAGCGCCTCGACGGCCAGCAGCAGCATTCCCAGCGCCAGTAGCCCAAGCACCGCCAGAAAAGACGCGCCAAGGGCGACGAACGCGACCATCAGCGCAACAATAAGCCCGACTTCCTGCCGCCCCGCGCTTTCGCGCATCAGCCGCCGGAACCCGGCAATCGAATAGCTTGCGGCTGCAAAGAAATGCGCGATCCCTGTCTTGCGCGGTGGCTTTACGTTGGCCATGGCTTATCCCTCCACTTTGCGGCAGCCACCCGCCAGATCCAGATCGGGGGCGATGGCCGTGGTCGACACGTCTACAAGCCCAAGCACGGTCGAGAACATGTTGTCATGGCTGACCGCATCCCCGGCCTTTGCCACCATGCAGGCCTGATCCAGACCCAGCGCCTCACGAAAGCGCGCCGCCATCCAGATCACCATCGGCACTTCGGTCTGTTCCGCCGGAGCCATGAAGTAAGGTGCGCCGTGCAGGTAAATGCCGTTCTCGCCCAGGCTTTCGCCATGGTCAGACACGTAGAACAGCGCCGGAATCACCCGGTCCTGCGCGTCAATGGCATCGATCAGCCGGGCCAGCGACAGGTCGGTGAAGGCGATGGTATTGTCATAGGCGTTGACGATTTCCTCGGCCGTGCAATCGCCGAACTGCGCAGTCTTGCACGCGGGCGCGAACAGCTCCTGATCCTCAGGATAGCGCAGCCAGTAGCTTGGCCCGTGGCTGCCGATCTGGTGCAGCACGATCACCGTGTTTTGCGTCATCGTTGCGGCCACATCTTCCAGACCCTTCTGGAACACCTCGTCCGTGCATTCCGGAAAGCAGAATTCCGGCCCATCCTCCGCATGCATCGCGCGTGCGCTTACACGGTCAGCGATATTCTTGTTGCCGGTGTTATTGTCCCACCATTCAACGTGGAACCCGGCCCGCTGCAGCACGTCCAGCAGATTTTCATTCTCCAGCCCGCGCTGATAGGAATAGTCGCCGCGCGTCAGGGGCGAGAACATGCAAGGCAAAGATGTCGCCGTCGCCGTGCCGCAGCTGGTTGCGTTCGAATAATAGATGATGTCCCGCTTGGACAATTCCGGGTTCGTCTCTTTGGCATAACCGTCCAGCGACCAGTTTGCCGAACGTCCGGTTTCACCTGCAACAATCACCATCAGGACCGGCTTGCCCGCTTTGGCAAGGTAGGGTCCAGGGACGGCATCGGTGCCCGTCTGCTTCAGCACGATATGGGTCGACCGCAGCATCATCTTGGCATAACGCGTGGCCCCGCCAACCGGGGCCAACGGCTGGACCGAGGCCAGAAGCTCTTTCTGCTCACGCAGGATCGGCTGGAAGGTTTGCAGGTTGATGTACAAAAGCCCCGCCACCGCCACGAAAGACACGGCCGTACCCAGCACCCAGCCGATCATCCCGCGCAAGAATGTCGGGCGGCGCACCTTGACCAAAAGGACCAGAATCGAGGGCAGGACCCCGTACAGCGCCACATGCATCAGAAAGTCAGGCGTGATCAGATGGCGCGATTCGGCAAAGGTCGTGGTCATCGCGTTCTGAATCATCTCGCGGTCGATCACCGCGCCCAGCACGTCGACGTAATAGGAACTGACCGCCGTGATCATGATGAAAGCGATCAAAACCGGCTTGTGCAGCCAGCGTACGGCAAGAATGGAAATCGTCAGATAGATCAGCGACCAGATTGCGCCGGTAAAGACCAGACCAAGGATCATCCGACCCTCGAAGATCCTGATCAGGTGGGTCCAGTAGGTGTGGTTGCAAAGCGCCAGGAAATAGGTCGTGACGATCGCGTTCAGCATGATCGGTGTCAGAAGTGGGCGGCGCGTTACCCCGGCGGTTTGCGGTTTGGCTGGCATCATGGCTTTCCGTTTGAGCCGGGCTTTCCCCGACGATCTCGACTTAATGAATGTTTGCGGGTTTCGCTGTAAGCCAAAGCCTGGGCAAAGGGCATTCCCTGTCTAAGGGTTCGGCGACTTGCTGCCACAGACCCGTCTGCCCTCTGCGCCTAGGTGATGCTTTCCAGCCGCTCTTTCGACAGATCGCCCGGCACGATGGTGATTGGAACCGGCAGGCTGCCCGAGCTTCGGCTAAGGGCGGTGACAAGCGGGCCGGGGCCAGACTTTTCGTTCCCGGCACCAAGGACCAGCACCCCGATTTCGGTGTCTTCCTTGACCAGCGACAGGATTTCGTTCACCGGGTCACCCTCGCGGATCACCAGCTCGGGGTTCACCCCCTGTTTGTCGCGCATCCATTTGGCGAAGACCTCGAAATGCGCCTCGATCCGTTCGCGCGCTTCGGCCCGCATCAGATCGGCCACCCCCATCCAGGTCTGGAACTCTTCCGGAGGGACGATTGACAAGACCGTCACCCCTCCCCCGGTATGCGCTGCCCTAAGTGCTGCAAACCGCATCGCGTTCAGGCATTCGCGGCTGTCGTCAAGAACGACCAGAAATTTCCGCATGACACATCCCCTTTATGTGCAGATCATGGCCCGGTCAGGGGGCGAATGGCAAGCCTCAGGCGTGCAGACCCAACGCGGGCACCTTCGGGTAAAGCCGCCACAGCGTAAGGGTCCGGGTGCCGTTCAGGATCATCAGGCTGATCCAAAGCCCGTGATTGCCTAGGCTTGGCACCAGAAGGACAATCGCTAGCAGATAGATGGCGCTTGAAAACAGCATGGCCCGCAACATGTCAGCCGTCAGCATGGCGCCGATGAAGATGCCGTCATAAACCCATGCCGCAAAGCCGATGACTGGGGCAAGCGTCAGCCACAGCAGATAGCGCCGCGCTTCCTCGCGCACCTCGGGCGAGGTGGTCATCAGGTCGATGAACATCGGGCCAAGGACCCCGATGATAAGCGCCAGTGCCAGCGCCCCGCCAAAGCCCCATTGCATGCTGATCCGGCTTGCCGCCCTGATTTCACGCTCGGCCCGCGCCCCGACCGCTTGGCCAACCAGCGTTTCGGCGGCAATGGCAAAGCCGTCCAGCGCATAGGCGGTAACCTCCAGAAACTGCATCAGCACCTGATTGGCCGCCAGCGTGACATCACCGAACCGCGCGCCAAGGAAGACAAAGGAGGTGAATGCCAGCTGCAGGATCACCGTCCGGATCATGATGTTGCGACTGGCCCGGAACATGAGTGCTACGGCATGCCGGTCGCCCAGCCGCGCAAGGCCCGCGCGCAGGCTTGGCCCGAACATGTCCCGCGCCAACCACAGCGCCAGCACAAGCCCGCCCCATTCGGCGATCAGCGTGGCAAAGGCCACCCCGCGCACACCCCAGCCAAGCCCAAGCACAAACCACAGCGCCAGCAGGATGTTCAGCCCGTTCTGCCAAAGCTGCAGGATCAGCACCCCACGCGTCCGCTCCATCCCGACCAGCCAGCCGGTCAGGGCAAAAAGCGCGATCGTCGCCGGTGCGCCCCAGATGCGGACCGCCAGATATTGCCGCGCAAACCCCTCGACCGTGGGCGAGGCGGGGGCCAGCGCAAAGGCCCCTGCGAACAACGCCTGTTGCAGCAGGACCAAGGCGAACCCCGCGCTGGCGGCGATGATCAGGGCGCGGATCAGGACCGCAGCACATTCGCCCGCGTCGCCCGCCCCCTTCGCCTGCGATGCCAGACCCGAGGTCGACATCCGCAGGAAGCCAAACGCCCAATACAGCGTCGCCAGAATAACCGCGCCCAGTCCCACCGCGCCAAGCGAGGCCGGGTCGCCCAACTGCCCGATCACCGCCGTATCAACCGCCCCCAGCAGCGGCACGGTTGCGTTGGACAGGACAATAGGCGCCGCAATCTTCAAGACGCGGGAATGGGTGATTTCGGTCATGCGCCGGCCTCGGGGTTCGGCATCAGGAAATGCCCGGTCGCTTGGGCGAACAGTTTCGACCGGTTGTCCTGCCATGCCTCGACATGCACAGAAGCATAGCGCCGCCCCGACCGGTTGACCCGCGCCCTTGCATAGGCATCGCGCGGCAGACCGGCGCGCAGGTAGTCGATGGTGAAGTCGATGGTCTTGGGCAGCCGCAAGGACCCTTCTGGCAAGGCCCCCTCAGCCTCCACCCCGTCCCACAGGCTGCTCCACGCCAGTTCGATCACCGCGGCGATTTCCAGAAAGGCCGCCGTCGCGCCGCCATGCAGGGCAGGCAGGCGCGGGTTGCCGATCAGGCTGTCGCGGAACGGCAGAACCGCGGTCAGCTCATCCCCCCGCCGGTCGAACTGGACGCCGAGAAAACCTATGTAAGGCACCCCCTCGACCAGCGCCCGCAACAGCCCCTCGCGGCGTTGCTTGATCACCTGCACCGGCTCGGGCCGCTTCATTTCGACCCCCTGTCGACCGTGAATGCCCCGGTTGCCATGGCCACGGGCCGGGCATCGTCGTCATCCGTGGCCACCGCCCGGACAAAGGCCACCGTCCGCGTCACATGATGGCATTCGGCCCGGGTGCGGATGGTCTGGCCGGGGGTCGCGGGGCGCATATAGTCGATCCGCAGGTCCAGCGTCGCGGTCGAAACCCCCGCCGCCGGATGACACATCACCGCCGCCCCGCAGGCCGTGTCCATCAAGGCCGAGACGGCGCCGCCATGAATCACCCCCGTCTCTGGGTCGCCGATCAGGCGGGCATCATAGGGCATCGAAATCGCCGCCCAACCCGCGCCGATGCTGTCCAGACGCATCCCCAGCGCATGGCAATGCGGCAGGGAATTGATGAAGCTGCGGGCAGTGGTTTCTGGGTCAGACATGGGAACCTTTGTCCCCATCAAACCCGGCCCGGCAGGGGAAGACAAGGGCATCTGTGACAGTTGCACCGCTGGCAGGGCGGGCCTAGGCTGAAGCGGGAGGATGCTGCGATGACCGAAACCCGCCTCAGCTTCAAAGAGATGTGCGCCCGGTTCGAGGTCACCCCGCGCACGCTGCGATACTACGAATACATCGAACTTCTCGCCCCCGAAAAGGCAGGCCGCGCCCGCATCTATGGCCCGCGTGAGGTGGCCCGGCTGACCCTGATCCTGCGCGGCCGCCGGTTCGGCTTCAGTCTGGAGGAGATCCGGCAGTGGCTGCAGATCTATGGGAAAAAGGGCGAAAGGCCACAGTTGGAGACCTGGCTGAAGATGGCCGACCGGCAACTGCAGGAACTGGAGCGGCAGCGGGCCGAGATGGACCTCACCATCGCCGACCTGAAGGCCTTGCGGGAGACGGCGGCGGCAGAGGTCCGGAAGCTGGACCGGGATTAATGGCCGCAGGGGTGTCCACGGTGGACGGATTTGGCTAGTTTAGGTATTTCAATGGGTTGGATGTAGGCGTTAGGGGGTTCTTAACGGTTCGCCCCTCGTAGGGTGTGCTACAGCGCACCATGACTGGTCGGGTGGGAAGGGGGCGAGGTTTGGTCTGGACGGTGGGTTTGCTTAAGTAAAGTGGTGGGTTTGCACCCACCCTACGCCTCTACAGCGCACCGCCCAAAATGGCCGGGCGGTCGGCAAGATAACGCGCGAGTGGGCCATCATTTCGACAAAGTGTCGCGTTTTCCTGCTGCCCAGACTTGTTGATTTTCTGAAAGGACTTTTGAATGGCGAAGCTTGTAAAGACGCAGGTGACAAAACATCAGCGCGGTTTCTTCGGGAGAATATGGCAGATCATATTCTGGCTTTTTCAAGCTGCGATGATCGGACTTGTGGTTTTAAACTTTGGCGCTGTTGGGGATCAGATTGCTACTGATTGCGCGCAGGAAGCTACCGAGTCGCTAAAATCTGCATGTAAAGCAGGCACCGTCATCGGTGGTGGTATCGTGGCGGTTGGTGGGTGGTTTGTCTGGTTCCTAGGCACGGTCGTCCTAGGCATCTTGATGTTCGCAACACGCGGGAAACTGGTGACCTACGACGTCAAGGACTGACCTTTGCCAGCAATGCGGTGCTACCCGTAGGGTGCGTGATTTCACGCACCACTCCCCGTTGGTTCCCGATTCGCCCCCCAATGGTTAACGCCCCGTCCTGCCCCCAAAGGGCAAGACGGATGGAAGACACACGGAAGACACTTGCAAGACAGCCCTCCGGCCCGACCTACCCCAAATTACCACTGCGTTCTCAGGGGGTTGGGACGGCCAGCGTCTCCCTCTCCCACCCGTCCAGAAACTCCACCCTCTCGCAGCCCGAGAATACCGCCAGCCGGTCCAGTTCCGCCTCTAGCTTGGCCAGCCGAGCCTTGGTCAGTTTGACCCCGGCCTCCGGCCAGAAGGCCTTGACGCGCAGGGCTCCGGCATCGCGAAAAGCCTTGACGTCGATGCGGCCAACCAGCCGGTCGCCTTCCATCACCGGAAAGACGTAATAGCCGTAAATCCGCTTTGGTTCGGGCACGAAGACCTCGATCCGGTAGAAGAAGCCGAACAGGAATTCGGCGCGTTTGCGGTCGCGAAGCGCGGGATCAAAGGGGGAAAGGATACGCAGCCGGGGGGTAGGATCGGGGGGCGTTTCCGTCAAAACCTCTGGGTATATGAAGGACTTGCGGCGTTGGCCTCCGGCACCTTCAACCTCGACTTCCACGATGTCGCCCCGCGCCAAAGCGGCACGGCACCAGTCCTTGGCGGCCTCGGGCCCCACGGCATTCCAGAAGGCGGCGATCTCTCCGCTGGTGCCAAAGCCCAGATGTTTCAGGGCAGTCCGACAGGCCCAATCGATGACCTCGCCCTCCGGCACTGGGGTCCGATGCGCCTCGGGGATCACCCGTTCGGTCAGATCATAGATCTTGGCGAATCCGTCCCGCCGGGTAATCGCCAGCCGACCGGTGCGCCACAGCCATTCCAGCGCGGTCTTTGACGGGTGCCAGTCCCACCAGCCACCCTTGCCGCGAACCTCGCCTTCGCCAACATCGGCCGTTCCCACCGGCCCATCCTTGGCTATCCGGTTGAGAATACTGTCAAA
Organism: Paracoccaceae bacterium; assembly: GCA_947504705.1. GTDB lineage: Bacteria > Pseudomonadota > Alphaproteobacteria > Rhodobacterales > Rhodobacteraceae > Tabrizicola. The sequence goes on from CANNIA010000006.1 coordinate 110,513, forward strand.
TTGCGCTTCATACCCATCGCGGAACCAGCTTTTCCAGTTCGCATGCAACCGCTTTTCATCGCGGGCAAAGCGGTGCTGCCAGACCCCATGCAACCGCGCCGGCAGGATCGAGGCGTCATGTGTCCAATGCTCCCAAAGGCTGCGATCCTGCTCCAGAAGCCGCTTCAACGCCGGGGGCCGATAGCTTTGCCGCCGCGACCAGAGGATCATGTCATGCGCCCGGGCGACGGTGTTGATGCTGTCGACCTGCACAAAGCCGATCCGTTCGATCAGGTCATGCAGGGCCTGTCCGGTGGCGGGGCCAGAGGGGACCTCGACCAGGGCATGACGGTCAAGAAAGATGCGGCGGGCGGTGGGGTTAGGGATCAGCATCCCCAAGCAGTAGCATTGCAAAAGGCTTCAGCAAATGCGGGATTCTTGCTGAAAAGCCGGGGGCAAGGTTGGACTTCTGGCCACGGATGCCTAGTATCACATTGTCTTCCGACAGAATTCCCCGAAACGCATTTGATCCCGGCAGTCTGGCCGGGGTCGGAAAGGCTTAAGTCGATTGCCCCACGAGACCCCGCTGATCACCACGCTTGTCATGGGCTTTGGCCTTGCCTTCCTGTTCGCCCTGATCGCGCAACGGCTGAAGCTGCCGCTGATCGCCGGGTATCTGGTGGCAGGGATCATGATCGGGCCGTTCACGCCGGGCTATGTGGCCGATCTTGGGATTGCTTCAGAACTGGCCGAGGTCGGGGTGATCCTGCTGATGTTCGGGGTAGGCCTCCACTTTTCACCCCGCGACCTGATGTCGGTGCGCAGGATCGCCGTTCCCGGCGCGCTTGCGCAGATCGCGGTCACGACCACGGCAGGAAGCCTTCTGGGCCTTCTATCCGGCTGGGGCTTTGGGGCCGCGCTGATCTTTGGCGTCTCGCTTTCGGTTGCCTCCACCGTCGTCCTGTTGCGCGCCTTGCAGGAGCGTGACTTGGTGAAATCCGAACGCGGCAAGGTCGCGGTCGGCTGGCTTGTGGTTGAGGATCTGGTGATGGTGATCACGTTGGTTCTGGTTCCGCCCCTCGCCGGGCTTCTGGGTGGCGTGGCGCAACCGATCGAGGAGGGGGCGGAGCTTGTCGCCCAGGTCGGGATCGGGCCAATTGCTGCGACGGTGATCGTCACGCTAGCCAAAGCTGGTAGCTTTGTCGCGATCATGCTGGTCGTCGGGCGCCGGGTAATCCCCTGGATATTGCACCATGTCTCCCAGTCCCACTCGCGGGAATTGTTCCGCCTGGCGGTGCTGGCGATTGCTTTGGGCGTGGCCTATGGCGCGACGCATTTCTTCGGGGTTTCCTTCGCACTGGGGGCGTTCTTTGCCGGGATGGTCATGTCCTCCTCGACCCTCTCGTCACAAGCCATGCGGGAGACGCTGCCCCTACGCGATGCCTTTGCGGTGCTGTTCTTCGTCTCCGTCGGGATGCTGTTCAACCCGATGATCCTCTTGACCTCGCCGCTGGCGTTTCTGGCGACGGTCGCGATTATCCTTGGCGAAAAGGCACTGGTCGCGTTCTACATCGTCAAGGCGCTGGGGCACGGGCGGGACATGGCGCTTAGCCTTGCCGCCTCGATCGCGCAGATTGGCGAGTTTTCGTTCATCCTGATCTCGATGGGGGTGCATCTTGCCATCGTCCCCGCCGAGGCGCGCGATCTGGTGGTGGCGGGCGCGATGATCTCGATCCTCGCGAACCCGCTGCTTTATCACCTTCTGGACAAGCGGGCGACGCGGAAAGCTGCAACGACAAGCGACAGCAGTCCGGTCGACGCGGCGTCAAGCTAGGGCTTAAGGCCCCGCCTCGGCCTCGATCTGCGCCTTCGATTTGCGCGCCCGTTCGGTGGCCGATTTCAACTGCCCACAGGCGGCCATGATATCCTCGCCGCGCGGGGTGCGGATCGGGGTGGCGAAGCCGGCGTGATACAGGATGTCGGCAAAGGCATGGATCCGGTTGCCGGAGGACCGTTTGTAAGGCGCGCCGGGCCATTCGTTGAAGGGGATCAGGTTCACTTTGGCGGGGATGCCTTCCAAGAGCTTCACCAAACGATGCGCGTCTTCCTTGGTGTCGTTCACCCCGTCCAACATCACGTATTCAAAGGTGATCCGCTCCGAGTTCGACAGGTTCGGATAGGCTTTCAGCGCCTCAAGCAGCGTGGCGATGTTCCAGCGCTTGTTGATCGGAACCAACTGGTCGCGAACCTCGTCGGTGGTGGCGTGGAAGGATACCGCCAGCAGGCAGCCGATCTCGGTCGCGGTGCGGGCGATTTCGGGGACGACACCGCTGGTCGACAGGGTGATCCGGCGGCGGCCAAGGGCGATGCCTTCACCGTCCATCACGATCTTCATTCCGTCGCGGACGTTTTCGAAGTTGTACAAAGGCTCGCCCATGCCCATCAGCACGATGTTGGAGATCAGCCGGATTTCCTCTTTCGGCGCCCCCTGCACGGGCCATTCGTCAAGGTCATCCCGCGCCAGCATGACCTGACCGACAATCTCTGCCGCCGTCAGGTTGCGCACCAGTTTCTGCGTGCCGGTGTGGCAGAAGGAACAGGTCAGGGTGCAGCCGACCTGGCTGGAAATGCACAACGTCCCCCGGTCGGTTTCGCGGATATAGACCACCTCGACCTCATGCCCCCCGGCGATGCGGACCAGGTATTTCCGGGTGCCGTCCTCGGAGATCTGGCGGGTTACGACCTCGGGAATTTCGATCACGAAATGCTCGGCCAGCAGGGCGCGGTAGTCTTTGGCAAGATTAGTCATCTGCGCGAAATCGCGCACGCCCCAGTGGTAGACCCATTGCCAGACCTGCCCCAGACGCATCTTCACCTGCTTTTCCGGTGTACCGGCAGCCATCAAGGCGTCGCGCAGGCCCTCGCGTGTCAGGCCGACGAGGTTGGTCTTCGTCGAAGCAGGCAGCTTGCGCGGAATGGTCAGCACGTCTTGGGTGATGGGGGCAGTCACAGCCGAAGTCATTGGGCAGATCCTTTCACCGGGCCTTGTCACAGGCGATCTGATATCGGCGCGGATATAGGACAGGGGCGCGCAAAAGAAAAGCGCCCCGGCAAGGGGGCGCCTTTGGCTATTTAGTCAAGGTTACTGGCAGCGCTTGCCAGCGTCTTCCATCGCGGCGGTAAACCCGCGCAGCGAGAAGGTGTCGACCGTCTGGGTGCCCTTGCCCGACTTGGCGGTCAGGACGGCGGCGGTGCCGCCCTTCAGCGCTGCCAGAACCGTGGCGTCATCCGCCGCGCTGCCCGGCCATGCCCATTCGCCGTCGGTGAAGAACTGGTAGGGCTGGCCGTCAATCGCCACTTCAACCGTTGAACCCGCCGCAAAGGGATAGCCGCCCGTAAAGCTGATCGCGCCCGGCTCACCTGGTCGGAAGGTCACGAAAAAGAGGATGGCGCTGCGCTTTGCTGCAACCGGCTGGCCGTCGCGGGTGTTCACCGTTTCGGTCGGCTTTGAGACGCCCCAGCATTCCTTGGGGGTTTCCTCGGTAAACACGCTCCAATCGGTCATCGTCGCGACGCGGTTGGAGGATTCCTGGGCGTGGGCCCCAAAAGCGGCAAATGACATCGCGGCAAGCATCGCAAGACGACTGAAAAGGGAACTCATGTTTGACGCAGCCTCCAAGCTGTCTTCTGTCCTGCCCCGGTCCGATGGTCCCGGCATGGGTTTCGCACTGGCGGGGGCATGCTGAACCCGATATTCCTGCAATAGCGAAAAAGTCCCAAGGGTGAAAGACCCGTAGGAATGGCATGGCGCAAAATTGCACATGCGCGATAGATGGGGTTGATGAGGGCATCATGGCACAGGTGAATGAAGGCGCGGTTCCGATGGCCGAAATCTGGCGCGGGGGCCTTTTGGAAAGCACGCATCTGGGCCATGCGGTGATCTGCGATGCCAAGGGTGTGGTCGAGGCTTGGGGCAACCCGGATGCCGTGGCCTTCCCGCGATCGTCCTGCAAGATGGTGCAGGCCCTGCCGCTGCTGGAGACTGGCGCGGCGGCGGCACGGGGGCTGACGGATGCCCATCTGGCGCTGTCCTGCGCCAGCCATCAGGGCGCTGCGATACATGTGGGCCTTGCCGGGCGCTGGATTTCAGACCTGGGCCTGAAGGAAAGCGATCTGCGGTGCGGGTCGCATGAACCCTATGACCACGCGGAACGCGACCGGCTGATCAAGACCGACGAAAGCCCCTGCCAGCTGCACAACAACTGTTCGGGCAAGCATTCGGGCTTTCTGACCGTGACCCAGCATCTGAAGGCCGGGCCGGAATATGTGGAAATCGACCACCCGCTGCAAAAGGCGATTCGCGCCGCGACCGAGGAAACCACGGGCGAAACCGTTGCCGGTTGGGGCGTCGATGGCTGTTCAGCCCCGAATTTCGCCATGTCGATCGGCGGCATGGCCCGTGCAATGGCCGGTTTCGCCACGGCGCGAGAGGGCCATGGGGCGCGCGAAAGCGCCATGCATCGGCTGACCCGCGCCATGGCTGCGAACCCCGAACTGGTGGCAGGAGAAGGCCGGGCCTGCACGGAACTGATGCGCGCAATGGATGGCCGGGTCGCGCTCAAGACCGGGGCGGAGGCTTACTTTGTGGCGATCATCCCGGAAAAGGGCATGGGCATCGCGCTGAAGGTGCTGGACGGCGGCCATCGGGCATCAGAAGCGGCGATTGCGGCTTTGCTTGTGCGGCTGGGCGTTCTGGACGCCAAGCATCCGACCGCAGTCAAATGGATGACGCCGCCGCAGATCAACCGGCGTGGGATCGAGACCGGCTTTCAGCGGTTTGCCCCCGGCTTTCCGGGGTGAAAAACCGTTGATTCGCGGGGCGAAGCGGGTAAGCTTTGCCGATGAACGCCGAAGCTCCGATCCCGTTCCCGCAATCCTCTTGTATCCCGGAGGAGGTCGGTTTTGATCGGAAAGAGCTTAACCTCATCCTGCGCACCTATGGCCGGATGGTCGCCGCCGGGGAATGGCGCGACTATGCGATTTCCCGCCTGTGCGACTTGGCGGTGTTCAGCGTCTTCCGCCGTACCGCCGAAGTGCCACTGTACCGAATCGAGAAATGCCCCCGCCTGCGGACACGGCAGGGGCTTTATGCCGTGGTGGGCATGGACGGGCGCGTGTTGCGGCGGGGCCACGATCTGGATCAGGTGCTGAAGATCTTTGAGCAGCGTCGGATGGGTGTGGTCGAATAGCCTAAAGTCGGCGCCGCGCTGTGACGGACCCACCGCCTGAGGCGGCGATTCGGTTGATTGCCGCGTCGGTTTCTTCATGGGCCACCGACATTGCATGGCCGTTGGCGTGGATCAGCCGGTCGTTGTCCACCACCATCGCCACATGGCCGTCCCAGAAGATCAGGTCGCCGCGCTGCAAGGGGTCATCGGTGGCAAGCTCATGCCCAAGCACCATCTGCTGATCGCTGTCGCCAGGGCAGTCCTTGCCCGCCGCATGCAGCGCAATTTGCACAAGGCCGGAACAATCCAACCCCGCGCGGGAATTGCCGCCCCACAGGTAAGGCGTGCCCAAAAGGCTTTCGGCCACCGCCACCGGATCGGCGGCCCAGTCCCCGACCGGGCGCAGATGGCAGACGGGGACAAAGCCCATCGGCGTTTCGGCCCACGTCCCCGTTTGCCCAGTCACGCAAACCTGCGCGCCGAGGCTGAGGGTTGACCGTTCCGCTGTCTGCACCTTTGGCCCGGAATAAACATGCGTCGCGGGGGTGTGGACCCAATGCGTGGGCGCTGGCCCCTCGCCAACCGCGCCTTCCGGCACCCAGCCGCAATAGCCGTCGCGCGCTGTCATCAGATAGGCATGGCCCTGATCGCGGTCGATCACCGTGATCTTTGCGCCCAACAGCAACTGCCGTTCCCTTGCGCCACCCGGTCGGGTCAACAGATCGACCAGCGGCACAAGAACCTGTGCCGCCTCGCCTTCTGTCAGGGGTGCGTCGATCTGGCCCTTCAGGCTGACATGGGCGATGCGGCCCGAGAAGGGGGTGCTGCGGCGGTCCATCAGTCTGCTTGGCTCAGGATTGCGGGTAAACCCTCAAGCACCGCCCGCGCGCCTTGTCCGGCCCCGCCCTTGGGCCTTGCGGGCTGATCGCTGGGCGAATGGCCGTAGATGTCAAAATGCAGATAGCGCGTGTCTTGCACGAACCGCCGCAGGAACAGCGCCGCCGTGATCGACCCAGCAAAACCAAAGCCCGGGGAGTTATCCAGATCGGCAATCCCCGGCTCGATAACGCTGTCATAGGGGTCGTGGAACGGCAGGCGCCAGACCGGATCGGCTCCCGCTTTCGCGCCCGCTTCCAAAGCGGCGACGATGGCGTCGTCGTCGGTATAATAGGGCGCAAGGTCCGGCCCCACTGCGACCCGCGCAGCGCCGGTCAGCGTGGCCATAGAGATCAGCACATCGGGCTTTTCTTCGCAGGCAAAGGCCAGCGCATCGCCCAGAACCAGTCGTCCCTCGGCGTCGGTATCATTCACCTCGACAGTAAGACCCTTGCGGCTGGTCAGGATGTCCTTGGGCTTGATCGCATTGCCCGCAACCACGTTCTCCACCGCCGGGATCAGCACGCGCAGGCGGACCTTCAGCCCCAATGCCATGATCATATGCGCCAGACCCAGAACCGTGGCCGCCCCGCCCATGTCCTTTTTCATCAGGCTCATGCCTGCCGAGGGCTTCAGGTTCAGCCCGCCGGTGTCAAAGCAGACGCCCTTGCCAACCAGTGTCAACTTTGGCCCCTTCTTGCCCCAGCGCAGATCGATCAGACGTGGTTCACGTGGGCTGGCGCGGCCGACGGCGTGGATCATCGGGAAGTTTTCCCTTAGCAGCGTCGAGCCTTTGATCGTCGTAACCTTGGCGTCGAACCGCTTGCCCAGCGCCTCGACCGCAGCTTCCAGCTCTTTGGGACCCATATCCTCGGCCGGGGTGTTGATCAGGTCGCGGGTCAGTGCCTCACCCTCGGCCATGGTCAGCAGGCGGGCGGGATCAAGGCCTTCGGGGCAGACCAACCTTGGCTGAGGCGTGGGCTTGCGGCTGGGGCGATAGCGGTCAAAGCGATAGCCTGACAAAAGCCAGCCAAGCGTCGCCTCGAACGCGTCAGCCTCCGACAGCGTGCCTTCCAGCCGCCAATCCCCTTCGGGCAATGCGGGCACCGCTTTGGCCAGCCCAAAGCGCAGCCGCCGCCGCGCGAGCTCGCTGCCTAGCCCCGCCACCGCGCCCGCAACACCGTTTCCATCCGCAGCGGGCAAAAGCCGCATCTCGCCCAAGCCAGCCTCGAACCCCGCGGCCTTCAGCCAGCCTGCCCAAGGCTGGCCCGCGCCGGTCAGGAAAGCGGGCAGGTCTTCGGGGCGAAGAACATGCAGCGGGCGGGTCTGGGACGACGCTTGAGCAAAGGCAAAGTGTGGTGTGGGGGGCATGGGGTGCGTGACTCGATGAAAGGGCGGAACTTGCACCAAGTTGTGGAAGCTTCGCCAGTGCCGCGCAAGCCCCGGATCGCGCGACAGGCGCTTCTTCGACCTCGCAGCCCGTTGGCTTATAGCGTGATGTCGGAGATGCCCAGATCGGACGAAAGCGACCGTTCCGCAACCCGGACCAGCCTTGCCCAGACGGCGGAGAAGGCCGTTCCATCCCCGCGTTTCAGGCACTGTCCGGCATCCCCTGCGACCGAAGCCAGGCTGATCAGCCCGATATCTTCTGCCAGCCGCCCAAGCCGGGCAAGCTGTCGCGCCAGATCGCCAAGCTCTTGCCGGTTCACCAATTCGGCAATGCCCGCCATCGACAGGGCAAGTTCGCCCAATGCCCGCGTGACCAATTGTTCCGCCACCGAAGCGCCAAGATTGCGGTAAATCCCAGCAATCGCCTCGACATCCTGCCGCACCTCCTCGCGCGGCGTGAGCCTTCGCACCATCTCCATCATTTCACCCGATCTGCATACACACCCGCGACCATGCTGGCGGATCATGCTGAAGATTCTGTTGCCCGAAACCCGCTGGCTGCGGAATATCCCTGTCGAATTTGCCTAAAATGCTGCATATGCGCAGGTCGAAGGACCAAGGATCACCCTATGACCCATATCCGCCCGCTTCCGGCCTATCTGATCCAGCGCTTTCACGGCTGGCGCGCCACGACCTATCAGGACAACCGCGCCTGGTATCGCCGCCTCGCCGAAAGCGGCCAGCATCCGCGCGCCATGGTGATCTCGTGCTGCGACAGCCGGGTGCATGTGACCAGCATCTTTGGCGCCGATGAGGGCGAGTTCTTCATCCACCGCAACATAGCCAACCTTGTGCCGCCTTATAACCCGGATGGCGAGCGTCACGGCACCTCGGCGGCAGTGGAATATGCCGTCACCTCGCTTGGGGTGGCGCATATCGTCGTGCTTGGGCATTCCAATTGCGGCGGGGTCAAGGGCTGCCATGACATGTGTTCTGGCCATGCGCCCCAGCTGGAGGAAAAGACCAGCTTTGTCGGCCGTTGGATGGATATCCTGCGTCCCGGCTGGGAAAAGGTCTCAAACCTGCCCGAGGGCGAAATCCTGCGCGCGCTGGAAAAGCAGGCGGTGGTGACCTCACTGGAAAACTTGCTGACCTTCCCCTTCGTGCGGTCTGCTGTCGAGGATGACCGACTGACCCTGCACGGGCTTTGGACCAATACCGGCGAAGGCGCGCTAGAGCAGTACGATCCGGCGCGGGACGGGTTCACTCCGGTCTGATGTCCGGGCTATCCCCGTAGGATGGGCAGTATTGCCCATCCTACCTGACCTTGGTCAAGCCGCAGCCTTGGCGCCGCCAAACCGACCGTAGAAGCTCTGCCCCTTCTCAGCCATGTCCCGCAACAGCGCAGGCGCGTGGAACCTTGGTCCAAACTGCGCCGTCAGGCCCCGGCAGATTTCCACCGCCTTCGCCGCCCCGATCATGTCGAGCCACGAGAACGGCCCGCCCGACCACGGCGCAAAGCCCCAGCCCAGAATCGCGCCGACATCGCCTTCGCGGATATCGGTCAGGACGCCTTCTTCCAGCGCACGGACCGCCTCCAGCACTTGGGCGAACAACAGCCGGTGTTGCACGTCGGACAGCGAGGGCTGCAGCTTGTCATGCGGGTATTTCAGCTCCAACCCCTCCCACAAGCCCAGACGTTCGCCCTTGGCATCATGGGCATAGAACCCGGCATTGGCCTTGCGCCCCAGACGGCCCTGATCGGCCATCCAGAACAGGACATGGTCCACCGCCTCATCGGGGTAATCGGCCCCCATCGCGGCCTTGGTCGCCTTGGCGATCCTCACCCCAAGGTCGATCGAGGTTTCATCGACCAGTTGCAGCGGGCCCAAGGGCATGCCGACCAGCTTTGCCGCGTTCTCCACCAGCGCCGGTTCCACCCCTTCGGCGACCATGCGGATGCCTTCGTTGATGTAGGGAATGATGCAGCGGTTGGCATAGAAGAACCGTGCGTCGTTCACGACAATCGGCGTCTTGCGGATCTGCCGCACGAAATCCAGCGCCTTGGCAACGGCGCGGTCGCCGGTGGCCTTGCCCCGGATAATCTCGACCAGGTTCATCTTGTCGACCGGGCTAAAGAAATGGATGCCGATGAACTGCTCGGGCCGTTTCGACGCCGCCGCAAGACCGGTGATCGGCAGGGTAGAGGTGTTGGTGGCATAGATGCAGTCCGGACCCACCACCGCCTCGACCTTTGCGGTCACCTCGGCCTTGATCTTCGGGTCCTCGAACACCGCTTCGACGATCAGGTCGACCCCAGCCAAAGCCGCATAATCCGTGGTGGCATGGATTCGGCCCAGCACTTCGGCCTTCTTCTCGACCGTCACCTTGCCGCGCTTGATCCCCTTGTCGAGGATGCCTTCGGAATGGGCGCGGCCACGATCCGCCGCCTCCTGGCTGTTATCGATCAGCACCACCTCGATCCCGGCATTGGCCGCGACATAGGCGATCCCAGCCCCCATCATTCCGGCCCCGATGACGCCCAGCTTCTTCACCGACTGGTCAGGCACCGCAGGGCGGTTGGCGCCCTTGTCCAGCGCTTCCTTGTTGATGAACAGGCTGCGGATCATTGCAGAAGATGAGGGGTTCATCAGCACCGATGTAAACTGCCGCGCCTCGATCCTCAGTGCCACATCAAAAGGCACCAGCGCCCCTTCATAGACCGCCGCCAGCAAGGCCTTGGCTGCCGGATAGACGCCTTGGGTCTTGGCGTTGATCATAGCACTTGCGCCGACAAAGGTCATGAAGCCCGCCGGGTGATAGGGCGCGCCGCCGGGCATCTTGTAGCCCTTGTCGTCCCAAGGCTTCACCAGTTCCGCCGGGGTCGCCGCCAGCACCCATTCCTTGGCCCGCTTGAGCAGGTCCTCGGGGACCACAACCTCATCAATCAGCCCCGCCGCCTTGGCCTCCTTGGGCGAGGACAGCTTGCCTTCGAGCAAGAACGGAGCCGCCGCCATCGCCCCCAATTTGCGCACCAGCCGGGTCGTGCCGCCCGCGCCGGGGAAGATGCCGACCATGATCTCGGGCAAGCCGATCTTGGCCTTGGGGTTATCGGCGGCAATGATCCGGTGGCAGGCAAGTGGCAGCTCCAGCCCGATTCCCAGCGCCGTGCCGGGCAGGGCCGCAACCACCGGCTTGCCGCCTTTCAGCGTCTTCAGGTCCATGCCCGCGCGTTCGATCTTGCGCAGCATCACGTGGATCTGCATCACCCCGTCAAAGACCGCCTGCGCACCGCCAAGTTTCATCTGCGCGATGACGTTCAAGTCCATCCCCCCGGCGAAATCCTTCTTTCCGCTGGTCAGGATGATCCCTTTCACCGCCGGATCGGCCAGCGCCTGATCGACCAGGGTCGAGACCAGCGCAAAGGCCTCGGTCGACATCACGTTCATCGACTTTTGCTTGACGTCCCACGTGATGGTGGCCACGCCATCGGCGTCGGTGGTCATCGTAAAATCGGTCATTTCGTGATCTCCTTGGGCCAGCCGGGATAGGGGGTGCCATCTTTCTTCGCAAAGATGCGCAGGCCCTTTCGGCGCGAATAGTGCAGGTCGATATCGGGATAGTGGCAAGCATCCTCGGCCAGACGCGAGCCTGCGATGAACAGCGTCACCGGCGCATCGCCGTCATTGCGCAGGCAATGCGCATTGGCCACCTTGGCGGGCCAGCAGACACAGGTGCCGGGGCCGATCAGATGGGGGCCATCGTCCTCTAGCAGGGTCACCGTGCCATCGAGGACATACAGGAACTCGTCCTCTTCCTCATGCCAATGCCGCAAACTGGTCTGCGCACCCGGATGCAGGATTTCAAGGAAGGCCCCGAACTGGCTAAGCCCGCCCGCATCCGACAGCGCGATATCCTCGGCGCGGCCAAGGTCGGACCACTCGGCCGGGTAATTGTTGCTGCAAAGCACTGCCGGAACCGACCCTGCGCGCAGCACATTCGGGCGCTTCGTGCTGTCAAACGGGCGGCCCCAAGGTGCAGGCAGGTTCCGCAACTCCTCGGGTAACTCCCCCTCGCGCAGCACGGAGGCATCAGCGGCAATGATTTGCCAACGGCTCTCGCCATTGACCTGACGGCTGCCATCATCGGGATAGGTGCAGATGTCGCCAGCCGCCCGACTGCCGATGATCAGCCAGCGACAGGGCACATCGCCGCGGTTGGTCAGGTGATGTGAGTTCGGGTCACCGTGCCGCCAAGCGACGGCATCGCCGGGGAGCAGGTCCTGCATCCCATGGTCATCCCGCAAGGTCGCGGTGCCGGAGAGGAAATAGATGAACTCATCCTCAGCCGAATGCCAATGCCGCTGGCTGGACCACGCCCCCGGTTGCAGCGTGTCGATATAGGCCCCGAACTGGGTCAACCCGCCTGCGACCGAGAGGTGCAGAGTGTGGAACCCTTCCTTGCCGCTGGTCGGCGCGGTGGCCGGGTCGACGATCATCGCGCACCGTTGAACGGCGTGCCGTCCTTGTGGGTAAAGCTGGCCTTGCCGCCCCCAATCTCGACCTTCAGGTCGACATCGGAATAGGTCGCCACCTCACTCTTGGCCTTGCTGCCCACGACCAGGAACTTCGCGACCTTGTCGGTGCGGTTGATGAAATGATGCCCATCCGTGCTGCCCGCCGGGAACGCTGCGCAATCGCCGGGCCGCATCACCACCTCGCCCGCGTCCTGCACCAAAATGCATTCGCCTTCGACGATCCAGACGAACTCATCCTCGTTCAGGTGCCAATGCCGCAGGCTGGACAGCGCCCCCGGCTCCAGCATCACCAGATTGGCGCCAAATTGCGTCAGCCCCCCGGCGTCGCCCAGCCGCAGCGAGGACCGGCCCTGCATCATGGAAGCATAGGGATCGGGATAGATCGACCCGGTCTTCACCGGGCATTTCGTCTGATCAATGACGGGCATCGGGTTTCCTTTCCGGTTGGGTTTTGCCCCGCCGGAAAGCCCCCGGCGTCAGGCGGATCGGGCGAGCCTTTCTTGCTGCGGCGGCTCGCCGGGCGGGGATAGGTGCGTGTACTCGATCATCTCGGTTTGCAGGCCCGTGGCCGCAGACCGACAGTAATAGATCGCCGACGATCCGGGAATCTCTTCCCCCACGGCGGTCACTTCCTTCCAGTCGATCCAGACCCGGAATTTCCCCGATCTTGGCAGCTCTACCGCCGTGACGGTCGGGATCAGCGCAACAATCCCCCGCGCAATCAACTCCGCCCGCCGCTGGGCAAGGATGCTGCAGCCATCGTCCAGATTGATCGCAACCGTCAGGTCGTTCGGAAAATGGATCGGCAGCGGGAAGGTATACTCCACCTCGATCCGGTGTAGATCGCCTGCCAGCAACCTTGCGGCCTGGTCGCGAAAATGCCGGGAGATACGGGAGTGGGGCAAGTGTCTGTCCTTCGGCAACGGTCAAACAAGCGCGCATTCTGAAAATAGCGACTTCTGGGCGGCGGTGACAAGCGACGCTTTGGCGCCCAAACTTGACATCATGGCGGCCTTTCGTTTTTTGCATATTCAAGGCCAATGCGCCATCGCGCATAACGTCACACCCGCTCGATAAGCGTGGCGGCACCCATGCCGCTGGCAATGCAGAGGGTGGCCAGACCCAAGCTTTTGTTCTGACGCTCCAATTCGTCCAAGAGCGTGCCAATGATGATCGCCCCGGTCGCGCCAAGCGGGTGGCCCATGGCGATGGAACCTCCGTTCACATTCACGCGATCTGGGTCAACGTCGAACGCCTGCTGAAACCGCAGGACGACAGAAGCAAAAGCCTCGTTCACTTCGAAAAGGTCGATGTCGCCGATCTGCATGCCACTGTCGTGCAGGATCTTCTCGGTCACCGGCACCGGCCCGGTCAGCATGATCGTTGGATCGGTGCCAATCTTCGCCGTGGCCCGGATGCGCGCGCGGGGCTTCAGCCCGTGGGCCTTGCCGAAAGCCGCATCACCGATCAGAACCGCCGCTGCCCCATCCACAATGCCGCTGGAGTTCCCAGCGTGGTGGATGTGGTTGATCCGCTCCAGATGCGGATATTTCATCATCGCAACCTTGTCGAAGCCGGGCATGACCTCACCCATGGCCTTGAAGGCGGGCTGCAACGCGCCCAGCGCCTGCATGTCGGTGCCGGGCCGCATGTATTCGTCGCGATCAAGGATCGTTAGGCCGTTCTGGTCGCGGATCGTCAGGACAGATTTCGCAAACCGCCCCTCAGCCCAGGCCATAGCCGCGCGGCGCTGGGATTCCACCGCCAGGGCATCCGCCTGATCGCGGGTGAACCCGTATTCGGTGGCGATGATATCCGCCGAAATCCCCTGCGGCACGAAATAGGTCTTCATCGCAAGGCTTGGGTCCACCGCAATCGCCGCCCCGTCACTGCCCATGGCGACGCGGCCCATCATCTCGACCCCGCCGGCAATATAGCCGTGCCCCGCGCCGCCCTTGATCTGATTGGCGGCAAGGTTCACTGCCTCCATGCCAGAAGCGCAGAACCGATTGATCGACAGCCCCGGAATGCGTTCATCCAGATCCGAAGCCAGCACCGCCGAGCGCGCCAGACACCCGCCCTGCTCACCCACTTGCGTGACGTTGCCCCAGATCACATCCTCGACCGCGGGACCTGAAAGCCCGTTACGCTCCTTCACCGCATTCAGAACCTTGGCCGACAGCGCGACGGCTGTCAGCTCATGCAAGGCCCCATCGGGCCGACCCCTGCCACGGGGGCTGCGGACGGCGTCATAGATGAAGGCCTCGGTCATGGCGTGCTCCTCAGGCGGCGGGGAAAGCCCGCGTCAACAGATCATAAGGGTGCTTCCAGTTGGGCAGAGCGGCGATCCGGTCCAGCCAGCGGTCGATGTTCGGCCAGTCCTTGCGGTCGAAACCAAAGGGCTCGGGGTAGTAAAGATAGCCGCAGCAGGACAGGTCGGCGATGGTGACGGCCTGGCCTGCAATCCAGTTCCGACCCTCCAGATGGTCGTTCAGGACCGTGTAGGCGGCCTTCAACCGCCCCTGCATGAACGGGATCACACCCTCGGGCCGCTTGTCGGGCGACAGGAAGTTCATCAGGAACCGGCAAGTGCCGACGACTGTCGAAAGCTTGTGGTTGTCCCAAAACAGCCAGCGCAACACTTCGCGCCGTTCGGCGGCTGACCGACCGCCGAGCTTGCCCGTCTTGGAGCTGATATAATCCAGGATCACACCGGACTGCGTCAGCGTGGTGTCGCCGTCCACCAAGACCGGCACTTCGCCCATCTCGTTGATCTGCTTGAACTCGAGCGATCGCGCCTCGCCCTTGAAGAAGTCGACAAAGATGGGCTCCCATTCCAGCCCGGCCATGTCCAGCGCCAAGGCGCATTTGTAGGCGTTTCCGCTTTCGCCGAAGCAGTAAAGTTTCATGGTCAATTCCCTTTTCTGATCGCCTGTCCCAGCAACCTAGAACGCCTCGGCGGGAAGTGCCATGACCGGATCGGCACCAGTTTCGATCCGCGCCAGATGCATGCTGCAGGCGGGCAGTTGCCGGGCCATGTAGAACCGGGCCGTGGCAAGCTTGGCCTCTAGGAAACCCCGGTCGCCCGCGCCCGCATCAAGGCCCGCATGGGCCGCCTTGGCGATCCGCACCCACATCAGGCCCAGACAGACATGCCCCATCATGTGCATGAAGTCATAGGACCCGGCCAGAGCGGCATTGGGGTTTTTCATCCCCTGAGCCATGAAGAACATGCCCGCCTGCTGCAATTGCTTGGACGCGGCCTTCAACGGCTCCACCAGATCAGCCATCCGCGCATCGGCGTCATGCGCCTTGCATTCGGCCTTCACCATTTCAAAGAACGCCATCACATGCTTGCCGCCATCGGCAGCCAGTTTGCGCCCCACAAGGTCCAGAGCCTGCACGCCGTTGGCACCTTCATAGATCATCGCGATCCGGGCATCGCGGACGAACTGGGACATGCCCTGTTCCTCGATATAGCCATGCCCGCCAAAGACCTGTTGGGCCTGAACCGCCATCTGGAACCCCATATCGGTCATGAAGCCCTTGATCACCGGGATCATCAGGCTGATCAGACCTTCGGCCTCGGCATCCCCCTGCCGCGCCCGGTCGATCAGTACCGCCCCCCAGAAGGTCAGCGCGCGGGCGCCTTCGACAAAGCTCTTCTGCTCCATCAGGCTGCGGCGAATGTCGGGATGCACGATCAAGGGGTCGGCGGGGCCAGAGGGGTTCTGCGGCCCCATCACATCACGGCCTTGCAGGCGGTCTTTCGCATAGGTCACTGCGGCTTGATAGGCCGCCTCTGCCACCGCATAGCCCTGCAGCCCCACCGCCAACCGGGCCTCGTTCATCATCGTGAACATGGCCTTCATGCCCTTGTGCAGATCGCCCAGCAGCCAGCCCTGCGCCCCGTCATAATTCATCACACAGGTCGCATTGCCGTGGATGCCCATTTTCTTCTCGATCTTGCCGACCGAAACGCCGTTTCGCGCACCCAAAGACCCATCCGCATTCACCAGCACCTTCGGCACGATGAACAGGCTGATCCCCTTGGTGCCCTCACCCCCGCCGGGGGCCTTGGCCAGCACCAGATGGACGATGTTTTCCGCCAGATCATGGTCGCCAGCCGAGATGAATATCTTCTGTCCGGTGATCCGGTAAGATCCATCCGCCTGCGGGTACGCGCGGGTCCGCATCAACCCCAGATCGGTGCCGCAATGCGGTTCCGTCAGGTTCATCGTCCCGGTCCAGTCGCAGCTGACCATCTTCGGCAGATAGGTCGCCACCTGTTCCGCCGTGCCATGCGCAAGAATGGTCGAGGCCGCGCCATGCGTCAGGCCATGATACATGGTGAAGGCCATGTTGGCCGAGACGAACATTTCACTTACCGCGGTATAGATCACGCAGGGCAGGCCCTGACCGCCGAATTCAGGGGGAGAGTCCAGTGACACCCAGCCCCCCTTGCGCAAGACATCGAACGCGGCCTTGAAGCCGGTGGGGGTCCGCACCACTCCGTTTTCCAAAGTACAGCCCTCGCGGTCGCCCACAAGGTTCAGCGGGGCCAGAACGTCTTTGGCCACCTTCGCCGCCTCGTCCAGCACCGCTGCGGTAAAACTTTGGTCCAGATCGCCATAGCCGGGAATTCCGGCCGCGCTGATCTGCAGTACATCGTGCAGAAGGAACTGCATGTCCTTCAGAGGGGCGGTATAGCTTGGCATCGGTCCTTTTCCCCTTTTAACGGCCGTCCATGGGCCGTGGTCAGGCAGCCTTCGTCACCAGTCCCTGCGCCTCTGCTTCGTCCAGCGCAGCCTTCATCTCGGCGATGGCCAGGTCCAACTCTGCCCGCTGCGCTTCCATTTCGGCCAGCCGCCTGATGGCCAACTCGTGCGCCTTTTGCCGCTGAGCGGTATTTCCGCCCTCACGGTCATAAAGGTCCAGCGTCTCGCGGATGCTTTCCAGGCTAAAGCCAAAGCGCTTTCCGCGCAGGATCAACCGCAGTCGCGCCCGGTCGACCCGGGCGTAAAGCCGCCGCGTGCCTACCCTAATCGGGTGCAACAGGTCTTTCGCCTCATAGAACCGCAAGGCGCGCGGGGTGACCTCGAAGGCATCACACATCTGGCGGATCGTCATCAGCTCGGCATCTGGATCAAGGATCATGGTCAACTCGTCACTGGGTCACGTCACCCTTTCAGATGCGCAACCGCAGCGGGGATTACCAGAGCAGGTGACGGTAACGTCAACATGACGTGGCGTCACAATATTTGGCGGCTTGCGTGCAGGGGCACAGCAATCGGAGCCAATTGCCGGGGGCCATTCCCGACCGGTTGAGCTTTTCAAGAGAGAGTGAGCAGAAACCAAAGGAAGGTGGGGTAAAATCCCACCCTACGGGGCCGGATCACTCAGACGAACCCCATCCGTCGATCACCGCGACCGCCTCTTCCGCCGTTTCAACCATGGCAAACAGCGACAGGTCTTCGGGCGCGATGACTCCTGCTTCGGCGAGGTGGTTCCAGTTGATCACCGTCTCCCACCAGTCCCGCCCGAACAGAAGGAACGGGATCGGTTTCATCCGGCCGGTCTGGATCAGGGTCAGGCTTTCGAACATCTCGTCCAGCGTGCCGAACCCGCCGGGGAAGACGCAGACGGCACGGGCGCGCATCAGGAAGTGCATCTTGCGGATGGCGAAGTAGTGGAAGTTGAAGGAAAGGTCCGGGGTCACATAAGGGTTCGGGGCCTGTTCGTGGGGCAGCACGATGTTAAGGCCGATGGATTGACCGCCAGCCTCACTTGCACCCCGGTTTCCGGCCTCCATCACCCCCGGCCCGCCGCCGGTGCAGATGACGTTTTCGCGGCCATAGGTTTCCAGTGACCGTTCCGTCATGATCTTCGCAAAGCGGCGCGCTTCGTCGTAGTAATGCGACAGGTCGGCCAGTGCTTTGGTTTTGGCGGTGTCGCGGTGTTCGGGGGCGGGAATGCGGGCGCCGCCGAACAGGACGATGGTCGATTCGATGCCGCGTTCGTCCATGATCAGTTGCGGTTTAAGCAGTTCCAACTGCAGGCGGACGGGGCGCAACTCCTCACGCGTCATGAAATCGCGGTCGGCGAAGGCCAGGCGATATGCGGGCGCGCGGGTTTGCGGTGTGTCGGGGATGCGCTTGGCGGCGGCGATATCCTCGACCGAGTCGCGGAACGGATGCGTGCGGGGTTCGTCTTTCATTTTATGTCCGTCTGTGTGACTTTCCCCAAGCCATATAGGGATGAGACCCGGCAAGAAACGGAAAAAGGATCGCCGATGCCCGATGCCAGGATCAGCCCCGACGACATTGCCCAAGCCCACGACCGGATTGCCGTGCATGTGCTGCGCACCCCGGTGATCACGACGCGTGAGCTTTTGCCCTATCCGGTCGAGGTAAAGCTTGAACATCTGCAGTTGACGGGCAGTTTCAAGGCGCGGGGGGCATTCAACAGCCTTTTGTCGCTAAAGATCCCGGCGGCGGGGGTGGCGGCAACTTCGGGCGGGAACCACGGGGCAGCGTTGGCAGCGGCGGCGGCGCGACTGGGCAAACCGGCGCGGATCTTCGTGCCGTCAATGGCCAGTCCTGCAAAGATCGCTCTGATCAAGGCGCAAGGGGCCGAGGTCGAGGAAGTGCCCGGAAATTTCTTCGACGCTTCAGAAAAGGCCGAGGCTTGGTGCGCGAAGACCGGGGCGCTGATGATTCATGCTTTCGACGCGCCGGCGACGCTGGCCGGACAGGGCACAGTGGCGAAGGAATGGGAAGAGCAGGGGCTGGAGGCCGACACCCTGCTGATTGCCGTCGGCGGTGGCGGGTTGATCGGTGGGGCGCTGGCCTGGCTTCAGGGCCGCCGCAAGGTCGTGTCGGTTGAACCGGAGCTGGCACCGACGCTGCATCGGGCCCTGCAAAGCGGGCCGGAAACGGTGGTCGAGGTTGGCGGGATTGCCGCCAGCGCCCTCGGCGCGCCCCGGATCGGGCGGTTGGGCTATGATCTTGTGCTGCGGCACGGTGTGACCTCGGTTCTGGTCTCTGAAGCGGCGATTGCCGAAGCGCAGGCGTTTCTCTGGACATCCCTGCGGCAATGGGTGGAGCCGGGCGGGGCCTGCGCGCTGGCGGCGCTGATCTCCGGCGCTTACCAGCCTGCACCGGGCGAGAAGGTCGCGGTTCTGGTCTGCGGGGCGAACCCGACGCAGGGGCCCGTCTGAGGCGCGGCAGGACTTCGGCCTTGCTACAGCGTGTCGGTAACGCGACTTGGGTCGAAGCTTCCTTTAGACGATTCAGGCGGACCGGGTCAGTTTCCGTCAACCGGGCTTGAGATCACAAAGCCCTTTGAGGATAAACCCCATCAATCCTTGCAGGGCCGTGTCCCGCTTGGTTTGGGTCTCGAGGCCCTCTAGCCCGTCAATCGCCAGCAAGGCAAAGCCGTGGATGGACGACCAGACTCGCAGCAGCGCGCCGTCGCGTGCGGTGACGGACATGAGACCTTGGCCCACCATGTCACCCAGAATCCCATTCAAAATCTGCCCGGCCGAAGGCCCTGCATTGGTCTGTGGCAGACGCATGATCTGGCACAGGCCATAGGGGCCGAACATCAGACGGAACAGCTCTGGTCGAGCGACAGCGAACGCGACATAGGCTCCACCCAGCACCCGCAACCGCGCCTGGTTTTCCTTGGTCGCACCAAGCGACGCTTGCAGGTGGTCGGACAGGATCGCGAACCCATGCACCGCAATCGCCGTCAAGAGGTCAGATTTGTCGGCAAAATGGCGGTAGGCGGCGTTGGCCGTGACGCCAAGGCCGCGCGCCGCCTCGCGTAGGGAAAACCCGTCCGCTCCGGCGGTTTCCACCAGTCGCAGACCCTCGGCAATCAGCCCGTTGCGCAGGTCGCCATGGTGATAGGGCGCGTTCATCGGATGAGTGTTGACACCGTGAACATATCCTGTCAAGTATACAGTGTGAACACTTTCCTTCCCATATAGCCCCATCAAGGACGACCTGACCATGACCTTCGAAACAATGACCCTGATCACTGCCATTGCCACGCTTGGCCTGGGCTTGGGCTTTCTCTTTGCCCCTGCTGCCATGCTGAAACCCTGGGGGCTGGAAAGCCCGACCGCCGCCGCCGTGCTAAGCCGTCGGATCGGCGCGGTTTATCTGGGGCTGGCGGTGATGATGACTTTAACCTGGACCGGCGAAACCCAGACCGGCATTGCGGTTGGCGTGGCGACCGCAACCGGGCTTCTGGCGGTGACCGGCCTCAACGAGTTGCGGCTGGGCAATGTCAGCAAGGGTATTCTTGTGGCCGTGACTGTCGAAACCCTGTTGACGGCGGGTTTCCTTTCGACGCTTGGGGCGTGACCAATGGCCCCGCGCCAGCCTCAAATTCCGCCTGATCGCCTTTGCGGCGGGCTTCATGATGTCGCCAGTTGAAAAGGTCGGCCCCGTCAGGTCCCGGGCGGAGCTTTTGAAATCCGCTACCGGCCCTGCGCTCCTGACCGGCAGGCGTCCAGCCCTGACCGCAGTGACCGACGACAGGATTGCCGGCATACCTGTCCGTCGCTATCTGCCCAAAGGCGCCAAACCCGGCCGGATCGCCTTTTTCCACGGCGGCGGCTGGATGCTGGGCAGCGTGGAAAGCCATGACATCCTTGCCGCGACAATTGCCGCAGAAAGTGGGCATGAGGTCGTATCGGTGGACTACCGTCTGGCCCCGGAACATCCGTTCCCAGCGGGGCTTGAGGATTGCATCGCCGTCACGCGGGCCATTGCGGCGGACGGCAGCGTGGCGGTGGCGGGTGACAGCGCGGGCGGCAATCTGGCCGCTGTGGTGGCCAATGAAGTGCCGGTTCTGGCGCAATTCCTGATGTATCCGGTCACCGACAGTGTCGCGGAACTGCCCTCGCACGAGCACTATGCCACGGGCCACATCCTGACCCGCGACACGATCCGCCATTTTCGCGGGGCATATGCGCCAGACCCCGCGACCCGCGCGACGGCCCTTGTGTCACCGCTGCGCAACCCGGACCTCGGCCACAGCGCCCCGGCCTTCATCGCGGTTGCCCAGTGCGATGTGCTGCGCGACGAAGGTGTGGCCTATGCCGAACGCCTACGAGGTGCCGGGGTTGAGGTGACGTTGACAGAATTTCCGGGCGCGCTGCACGGCTTTGCCTCGCTTCTGGGCCTGCGTGAAGCGCGCGCGGCGGTCCGAAATGGATCGCAATGGTTGGCATCGAAGCTGGCTTGAAGCGACTGATGCCGACCTGCCACTGAAGGTCAGATGCCAGTCGTGTTGGCGCCGCCGTTGGGATTAGTGCCGTCGGGTTGGCTATAGTGCTTTTGGCCGGTTCTGACCCTTCGGCAGGTTGGCAAGGGGGGCTGCTGCTCTAGGCGCCCGCTGTCAGCAGCACTGCTCTGCCAGTTAAGCGCGGGCTTACCGAAACTCGGCTGGGCTGCCGGAATGCGGGAAATGGCGGCCACTTGCGGCCTTCTCACGCGCGCGCGTCCTGCCAGGGTGCTTGGCGGGACAGAGACCACGGGTCAAGGCCGAGGTGCGGATCACCGATCTTGAGACGGCTTGGAATGATGCCTGAGCTGACATGCGCCCGAAGGATCCGACGGCTTGGGGGCAGGTGGACGACACGTTTGATGCGGCCCTGTCGGCGATGCACAAGGACAAGCCGGAGGTGGCCTCGGTCGCGGCGACGCGGGCAAACCTGCAGCTGGAGATGGCCGTTCCGTTTGGCCGGGCGGGCGGTGGCGGGCCGGTGAAGGTGGAGGGCATTTTGGTCACGGATCAGACGGGTCACGCGTTACCCTGCGAGGCGATGCTTCAGCAAGTAGAGGACAAGCAGGCCGGTGGCGCGGTTGCAGCCGACCCGGCGGCGGTCGAGGACCTGGTGGCGAAGGCGACCGAGCGCTGCAAGGCCGACGACGACCGCAATTCGGACGCGTTCAGTGCCAAGGCGTTGAAGGCTTTGGGGCAGGGTTGATCTGACATTGCCACCCGGCTGACAATTTTCCGTGCCCCGAATGGGGTAGACCCTTGCCTTGAAAGGCTGCTTGCCATGACTGCTGCCCCCCGCGCGTCGAAAACCGGGTTCCCGAGGTGACTGTCGACTTTTGGCTGATCAAGCTGATGGCCGTGACCATGGGCGAAACCGCCGCCGATTATCTGGCGGTGAACCTTGGGCTGGGGCTGACGGCGACCTCGCTGCTGATGGCGGGAGTGCTGGTTGTGGCGCTGGTGCTGCAATTCGGGCA
>CANNIA010000007.1 GCA_947504705.1 Paracoccaceae bacterium
ATTCGCGCCATTTGGTCTTCGGAAAGCAAGAACATTTCGCTCATAGCAGCACCCCCTTGGTGCCGCCAATGAATCAATGAGTTGCCGTGCCCGCAAGCAATTTAATGGGTCCAGAGCCTAGTAAGACGTACAATTCGTCTGATATCCAATTGTTGTGCAGTTCGTGTAAGTGGGACTCGTCGGCTGAAACGAATCAGCAATGATTGCTGCACTCGCAGCGGCAGCGGCGTTGTACTCTCTGTTCTGTGCCGCGATGACTGCATTGTCGTCGGTCTTCGTCCTCTCACACACGAAGGTATGTACTTCCTTTGCGGAGAGAGGATTGGGAACGCTGACTCCCCGATAGTTTGCGTATAGGCCCCCTTGGGCTTTGCAGTGCTCGATGGCACGGTCCATGGCCTCTGGTGTTAGCGTCGGTGTGGTTCCGTACGCTTGGTAGCTCACAGAAATGAGGTTCGGCGTCGCCTTCTCGACCATCATCTCTGTTGGCTGACAGGCGCTGACGCCAAGCACTGAAACCATGCCGATCCAACCACTTAGCAACTTCATGATGCCCCACAGCTTTTGACTTCGGACATCTTTGGGTTGAGACGTTGCGGGTGTCAATAGGCGGGGGGTGGTGAAGTGACAGACCCAGAGATTTTCTGTGCTTCTTCACTTGGGCCATCAGAAGAATCGTCTTCCGCTACCCTCAAGACCTAAGTTTATAACTGTTTACAACTCTTGGTCCGACACATTGGGCAGACCAAGATTCTCCTAACCTGTTGTAATTACAGGAAAAAGTGGTGAGCCGGACAGGATTCGAACCTGTGACCCGCTGATTAAAAGTCAGCTGCTCTACCAACTGAGCTACCGGCCCCACGAGGCGGCTGATTAGTGACGGCAGCCCCAAGGGTCAAGGGCAAAAGCGCGCGGCACTGGCAAAACAGGCTGGTCGGGCGTATATGCCGGTTCATGAAGGACACCAAGGCACAGACAGGCCTGCCGTTCATGAAAATGCACGGGGCTGGCAATGACTTCGTGGTCATCGACTCACGCGGAAGTGGGACGGTGATGACCGAAGGGTTGGCGCGTGCGCTGGGGGATCGGAACCGGGGCGTGGGGTTCGATCAGCTGGCTGAGATTACCGACGCTGAGGGCGCCGATTTCGGGCTGGTGTTCTGGAACAGCGATGGGTCGCAGGCGGGGGCGTGCGGCAACGCGACGCGCTGCGTGTCGGATTACGTGATGCGAGGGCTTGGGGCTGATCGGGTGGATCTGGTGACCGCTCGCGGTGGGCTGCGGGCGGAACGGCTGCCGGATTGCAGGGTGTCGGTGAACATGGGGCAGCCTCAGTTGGGCTGGGACCAGGTGCCGTTGGCGCGGGCGGTGGATACGCTGCATCTGCCGCTGGGCGGCGATCCTGTCGCGGTTGGGATGGGCAATCCGCATTGCGTGCGATTCGTGGGGGATGCAGAGGCGGTCGATCTGGCAGGTGTGGGTCCGAGGCATGAGCATGATCCCTTGTTCCCGGAACGGACCAATGTGGAGTTCGTCTCGGTTCTTGGCCCGGATCATCTGCGGATGCGGGTGTGGGAGCGGGGGGCGGGGATCACCTTGGCCTGCGGCTCGGGGGCTTGCGCGACAGCGGTGGCTGCGCATCTGCGGGGCCTGACCGGGCGGCATGTGGTGATCGAGGCAGATGGCGGCACGCTGGAGATCGACTGGCGCGAGGATGGCGTCTGGCTGACCGGGCCGGTGGCGCGGGTGTTTGATGGCGTGTTGTCGCCCGACTATGTTGCCGCGCACAGATGAATGTGCCGCAGAAACCACCTGTCTTCGCGACGCTTGGCTGTCGGCTGAACGCCTATGAGACCGAGGCGATGAAGGAACTGGCGGCGGCGGCGGGGCTGTCGGATGCGGTGATCGTGAACACCTGCGCAGTGACGGCCGAAGCGGTGCGCAAGGCCAAGCAGGAAATCCGGCGGTTGTCGCGCGAGAATCCGGGCGCGGCGATCATCGTGACCGGTTGTGCTGCCCAGACCGAGCCAGAGACCTTTGCCGCGATGGCCGAGGTGACGCGGGTCGTAGGCAACCATGAGAAGATGCAGGCCGAGACCTGGAAGGGCATCGCCGCGCCGGACCTGATTGGCGAGACCGAGCGGGTGCAGGTCGACGACATCATGTCGGTGCGGGAAACCGCTGGGCACCTGATCGACGGGTTCGGGCGGCATCGGGCCTATGTTCAGGTGCAAAACGGCTGCGACCATCGCTGCACCTTCTGCATCATCCCCTTTGGCCGGGGCAATTCGCGGTCGGTTCCGGCAGGGGTGGTTGTCGAGCAGATAAGCCGACTGGTCGATAAGGGCTTTAACGAGGTGGTGCTGACAGGGGTCGACTTGACCTCTTGGGGTGCTGATCTGCCCGCAACGCCACGTTTGGGCGATCTGGTGCGGCGAATCCTCAAGCTGACCTCGGTGCCCCGGCTGCGGATCAGTTCCATCGATTCCATCGAGGCCGATCCGGCCCTGATCGAGGCGATTGCGACGGAGCCACGCCTGATGCCTCATCTGCATCTTTCGCTGCAGGCCGGGGATGACCTGATCCTAAAGCGAATGAAGCGGCGGCACCTGCGGGATGACGCGATCCGGTTTTGCCACGACATCCGTGCCCTGCGGCCTGATATGGTTTTCGGGGCCGACATTATCGCGGGTTTTCCGACCGAGACCGAGGCGATGTTCCAGCGCAGCCTTGATCTGGTGCAGGATTGCGGGCTGACCTTCCTGCATGTCTTCCCCTTCAGCCCTCGCAAAGGCACGCCAGCCACTCGGATGCCGCAAGTGAAGGGGCCGGAGATCAAGGAACGTGCAGCGCGGTTGCGAGCGGCGGGGGAAGTAGTCTTGCAGGCACACTTGCTGGCGCAGGTCGGGCAGGTGCATCGCGTGCTGACCGAAGGGCCACGCCTTGGCCGGACAGCGCAATTCACCGAAGTCGCGTTCTCCGAAGACCAGCCGGAAGGCACGATTCTTGACGTGCTGATCCGGGGGCAAGACGGGGCGCAGCTTTTGGCTTAGGTCAATCTAGGTCCGGCGATAGATGTCCTCATAACGGGTGATGTCGTCTTCTCCGAGGTAGGAGCCGGTCTGCACCTCGATCAAGACCACCGGAACCTTGCCCGGATTCTCCAGACGGTGAACTGCGCCCAAGGGGACATAGACGGATTGATTCTCGGTCAGCATGCGCTGATCGGAGCCAATGGTGACCTGCGCTGTCCCTTCGACCACGATCCAATGTTCAGCCCGATGGACATGGCTTTGCAGGCTAAGGGAGCCACCAGGTTTCACGACGATGCGCTTGACCTGAAAACGCTCGCCAACGGCCAGGCTTTCAAACCATCCCCATGGCCGGTGATCCTTGGAAAAGCTTTCGGCCTGCCGGGCATTGCGGGCCTTCAGCGTAGCGACTGCCTGTTTCACGTCTTGGGCGCGATTCTTGTGCGCAATGAGCACGGCGTCCGGCATTGCCACGGCAACAATATCCTCAAGACCAATACCGACGATTTCCAACCCGTCGGCCTCGGACCGCAGAAGCGTGTTTCGGCAGTCGATCGCAGTGGCCGCGCCTGAAAGCGCAAGGCCGTCGGTTTCCGTTTCACGCCAGACGGCGGCCCAATCGCCAAGATCGGACCACCGCCCGGAATAGGGCACGACGACAAGGTTCCGCGCCTTCTCCATCACGGCATAGTCGATTGAGATCGCCTCGGCTTTGGCCCAGGCAATAGGCTCAAGCCGGGTAAAGCCCAGATCATGCGATGCCCCGGCAAGTGCTGCCTGAACCGCAGCGAAGAGTTCGGGTTTTTCTTGGCGGAAGGCCTTAAGCAGGGTTGCCACAGTTGCCAAGAATATCCCGGCATTCCAGAGATACCGCCCCTCGGCAAGCATCCCTGCGGCGCTTTCGGCATTGGGTTTTTCGACAAAGCTGCGCAGCGCAATCGGTTCTGGTGCTGTACCTGCGGGCTTCCAATCCAGTTCGAGATACCCAAAGCCGGTTTCTGGCCGATCCGGAGTGAGACCGAAGGTTACGATCTGGCCCGCTCTGGCTGCATCCACTCCAGCCAGCACTGCCGCCGAGAAGGCCGCTGCGTCGGGGATGACGTGATCCGACGGCGCGATCAAAATGAGCCCTTCGGAATCGGTCTGGGCCCGGAACAGGGACGCTGCAAGGATGGCGGCTGCAGTGTCGCGCGGCTGGGGTTCAATAAGGACGGCCTCGGCGGCGATTCCGGCTGCGGAAAGCTGGTCGGTCACAATGAAGCGGAACGTGTCTGATGTAACGATGATGGGTGCGGAAAAGGCCTGACCGTATAGCCGCCGTGCCGAGGCCTGAAAGAGACTTTCCCCTTCAAGAAGCGAAGCGAACTGCTTGGGATGGCTCTTGCGGCTAAGCGGCCAAAGCCGGGTGCCAGAGCCGCCACAGAGCAGGACCGGGGTGATCGTCATTCGGCCTTGTGGCCCGCCAGTCGGGGCGCAGGGGCGTGGATCCAGTCTTGCTTCAGCCTCCATTCTTCGCGTGCGGGGAATTTTCGTGCATGTTCGGCAAGCATGACCTTGGCTTCGTCGCGCCTGCCAATGTGGCGGCACAAGAGGATCATGCGTTCAAGTGGCATGGGCCGTCCTGGCGAAAGTGCCGCTGCCCGTGTGAGTGCGGTCCATGCCTCGGGTAGCAAGTTCACGCCGCGCAGACTGCTGGCTTCAAGCAGCAGAATGTCGGTGTTGCTGTCGGCGATTTCGCGGTTCTGCCCCACAAGATCGACAGCCTCTTGATACTGCTTGGTGTCGACGAGTTTCCGCAAGGAGGCACGAACGTTAGCCAGCCTGTTGAAGAGTTCGCCGGCTGCAGAGTGGCCTTCGAAGCCAGCAACGTAGTTGTTCAGGACCCTCGACATGATCTTGTCGACAAGCTCGGGCGAAACATGGCGATAGTCGCCCCTGGACCAGGCCACATTCGGATCCGACAAGGTGACGGCTTCATAGGACGGAAAGTAGTCGACGCCTTCCTTTCCGATGAGAAATTCGTCGATTGCTGCGCGCTGGGCGGCCTTGGAATAGGCGTTCGCGGTCAAGACATCCATCTCGCGGAAGGTTGTGATCAGCGGCACGGGCGAAACCGTGATCAGCATCTTGAGCGGCTTCGTACGATACTTCAGCAAAAGCGCATAAAACTCTTCAAGCGCTTCAAGGACATCGCTGTAGCTGAGGACACGAAATTCAAAACGGTCGGGGTCAGCGTTTACCATTGAAACCGGCGGTGCGGTGTTCAGGTAAAGACCAAGCTCGTGGTCGAACCAGGTCTCAACATAGCCCAAGGTGACGATGACAACATCGGCTTCCACGATGCGCGCCATGACATCCAGGCAACGGTTCCGAAACTCCAGGATCTGGCCCGTGGGGAATTCGATCCGGGGCAGTCCCAACTGGCAATCGGCATAGGCGCCGTTTCCGACACGGTAGAACAGGTCGACGCCTGGGAAAGTGTCGCGCTCAACCGCCCAGCGAAGCTCATTCGTGATCGAATGGATCGAATACTTGTTGAAGATGTTCGGCGTGAAATTTGCCGTCTGTCCGATCGGGCCCAGATCGAATTCGGCGCTTAGGACGCTGTTGCCGATACCTTGCAACGAGGTCTCGATCCTGCGGGCAAAGCACGAGCCGACGGCGAAGATCGTGTCTTGCTTTTCGATCCGGAAACTTGGTCTGCTTTGCGGTGCGGCAAAAGGGTAAAGCCGGTCTCCGTCACGTTCAGGCGTTGGGTACTTTCGAAATTCATTCTTTCGGGTGCGGTCCATCGCCGCCGCTGCGCTGACTTGTTCGATATGCTGGCCCATTCTTTACCTTCCCGACGGACTGCAGCTTCAAACTTCTGGCCGGCCAGTGCCGACGCGACAACGTAGGGTTGATCTCTGCATGCTTGGTGACACTATTCCCCCCATGTCCGGTGACGTCAAGCGCCGGGCCTGAAAACACATGTTGGTGCGCGGATGCAACCTGCCGGTGAGGTACAACTGGTGTTAGATCTGCTGCCGTTGGGAGGCGATTCAGGTCGGCTAAGAGGCGCGATCAAAGGCTTTGGGGATTGGTTCGCCAGGCCCGTGGTTTCCAAGAACGGGCCTTGCTAGCGCCACGATTTCGCAGATATTGTCCGGCTTTGAAAAGATGGTGCGAGTGGTTAGACGATGGCAGACACGGAATTGGGATCAGATCCTCCCCTTACGCTTGACCTGACAACGGCAAACGGCGCCATCCGGTTGGTAAAGGATGCGTTTGTCGTGCCGGTGGCGGCGACTGCAAGCCCAAGCAGATTTTCTGCCTCTGGCGTGCTTGATGCCGATGGAAACATGGTCGAGCAGTCGATCAGCTGGTCGTCTTCGACCGAGCGTGTGAACCAGGACCCACAAAAACCTGCTGAAGTGAAACGGCTAGCGGGCCGCTACATTTTTGGCGGCGTGCTCTATGGCCATTTCGGTCACTTCATCGTCGAGTCGCTGGCGCGAATGTGGGCTCTGGACGCTGAGGGCGTCGAAGCGGACGGAATCCTGTTCACGCCAAAGGCGGTCGGCTTTCCGGAAAAATCCGTGCAGAAGCTGCATGGCCTTGCCAGTTTGCTGGGGGCTCGTCTGCCTTTTGTCGTGGCAAACGAACCCCTGCAGGTTGATGAGCTTTACGTCCCGGTCCAGGGTTTCGGGATGAAGGACCTGATTGTGGGCAGCGAAGCCTTCCGGGGCTTCATCAACAAACATGCTGGGGCGTCAATTGCGCCTGAGGGTGCCGAAAAGCTGTATATCTCGCGTTCTGCCCTGCCGCGTGACCGGGGAAGCATTCTGGGCGAGTACAAGCTTGAGGAATACCTTCGCGCAGAAGGTTATGACATTTTCCACCCGCAGCGGGCCACCCCCGAGGAACAGATCGCACGCTACAAGGCGGCACGGCTGATCATCGCGGAAGACTGCTCACCTGTTCACTTGCTGGGCTATGTTGGGAACTCCAACCAGAACGTGGCCGTCGTCTTGCGTCGCAGCATGACGATCGGTGCCTATTTGGCGCGGCAATTGCAGGTCTTCAAGGGAATGCAGGCGACCGAGATCGAGTGCCTTGTTGACGACTGGATCCCCATGCCGGGCGCACGCCCAAGTCGGAGTTCCTGGGGCGAGATCGATTTCGGCAGGCTTCAGGCTGCTTTGTTGGCCTCGGGTCACATTACCGGAACGACACCTTGGCCATCGCTGACCGAAGAAGAGCGCGCGGCCGAGCTTGAGCGCGTGGGCAAGATGCACGAGACCACGATGGAATCGTTCAAGGAGATTCAGGCAAAGCGTCAGGCCAAGGTCGCGCGTCACGATCAGGCTGGGCGTGAAGCCCAGGCCAGACGCGACGCCAAGGCCCAGAAAACCGCAGGCGGCTGATCATGGCGGCTGACACAGCGACCAAATTGCGTCATCGAACGCGGATTGTGTCGCCTGTTTGCAGGGTCGGGAACAGCTCGACCTTTGCGCCTTGGCTTGCCTTTCCTGCGATGATCTCGGCCGCCTTGCGACCGATTTCCGTCCTGCAGGCGTCCATCGTGGCCAGCTTTCGCGGTAGGCCGTCAAGCAATTCGACGCCATTGAATCCGGCCAGGCCGATGCGGTTTGGAACGTCAAGCCCTTGGGCAAGGCAGTACAGCAAGCCGCCCGCGCCGATCATGTCATTGGAGTAATATAGAAAATCGACATCTGGCGTCCGTGACAGGACTGCCGCAGTCATTTCGCGCCCCTTCAACAGGGCCGAACCGCCCGAGTAGAACTCGCGATCGACAAGCGTCAGCCCGGCCTTGGCGAGGGCTTGTTCGAAGCCCTCAAGCCGCTTCTTGGCGCGGAAATCGTTCGGCATTTGTGTGCCAAGAAAGGCAATGCGCTTGTAGCCGGCGGCGATGATCGCTTCGGCCATCTCGCGGCCGGCGCGGTGGTGCGAGATCCCGACAGCATGGTCGACCGGGTCGCCGTCGATATCCATGATTTCCACAATCGGGATTCCGGCTTGTGCCAGCATGGCGCGGGCGGCAGGGCTGTGTTCAAGGCCAGCCACGATCATTCCCGAGGGCCGCCAGGACAGCATCTCATAGATGACGCTTTCCTCACGGTCGGGCAGGTAGTTGGTGACGCCGACGACCGGTTGTAGCCCGGTACCGTCAAGCACTTCGGATATGCCGGTCATCACTTCGGGGAAGACCATGTTGGAAAGCGACGGGATCACCACGCCCACAAGGGTCACCCGCTGCGACGCCAGCGCCCCAGCGATCTTGTTTGGCACATAGCCCAGGGTTCGCGCGGCCTCGAGCACCTTTTCCCGCGTCGCCGCCGAAACGTCGCCCCGGTTCCGTAGCACCCGGCTGACAGTCATTTCCGAAACGCCCGAGGCTTCGGAGACATCCCGTAGGGTCAGGGCGTGGCGTGGTTCAGGCGAAGACTTGGTCAAAGCGAGTGGCTCCGTTTCGGTTCAGCCTGGTCCCTTGTTAGCGCCAAAGAGAATACTTGTCCAAGCGGCATTCATTCGATATGATAGCGCTAACAGTCCCACAGGTCTCCCGGGGCTGACGAAATCCAGCGTGTCCTGCAAGCTCTCAACCTGGACACGATGGCATGGGGGGGCGGTGGGCCAAAACGCGCCTCCCCTTTTTCCTTCCGCCAGTTGCGTTTTGCCGCGTTTCACCGCATTGAAGACGCGTGGCTCCGTAGCTCAGGGGATAGAGCGGCCGCCTCCTAAGCGGCAGGTCGATGGTTCGAATCCATCCGGGGTCACCACTCTATTCGCCGGAATAGGTTGCTTCCTTGATATAGGCGTCGGGTACGCAGGGAAGCGTTGCTTCAAGCAGGGCTTCGGCGGCGGGCTTGTCCAGCAGATCCTGTGTGTAGACCACGAACACGGTGCCGCGCCCGTCGGTGTTAAAGCCGTCGAACTTAGCCGCGAAGTCCCAATAGGCTGTATGTCCGCAAGTGTTCAGGTCTGCTTCAAGACCGTTCCCTTGAACCAAGATACCGTCGTCCCATTCCATCGGCGGATGGTCGAAATAGCCGATCACGACCCACCAGTCTGCCGCAAGAGAGACGGTGGGAAGGCATGTAATCGAGGCCGCTAGAAGTAGTTTCCGCATGTTTGCATCCTGTTGTTCGCCGGTCCGGCATTCGCCAACCGGTCAGAAATCCAAGTGTTCGACCGAAAGCGCGTTTTGCTGGATGAACTCGCGCCGGGGTTCGACGACATCGCCCATCAGTTTCGAGAAGATGTCATCCGCCTCGGCCAGGTCATCGACTTTGACTTGCAAAAGCGTCCGCGCTTCGGGATCAAGCGTGGTTTCCCAAAGTTGACCGGGGTTCATCTCGCCCAGACCCTTGTAGCGCTGCAGGGACAAGCCCTTTTCGCCTTCGGTCAGGATGGATTTCAACAGATCCATAGGCCCGTGGATGGCTTGGTCCCGTTCCTTGCGCACAAGTCTGGCCGGGTCACGATAGACATCGCGGTATTGTCCGGCAACTTGCGACAGCCTGCGCGCCTCGCCAGAGCGAAGGACGGCTCCATCCAGCGTGCGCAGCTCTTCGACGCCCCGCAGAATGCGCGACAGGCGGATGCCGTGGTCTTGCGTGATACGGCCCAGCCAGCCGCGCTCGAATTCCGGCGCGATCAGGTTCAGGCGTTTGGCGACCGTGTCGGCCACCAGTTGCAGGTCGGTATCGGCGCTGCCCGGATCGAAGGCGCCCGCCAGTGCGGCCTGTTCAAGGATCGTGCGGGGGTAGTGGGTCGGGAAGGCATCCAGCACCCGGCGGAACTGGCGCGCGCCTTCGATGACGCGGGCAAGGTCGTTTCCCGCGATCTCGGTGCCGTCCTGAAGCCGCAGGATGGCGCCTTCGGTGCCCATTTCGATCAGGTAATCGTCAAGCGCAGCCTGATCCTTCAGGTAAACCTCGGACTTGCCACGGGCGACTTTGTAAAGCGGCGGCTGAGCGATGTAGAGATAGCCACCTTCGATCAGCTGTGGCATCTGGCGGAAGAAAAAGGTCAGAAGAAGCGTCCGGATATGCGCACCGTCGACATCTGCGTCGGTCATGATGACGACCTTGTGGTAGCGCAGCTTCTTGATGTCGAACTCATCGCGCCCGATCCCGGTGCCAAGTGCGGTGATCAGGGTGCCGATTTCCTGTGACCCGAGCATCCGGTCAAAGCGGGCGCGTTCAACGTTTAGGATCTTGCCGCGAAGGGGCAGAACCGCCTGATTTGAGCGGCTGCGGCCCTGTTTGGCCGAACCACCGGCGCTGTCACCCTCGACGAGGAAGATTTCAGACTTCGCGGGATCGCGTTCCTGGCAATCCGCCAGTTTTCCCGGCAGCGAGGCCACATCCAACGCGGTCTTGCGGCGGGTGAGATCGCGGGCTTTGCGGGCGGCTTCACGGGCGAGTGCCGCCTCGATGATCTTGCCGACGATGATCCGGGCGGGACCTGGGTTTTCCTCGAACCATTCGGCCAGCTTTTCGCTGACCAGATTTTCGACCGCCGGACGAACCTCGGAGGAGACCAGCTTGTCTTTGGTCTGGCTGGAGAATTTCGGATCCGGCACCTTGACCGACAAGACGCAGGTCAGACCTTCGCGCGCATCGTCGCCAGTAAAATCCACCTTCTCGCGTTTGGCGATGCCAGAAGACTGGGCGTAATTGGTGATCGTCCGCGTCAGCGCCCCACGGTAACCGGCCAGGTGGGTGCCGCCGTCACGCTGCGGAATGTTGTTGGTAAAGGGCAGCACGGTTTCGTGGTAGCTGTCATTCCACCACATCGCGACTTCGACGCCGATACCGTTCTTTTCGCCCACGATATAGATCGGTTCTGGCAATACGCTGGATTTGGAACGGTCAACATACTTGACGAATTCCCGGACACCGCCCTCATAGAAAAGCTCGACCTTTTGCGGTTCAGCGTGGCGCTCGTCTTCGATGATGATCCGGACGCCCGAGTTCAGGAAGGCAAGTTCGCGCAGACGGTGCTCCAGGGTCTTGAAGATGTAGTCAAGGTTCGAGAAGGTGCCTTGCGGGCGGTTGGTCTTGGCGCTGGCCAGAAAGCGGACCATCGTCCCCTTCTTGCCGGGGGCGGTGCCGACCTCATGCACATGCACCGTGCAGTCGCCATCCTCAAAACGGGCCCGGTATTCGGTGTCATTGCGCCAGACCGTCAGTTCCAGCCATTCCGAAAGCGCGTTCACGACCGAAACGCCCACCCCGTGCAAGCCGCCCGAGACTTTGTAGGCGTTGCCGCCCTCATCCGTGTTGTTGAATTTGCCGCCCGCGTGCAGCTGGGTCATGATGACCTCGGCCGCAGAAACACCTTCCTCTTGGTGGATGTCGACCGGAATGCCGCGGCCATTGTCGCGCACCGAAACCGAGTCGTCGGCGTGGATCTTGACCTCGACTTCGGTGGCGTGGCCAGCCAGCGCCTCGTCAATCCCGTTGTCGACGACTTCATAGACCATGTGATGCAGGCCCGAGCCGTCATCGGTGTCACCGATGTACATGCCGGGCCGCTTGCGGACCGCCTCTAAGCCTTTGAGAACTTTGATGGAATCGGCGCCGTATTCGGCCATGTTCTTTGGCTGGTCAGCCATGCGCAGGGAACCCTTGTCGTTGCCCGCGATTTATAGCGTTTCGGGGGCGGAATGTCACCCCTTTGACACAAGATTTGGTAGTCAAAGGAAGGGAATGACCAGCCCGACCCCGATCAGCAGCACACCCGAACCAACGTTCATCTTGCGCAGATTTTCCGGGCTGGACAGAAGCTGCCGTGCCTTATCAAGGAACAGGGCCAGGCCAAGGTTTCCGGCCATCGGGATCGCTGCCGAAATCGCGATGATCACTGCGATGTCCGGGGCCGTCAGGGTTTCCAGCGTGAAGAACCCCGGCAGCGCGCCCATGTAGAACAGGATCGCCTTGGGGTTCCCGATCACTGCTGCAACGCCCACCGAGAAGCCTGCCCAAAGGCCGGGACGGGTGAGGCGGCTGTCGGCGTTCAAAGTGGCGGCGGGCTTGCGGATCAGCAGCGCGCCCATCACGAGGAAGATCACCGCCGCAACCCAGCGCAGCACGGACAGGACGTCGCCATAGCTGCTTTCGATCCAGCTTAGCCCGAGGATCGCGGCCAGCGGCCAGACGAGATCGCCAATGGCCACCCCAATCGCCAATGGCCAAGCCGCTGCAAAGCCGCCTGACAGGGACCGAGCCGTCAGCGCCACCCAGACCGGCCCAGGCACGGCCCAGAGGCCCGCCATGCCTAGCGCGTACAGAAGTAGTTCGTGAATCGAAACAGTCATAATTTACCCTGATGTAATCCTTGAAGCAGCGCCATCTTCTGTGACGGCAACGTTCTGAGCGCGATTGCCAAGACTGTCAAACAGCCCACGTTCAGTTCCCGTCATAAGGGCCTGAGCCCCCAGAGCGCAAATCTCGTCGTAAAGGGCGGCGCGGCGGGCCTCGTCCAGATGGGCGGCCACTTCGTCCAAAAGCAGGACCGGCGCGCGACCAAGCTCATGGGCAAGGGCGCGGGCATTGGCAAGGATCAAGCTGATCAAAAGCGCCTTCTGCTCGCCCGTTGAACACTGATCGGCGGGTACGGCCTTGGCCACGAACCGCGCAAGAAGATCGGCACGGTGCGGGCCGACAAGAGTGCGACCGGCCGCAATGTCGCGGCGGCGGCCTTCGGCAAGGGCGGTGGCCAAGTCTTCGGGTTCATCGCTGCCTTCGGGTCCGGTCAAGGTCAATTCGGCCGTCGGAAAGGCACTGGCGGGGTCAGCAGCGGCGGCGATCCGGGCAATGGCGATGCGGCGGTGGGTGGTGATTTCACGCCCCGCCTCGGCCATCTGCGCCTCAAGGGCTGCATACCAATGCGCGTCGGTCGCCTGATCCTTGATCAGCCGGTTCCGGTCGCGCATCGCCTTTTCGTAGGTCAAGGAATGCTCGGCATGTTCGGGAAAGAAGGAAAGCGTCAGGCGGTCAAGGAACCTGCGGCGCCCTTCGGCAGCCTCGATCCACAGCCGATCCATGGCTGGGACCAGCCAAAGGATGCGCAGCACCCGGCCAAGACTGGCTTGCGTTGCGGCCTTGCTATCTATGCGAACCTGCCGTGCCTCGCCCGGCTCGGCCCAGGTTTCCAGCTCATGGGCGGCGGAGAGGCCCTGGACGCTGGCTGTTATCCTCCAGCCGAGAGATTCCGGGCGGCGGGACAAATCGTCACTTGACGCCCGGCGTAACCCGCGGCCCGGCGACAGCAGTGAGACCGCCTCAAGGATATTGGTCTTGCCCGCACCGTTCGGCCCGACAATCGCCACGGGCCGCCCGTCAAAGGCCAGCCGCGCAGCGCGGTGGCTGCGGAAATGCGACAGGGCGAGGGTTTCGATCACCAGACCGCCCACGGGAATTCCCTTTCAGACCGGGCGTTTGCCTATGTCAGACCCGCATCGGCATGACGACATAGACTGCCGACATGTCGTTGCCTTCGCGCATCAAGGTCGGATCGGCGGCGGTGTTGAACAGAAATACCGCGTTCTCACGGTCAACTTGGCTGGCGATTTCCAGAAGGTACTTGGCGTTGAAACCAATCTCCAGCCGTTCGTCGCCATAGGCCACGGCAAGTTCTTCCTCGGCCGCGCCAGAGTCGGGTGCGTTGACCGACAGGATCAGGCGGTCTTCTTCCAGCGACAGTTTCACTGCGCGCGAGCGTTCCGAAGACACCGTGGCCACGCGGTCAACCGCTTTGGCGAATTCGGCGGCGTCCACCTCTAGCTTGCGGGTGTTGCCCGTCGGGATCACGCGGGTATAATCTGGGAAGGTCCCGTCGATGACCTTGGAGGTCAGAGTGATCGCCGGCGTGGCAAAGCGTACTTTGGTTTCGGAAACCGAAACGGCAATCATCGCGTCATCATCTTCCAGCAGCTTGCGAAGCTCGCCCACGGTCTTGCGCGGCACGATCACGCCGGGCATGTCCTCGGCCCCGGCGGGCAGGTCAGCGTCGATCCGGGCCAGACGGTGGCCATCAGTCGCCACGCAGCGCAGAACCTTGCCGTTTTCGCCTTGGGACACGTGCATGTAGACGCCGTTCAGGTAATAGCGGGTCTCTTCGGTGGAAATCGCGAATTTCGCCTTGTCGAACAGGCGGCGCAGCACTGGGGCCTTGGCGGCGAAATTCGACGAATATTCGCTGGAGGCCATAACCGGGAAATCTTCCTTGGGCAGGGTCGCAACGCTGAAGGTCGACCGCCCTGCCGTGATCGTCAGGCGACCGGCGGCGCTATCTTCAGACAGGCTGACCAGCGCACCATCGGGCAGCTTGCGGACGATTTCATGCAGCATGACCGCCGAAACCGTGGTTGCCCCGGCGCGTTCGACCATGGCAGGCGCACGATCGACGACCTCGATATCCAGATCGGTAGCGCGCAACGAAACCTGATTGCCCTCGGCCTCGATCAGCACGTTGGCGAGGATTGGTATCGTGTTGCGGCGTTCCACGACCGATTGTGCCTGCGCCAGAGCCTTCAAAAGCGTGGCGCGTTCGATCGAAAGCTTCATGTCTTCCCCCTGCCATCCCCGAAGGGACGCAAAATCTATCCGGTTTTCACCGGTTCACAAGTGTTGATCCAGACTGTGCGGAGGTTTGCCGGAACCGTCAAGACCGGCCCGGCATCATCCCTGCAAGAGGCGGCGCAGAAGTTGCAGATCGTCGGCCAACTGGCTGTCGATCGCCATCAACTCCTCAATCTTGCGGACGCCATGAATGATCGTCGTATGATCACGCCCACCAAACCGACGCCCGATTTCGGGCAGGCTGCGGGGCGTCAGCTGTTTCGACAGATACATCGCCACCTGACGCGGCCGGGCGATGCTGCGCAGTCGCTTCGGCCCGATCATGTCGGAGAGTCGGATGTTGTAATGTTCCGCGACCTTGCGCTGGATTTCCTCGATTGTCAGCTTGCGGTCGGAAGAGCGCAGGATGTCGGCAAGACAGTCCTGGGTCAGTTCCAGCGTGATCTCGCGACCCACCAGAGAGGCAAAGGCGAACAACCGGGTCAGAGCGCCTTCCAGCACACGGACGTTGGTGGTGATCCGGTGGGCAAGGAATTCCAGCACACCATCGGCGATGACCAGCCCGCGATACTGGCTGCGGTAGAATTCGACCTTCTGCTGCAGGATACCAAGGCGCAGTTCATAATCCGTCGGGTGCAAGTCCACGACCAGCCCGCATTGCAGGCGCGATTTGATGCGTTCCTCAAGATCCTTGATTTCACCCGGGGCGCGGTCGGCGGAAATCACGATCTGCTTGTTCTGGTCAACCAGCGCGTTGAAGGTGTGGAAGAATTCTTCCTGCGTCGAATCCTTGCCCGCGACGAACTGCACGTCATCGACCATCAGCACATCAACCGAGCGGAACATTTCCTTGAAGTCCATGATCTGACGTTCGCGCAGAGCCTGGACAAAGCGGTACATGAACTGTTCGGCAGACAGGTAAAGGACCCGAAGCTCGGGCCGGCGAGCCTGAAGTTCATGCGCGATAGCATGCATCAGGTGGGTTTTGCCAAGCCCGACCCCGCCATAAAGGAACAGCGGGTTGAACGTGACCGGACCGCCCTCAGCCACCCGGCGGGACGCCGCATGGGCAAGCTCGTTCGATTTTCCGACGACAAAGCTGTCGAAGGTAAAGCGCGAATCAAGCGGTGCGCCGGGCAGATCGTCATCGGCGGCAGAGCGGCTGCGCGCCGGACGCGCCTGGGCCTTCGCGGGGGCCGGGGCTTCCGCAGCCGGACTTCCCAAGGCGAATTCGACGCGGTCAACGGCAGCGCCAGCGCTGGCCAACTGGCTGCGAATATGGTCGGCATAGTTGCGCTGCACCCAATCGCCAAAGAAAATGGTGGGAACCTCGAATCGCGCAACGCCGTCGGCCAAAAGCGCCAGCTTCAGCGGTTCGATCCAGGTGACGTAATTGTTCTTGCCAACGCGCTTGATCAGTTCTTGCCGGGCCTGAGCCCAAGTTTCATTCGTCATTCGCTTTGACCCGCCAATATCCAAAAACCGACAGCCGCGCTGCCAGCCAACACCGTTCCTTTTTGCTTTTCACAAAAGCCACACGCCGCCAAAAGCGAAGTACAGTCCATTTTAGCCCGGTGGAACAAACTGGATCACCGCTTGGCCAACAACGTGGCCCAGCAGGAAACCGCAGCATGGGCAGCGTGACGCTGCCTTCATATTGGCCTCGCGAAAAGGGCACCCTTCATCTTAAGCTTCGGCATGGCAGGCCGAGCCGACGGGCTTCCCTTCGCGATCCGTCCTGTCCCCCAAGACGAAGTGAATCGCTTGGACAGGCTAGCAAGACGCACATCAAGGCTGCAACTGAACAACACGCTTGACACCGATTCACCTGATGCGAATCCCGGAGGCGGTGCAAAACGGCAACGCCCGGGTATGACCAGAGGTCCAGGGCATGGAAAAATGACAAAGGGCGCAGCCCCTGCGGGTGCGCCCAAAGCATTCGGTAAAGAATCGTCTGGCCCGCGGGCTCAGACCGTGGCGACGGCTTTCACGCGCGAAGCCAAGCGCGACATCTTCCGCGCGACGGTGTTCTTGTGCAGCACACCCTTGGTCACGCCACGGGCCAGTTCCGGCTGGGCAGCCTTCAAAGCGGCCTGAGCTGCTTCGCCGTTGCCCGAAGCGATGGCTTCTTCAACCTTGCGCAGGAACGTGCGGATGCGCGAACGGCGGGCCTTGTTTACGGCATAACGGGCGTCGGCCTGACGGGCGCGCTTTTTGGACTGGTCGGTATTCGCCATGATGGGCTTCCTAGGTCTATCGGTTTCAAATTCGTCGCACGAAAGACCACAGGGCTCCGCCCCTTGGGGACGGATCTGATTCTTGCCTAAGCGGGCCCACGCGCATGTGGGGCGGCCTATAGTGCAGCTTTGCGGAAAAGAAAAGCCCCGACCGAGATTCAGCGATCCTGGGTTTTAGCGGCCACGGAACTTTGGCTGACGCTTTTCAAGGAAAGCAGCCATGCCTTCCTTTTGATCCTCGGTGGCGAAAACCGCGTTGAACATGCGCCGTTCGAACAACACGCCCTCTTGCAACGAGGTTTCCTGTGCCCGATTCACGCATTCCTTGACCACCATGGCAGTGACCGCGGATTTTTCGGCGATCTTCGCGGCAGCCTTCATCGCGTCTTCGATCAGCGACTTGGCCGGTACGATCCGGCTGACCAACCCGCAGCGCTCGGCCTCGGCGGCCTCCATAAAGCGGCCAGTCAGGTGCATGTCCATCGACTTGGCCTTGCCCACAGCCCGCGTCAGGCGCTGTGTGCCACCCAGACCCGCGACGATGCCTAAGTTGATCTCGGGTTGGCCGAACTTGGCAGTGTCAGAGGCAATGATGAAATCGCACATCATCGCCAGCTCGCAGCCGCCGCCCAGACAATAGCCTGATACAGCCGCGATGATCGGTTTTCGTGCCCTTGTGATCGCGGCAACCTCGGCGGTGAACATGTCGTCGAAAAAGACGTCGACGAAGCTCTTCTCGGCCATCTCGCGCACATCGGCCCCGGCGGCAAAAGCCTTTTCCGACCCGGTCAGGACGATGCAGCGGACCCGATCATTCGCTTCGGCTGCCGTGATAGCAGCGGCAAGCTCGTGCATCAGGGCCGAATTCAAGGCGTTCAGCGCATCGGGGCGGTTCAGTCGGATGAGGGCGACATAGTCCTCGATCTCGACGATCAGCGTCTCGTAGGCCATCGGGGGCTCCACTATGGCAGTCGCGGCGACTCCTAGCACCACTGGGCGCATTGGCAAGTCACCTCTGGCAGGCGGGACACCAGAACGAGGATCGACCGGATTGCACGGTACGGGTCACGGTTCCTTTGCAACCGAGGGTCTCACAAGGCTGACTTTCACGATCATAGACCTGGAAATGCTTGGAGAAATAGCCAAGCTCGCCATTGGCCTGCCGGAAGTCGCGCAGAGAGGAACCGCCCGCCTCGATCGCCTCGGCCAGAACCTCGCGGATGACTGGGACAAGGGCATGAGCCTCCCGTTCGGAAAGGTCGCCAGCCAGACGCAGGGGGCTGATCCGGGCGCGGTACAGAGTTTCGGCGACATAAATATTGCCTAGGCCCGCGACGATCCTCTGATCCAGAAGGGCGGATTTGATCGGTGTCTTGCGGCACTTAAGGCGCCCCGCGAGATAGGGTTCGTTGAAGTCATTGCCAAAGGGTTCCGGCCCCAGACCCGCAAGCAGCAGATGCTGATCCGCACTGTCAGTCGGCAAAAGGTCCATCGCCCCAAATCGGCGGGCATCGTTGAATGTCACGCGCGCGCCACCCTGCATGTGCAAAACAACATGGTCGTGTTTCTGCGGGGCAGGATGGTGGTGATAGAAACTGCCAAGCTGCGCGCCCGAGATCAGCATTCGGCCCGACATCCCCAGGTGCACCAGCAGGGACTCACCGGAATCGAGGTCAGCAAGGATGTATTTCGACCGCCGCCGCAGCGCCGTAACCCGCTTGCCGGTCAGCCGTTCGGCCATCCGCTCCGGCAAGGGCCAGCGCAGGTCGGGTCGATTCACCTCTGCCCGCGCGATCACCGCGCCCTCCATCACTGGCAGAAGGCCCCGGCGGACGGTTTCAACCTCGGGAAGTTCAGGCATTGCCCGCCCGATTCTTCTGAACCTGGGCGAGAGCGAAGGCCTTGAACTCGGCAATCCCGGTAGAGTGCTTCAGCACCTTTGCCTTGCCGCCCGGCTTGAAAAACAGGATCAGATCGTAAGCACCGCCATCGCCGATTCGTGTAAGGGCCTTCCACCGGTATTTCCGGAGCTGGATCATCATCCGGGTCACGATCAGCACGTCGCGATCATACCTTGCTTCGCTGGTGAAGATGTAAAGGACGCCATAGACAGCGGCGAAGGGCAAAAGGACCCGCGCGACCGAGAATATCCATTCCGTGCCCTTGTCCAACTCGCTGAACTCGGTCGGCCAGAACGCGGGCAGCGTCGAATAGTAAAGCACCATAACCGCGACACCCAGCACCACCAACCTGACCCCGATCGAGGGGCGCAGGATCTTTTCGCCAACCGAAGTGGCCACGGGCCCACCTGTACCGATCTTGGCGACAAAATTGTAATGCACTGGCATGTCGCCGCTTTGAATGAACGACGCGCGGCCAATGGTTCCATCAGCCTCGTGCTGCCTCATCTCGCGCAGCCGACGACGAAGCCGCCGCGTGATCAAGAACCCCCAGAAGCCAAGCATGATCAGGGCAGGCAGAATTGTCGCACCGAAGGAGCCAATCTTCGAAAGCCAATCGGTCACACCCACCGTTCAACCTTTCCTGCGTCAGACGGTTTTCCTTTCGTCCACTTCGGTATAACCCGGTGTAGACGACATTCAGGCGCATCCTATGACGCAAGCTTCCGGCAAGACCACCCATTTCGGTTTCCAGAACGTGCCCGAGGCCGACAAGGCCGGGATGGTGCATGGCGTCTTTTCCCGCGTGGCCTCGAAATACGATGTGATGAACGACCTGATGTCCGTCGGCATTCACCGCGTCTGGAAAGAAGCGATGATGGACTGGCTGGCGCCCCGACCCGGTCAGCGGCTGCTGGATGTGGCCGGGGGCACCGGCGACGTGGCCTTCCGCTTCCTTGGTCGGGCACGGGGTGCAACTGCCGTTGTCTGCGATTTGACCGAGCCGATGCTGATCGAAGGCCGCAAGCGCGCCGAGGCCGAGAAAATGGCGGACCGGCTTGACTGGGTGGTTGGCGATGCAATGGCCCTGCCCTTCCCGGATGCCAGTTTCGATACCTATACGATCTCCTTCGGCATCCGGAACGTGACCCGCATCGCCGATGCCTTGGCCCAGGCTTACCGGGTGCTGAAACCCGGCGGGCGGCTGATGGTGCTGGAGTTCAGCCGGATACCAAATGATCTGATGCAAAAGGCCTATGACCTTTATTCCTTCAACGTGATCCCGGTGATGGGCCAGATCGTCGCCAATGACCGGGCCAGCTATCAGTACCTGGTCGAATCGATCCGCAAGTTCCCCGATCAAGAGGCTTTCGCCGCGATGATCCGCGAGGCAGGCTTTGGCCAAGTGAAATACCGCAACCTCTCCATGGGCATTGCAGCCCTGCATTCGGGATGGAAGCTGTGATGACCGGCCCCTCATCCCTTCCTTTCGCTCGGTCTTCGGTGGGGGATCCAGCGATGAGCGTCCGCAAGGAAGCGAAGAGCGCCCCCTTGCAGGTCCGGGCATGAGAGGGCCGCACAACATCATCCGGCTGATCCGGACCGGTGCCACCTTCGAACGCACCGGGGCGATGGATGTGGTGCTGGAGGCCTACAAGGCTCCGCGGCGGCTGCGCTTTGCCGCGCATCTTCTGGGCTGGCCCTTCAAATGGCTGGGGCTGAAGGGTGACCCCGCCCTTCCCCCAGCGACCCGGGCGCTGACTGCCCTTGGTCCGGCCTATATCAAGTTCGGGCAGGTGCTTTCGACCCGCCCCGACATTGTCGGCGACGAACTGGCCCAGCAGTTGAAATACCTGCAGGACAAGCTGCCGCCCTTTCCGACCGAAATCGCCAAGGCGATGATCGAGACCGAGCTTGGCGCGCCGGTCTCCGAGCTTTTCGCAGAATTCTCTGAACCCGTCGCCGCCGCGTCGATCGCGCAGGTCCATCGAGCGCGGCTGGCCGATACGGGTGAGGATGTCGCGGTCAAAGTTCTGCGTCCGGGCATCGAACGCGCCTTCCGCAAGGATATTGATGCCTTCTACTTGGCCGCCCGCTGGATCGAACGGCTGGCCCCATTTTCCCGTCGCCTGCGTCCGGTTGACGTGATCACCCATTTCGAAGGTGTCGTGGCTGGTGAGCTGGACCTTCGGCTAGAAAGCTCCGCCGCCGCCGAATTCGCGGCGAACACCGCCAAAGACGAAGGCTTTCAGGTGCCAAAGCCAGTCTGGTCGCTCTCCAGCCGCAATGTGATGACGCTGGGCTGGGCCGAAGGCATCGGTCTCAACGACAATGATCTGATCGACGCGGCTGGCCATGACCGTCGGGTTCTTGGTGCGCGCGTGCTGCAGCTGTTCCTGAACCACGCGCTGCGCGACGGGTTCTTTCATGCCGACATGCATCAGGGCAACCTGAAGGTCGCTGCGAATGGGGATATCATCGCCCTTGATTTCGGCATCATGGGCCGGATCGACGAATACACCCGCCGGGTCTATGCCGAGATCCTGATGGGCTTTATCCGCAAGGACTACCGCCGCGTCGCCGAGGTGCATTTCGAGGCCGGTTACGTGCCTGCCGATC
The DNA here is from genome assembly GCA_947504705.1 of Paracoccaceae bacterium. Lineage (GTDB taxonomy): Bacteria > Pseudomonadota > Alphaproteobacteria > Rhodobacterales > Rhodobacteraceae > Tabrizicola. Next base: position 21,384 of record CANNIA010000007.1, read on the forward strand.
GCGACATCGACGAATTCGCCCGTGCCTTGCGCGCCGTCGGCGAGCCGATCTTCGGGATGGAGGCAAGCTGGATCTCGATGGCGCGCCTGCTGTCCTATCTGTTCGAGGTGACCGAACGGTTCGGGATGGAGACGCGCACCGAACTGATCCTTCTGCAGCGAACGATGGTCGTGGTCGAAGGGGTTGCTCGCTCGCTCGACCCGCATATCAATATCTGGCAGGTCGCCCGCCCCGTCGTTGAAGGCTACATCAAGCAGAATATCGGACCGAAGGCTTTGGTCCGCGACCTGATGAAGACGGCCCGCGTGCTCATGCGCTTTGGCCCGAAGTTGCCCGCGATGATCGAGGCCCAACTGATCCGGGCTGGGAATCCGGCCTCACCTCCCTCACGCGCAAAGGGCAGGGGCGTCTGGCTGCTATGGCCGGTCATCATAGGGCTGGCCATTGCCGCGGGCTATTTCCTGCGCGGTTTAGGCTAGGCCAATTTCAGGGGACGGGCTCGCGAAGCGCCGTAACACTGTTCGCCAGCACCTCGATTCCACCTTCCAGCACAAGCTTGGTTCCACCCGGCCCACCACGCGCTTCGGTGACGAGGGCGTAGTACTCGATGGGGCGGGAGTCGATGACTTCGTCGCCGTTCATGCTTTCCAGCGTGATCGTATAGGTTCCCGGTGGCAACGGCATTCCATCAGCCCCGGCCCCCAGCCATTGATAGGGCTCGGCGCTGACCGGAATATCCTCACGCGAGACGAGATTACCCTCTGCATCTTTGACCGCTATCACAGCCCGGGTCGACCCGACTGCCGGATTGGGCGACAGGGTAACCGGGGTTCCGTCATAGTAGACCGCCGCATTCGACCGCGCCTCTTTCCCGATCCAGCTCGCCATCTCCGCCATGCCGAATTGCTGGAAACTTGAGATCATTCCCGCCAAAAGCTCATTCGTGCGCACCTGTTGTTCGACACCCGAAAACGTGGCAAGCTGCACGGCATAGTCACTGGACTCGATTGGGTTCATCGGGTCCTGGTTCTGCATCTGGACCGTCAGCATCCGAAGAAAGGTCATGTAGTCAGAACTGATTTTGGTCCCCGCGTCCGTCGACGTGGGGGGCGGAGTTGTGCTGGTCGCAGTGGTCGCTGGGGTTATGGTCATCGGTTCCTCACAATCGTAGGTCAAGTCCGCCAAGGGGTCCATTTCGCAGGGGCGTCGGAACAGTCATCCCTTCACCCACCATCGCCATGTCATCCCCCTCACTACCAATGGAAGCCGCCCTACCAAGGGGTTGGCGGGAATTGCCATCCCCTGTGCCACCAAAGTCGATCTGAACGCCAGCATATCCCGCGGAGCGTAGGGCATCCGCCAGCTGATCGGCATGGCGACGGAACAGTTCCATGGTCTCGGGCCGGTCAAAGCCAAGCATGACGACCATTCTGTCGGCATTCTGCTTGTCCGGTCGGAACGACAGCCGAACCTTACCAAGCTCTTCCGGAGACAGAGTCAAGGTCGTCTCGCCATCGGCCCCCTTGACCACAGCAAGCATGACTTGCCCCACCAGTGGCGAAAGGATTGGCGCGGCGGTCTTTTGGCTTTCAGCCGGAGAGACCGCAGCCCCGACGCCTGCCGACTGACCCGGATGCGATACAGGTAAAGTCAGTTCTGTCATCCCGTTGTCGCCCTCATCCTTGCCAAATGGCAAAGCCACCTGGGGCAGCGTTGTATGTGCCGGAACGAGGGCCGCCGCGATGCTTCCGGGGCCCAACCTCTCGGCCTTTGGTGGGTCGGCAATCAGCTTTGGGTCGGGCTCTGGCTGAACGATGGGCTTGGTCGAAGCGGCAATTCCAGGTCTGAATGCCTGTATCGGGGGCCGCTCGCCGGTGGTCTGCACGCCCAGATGGACCAAAGGCCCGACGGAAACTTCACGACCTTCGCTTTCGAACCGCAGCATCAATGCGGTCGGCAAATGGACTTCATGCCCTGCGCCGGTGAAGGGATCAACGACAGGCATTGTTCCCGCGCGATCCAGCGAAGGGCTCGGGGTGTTAGTCAGGCCTGACGACACGTTCCCCGTTGAGACGGCGAGAGTGGGGGCGACCTTTGTCCGAGGTTGCGCTGCGTCTGGAAACCCAAGCGGCAGGGGTGCGGGCAGGACCGACAAAACCGCAGTCCCCTTGTCAGGCCTACGGGCGGGGGCCGGACCGCCAAATTCCGCCTCAATTGCCAATGGATCGGGGGCGGCGTCCAAAGCCGAAATCTTTTCCGGCAGCGCCGCCGCTGGAAATGGTTCGGGCATTTTGACCACTGCAGGCTCAGTACTTTCAGGAGATCCCGACACGGTCCCTTGGACGAACTCAACTGATGGATCTGACTGCGCTGGGCTTGGCGTCAGGATGCCACCGGACAGAACGCTTTCATCGGCAACAGCGACCATAGTTTTCAACTCCAGACCTCCCGCTTCTACCCGTTCCACGTTCGGCGGTTGCAAAGCCGGCAAGGCCACCGAACGCAGATCCAATGCGGCGGGCATCGGAGCAGTTGGCATCATCCAGAATGGGTCCGGATCTTCCGACTTGTCCTTGTCCGTCGTCTGCCGAACAAGCCCGGCGAAACCACAGTCGTCAGGGTCAAGCATGGTTCCGGAAATGGCGGCAGCCTTGTCATCGGAGGAAGATCGCTCGACCATCGGCAGCCCTGAAACCGGGCCAATCGAAACGAATCCTTGCATCATAGGACTTGGCATTGATTCCCCGACTTCTGTCGCTGCTTGCGCCCCCTTATCGCTGCGAGAGATTACTCATTCTTTACCTCCATCGCAGAAGCTTGGCCAAACTCCACTGAACCCGAGAGCTGCAATGGAAACTGCACCAATCCTTCCTCAGCCGCATCCCAGCCCGACGCGGCAAGAGCAGATGATGGCCAAGGCCGAAGAGCTTGAGGCAAGTTTTCTGGCCGAAATGCTGTCTCATTCCGGCTTGGGCGAGATGACCGGCCCCTTCGGCGGCGGCAGTGGCGAGGCGCAGTTCTCGTCATTCCTCCGGTCGGAACAGGCCAAGCTGATGGTCGAACGCGGCGGGGTCGGGCTGGCCGAGCTCATCTTCAACAGCATGGTGAAGGCTGATCATGTCGACCCAGCTTGAAGCCGTTCTTGATCAGACCCGCGACGCCTTGATCGCAGGGGACTTTGCTGATCTTTTCAAGCTTGCCGGAAAGGTCGAGGCTATGGCCGTTGCCCTGCCCCAACTTGACCGTCCCACTGCCGATCGCCTGCGTCAGAAGGCCGATCGGAACGCCCGCCTTTTGCAGGCCGCCCAGCGCGGGATCCGGGCCGCCAGACAGCGGATCAACGAGATCAATGCCGGCCCATCGCTTTCCACCTATGACATGCACGGGCGGCGTGCAGTGATTCCTGGCCCGTCGCTCCTTATGCCAAGACGTGTTTGACTTAGCTCAAATCCACCCCAAATCGGGCTTGGCGATTAGGACTTGCTTAGTCTCCCCCGCGCTTTATTGACCTCGCGCCTCATGCTGTGGCGGCGCTGCCGGAACCCCCGGTGGCAGTGGAGAGAATGCCGTTTCGTCACCTGCGGGTGGCCCGACCGGCCGTGAAATCAGCGGCCAATACTTAAGGAACCAAACATGTCGTCGATCCTGACCAATACCAGTGCGATGGTTGCCCTGCAGACGATGAAGGGCATCAACGCCAATCTAAGCAAGACCCAGTCTGACATCTCGACCGGCAAGTCCGTTGCCACAGCACGGGACAATGCCGCCGTCTGGGCAATCTCGAAAGTGATGGAATCGGATGCTGAAGGCTTCAAGGGCATTTCTGACAGTCTTTCCGTTGGCAGCGCGACCCTGACCGTTGCCCGACAGGCTTCGGAATCGGTCACCAAACTTTTGACCGAGATGAAGGGCAAGATCGTTGCCGCCCAGGCGGAAAACGTCGATCGCGGCAAGATCCAGACCGACATCGACGCCCTGACCGAACAGGTCAAATCCGTGATCGGAGCGGCGCAGTTCAACGGGCTGAACCTTGTCGATGGGTCGCATGCCTCGGTCAATGTTCTTGCCTCACTTGACCGAAGCTCGACTGGCGTGACCTCAAGCAACATCACGGTCAATGCGCAAAACCTGTCAACCAATGCCGGTGCTGCCCTGACAGCGGGCGGAGGCACTTTGTCGGCAGCCACCGTGACCACCGGCACGCCGGAAACCCTGAATGCCTTTGCGTTTCAAGGCGGTGCGGGGGCGCTGGCATCGAATGCACCCACTGCAGATCCGCTTGACATGACGGCGCTGGTCGCAGGCGACGCCATCGCGCTCAGCATCGGAAATGTCTCGGGCCGATATGTTGTACAACGGGGTGATACGAGCGACGCGGTGGTTGCGGGGTTGAAATCCGCGCTTGCGACGAACGGCCTGTCTTCGTCCGACTTCACGCTCACGCTCAATTCGGGTGAACTTGAGATTGCCAACAACACCAATGCGCCGGCGGACCTTGCCCTCACGGCGACGCGGGGCACAGGCGGGCTTTCCGGCCTGAACAATATCGACGTAGAAAACGCGCCCTCAAACGCGCTGGATGCTATCGAAGGCATGCTTCAGACCACAATCGACGCCGCCGCCGAGTTTGGCTCGTCGCAAAAGCGGATCGATATCCAGAACGAGTTTGTCGGCCAGTTGACCGATGCGCTCAAGACGGGGATCGGCGTGATGGTCGACACCAACATGGAAGAAGCGTCGGCCCGGCTGCAGGCGCTGCAGGTCCAGCAGCAGCTTGCCACCCAGGCCCTGTCGATCGCCAACCAGCAGCCGCAGGGTCTTCTGTCCCTGTTCCGCTAAGCCTGACGGGCCGCGAAGCGTGCTTCGCGGCCCCCACCCCAGCCCTAAACAGATGGACCCCAGATGACCCTGCATTCCCCAATCGCCTATGCCCGGCACGAAACCCCCGCGCGGTCGCTTCGATCAATCGAATACGACCTGATTGCCCAGGTCACCCAACGCCTGCGTTCTGCGTGGAACAATCGCTCTGCCGATTTTCCTGGCTTTGTCCGCGCCTTGACCGACAATCAGAAACTTTGGACCACCTTGGCATCCGATGTCGCTTTGCCCGAAAATGGCCTGCCGCAGGCGCTCCGGGCCCGGCTTTTCTATCTTTATGAATTCACCGCCAGCCACAGCCGCGCAGTCTTGGAAAGTGACGCCAGCATCGACGTTTTGACCGATATCAACACGGCCGTCATGCGTGGTCTGCGCGGTGATCGGGGGCCGGGATGAGCGGGCTGGTTCTGAAGCTTGGCCCGCATGAAAGGGTCCTGATAAACGGCGCAGTGATCGAGAATGGCGACAAGCGATCCCGCCTTGCGGTCGTGACGCCCAACGCCAATATCCTGCGCCTGCGCGATGCGATCCACCCACAAGAGGTCAACACCCCGGTGCGGCGGGTCTGCTACATCGCGCAGTTGGTCCTGTCGGGTGATGCCGATGCCGGGGAAACTCGACTGCAGCTTCTGCGCGGGATTGAGCAGCTCAGCCAGGTCCTTACCGACCACGACAGCCGCACCCAACTGGCTGTGGCCAGCCGCGCTGTGCTGGAGGATCAGCATTACCAGGTCCTGAAGGCACTTCGCAGCCTGCTACCGCGTGAGGAGCGGCTGTTCGCCGCCCATCCCCAATGAGCTTTCAGCCGGTATTGCCGATGTCGGGTTTTACCGGCTGGAGTTTCCTGAAACGCACCATGGCGCGCCAGCAAGTGGCGCAGAAAGCTGCCCCGGCCCAACAGCGGGACGAGGCCTATTTCCGGGAAAAGATCGGCAAGGTTAAGACGGCTGAACAGCTGGTTTCGGACAAGCGGCTGTTGCGGATCGCGCTGACAGCCTTCGGGCTTGAGGGCGATCTGAACAGCACGGCCTTTGTCCGCAAGGTGCTGGAAGGCGGGACGCTTAAGGTAGGCAGTCTGGCCAACAAGCTGGCCGACAAGCAGTATCAGAAGCTTTCTTCCGCCTTCGGATTTGGCGACTATTCCGTTCCACGCACCAAGATCTCGACCTTTCCGGATGAAATCCTTTCCCGCTTCCGGGCGCGCAGTTTTGAAACCGCCGTGGGCGATCAGAACAACACCTACCGGCTGGCCTTGAACGCCGAACGGGAAGTTGCCGCCGTTGCCGCCGGTTCCAGCAGCGAGAATGCCAAGTGGTACACAATCCTTGGCAACCAGCCGATGCGCGAAGTTTTCCAGACTGCGCTTGGCCTGCCGAAAAGCTTTGCCTCTATCGACATCGACCAGCAGCTTTCCGTCCTGAAAACCCGCGCCGATGCCACCTTTGGCGCAGGCACTGTCAGCCAGTTCAAGGACCCCGCCAAGATGGAGGCATTGGTTCGCCGCTACATCCTCCGTGCTGAAATGCAGGATCAGGGCTCAGGAAGTTCTCATTCCGCCATTGCCTTGCAGCTCTTGCGTCGGGGCTGATAGCTCTCTGTAAAGCGCAGGCCTGACCGGCCTTGGGCATACAAGGATATTCGACCTTGGCAAATGCGCCCGCACCGAAAGGTCAAGCCATCCCAGCCTGCGAGGATTGGGGACTGACATCTCGGAACCTGCCTTCAGCGTCACCCGGAAAGGCACGCCCGCAGCCGCTCGAAGCTGCCCGCCACACCATTTGCCGGTGCCGGTTCGGCGAGGAACGCGTCAAGCAAAGGCCAATGCTTGATCGCCCGGTCGATCAAAGGATCGGACCCCGCTGCATAAAGCCCGGCCTGAATCATCATCTCGGCCCGGCCATAGGTGCCAAGAAGCCGCCGCGCCTCGGTGATCAGGGTATTCTCTTCCTCGCTCGCCGCTTCAGGTAACGACCGGGACACTGACCGCAGAAGATCAATCGCAGGGAAACGCCCCCGCTCGGCAATCCGGCGGTCCAGAACGACATGGCCGTCAAGCACGCCACGTAGAATGTCGGCCACCGGCTCCTCCATATCCGACCCCGCGACCAGCACGGAAAAGACCGCTGTGATATCACCCGAGCCCTCCGGCCCCGGCCCCGCACGCTCTGCCAGACCCATGATCGCATGCGCCAGCGAGGGCGGATAGCCACGCAACGACGCCGCCTCGCCCCCCGCAAGGGCCACTTCGCGATGCGCTTCGGCAAAGCGGGTGACGGAATCGACCAGCAGCAAAACGTGCAGACCCTGGTCGCGGAAGTGTTCGGCCACTGCCATGGCCGTCAGGCAGCACATCCGCCGCATCAGGGGCGACTGGTCCGAAGTAGCCGTCACCACCACGCTGCGCGCCATACCGACGGGGCCAAGCACTGTCTCAGTGAATTCCCGCAACTCGCGCCCGCGTTCACCCACCAGGGCGATCACAACGACATCAGCTTCCACCCCGCGCGCAAAGCGGGCCAACAACGAAGATTTTCCGACACCCGACCCGGCGAAAAGCCCGATGCGCTGGCCGCGTACCAGCGGAAGCAATGTGTCAAACACCGCAACCCCAGTGCCCAGCCGCACGCCAAGCCGACGGCGAATCGCGGCTGGGGGAGCCGGGGCTCGCAAAGCGCGCGTTTTCGGGCCGCGCAGAAGCGGACGGCCATCCAGGGGTTGCCCGGTCGGGTCGACCACCCGCCCGATCCAGCTGTCATCCGGGGCGATTTCGGCCTTGCCCCAAAGCTCTACCCGGTCGTCAATCCCCATGCCGTCGCCCGAAGCATCGGGCAGCACCGAGCAACGACCCGGAACCAGCCGCAGCACCTCGCCCCCGGCAGCGCCGTCGCGGCTGTGGATTACCACCCGGTCGCCAATGGCGGCGTGATCCAGACCCGCTACCTCGACCAGACCGCGCCGGGTTTCCACCACCCGCCCGACCCGCCGCAAGGGCGCCCTGCCCGCGATTTCCGCCAAAAGGCCGTCAAATAATCCAGACACGGGATTCTCCCTTTGTTCGCCTCAACCGTTTCTAAAGGAATCACCCTTAAGCCTTGGTGAAAGCGGTCGAGGGAGAAGCCCCGATGTTCGAAAAACTGGAACTCATCCAAATGGCGCAGTCGCTGGCTGCACAGTCCGGGGCGCGCATGGCGGTCATCGCCGAGAATGTCGCGAATGCCGACACGCCCGGCTACAAGGCCAAGGACCTGCCCAGCTTTGCCGAAGCCTATGCCGCCGATCCGGGCGAGATGCGCAGGTCCCGGCCGGGCCATCTCAACGGCTCTTCCACCACTACAACCCTGATGCCAGAGCGCAGCCGGGGCCAAGAATCACCGAATGGAAACTCGGTCTCGCTTGAGGCTGAAATGGTCAAGTCCGTCGAAGCGCGACAGAACCACGACATGGCGCTGGCGATCTATCGGGCAAGCTCGGATGTGATCCGCGCCAGCCTTGGCCGGAACCGGTAGGGGGCATAGATGGGCAATGACCTGATCTCTTCGCTATCCTTTTCCGCTTCCGGGATGGAGGCACAGTCGATGCGGCTTCGCCATGTGTCGGAAAACATCGCCAATGCCGACACCCCCGGTTACCACCGCAAGCTTGTCAGCTTTGATCAGGCGATGGATACCGGCCTCGTTGAAGTCGGGCCAGTCCGGCTTGATCAAAGCGAACTTACCAGCATCTACGATCCCGGCCACCCGTTGGCGGATGATACCGGTCACTACGACGGCTCGAATGTCGATCTGGTGATCGAAATCGCGGACGCGCGCGAAGCGCAGCGCAGCTATGAGGCAAACCTCAGGATGTTCGACCAGACGCGTCAGATGACGCAAAGTCTGTTCGACCTGCTGCGCCGATAGAGGAGATCCAGAATGGACGTGAATACCTCTTTCGTCTCCAAGGCCTATGCCAATGCACGCACCGCTGCTGCCCCCCAGCCAAAGGCTGATGGGGCAGAGGCGGGCTTTGCAAGGTTGGCCGGGGATTTCATGGGCACGCTTCAAGAGCATGAAGCCACTGCCCGTGCGGCCATGACAGGTGGGGCCGATCCACATGCATTGGTTCAGGCTTTGGCCTCGTCGCAGCTGGCGGTCGAAACCGTGGCGACCGTGCGCGACCGGGTGGTCGAGGCCTATCAGGAAATCCTGAGGATGCCGGTATGACCGAAGCCCAGATCTTTGACATGCTCCGCCAGGGGCTTTGGACTTCGGTCCTGATCTCGACGCCGCTTCTGGCGGTGGCACTGGTGGTGGGCGTCGTGATCGGTCTCTTCCAGGCCCTGACTTCGGTGCAGGAAATGACGCTGACCTTCGTGCCCAAGGCCGCCGCGATGATGGCTGTCTTCTGGGTCTCGATGAGCTTCATGACCTCGACTTTGGTCGCCTTCTTCGCCGACACGATCATTCCTCAGATCGCAGGGGGCTAGACCATGGACGCCGCCGGATACGCCACGCTGACCCGCCAATCAGGTCTGATGCGCGAAATGGGTGTGGTGGCGAACAACATCGCCAACGCCTCGACCACCGGCTTTCGCCGCGAAGGTGTGGTCTTTTCCGAATTCGTCGCGGCCCTTGATCAGGACCCGTCGCTCTCGATGTCCTACGCCAGCGGTCGCGAAGTCGACCTGTCGCAGGCCGGTCTGTCGCAGACGGGGGGCAGCTTCGACTTTGGCATTCAGGGCGACGGTTTCTTCCTGATCGAAACCCCGGATGGCGAAAGGCTGACCCGCGCGGGCAGTTTCACCCCCTCCGCCGAAGGCGAGTTGGTCACCCCCGACGGTTTCCGACTGCTTGATGCCGGGGGCGCACCGATCTTCATTCCGCCCGACGCGAAGTCGGTTGCGATGGCCAGCGACGGCACGCTTTCCACCAACGGCCAGCCCATCGCGCAGGTTGGGCTGTGGCAGCCCACCGATCCGCTGGCGCTGCGCCATCAGTCCGGGACCATGTTTTCCGCCGGGGAACTGGAACCCGCCGCAGGGGCGACCGTGATGCAGGGCATGCTGGAGGACAGCAACGTCCAACCCATTTCCGAAATCGCCCGCATGATCGAGGTTCAGCGCGCCTATGAGCTGGGCCAGAAGTTTCTTGACGCCGAAGATGAACGGGTCCGCGGCGTGATCCAGACACTTGGCCGATAGGAACCTGCGATGAAAGCCCTGCAAATCGCCGCGACCGGCATGGCCGCCCAGCAGATGAAGGTCGATGTTGTGTCGAACAACCTCGCCAACATGTCGACCACCGGTTACAGCCCCCGTCGTGCCGACTTTGCCGATCTGAGCTATCAGCAGATGGTGCGCCCGGGCAGCGTTTCGGCGTCTGATGGGTCGATGCTGCCGACCGGCATCCAGATCGGGCTTGGGGTTCGCCCCGCTTCGGTGACGATCATTCCCGGCCAAGGCTCTCTGGACGCCACCGGCGGCGATCTGGATGTGGCCATCGACGGCAACGGCTATATTGAAGTGACCCTTCCCAACGGGACAACAGCCTATACCCGCGACGGGGCGCTGAAACGCTCGGCGGATGGATTGATCGTGACATCGGACGGGTTTCCAGTGGTCCCCGGCATCACCATCCCCACCGATGCGCGCGGGTTGACCATCAGCCCCACGGGCGAGGTTTGGGCCGATTTTGCTGATCGAGTGGACCCGGAACTCCTTGGCCAGCTTACCCTTTCCACCTTTGCCAACGAAAAGGGGCTGGAGGCTTTGGGGTCGAACCTCTTTGCCGAAAGCCCGGCCTCGGGTGCGGCCTTTTCGGGCCAACCGGGGCTCGATGGGCTTGGCACTCTGCGTCAGGGCTATCTTGAGTCAAGTTCCGTCGATGCCGTGCGCGAAGTGACCGAACTGATCAAGGCCCAACGTGGCTATGAACTGAACGCCAAGGTCATCACAGCCGCCGACCAGATGCTGGCCGCAACCACGCAGGTGCGTTGATGCTAAGGTTTACGCTTTTCCTGCTGATCGCCGCACCAGCCGCCGCCGACAGTGTCGTCGCCACACGAACGCTAAGGGCCCAGACGGTGATTGCAGCTGACGATCTGACCCTTGTCGCGGCGGATCTGCCCGGCGCACTCTCGGATCCGCTTGGAGCCTACGGGTTGGAAACACGCGTGGCCATCTATGCTGGTCGGCCCGTCCGGCCCGAAGACCTTGGCCAACCCACTCTGGTTCAGCGCAACCAGACCGTGACGCTGATCTATGCCACTGGCGCGCTTGCCATTTCGACCGAAGGCCGGGCGCTTGCGCGTGGGTCGGAAGGGGAAGTTGTCCAAGTGATCAACCTTGCCTCGCGCACAACTGTCTCGGGCCGTGTCGGCGCGGATGGTGCGGTTTATGTCGGATGGGATGACAAGAATGCTGACTAAAATTGCAATCTTCCTGATACTTACCCTTGCCGGCTGCGCAAAGCTTGATCAGGTCGGTCGTGCGCCCGGCTTCGCGCCCTTCGCCGAGACAGACCAGTACTATGCCCTTCATTCGGCCGAACTGCCCGAGGATGTCGCGGCAGGCACGCCATCGGATCATTCCTCACTGTGGTCCGGCGGGACGGACGCCCTTTTTGGCGACCGCCGGGCAGCGCATCGTGGCGATATCCTGACCGTCGTGATCGAGATTGACGACAGTGCTGCAATTTCCAATTCCACTGGCCGGAACCGCAGCGGCAAGCAAAGCGGGGGCCTTGGCCAGTTCTTTGGCATTCCCCAGCGGATCGATGAGCAGCTTCCGGACGGCGCCAGCATGGAGGAAGCCTTCGATACCTCATCCGCGTCGACCTTCAAGGGGTCGGGCAATGTCTCGCGCAAGGAACAATTGACCCTGCGGATTGCCGCAACAGTTGTCGAAGACATGCCGAACGGACTTCTAAGGATCGAAGGCCAGTAAGAGGTCCGGGTGAATTTCGAAAAGCGGATCCTGACCGTGACCGGTTATGTCCGGCCAATCGACATCTCGCGCAACAACGAGATCACCTATGACAAGATCGCCGGAGCCCAAATCTCATATGGGGGCGAGGGGCAGATTACCGATGTCCAACAGCCTACCTATGGCCAGCAAGCCGCCGACATCGTGCTTCCGTTCTGATCATGCTGCGCAAACTTTTCCCCCTTCTTCTGGCCCTTGTGGGCTTGGGTGGCGGCATCGGAGCCGGGCTGTTTCTGCGCCCGACGGCAGAGGTCGGCGAACACGCCGCAGCCGAAGGAGGCGAACAGGCTTCGGAGGCTCAAGGTAACGGCACTGAAACGGCCGTTAAAACCGAAGCTGCCGCCGATGACCACGGCGGGGCTTCAACTTCAGGCGAACTTGGCGATGGTTCGGAGGATGGCCCCGAATACGTGAAGATGAACAACCAATTCGTCGTGCCCGTGGTCAAGGACGGTCGGGTTGATGCGATGGTGGTCCTGGCAATCTCGCTTGAGATCGAACCCGGCAATACCGAAACGGTATATTCCCATGAGCCGAAATTGCGCGATGCCTTTCTGCAGGTGATGTTCGACCACGCGAATGTCGGGGGTTTCAGCGGCTCCTTTACCGACAGCTCGAACCTTGTGGTCCTGCGGGCGAACCTGAAAGAGGCGGCGGCAATGATCCTTGGCACAGTCGTGCGGGATGTGCTGATCACCGACATTGCGCGGCAAGACAGCTGAGGGCCAGAACAGGCAGCCGACGGGTTTTCATGTTGTACCGCTGTCTGGCTCTTCGGCCTTCAGCCATTCCACCAACAGGGACAGCGGTCGACTAAGCGTCCGGCCCTTTGGCCAAACAAGGTAGTATCCGGCCTCAAGCGCGTCATATTCTACAGCAGCAGCCACCAGCCGACCGCGTTTTGCCTCGGCTTCGAACAGGAACGATGGCAGAAGGGCTAGGCCAAAACCCAAGGCGGCCGCCTCGGACATATGGGCGAACTGGTCGAAAAGCATTCCGCTTAGCCGATCGACATGCAGCTTGCGACGGGAGAACCAGTCCTCCCAAGCTCCCGGCCGGCTTTCCAGATGCAGAAGCGGAAGCGAGAGAATCTCGCTTGGTGAAACCGGGCCATTGGGCAGCAGCACAGGCGCGCCCGCCGGGATCACCCGTTCGCGCATCAGCTCCAGATATTCGACACCCTGCCAATCCGGGACGCCGAAATGGACTGCCGCGTCAAAAGGTTCACTGCCAAAGTCGAACGGGGCAAGCCTTGTGCCAAGATTTACCACCACTGCAGGGTTCGCATCGCAGAACTCCTTCAGCCGGGGCAGAAGCCAATGCGATCCAAATGTAGGAAGCACTGCCAGGTTCAGGCTCATCCGCGCACCTGCAGCGCGGATCTTCAGGCTGGCCCGGGCAAGGTCTTGCAGATAGCCTCGCGCTGTGGCCGCATAGTCCCGCCCTGCCGGGGTCAGAACCAAGGCTCGCCCGGCCCGTTCAAACAGGGTCACGCCGATCTGGCCCTCAAGATGCTTCAACTGCCGGGAAATCGCCGAATGGGTCAGCGACAGCTCACCCGCGGCAAGCGTGGCCGATCCAAGCCGATCAACGGCTTCCAGCGCAAGCAGCGAACTGACCGACGGCAGAAACCGGCGCGGGGCAATCATGTGCAGAAACCTCACATATAGGCGACCATTCGTCGTTTTTACTTGAGTTTTACTTCATATACATCAGCGAAAACTTCGCCCGGGCAGAAAATGAACATCGAATCCCCCTTCCGCCGCGCCAAGCGCATGGCGGGCCTTGAGATTTCTGAAATCGTCCAGATCGCCGAACGCGCGGCGGCTTTGAAGAAGGCTGGTCACAGCGTGGTGTCGCTGGCAACCGGTGAGCCGGATTTCCCCACGCCGCCCGAGGTGATCGAGGCCGCGCATCGGGCCGCCTTGGCCGGGCAGACCAAGTATACCGCCACGCTTGGCACCGCCGACCTGCGCGCCGCCGTTGCTGCCGATGCGGGTGCGAATCCGGCTGAGGTGATCATCTCAACCGGGGCAAAGCAGGTAATCGCCAACGCGATGCTCGCCACGCTGGATCCGGGCGATGAAGTCTTGATGCCCGCGCCCTATTGGACATCCTACTCCGACATCGTGGCCATGGCGGGCGGCGAAGCGACGGTGATCCCTTGCAGCATGGAAGACAGCTTCAAGCTGTCTGCGGATCGGCTGGCAGCCGCACTGACGCCAAACACCCGCTGGGTCATGCTGAATGCGCCGTCAAACCCATCCGGCGCGATCTATTCACCGGATGAAATCGCCGCGCTGGCCACAGTCTTGCGCCAACACCCGCAAGTGATGATCTTGGCCGATGAGATCTATGAACATCTGAATTTCGTCCCCTTCACCCGCTTTGCCGACGCCGCACCTGACCTTCGGCACCGGATCCTGACGGTGAACGGCGCATCGAAAGCCTGGTCAATGACCGGCTGGCGGATCGGTTGGGGCATCGGCCCGGCTGCGCTGATTGCCGTGATGGGGGCCGTTCAAGGCCAGATCACTTCGGGCGCGAGTTCGATTTCGCAGGCGGCAGCGCTGGCCGCTCTGACCGGCGACCGCGCCCTGATCGACTCCCGGCGTCAGGCGCTTCGGGCGCGGCGCGACCGGGTGGTTGCCGGGCTGAATGCCGTGCCGGGGTTTGACTGCCCCAGCCCGGACGGGGCCTTCTATGTCTTCCCGCGCATTACCGGGGCCATGCAGGCCAAGGGTTTCGCAACCGATGCCGCCTTTTGCGAATGGTTGTTGGAAACCGCAGGCGTCGCCATCGTGCCGGGCCGCGCTTTCGGCCTGCCGGGCCATGCGCGCCTGTCCTTTGCCTATGCCGACAAGGACCTTGACGAAGGCATCGCCCGGATCAAGACCGCCATGGAAAGCGGGACCTGACCCATGGATCGCTGCGAGATCGTCCACGAAAACTTCCTGCGCCGGGTTGCCGCGCGCGACCTGCCTCAGGGCCAACCGCCCGCAGGACCGCTTTCCCCCGAACTGGCCGTTCAGGCCTTCCGCGCCGGTTGCCTGACCCGCGTGCTGGACCGCCAAAGCCGCGCGATGCAACGCGCCGGTCAAGGCTTCTACACCATCGGCTCTTCGGGGCATGAGGGGCTGGCGGCCGTCGCCCTGGCCCTGCGCCCGACCGACATGGCCTTTCTTCACTACCGCGATGCCGCCTTCCAGATCGCCCGCTCGGGCCAAGTGCCGGGGCAAAACCCGGCCTGGGACATGCTGCTTTCCTTCGCCACCTCGACCGAGGACCCGATCTCGGGCGGCAGGCACAAGGTTCTGGGATCCCAAAGCCTGATGATCCCGCCGCAAACATCGACCATCGCCAGCCACCTGCCCAAGGCCGTGGGCACGGCCTATTCCGTGGGTGCCGCCCGCCGTCACCGGCCCGAACATGCAATCCTGCCCGACGATGCCATCGTCTATTGCAGCTTTGGTGACGCCTCGGCCAACCATTCCACCGCGCAGGGGGCCTTCAACACCGCGCAGTGGACCTCTTACCAGTCGGTCCCCATGCCGCTTCTGTTCGTCTGCGAAGACAACGGTATCGGCATTTCCACCAAGACCCCGAAAGGCTGGATCGAGGCGACCTTCTCTGCCCGCCCCGGCCTGAAATACTTCAAGGCCGACGGGCTGGACCTTTACGACACCTACCGCGTCGCCCAGGAAGCTGCCGACTACGTCCGCACCCGTAGGAAACCCGCCTTCCTGCACCTGCGCACCATCCGGCTTTACGGCCATGCCGGGGCGGATATGCCAACGACCTACCTGCCGCGCGAAGAGGTCGAGGCCGAAGAGGCCAACGATCCGCTGCTTCATTCCGTGCGCCTTCTGGATCAGGCCGGGGTGATGGCCCCCGATCAGGCCTTGGCGATCTATCAGGAAACGCTGGACCGTGTTGCCCGTGTCGCTGGTGACGCGGTGAAACGGCCCCGCTTGAAGACCGCAAAAGAGGTGATGGCCAGCATTATCCCGCCCCGCCGCCAGAACCGCCCCACCAACGGCCCCACGCCCGAGGCGCGGGCGCAGGCCTTCGGCGGCGATCTGAAGGCGATGAATGAGCCGCAGATCATGTCGCGCATCATCAACTGGGCGCTAACCGATCTGATGCTTGCCCACCGTGAAATCGTGATGATGGGCGAAGACGTGGGTCGCAAGGGCGGCGTCTATGGCGTGACCCAAAAGCTGACCCAGCGCTTCGGGTCCGACCGGATGATCGACACGCTTCTGGACGAACAGTCGATCCTTGGCCTTGCCATCGGCATGGCGCAGAATGGCTTTGTCCCGATGCCGGAGATCCAGTTCCTCGCCTATCTTCACAATGCCGAAGATCAGCTTCGGGGTGAGGCTGCGACGCTGTCGTTCTTCAGTAAGGGCGCTTTCACCAACCCGATGGTGCTGCGCATTGCCGGGCTTGGCTACCAAAAGGGCTTCGGCGGGCATTTCCACAACGACAACTCGGTCGCCGTGCTGCGTGACATTCCCGGCGTGATCCTTGCCGTGCCGTCGAACGGAGCCGACGCCGCCCGGATGCTGCGTGAATGCGTGCGTCTTGCGCGTGAGGAACAGCGGGTTGTCGTCTTCCTTGAACCCATCGCGCTGTATCCGATGCGCGATCTGCACGCCGACAAGGATGGGGCCTGGATGACTCGCTATCCCGACCCGTCAGAGATCATTCCCTTGGGCGAAGTCGGCATTACCGGCGACGGTCAGGACCTTGCCATTGTGACTTTCGGCAACGGCACTTACCTCTCGCAACAGGCCCTGCCGGGGATCAAGGCCGCTGGCATCAAGACCCGGATCATCGACACCCGCTGGCTTTCCCCCCTGCCGAAGGCTGCGCTGACCAAGGCAGTTGAGGGTTGCAAGAACATCCTGATCGTCGATGAAACCCGCCATTCCGGCGGCGTGGCCGAAGCCTTGATGGCGCATTTCCACGAAGCTGCCCCCGGCGTTAAACTCGCACGGATCACGGCGGAAGACAGCTTCATCGCCACCGGCCCCGCCTATGCGGTTACCATGCCCTCCTCAGCCGATATCGTGGCTGCAGCCAAAGGGATGGTCGCATGAAAACCGCCGTCCTGATCTGCCCCGGTCGTGGCACCTATACCAAGGCCGAGCTTGGCAGCCTGACCCGCACCTTCCCCGACCCAAACCTTCTGGCCCGCTTCGACACCGAACGCGCGCGGCTGGGGCAAGAGACGCTGACCGCCCTTGATACCGCCCCCGCCTATTCAGTCTCGCGCCACACGCGGGGCGACAATGCCTCAGCGCTCATATACGCGTGCAGCCTGGGCGATGCCCTGTCGCTGAAAGGGGTCGAGGTTGTCGCCGTGACCGGCAATTCCATGGGCTGGTATTCAGCGCTCGCCTGCGCTGGCGCGCTGTCGCCGATGGACGGCTTCACCGTGGTCAACACCATGGGCACCCTGATGCAAGAGGCGCTGATCGGTGGGCAGACCGTCTACCCCTTCATGGGTGAAGACTGGCAGCATAACCCCGCGCGCCACGCTGAATTGCTGGCCCTTGTAATTGAGATCGCCGCAAGGCCGGGCCACGACCTTGGCCTTTCCATCGACCTCGGCGGCATGCTTATCATCGCCGGAAACGAACCCGGCCTCGCAGCCTTCGAAGCCGCCGTTCCTCCAGTCCAAACCCGCTTCCCCCTGCGCCTTGGCAATCACGCCGCCTTCCACACCGCACTTCAGGCCCCGGTCGCCGCCAATGGCCGCGCTGCCCTGCCTGAAACCCTGTTCCGCCAGCCCGCCAAACCCCTTGTCGACGGGCGTGGCCATGTCTGGTGGCCGGGTGCCGCAACGACCGCTGCCTTGCGCAACTACACCCTCGGCCATCAGGTCGTCGAACCCTACGACTTCACCGCCGCCATCCGCACCGCCGCCCGCGAATTAGCGCCCGATTACTTCATCATCCCCGGCCCCGGCACCACCCTTGGCGGAGCCGTCGCGCAAAGCCTCATCCGCGCAAACTGGCGCGGCCTAGCCTCCAAATCCGACTTCCAGCGGCTACAGGCCGAAACCCCTTTCCTCATCTCCATGGCGCTGCCCGAACAGCGCCCCCTCGTTACAGAAGGTATGCCAAAATGACCCATGCCACGATCCTTGCCGCTGCAGGCCTCACCCAAGCCGACCTGACCGGCGGCACGCTTCCCGTCCGCTCGCCCATCGACGGGGCCGAGATTGCACGGGTCCATGAAACCGAAAGTCGCGAGATGCCCGCCATCATCGCCCGCTCGCAAGCCGCTTTCCGGCAATGGCGTGAGGTTCCCGGCCCCCGTCGCGGCGAACTGGTCCGCCTGATGGGCGAAGAACTGCGCGCCGCAAAGGCCGAACTGGGTGCGCTGGTTACGCTAGAGGTCGGCAAGATCACCTCGGAAGGCCTTGGCGAAGTGCAGGAGATGATCGACATCTGCGATTTCGCAGTAGGCCTGTCCCGCCAGTTGTACGGCCTGACCATCGCCTCGGAACGCCCCGGCCACCGCATGGCCGAAACCTGGCTTCCGCTCGGTCCGGTCGGCATCATCACCGCCTTCAACTTCCCGGTGGCTGTCTGGTCCTGGAACGCGGCCCTCGCGCTGGTCTGCGGCGATCCGGTGATCTGGAAACCGTCGGAAAAGACCCCGCTGACCGCCATCGCAACGCAAAAGATCATGGACCGCGCCCTTGCCCGTTTCGGCGACGCGCCCGAAGGCCTGTGCCAGCTGGTCATCGGCGGCCCCGCCATTGGCGACGCGCTGGTGTCGTCGAAAGACGTGCCGATCCTGTCGGCCACCGGCTCCACCCGGATGGGCGGGATCGTCGGGCCGAAGGTCGCCGCCCGCTGGGGCCGCCCGATCCTTGAACTTGGCGGCAACAACGCGATGATCGTTGCCCCCTCCGCCGATCTGGAAATGGCCGTCCGCGCCATTGCTTTCGGCGCGGTCGGCACCGCAGGCCAGCGCTGCACCTCGCTCCGCCGCCTGATCGTCCACCGCTCGATCCGTGACGACCTCGTGGCCCGGCTGTCCAAGGTATATGCCAACCTGCCCGTCGGCGACCCACGCAAGGCTGGCACCCTGATCGGCCCGCTGATCGACATGGGCGCGCGTGACCGGATGCTTGCGCAAATCGCCCGCGCCAAGGCCGAAGGCGGCACGGTCCATGGCGGCCAGGTGGTCGAAGCCATCACTGGCGGCGCCTACATCCGGCCCGCGCTGGTCGAAATGCCGGGCCAAACCGCGACCGTCTGCGAAGAATGCTTCGCCCCGATCCTTTACGTCCTGACCTATGACACGCTGGACGAAGCCATCGCGCTGCAAAACGAAGTGCCACAGGGCCTGTCGTCCTGCATCTTCACCCTGAATCTGCGCGAAGCTGAAACGTTCCTGTCGGCAGCCGGTTCCGATTGCGGCATCGCCAACGTCAACATCGGCCCCTCGGGTGCCGAAATCGGCGGTGCCTTCGGCGGCGAAAAGGAAACCGGCGGTGGACGCGAAAGCGGTTCGGACGCCTGGAAGGGCTATATGCGGCGGCAAACCTCGACGGTGAACTACTCGGCCAAACTTCCGCTGGCACAGGGCGTGACTTTCGAGGTCTGACGCCTGACCGACACTCAGAAAGCGCGCTGGCCTCGACCAGCGCGCTTTCGTCATTTTGGCGGGTCCACACCAGCATTCTGGCGTGCATTTCCGTGGTTTTCGCTGATTGGCCCGGCGGAATCGACAGCTGGGCGGCGTATCCTTGCGGCAATGAAATCAACTGCCTCTGCCTGACAGGGCGGGGATGAAAGGGAAAGACCATGTCATTCAAGAAAGTGGCCGTGCTTGGCCTTGGCAAAGTCGGCCATCTCGCTGCCGAGCTTCTGTCGGAATCCGGCTTCGAGGTGACCGGCGTCGACGCGCGCCCGGTCAAGGCCGCTTTCCCGACCAAGGTCGTCGACCTGCAGGACGCCGCCGCCTTGGGAGAGCTTCTGAAAGGGCAAGAGGCTGTCCTGTCCTGCCTTCCCTTCCATCTGAACATCGGCGTATCGACCGTCGCGCACGGCCTTGGACTGCATTACTTCGACCTCACCGAAGACGTGCCCACGACCAAGCACATCCGTGAGCTTTCCAAGACCTCCAAGGGCCTGATGGCCCCGCAATGTGGCTTGGCTCCCGGTTTCGTGGGCATCGTTGGCGCGCATCTGGCCGACCAGTTCGACAAGGTCCGCTCGATCCGCCTTCGCGTCGGTGCCTTGCCGCAGAACCCGACCGGGCTTCTTGGCTATGCCTTCAACTGGTCGCCCGAAGGCGTGGTCAACGAATACCTCAACGACTGCGAAGTGATCGAGGAAGGCGTCCTCAAGAACGTCTCGGCGATGGAATGGCTGGAAACGATCTATATCGACGGCATGCAGCTAGAGGCCTTCACCACCTCGGGCGGGCTTGGCACGATGTGCGAAACCTATGCCGACCGGATCGAGAACCTTGACTACAAGACCATGCGCTATCCGGGCCACGTCAAGCTGATGAACTTCTTTTTCCATGAACTTCTGATGCGCGAAAACCGGGCCGAGGCTGGGCGGATCCTCACCAATGCCAAACCCCCGGTCGATGAGGATGTGGTCTATGTCCACGTCGCCGCCGAAGGCTTCCAAAATGGCCAGCTTCGTCGCAAGGAATTCGTGCGTTCGTATTATCCCATCGAAATCGGCGGCAAGATGCGCACCGCGATTGCCTGGACGACCTCGGCTTCGGTCGTCGGCGTGATCGAAATGGTGCGTGGCGGGCACCTGCCGCAGCAGGGCTTCCTGAAGCAGGAAGAGATCAAGCTGGAACCCTATCTGAAGACGCGCACCGGCAACTATTACAACATCGGCCACCGCAGCCGTCACGCATGACGACAGGGTTCACCCACAATTATCATAGTAAGGGCGGGTGGCCTCTCTACCGACTGACGAAACCGTTTCATAGGGGCCGACATGATGGCACAGTCAAGGAAGATCGGGCTAGTCGGCCTGCCTTATGACGCCAATTCCAGTTTCATGCCCGGCCCGCGCCTTGCCCCGGCGCGGATCCGGGAAGCGTTGCACTCGACTTCCTGGAACCTGACCACTGAACGCGGAGTCGACCTCGGCGCCTGTGGCTGGACCGATCATGGCGATCTGCGGCTTGAAGAGATGACCGCCACCGACGCCCGCGACGCCATCGAAGCCAAGATTGCCGAAATCATCGACCGCGGCGGCAGCGTCATGGCACTGGGCGGCGATCACTCGGTGTCCTTCCCGTCGATCAAGGCCCATGCCGAGCGCTATCCGGGTCTGAACGTGCTACATCTGGACGCCCACCCCGATCTATATCACTCGCTTCTCGACAATCCGCTGTCCCACGCTTCGCCCTTCGCGCGGGCGATGGAAACGGGGTTGGTCAAGCGGCTGGTGCAGGTGGGGATTCGCACTCTGAATGCCCACCAGACGGCGCAGGCGGAAAAATTCGGGGTCGAGATTGTAACGATGGCTGATTTTGGCGCCGACACCCGGATCGCCTTTGACGGCCCGGTCTACCTGTCGCTAGATCTGGATGTTCTGGACCCTGCCTTTGCGCCGGGAGTCTCACATTTCGAGCCCGGCGGGCTTTCCAGCCGCGAGGTGATCCGCATCATCCACGGGTTCAAGGGCAAGCTCGTGGGCGCGGATGTGGTTGAGTTGAACCCCTACCGCGATCCGATCGGCATGACGGCGGCGGTCGCGGGCAAGATGGTGAAAGAGCTGATGGGCCGCATGACTGAAGATGGTGCACTGCAGGCAACTGCCGCAGCAGGGCTTCCTGAAACAGGAAGAAATCAAGCTTGAGCCCTATCTGAAGACGCGCACCGGCAACTACTACAACATCGGCCACCGCAGCCGCCACGCCTGAAATCACAGCCCGTGGACGGGGATTTCAACCTCTTAAGAAATCCCTAATGTCCACCGACAACTAAATGATTCTATTATTAAAATGCCAGACTGACCACCGTGGACAGTCTGGCCTTTCTCAGCCCTGTCAGGGCCCTTTACCCGCCCCCCCAATCCGCTCCAGCACCCGGTCCAGCCCCTCTTCCCAGGCCGCCAGCGCCCCCCGATCCGCTAGCGTCGCCAGCAGCATCTCAGTGATCCCCCCCGGCGTCGCCACCATGCCGGCGATCTCTTCCAGCGGGCGGTTCTCCTTCAGCAGAACCTCCGCATTCCCCCGCAAGGAGCCCGCCACCAAGGCCCGCGCGGTTTCGGGGGCAAGACCTTGATCCTCGAACCAGTCGATCAGATGGATCATCCAGCCGAACGTCGCCCCGGAAAGCGCGCCGAAAGCGGCAGCGGCGGTGAAGGTCGTCTCGTCCGCGAAGCCATGCACCGGCCCGACCTTGGACAGGAACTCCCGCCAGAATCCATCGTCAGGGCAAAGGATCGACGGCCCCATCCGCAGCGCGTTCGCATAGCCCGGCATCATCGCCACCGCCCCCCGCGCCGGGCCGATCACCGATTGAAGGCGGTCAAGACCCGTCCCCGCCATGGCTGAAAGGACCGGCTGGCCCGCGCGGAAGCGCAGCCGCGCCAGTTCCTCGGCCCCGGTTGCGGCCGGAAGAGACACGAAGACTCCGTCAGCCCCATCCACCATCGCCTGATTGCTGGCGGCGACCTCACAGCCATAGTCAGCCGCCAGACGGGCCGAGACCGTAGCTCCGCGCGGGGACAGGAGCAGGCGATAGCCCGACCCCTCCAGCCCCCGCACCATCAACTCGGCAAGACCCCCGACGCCAAGGAAGCCGACCGTGATCATGGCATTTCGTCCAATACTTCGGCCATCGCCTTGGCCGTCGCCGCAATATCCGCCTCGGTATGGACGATCGAAGACAGCGAATGCAGCGTGGCCGAGGGGTTCATATAGATGCCCTTGTCCATCAGCCTCAGGGCAAAGTCGCGGAACTTCATCCGGTCAACTTTGCTGCAGAAATCGCGGTAGTCGCCGATCTCTACAGCCTCGGTGAAGAAGACCTGGAACATCGAATTCACGCCCTGCACCACCAACCCATGCCGGTTCGAGGTGCGGGCGACCTGACGGACCGCCTCGGCCATCTTCAAGCCCAAGTCCTTGATCTTGGCGAATCCGGCCTGATTGTCGGCCAGCATGGTTTCAAGCATCACCTTGGTCACATGCAGCGCCAGCCGCCCGGCATTATGAGTGCCGAAATGCAGCACTTTGCCCCATTCGAGGCCCGCCATGATATCAGCCCGCCCGCCAATCATCGCCATCGGGAGGCCACCCCCCAATGCCTTGCCGTAGGTCACGATGTCCGGGGTCAGCCCGTACAATTCCGCGCAGCCCCCGGCGGCGAGGCGGAAACCGGTCACCGTCTCGTCAAGGTAGAACAGCGCCCCATGCTGGCGGCACAGCTCTTGCATCCGGTTCAGATAGCCGAGCTTCGGTGGGATGACGCCCATGTTCGACATCACGCCTTCGGTGACGACACAGGCCGCTTGATCGCCATGCAACGCCATCGCCCGTTCCAGCGCCTCGAAGTCATTCCAGCGGACGACGATGGTGTCCTTCCACGCCTCCTCGGGGATGCCAGAGCTGTCGGGAATGCGGATCGGGTCGTTCGGGTGGCCCAAAAGCGTGGGCGGATAGGGGTTGGTATTGACCAGAACCGCATCCCACCAGCCGTGATAATGGCCTTCGAACTTGATGATCTTGCGCCGTCCGGTATGGCCGCGGGCCAGCCGAAAGGCCGCCATCGCGGCCTCGGTTCCCGTGTTGGCAAAGCGGACCTTGTCGACATGGGGCAGAAGGGCGACCAGCATCTCGGCCACCTCGACCTCGACCTCCAGCGCGGTCGCGAAATGGGTGCCGCGCGCGACCTCGCGCGCCACAACCTCGGCCACTTTCGGATGCGCATGGCCAAGCGGCAATGCGCCGAAGGCCATCATCCAGTCGATGTATTCGTTGCCGTCCACATCATAAAGCCGCGCGCCTGCGCCGTGGCTCATGTATCGCGGTGCGCCGCCAAAGGTCGCCGGGCCGCGTGAGGCCGAGGAGACCCCCTCGACCAGAACCTTCATACCCCGTTCGAAAAGCGCCTGTGATTTTGGCCCGGCCATGTTCCACCCCATTTCCTGCTGACGCCCGACCAAGGGTCCGGCGAGATCTTTTCCCAGCCTAATGCAGTCCCTTTCCCGGCACCATGCCTCAGTCCTGCGGGCCTCTACCGATCCGAGCTATGTGCAATAAAATCGTTTTCACACGAAATAAAAACGTATAGCATCGCCAAAATGACGTGATTCTGCGGGGGTTGGGCTTGGCTGGTCTTGCGATCTTGGGTCTGAAGAAATCCTTCGGCACGGTCGACGTGCTGAAGGGGATCGACCTTGAAATCCGTGAAGGCGAGTTCATCAGCTTTCTTGGCCCTTCGGGCTGCGGCAAGTCCACGCTTCTGCGCTGCATTGCGGGGCTGGAAGAGCTGACCGAAGGCGCGATCCAACTTGGGGGGCGTGAGATCACCGATCTTCCCTCGGCCAAGCGCGACATCGCGATGGTGTTCCAGAATTACGCGCTTTATCCGCATATGAACGTGCGCAAGAACATGGCTTTCGGCCTGTCCTTGAACGGAATGCCCGGTGTCGAGATCGACACCCGCGTCCGCAATGCCGCCGAGATCCTGCGCATTACCGAGCTTCTGGATCGCAAGCCCCGGCAGCTTTCCGGCGGCCAGCGCCAGCGCGTTGCCATTGGCCGCGCCATCACGCGCCAGCCAAAGCTGTTCCTGCTGGACGAACCCCTGTCGAACCTTGACGCCAGCCTGCGTGTGACAATGCGGGCGGAGCTTTCGGCGTTGCATGACCGGCTGGGCGTGACGATGATCTATGTCACCCATGATCAGGTCGAGGCGATGACGCTTTCCGACCGAGTGGTGGTGCTGGACAAGGGCCGGGTCGCCCAGTTCGGTCACCCGCTGGAGCTTTTCCACCGACCGGCGAACCTGTTCGTGGCCGGGTTCATCGGCAGCCCGCAGATGAACTTTCTTACGGCCAAGGTTGAGGGGCAGACCGCCGACAGCATCACGGTTTCGCTGAATGGCGCGGCCCTGACGATCCCGACCCTTGGTCATGCGCCGGTCGATCCCGCGCGCCCGGTGACGCTGGGCATCCGCCCCGACCGGCTGGAGATTGCGGACGAGGGCCAGCTTACCGGCACGATCCGGCTTGCTGAACGGTTGGGCACCGAAAACCACCTGCACATCGCGCTTTCAAGCGGGGGATCGGTCGTCGTCATCACCGACGGCACCCATCCGGCACGAGCGGGCGATCAGGTCAAGCTGCGCATCCCGCCTGCAGACGCGCATGTTTTCGACGCAGACGGCATCGCGCTGCCCCGGCGGCTGGATGCAGCCACCGAAGCCTTGATTTCTGAACCAGAAGGACCGGCAGACCCGGCCTGACCAAGGGAGGACGACCATGAACACCACAAGACGTGCTTTGCTTTCGGCCACGCTTCTGGCCTTTGCCCTGCCCGGCGCAAGCTTTGCCGAGGACCAGGTGCTGCGCTTTGCGACCTGGAACACCGATCCGGCCAGCATCGCCATCAACCAGGCGATTGCTACCAGCTTCGAAGCGGCCAACCCCGGCGTGAAGGTGCAGATCGAGCTTTACGGCGACGGGTTTGACGACAAGCTGACCGCCGCCATGGGGGCCGGTGACGCGCCCGACGTGATGTATATGTGGAACTACCCGGCCTACAAAGAGGCGCTTCTGCCCATGGACGAGCTGATCGCCCGCGACGCCGCCGAGTTGAGCCTTGATGACATCCCGCAGGGGTTGATGAACATCTCGAAGATCGACGGCATGACTTATGCGATGCCGGTCGGTTTCACCACGCAGGTCGTCTTCTACAACAAGGACATGTTTGCAGCCGCAGGTGTCGCTGAACCCGCCGCTGGCTGGACCTGGGCCGATCTGCGCGCCGCTGCTGCCAAGTTCCGCAATGCCGACACCAAGACCTATGGCTTTGCAGTCGATGCCAAGCCCGACCCGTTCGATTTCGAGCAGTTCTTCTGGTCGAACGGCACCAAGTACATCTCGGACGACGGCAAGGTGCTGGACGGCTACATGAACAGCCCTGAGGCTGCCGAAGTGCTGGACATGTTCGGCGACATGATCAAGACCGAAGAGGCTGTTGCGCTGAACATTGGAGACGACACCCCCGGCTCTTCGCTGTTCAAGGCGGGCCAGATTGCCATGTTCCAGTCGGCGATGTGGTCGAAGACGGGAATTGATGAGTCTGGCATCAACTATGGCGTGGCCCCCCTGCCTGCCTTTGGCGACAAACCCGTCCATTCAGTCATCGGTGCCTCGGGCATTTCGATCTCCAAAGATGCCAAGGATGTTGAACTCGCATGGAAGTTCATCAAGTTCTTCTTGACCCCCGAAGCCGTCGAGATGCGGACGAACGACCTACCAATCCGCACTTCGGTTGCTGACAAGCTGGGGCTGGCGACGGACCCGATCACCAAGCCCTTCTTCGACATGCTGGCCGTGTCGAACCGCGAAACCAACGCCTTCCTCAAGAACCCGAACTGGGGCCAGATCCAGGCCAACCTTGCCCTCGCGATCGAGGCAACCATGGTCGATCAGGGCAATGCCAAGGCCCATCTTGATGAAGCCGTCGCCGCTTCGGCCCGGTTCCTGAACTAGGGCCGCTGAAGGTTCACGGAGAGAGAAAGGCCCATGCCATGACCGATGCCCGACGGATTTCCTCCCGACGCCTGCCCGGCCTTGCGCCCTGGCTTTTCATCTCTCCGTGGATCCTTGGCTTCTTTCTGTTCACCCTTGGGCCCATGATCTTTTCCCTGATCATGAGCCTGCATGACTGGCCGGTTGTGGGCGAACGCAAGTTCATCTGGTTCGACAATTACACGACCATGCTGACCCAGGACCCGCGCTTTTGGGAAAGCCTTGGGATCACGGCGAAGTTTGCACTGGTCTTCGTGCCGCTGAACATCGCGCTGTCCTTCCTTCTGGCCGTGCTTTTGAACGTCAAGGTGCGCGGCACCTCGCTGTTCCGCACGGCATTTTACCTGCCTTCGATCATCTCGGGCGTTGCTTTGGTGATGATCTGGAAATGGATCTACTCCAAGGATTATGGCCTTTTGAACTATGGCCTTTCGCTGCTTGGGGTGGATGGGCCGAACTGGCTGGGCGATCCGAACTGGTCGATTTTGGCCATCATCATCGCCTCGCTTTGGGGACTGGGTGGCACGATGCTGATCCTTCTGGCGGGCCTGCAGTCGATCCCGAAAGAGCTTTACGAAGCCGCCCGGGTATCGGGCGTGCCAGCTTGGGCGCAGACGGTCTACATCACCATCCCGATGCTGTCGCCCATGCTTCTGTTCACCTTCATCACCTCGCTGATCTCGGCCTTTCAGCAGCTGACTATCGCGCTGTTGCTGACCAAGGGCGGGCCGACGAATTCGACCTATTTCTTCGCGATGTATATCTATGACAACGCCTTCAAGTTTCACGACATGGGCTATGCCGCCGCGATGAGCTGGGTGATGTTCCTGATCATTCTGACGCTAAGCGTTCTGGTCCTGAAATATTCCGCCGCCTGGGTGCATTACGAAGGCGAAGCCAAGGGGGGCGGCAATGGTTAGAACCCTCACCTACGGCGCGCTGATCTTTCTGTCGGCGCTGTTCGTCGCGCCCTTCGTGTGGACCCTGCTGACCGCTGTGAAGTCAGAGGCAGAGCTGGTCACCTGGCCCCCGGTCTTCTGGCCCGAGGATTGGCGGTGGGAGAACTTCGCCGAAAGCTGGGCCAAGCAGCCCTTTGGGACCTATCTGTGGAATTCGACCACGGTCGTGGTCCTGTCGACCATCGGGCAGGTCTTTTCGTCCTCGCTGGTGGCCTTCGGCTTCGCCCGGTTCCGCTTTCGTGGTCGCGATCCGCTGTTCGTGCTTTTGTTGGCGACGATGATGATCCCGTGGGACGTGAAAATGATCCCGCTTTACATGGAGTTCAACCTTCTTGGCTGGATCAACACCTTGAAACCCTTGATCGTTCCTGCCTGGTTCGGCGAGGCGTTTTTCATCTTCCTGCTGCGCCAATACATCATGACTATCCCGATGGAGATTGATGAGGCCGCCCGGATGGACGGCGCAAACGCCTGGCAGCTTTACTGGCGCATCCATCTGCCCTTGATGGTTCCGGGGCTGGTGCTGGTTGGCACCTTCCACTTCATGAACGCCTGGAATGATTACCTTGGCCCGCTGATCTTTCTGAACGATCAGACGAAATACACCCTGCCGCTGGGTCTTGGCCTGTTCCAAGGTCGGCACGACGTGGACAACATCGCCATCGCCGCGATCACCGCTATCTTGTGCCTGCCGCCGCTTGTGCTGTTCTTTTTCGTCCAGCGCTACATCATGGACAACGCCCTTGGCTCATCGGTGAAGGGTTGATGTTCGATTTCGCCCATATCCCGTTCAGCCGATTTGGCCGGTTCCTGACCCTGTCCGTGATGGACGGCCAGGTCTGGCTGCGGTCGGTCAAGGGCGGCGATCTTCGCCTCTCGCTTGGTCGTTTGTGCCGGGTTTTTTTGCCCGGCGCTGCGGTGGCCAAATGGCGCCTTACCCCCGACTGTCTGACCGCTGAAACCGCCGAAGGCCACGTCGCGTTTGTCATTGGTGAGGGGGAAAGGCTGCACCTGCGCGGGCAGGGCAGCGTGACCTTCGCGCTTGAAGGGTCGCGCTACGATTATGCCTATGTCACACCGCAGGGCGCGCATTGTGTCGTCGCCGCGGGTGAGGATTTGCGCCTTATGCCGCGCGCGACCAAGGGCACGGTTCAGGTCATGGGCGACTGGCGGCGTGACCATGCCGATAATGTGGCGATGACCTTTTCGGGGAACGAGGGGTTCGAGGGGACGATCGATCTGTTCCCTGTGATCCCGCCCACAGCTTCCACCGAAAGCTTCGATCAGGCGCGCGCCGGGGCGGCCAGTGCCTTCGCCGACTGGCTTGCCCGCACTCCCAAAGGTGACCAGAAAGAAGCCCGCACCCTTGCCGCCTATCTCCTCTGGGCCAACACGGTCCCGGCCTCGGGCAACCTGACGCGGCCAGCGGTCTATATGTCCAAGAACGCCATGATCAACATCTGGTCATGGGACAACGCCTTCTCGGCCCTTGGTGTCGCGGCGATGGACCCCGCCTTGGCTTTCGACCAGTTCGCCGCGATCTATGATCACCAGCACCCCTCGGGCCTGCTGCCGGATTTCGTCAACGACCGTGAGGCCTATTTCACCTTCACCAAACCGCCCGTCCATGGCTGGGCGATCCTGCGGCTGATCGAAAGCCACCCCGACTGGCTGACCGAAGCCCGCCGTGCCGCGCTTGTCCCTTGGCTGGAGCGCCAGCTTTCCTATTGGCTTACCCATGCACGCAAGGATGGCCAAAGCCTTCCCGCCTATTGCCACGGCAACGATTCCGGCTGGGACAACGCCACGTTCTTTGCCGAGGGCGGGCCGGTTCTGACCCCCGACCTGCCCACTTTCCTGATCCTGACCTGCGATTGCCTCTCCCGCCTTGACCCCACCCGCGCCGCGCATTGGCAGGCCGAGGGCGCAGCTCTCTATGCACTTCTCACCACGCTCTGGACCGGCCAGGCCTTCGGAACCCGTCTTGCCGCCGACCCCGCCCGCCTGCGGCAGGATGAAAGCCTGATCGGCTTTATCCCCTTGCTCCTTGGCCCCCGCCTTGCGCCCGAAGTGGCCGCCCGGCTGATCGACCGTCTGGGCCAAGGCTGGATCACCGACTGGGGCCCGGCGACGGAGCGGCCGCAAAGCCCCTTTTACGAACCCGACGGCTATTGGCGCGGGCCGATCTGGGCGCCGACGGCGATGCTTTTGTGGGATGGCCTGCTTCGGCAGAACCAAGAAGACCTTGCCGCCGACATCGCCCTGCGTTTTTGTCGCTTGTGCGAAACCTCGGGCATGGCAGAGAACTTCGATGCGCTGACCGGCAAAGGCCTTCGTGACCGCGCCTTTGCCTGGACTTCGGCGGTCTATCTTCTGCTTTCGGCCTGGCTCGCCGCCCGAAATACTCAAGGACAAGACCAAGCATGACCCTGTTCGCAACCGCCAACCCCGCGTTTTCCGAGGCTGAGCTTCTGGAGCTTGCCGCCCAGACCTTTGGCAAATCAGGCAAGATCCGCCCCTTACCATCCGAGCGTGACCAGAATGCCCGGCTGATTGCCGGAGAGGAGGAGTTCGTCCTCAAGATCGCCAACCCATCCGAAGATCCCGGTCAGATCGACCTGCAGAATGCCACGATGCTGCACCTTGCCCGCGTCGGACACCCCGGCATCCCGCGTGTCGTGCCAACGCTTTCGGGTCAGGATCGTGCGACGGTTATGGTCGCGGGCCAACCCGCCTTGATGCGGCTTGTCACCTGGATCGGCGGCAAACCCCTGGCCGAGGCCACGCGCAGCCTTGAGCAACTGGCGGCGCTTGGGGCCTTTATGGGCGGACTTACCCGGTCGATGCAGGGTTTTGGCCACCCCCACGCCTTTCGCCCCGATTTCCCATGGTCGCTGGACCACGTGATCCAGCTGCGCGACCATGTGGCCGACATTGCCAACCCCGCCCGCCGCGCGTTGGTTGAACGGCTTTTTGCCCGCTATGAGGCGCAAGTTCTGCCCCGCTTGCCAGGCCTTCGCGCCTCGGTCCTGCATCAGGATGCGAATGACTGGAATGTCATCGTTGACCCGACCGACCCCAACCGGATCGCGGGGCTGATCGACTTTGGCGACATGTGCCATGGCCGCACCGTCAATGAGTTGGCGATCACGCTGGCCTATGCCCTGCTGGACACGCCCGATCTCTATTCCGCCCTGCGCGTGCTGATCTCTGCCTTTGCCGAAGCCTTCCCGCTAACCGAGGACGAGGCCGAGCTTGTCTATGACCTTACGCGGATGCGGCTGGTCTCATCGGTCTGCATCTCCTCGCGCCAGTCAAAGCTGCACCCGGAAAACGACTATCTTCTGATCAGCCAAGCCCCCGCCTTCGCGCTGCTGGAGCGGCTTGACAGCCTTGACCCCGCCTTCATGATCGCGCTGTGCCGCAAGGCCGCCGGGTTCGAGGCTATTCCCGGCACATCGGAGATCACCGCCGATCTTGCCACCCGGACCCTGCACCCGATCCTTGCCACCGACCCCCGTCGCGCCGCGCGGATCGCTTTGCCAACCGATGGCAGCCGCACCGGCATGCCCGTTTATTCCGACCGCGCTTTCGATGCGTGGATGCAGGCCCAGCGCTCCGCGAACCTTCCCGCCGACATCCCCTTCCTTGGCTTCGGTCTTTATGGCGAGAGACGCTCGGTCTACACCTCGGTCCATTTCGCCGATGCCGCCAGCGAGGAGCGCCGCACCCGCCACCTGGGCGTCGATATCTTCGCCCCGGCACGGACGGCTGTGCATGCGCCCCTCGACGGGGTGGTCGAAAGCGTCACCTACAACGCCGACCCCTTGGACTATGGCAATACGCTGGTCCTGCGGCACGAAACCGCACAGGGGCGGCCCTTCTTTACCCTTTACGGTCACCTCGCGGGCACACTCCCCGGTCTTTGCTCCAAGGGCCAGACCATCAAAGCCGGAGACCACATCGCCGATTTCGGCGACTGGCACGAAAACGGTGGCTGGGCCCCGCATCTGCATTTCCAGCTGATCACCAGCATGCTGACCCAGTCCGGCAACTTCTTTGGCGTGGGCCATGCCAGCCTGTGGGACACTTGGGCCGACATCAGCCCCGATGCCAATCTGATCCTGCGGCTGGAACCCGAAAGCTTCCAGATCGACCCCGAGCCGCCCGAAGCCCTGCTGGCCCGCCGCCGCAAGGTGATCGGGCCGTCGCTGTCGATTTCCTACCGCGAGAAGCTGAAGATCGTCCGGGGTCGCGGGCCGTGGCTGATCGACCATACCGGACGGCGCTATCTGGATACGGTCAACAACATCACCCATGTCGGCCACTGCCACCCCCATGTGGTGGAGGCGCTGGCCCGGCAGGCGGCAGAGCTGAATACCAACTCCCGCTACCTGCACGACGCCATGCCCCGCCTTGCCGAGCGCATCGCCGCCACCATGCCGGGCGATTTGCGGGTGGTCTATTTCGTGAACTCCGGCACCGAGGCGAACGAGCTTGCCCTGCGCATCGCGCGCACAGCGCTGGGGAAAAGGGATACCGTGGTTCTTGACTGGGCCTATCACGGCAACTCTGGCGGCACAGTCGACATCAGCCCCTACAAGTTCAAACGCAAGGGCGGCTTCCCGCAGCCCGATTTCGTGCAGATCGCCACTTTCCCCGACTCCTACCGTGGCCCGCATCGTGGCCCGGACTCCGGCCCCGCCTATGCCGCCGACATCGACCGCTGCCTTGATGCGGTCGAGGCCCGCACCGGAACCTGCGCTGCCACTTTCATCGCCGAGTCCCTCTCTGGCGTCGGTGGGCAGGTGATCCTGCCGAAGGGCTATCTGCATGAGGTCTATACCCGCGTCCGCGCCCGTGGTGGCCTTTGCATCGCTGATGAGGTCCAATGCGGCTTTGGGCGCGTCGGCACCGCCTTCTGGGGTTTCGCCACCCAGAACGTGACACCCGACATCGTCGTTCTTGGCAAACCCATCGGCAACGGCCACCCGCTTGCCGCTGTAGTCACAACGCCCGAACTTGCCGCGAAATTCGCCAACGGGATGGAGTATTTCAACTCTTTTGGCGGCAACCCCGTCTCTATGGCCGTGGGTCACGTGGTCATGGATGTGATCGAGGCCGAAAACCTGCCCGCCAAGGCCGTCACCACGGGCGAAGCCCTGATGCAGGGCTACCGCGATCTGGCGAACCGCTTCCCGATCATTGGCGATGTGCGCGGCATGGGGCTGTTCATCGGGGTCGAACTTGTCAGCAACCGTGACGCCCGCACTCCGGCCACCAAAGCCGCCGACCATGTCGTCGATCAGCTGCGCCTGCGCGGCGTGCTCGCCTCGACCGATGGGCCGGATGACAATGTCCTGAAGATCAAGCCGCCCATGGTCTTCGGCCCTACCGAGGCTGCAATCCTGCTGGCCGAGACCGAAGCCGCCCTTTCAACCCTTGACCAAGACCAACCAACCCGGAGGAAGACATGAAACACACTGTCCTTACCCTGCTTGCCGCCCTTGCACTGACCACGGCTGCCGATGCCGCCGATCTTGGGGGTGCTACCCTGAAGGTCGGCTCTGACACCACCTCGCCGCCGATGGAATTCATCGACCCTGCAACCGGTGCCATCGTCGGCTTTGACGTCGATGTAGTGAATGCGATCTGTGACAAGATCAACTGCACCGCTGAATTTGTCACCACCGGCTGGGACGGCATTTTCACCGCCCTGCAGGAAGGCCAGTTCGACCTTGTTGCTTCGGGCGTTTCGATCACCGACGAACGGCTGGAAGTGATGGACTTCTCCGAGCCCTACATCATCAACGGTCAGGCGATCCTGGTGCGTGCCGCCGACGCCGCTTTGACGGTTGATGACTTCAAGTCCGGCAAGAAGCTTTCGGCCCAAGCCAACACCACCGACGCAGCCACCGCCGAAGAAATCGCCGGGAAGGAAAACGTGCAGGCCTATGACACGTTCACCGGTTCGGTCCTTGCCTTGCGCAACGGCGATGTCGACGGCGTGGTGATCAACGGCGCCAATGCCGGGGCTTACGAGGCCGAATTCGCCGGTGAGTTGGTCGTAACGATCCGCGACCTCAAGGCCGATCCGCTGGGTCTGGTGTTCCAGAAGGGCGACGAACGGGCCGTTGCCTTCAACGAAGGCCTCGCCGCGATCAAGGCCGACGGTACGCTTGACGCGCTGATCGCCAAATACTGGACCGCCGAGTAGTCCCCTCCCGGCCATGGCGGAACCCTCCGCCATGGCCGCTTTTGATGCGCATTCCCAAGGTAGCGAACCCATGCTTGACCACAGCTCTGACGACCTTCTCGCTCGCGCCGGCGCGCTGCAATTGCCCCGCGACTTTGTCTTTGGCGGGGCGACTGCGGCTTACCAGATCGAAGGGGCGTGGGACGCGGACGGCAAGGGCGAAAGCATCTGGGACCGGTTCTGCCGCAAGCCCGGTGCCGTCATCGACAAAAGCTCGGGAGATGTGGCCTGCGACCATTATCATCTGTGGCAGGAGGACATTCGCCTGATGCAGGACCTGGGCCTTGATGCCTACCGTTTCTCCATCGCCTGGAGCCGCGTACAGCCCGAAGGCCAGGGGGCTGCGAACCCCAAAGGCATCGCCTTCTACGACCGGCTGATCGATGGGCTGCTGAAAGCAGGGATCACCCCCTATCTCACGCTTTACCACTGGGACCTGCCCCAGGCGCTGCAAGACAAGGGCGGCTGGTACAACCGCGACACCGCGCACCATCTGGCCGACCATGCCGAAGCGATGGCGCGCCACTTCGGCGACCGGGTCCGGCACTGGACCACGCTGAACGAACCCTGGACCTTTTGCTGGTCGGGCCATGCCTCCGGCGAAGACGCGCCCGGCCTTCTGGACGGCGTGAAGGGGGGCCTTGCCGCCAGCCACCACGCCCTTCTTGGCCACGGGCTTTCCGTCCCCCGCATCCGGGCCGCAGCCCCGGGGGCCGAGGTTGGCATCGTCCTTGACCTGAACGTGGTCGAACCAGCCTCACAGAAACCGCAGGACATTCAGGCTGCCCGCCATTTCGAACTGGCGCAAAACCGCTTCTATCTGGATGCCGTCTTCAAAGGCCGCTATCCGCAGGAACTGCTGACCCTTTGCCAAGACCTGCTGCCTGAAATCCGCGAAGGCGACCTCGCCACGATCAATGCCCCCGTCGACTACCTTGGCGTCAACATCTACCGCCGGTCCGTCATGCAGGCAGGCGCCGAACTGCCGCCCTTGAACTTCGCCCGCGTCAGCCCGCCCGGGGACTATACCGCCGTCGGCTACGAGATCTATCCGCCCTGCATTCACGACATCCTCATGTATGTTCACCGCGACTATGCCCCGAAAGTGATCCATATTTCCGAAAGCGGCATGGCCACCCGGCCCGAAACCCCGGAAGCCGACGGTTTGATCCACGATCGCCAGCGCGCCGCTTATTACATCGACCACATCGCCGAACTGGACCGCGCCCGCCGCGCCGGGGTGCCGGTCAAAGCCTATTTCGCCTGGACGCTGATCGACAATTTCGAATGGGCTTACGGCTATACAACCCCCTTCGGCATCGTGCATGTCGATCTGGAAACCCAGAAACGCAGCCCCAAGCTTTCCGCCCTTTGCTACCGTGAGGTCATTCGCGCCCGAAGCTGACCCCTTCCAAGCCCTGCATGAGGTGACCCTTGCGTTCCACCACCCCGCGACCCACGATCAAGACGCTGTCCGAGATGACCGGCTTTTCCATAGCCACCATCTCGAAAGCGCTTGGAAATTCGCCGGTGGTGACCGACGCGACGCGGAAAGCCATCATCGAAGCGGCAGAGAAGGTCGGCTATCAAGCCTCGCTTCGGGGCCGGTCGCTGCGCACGGGGAAGTCCTATCAGATCGCTGTGCTGATGCCGCTATCGGTGGCGAAAAGCCATGAATGGAACGGGGTCGAACACGCCGAGATTCTGGCCGGCATCGTCGAGGGGCTGGAAGGTTCACCCTATCGCATTGCCGTCCATCTGGTCCGCGACACAGAAGACAGCCTTGAGGTGGTGCGCAGCATCGTCGAAGGGCATCAGGCTGATGGTCTGATCTTTTCGGGCATCCTGTCCGACGATCCGCGCATCGCGTTTCTGGCCGCCCACGGGTTCCCCTTCGTCACGCTTGGCCGCAGCCATACCGCCGCACCCCATGCCTTTGTCGATCTTGACAGCGACTGGGCCGCCCACGCCGCCACCCGCCGCTTGCTGGACGGGGGCCACCGCCGCATCGCGCTGGTGAACCCCGCGCCCGAGCTTGCCTATAGCCGCGACCGGGTCAACGGCTATTCCCGTGCGCTGGCGGAGGTGGGTCTGACCCCCGATCCCGCGATGATCATCGGCGGCGATCTGACCACGCGGCACGGAAAAGAAGCAGTCCTTGCCCTGCGCGCCCTGCCCGATCCCGCCACCGGCTTTGTCTGCGTCAACGAATCTACCGCGCTTGGAGTGCTGTCCGGCCTGCATGGACTTGGCGTCGATGTGGGCCACAAGGCCTCGGTCATCGCCTATGACGACATCAACGCCAGCGCCTATTTCTGGCCGCCGCTGACCACCTTTCTTTACCCGCTGGAAACGCTTAGCCGCGTGCTGGCCAATTTCATGTTGCGGCTGCTTCAGGGCGAGGATCCCGCCAGCCTGACGCATTTTGTCCAGCCTGAAATGATCATCCGCCAACCCGACCACCTGATCTCGTGACGGAGTCCCCTTGTGAAACGCCTGCCCCGGCTTGACGCCTTGCGCCCTGCGAATTTCCTTTTGCTGCTGGCGTTTCCCTTTCTGGTCTGGCTGTTCCTGTCCTCGACCGACTACAGCCGCTCCTTCGCCGCAATCATCGGCGTCGAACGGGGCGGTGCCGCGCTTCTTCCGGGTTTCCTGCTGTGCGTCGCTCTCTTTGCCGGGGCCACCGCCACCGCCGTTACAAACCGCCTTGGCCTTTCCCTGATCTCGCTTGTGGCCGGGCTGCTGCTTGCCGTGACCAGCCTTGGTCAACCCTTCCTCGCCTCAACCCTTGCCAACGCGGTTGACCCCGCCTCGTCCCTCGTTGTCGCCGGAGAGACCCCCTACATCCTCACCGAAACTGCCGCCGCGACCACCGCCACGGTCATCCGCATCCTAGCCATCGCCCTGACTCTAATGAACGCAGCGCTTTTCTGGCTTCTGCGCCGCCCCGCCACACGAACCCTAGCCAAACCCGCCCTTCTGGCGCTGAACGGATTGGGCCTTGGCTGGCTGTTCCTCTTCGCCCATCTCGGCTTTGCCACCGGCCTTGCGGTCGCTGTGCGGGCCGGGATCACCGCCTATATCCTCGCCTCGGTCCTAGCCCTGTTCTGGGTAGGCCTGATGGACCTGCGCCTTTCGCGTCGCAGCTTGCCGATCTTCGCAGCCCTTGCCCTTGCCGCCCTGGCCCTTGCAACCTCGCAATTCCTGCAACCCCACATCCCGGTGGCGCTGATCGGCGATGCCTCCGGCACCGTCGGGATCAACGTCGGTACCCCCGCACAGGTGGTTGATGCGATCCGCCACGGCTCCTGGCCCGATGCCCCCGAAACCGACCCCAAGATCCGCACCGTTCTTACCCCGGAAGAAGGCCTCGCCCAGATGCAATCCGGCAAGCTTTCAGGCGTCGTGCTGCCCACCCCTCTTGCCCCGCCCGAGCTGATCCTTTGGCAGACAGAAGTCCTGCCCGACGCCCAGGCCAATCTTGGCATCACTGCGCTGGTCCTTGGGATCGCGCTTTTGCTCCTGACCGTCTGCGGCTGGATCTACCGCCGCCATCCCCTGTCGATTGCGGCCGAGTTCCTGATCGACACCCTGCGTGGCATCCCGATGCTGGTGATCATCCTTTACATCGGGCTGCCCCTGGCCGGGGTGCTGAAATCCTCGACCAACGGCTTTCTCGATCCGCCAAACCTGCTGCGCGGGATCACCGCCATGGCGATCGCCTATTCCGCCTATATGGCCGAGATTTTCCGCGCCGGGATCAACGCGGTGCCCACGGGGCAGATCGAGGCCGCCCGCTCGCTTGGCCTGACCCGATGGCAGACCGCCCGCCATGTGATCCTGCCGCAGGCCTTCCGCATCGTGATCCCGCCGATGGGCAACGAGTTCATCGCGATCCTGAAGGACACGTCGCTCCTCTCAATCCTGTCGATCCGCGACCTGACCCAACGGATGCGCGAGTTCCAGTCCGCGACCTTTCTGACCTTTGCGCCCTATAACACGGTGGCCATCATCTATGTCTTCCTCACCCTCATCGCCGCCAGCCTTGTCGCTCGCGTCGAACATCGGTTCCGCAACCATCAGCGGTAAGACCTGGCTTGTCACTGGCGCGGCGCGTGGGCTGGGCCTGTGCCTTGTCCGGCATCTTTCGGCGCAAGGCGCCCGCGTTCTGGCCCTGTCCCGCGCGCCGGGACTCGTGATGCCCGGCGTGACCCACATCCCCTACGACCAGGCGGACGAAACCTCGATCAATGCTGCCGCCCAGGCCGTCTCCGGCCAGATCGACTACGTCATCCACAACGCCGCTATCCGGGGCGATACTGGAGGATTGGCGACCTTGACCGCCAGCGATCTGGCCGCGGTCATCCGGATCAACGTCGCTGGCCCCCTCCTGCTGACTCGCGCGCTCATCCCGCATCTCTCACCGGGGGCAACCCTTGCCTTCATCTCCAGCCGAGCGGGGTCGTTCACCGAAGGCCGCGATTCCGATGGTGACTATGCCTATTGCCTATCCAAAGCCGCGCTTAACCGGGCGGTGGCCAAGCTTGCCGATGACCTGCCATTCCGGGTTCTGGCCCTGCACCCCGGCTGGCTCCGCACCGAAATGGGTGGAGACCAAGCGCCGGAAGACCCGGATGATGCCGCCGCAAGGATTCTGTCCCTGTTGGCGGGCCCAAAGGGGCCGGTATCGGGCAGCTTTGCCGATTCCCATGGAAAACTGATCCAACCTTAAGCCGCTATCCAGAAGCATCCCCATAGCTTGGCCGGTCCTTGACCAAAAGCGCCAGCCCCTGCAACGCCTCACGCCGACCGAAAGCTGTCCTCGCCTCATCCCGCGCGGTCAGCCAATCTGCCGTTTGGCGGGCGATCACCAGGTTCAGCTCACTGCGCCGCTGATCCGCCCAGCGCCGATAGGCCCACTCCGCCCTCGCCCCCGCGACTAACGGCAGATCGGCGGGTTTTCCTGCCTCGTTGATCGCGGCAAGCTGGTCGCGGCTTCGCTCCAGCGCCTGGCTGGCGGCCCGCATCTGGCCCAGCCGATGATCAAGCGTCAGCGCGGCAAGCTCGGTCAGCCGTGCAAGGTCGCGCGCCTTGCTCATCTTTTCCGCGCCTTCCGCCGCATTGCATCGGCAAAGCGAACCGCTGCGGCAATGGCGCGATAATGCTCGACCCTGATTTCCTGCCCAATCTCGACCGCGGCAAAGACCGCCCGTGCTGTCGGCGGGTCGCTGTGAATGGGCACATCATGTTCCGCCGCCCGTTCGCGAATTCGCAACGCAATCTCGTCGACCCCCTTGGCAACGCAGACCGGAGCCTTGCCTTTTGTCCGCTCCCATCGCAGGGCCACGGCATAGTGCGTCGGGTTCACCACCACTACATCCGCCTTGGCGACATCGGTCAGCATCCGGTTCGTCGCCACCTCTTGCGCGCGTTGGCGGCGGGCCGATTTCAGATGCGGATCGCCCTCACTTTCCTTGTACTCATCCATCACCTCCTTGCGCGACATCCGGTTGCGCTGGCG
Source organism: Paracoccaceae bacterium (assembly GCA_947504705.1). GTDB lineage: Bacteria > Pseudomonadota > Alphaproteobacteria > Rhodobacterales > Rhodobacteraceae > Tabrizicola. Next base: position 60,727 of record CANNIA010000007.1, read on the forward strand.
GAACTGATGGACCTGCCAAAGGAAATCGGCCCCGCCCATGGCAACGGCCAAAAGCAAAAGGACAACCAGAAATTCCTGAATCACCTTGGCCAATACCGCCGACGAAAGGTTCGGCTCCATGTAGACGGTAGAGATGATCTCCTCGGCCCGCGAGGCGAGGAACGTGTATAGGATCGCAGCTACAAGGCCAAGCTTCACCGCGCTTTTCGCGAACTCTACCAGCCCATCGACACCGAACTTCTGCCGGGCCGCAGCCATGGGCGAGATGCGCGACAGCTTCGGTGCCAGCCGACTTGGCGCAAAGACAAACCCCTTGGTCGCGGCAAGCACCGTCAGAACCAACAGCGGCGGCAGGCCAAGCAGAGCCAGCGGTGGCCCGGCAAAGGCCAGCAGAAGGCCGCCAATCTGTCCTTCCGCCCCGCCCGTTGCGAGCAGGCGTGACAGCTGCTCCGAATGGTCCAGCAGCACAAGTCCCACATCACCCGCCGACCGGACCGCCCAGGCGCCCATTGCGTAAAGCGACAGAAGAAAGCCACCGATCCCCGCCGCCGTCAGAAGATCGACCGAACGCGGAACATCGCCCTGTTTCCGCGCCTCGATCAGCTTTTGCGGCGTGGCCTCATGTTCCTTGTCTTGGTCGTCGTCGTCCTGGCTCATTGCGGGGCCTGGAAGGGGTCGGCAAGATAGTCCTGAAAGACCCCAAGCCAGACCGAAAGCAAGACCGGCGTGACCACCGCCAACAGCGCAAGCGCCCCAAGCGTCAAGGCCGGTGCGCCCACCATCGAGACCATCAGCTGCGGCATCGCCCGGTTAATCGCACCAAGGGCAAGGTTGTAGATCATCCCCGCGATGACGAAAGGTGCCGCCAGCGAAAAGGCAAGCGCAAAGGTCCGACCAATCAGCGCAAGCCCCCAGTCCGCCGTGATCCCGGCATCGGGGAAAAGGCCAGGCGGCAGGATGTCATAGCTTGCGACGACCAGTTCAGCCGCGCGGACATGCAGGCCTGCAGACAGGGCCAGAGCGATTCCGGCAATCGTGACAAGATTGCCGATCGCCGGCTGCGGTTCGGGCCCGGCCCCGCCAAAAAGCTGCGACAGTGTCGTTGCCTGCGCGATGATCGCGGCAGCGGTCTGCAGCGCGAGCAAACAAAGCCGCATCCCGACCCCTAGGATCAGGCCAGCCACCGCCTCGGCCCCCAGCATTGCGGCACCGGGGGTGGAACCGGCAACCGCCAGCTTTTCGGCCAGCACCGGGGTGATCACCAGCGTAAACGCCACAACCAGCGCCAGCTTCACCCTTTGCGGCACCGCCGTTTCGCCAAAACCCGGCATCAGCGCAACCATTGCCCCGACCCGCAGGAAGACGAGAGCTGCGGCCCAAGCCACCCCTTCGCCAAGGTCAAGCAGCCCCGAAAATTCGGTGATGATCCCGTTCATGCTGGGATCTGTCCGATCAGGGCAGGCCGCGCCTCGGTGCCGATTTCCTCATAGGACAGGACCGGCATCTGCAACCCCTTGGCCTGCACCACCGTCCGCAGGAACCGCCGCCGTGCGACCGAGGTAACAAGCGCTGGATAAACCCCACCTTCAGCCGCCCGGTTCACCCGTTCGGTCAGCCCATTGGCCAGCCGGGCAAAAAGCTCGGGCGGCAGCGCCACATCCCGCTGCCCGCGGTCGCCATCGATCTGATAGGTCGCGAAAGTCTTCTCCCAATCGGGCGCAAGCTGGATCAGCGGCACTGTTCCGTCCGTCCGCTTAAGGTCTGAAATGATCTGAAACCCCAGCCGCTGCCGGACATGTTCGCAGATCGCCTCGGGCGGGCCGAAGGTGCGCGCTTCTGCGACTGCTTCCAGGATCAAGGGCAGGTTACGGATCGAAACTCGCTCATCCAGCAACAGCCGCAGAACAGCGTGCAAAAGATCTACCGGCACCTTTTCGGGCAAAAGCTCGTCAAGCAAACGGCGGTTTGCCTCGGCCCGTGCCGGGTCGGAGAGCCGCACGAATTCATCCAATAGCCGCCGCAAGCCGCGCAGGGTAAGAAGTCGGGACAGGTTGGCCTTCAGCACTTCCAGCAGATGGGTCGCCAGGACCTCGGTCGGCGAGACGACCGTCAGGCCGGACAGGGCCGCTTCCTCTTGCTGATCCGGCAGGATCCAGCGCGCCGGGGCCGCATAGACCGGCTCTTTCACGTCCAGACCGTCGGGGGCTAGGATACCATCGGTCAAAAGCACCAGAACCCGGTCGGGAAACAGCCGATCAGCCACCCGTTCAACCCCCTGCAACCGGATGCGATAGGACCCGGCGGGCAGGCGTGCCTCATCCGTCAGGCGGATCTCGGGCAGGATGAAACCAAAGGCCGTGGCCACATGGTTGCGCATATTGGCAATTCGGCCGTCGAGTCCAGTCGCCGGATCCAGCACCATCGCAACCAGGTTCGGCGCAAATTCGATATGGATGTCATCAAAATCCAGCACATCACCGATGGTCTTCTGCCGCGCCGGTTCGATCGCGGCGGGCGGGCTGGCTTCTGGCCTTGCGGCCTTGCGGGCCTGCATGAAGGCCATCGTTCCAAGTCCGGCTGCCGCCAGAATGAACGGCAGAAACGGCATCCCGGGCACCACGGCGAACAGCGCCATCAGCCCCGCCACCGTGCCGAGCGCGCCGGGATAGCGGCCAAGCTGCGCGAAAAAGCTGATGTCGGCCGCGCCCTTCTGGCTTCCCTTCGCCAAAAGCAGCGCCGCCGCGACCGAGATGATCACTGCCGGGATCTGACTGACCAGCCCGTCCCCAACCGTCAGGATCGTATAGGTCTGGATCGCGGTTGCCGTGTCCAGACCGTGGATCAAGACCCCGACAATCAGCCCGACGACGATGTTCAGACCGGTGATCAACAGGCCCGCAATCGCATCGCCCTTGACGAATTTCGACGCCCCGTCCAGCGAGCCGAAGAAGTTCGTCTCGGCCAGCTCCAACTCGCGCCGACGTTTCGCCTCGGCGTGATCGATCGCTCCCGCAGACATGTCGGCGTCAATCGCAAGCTGTCGTCCCGGCATCCCATCAAGCGCAAAGCGGGCGCCAACCTCAGCCATGCGCCCCGCGCCCTTGGTGATCACGATGAAATTCACGATCAGGATGACGATGAAGATCACCAAGCCCAGCACAAGATTGCCACCCATGATGAATTCAGCGAACCCTTCGATCACATGGCCCGCAGCGTCGGTGCCGGTGTGGCCTTCCCCGATGATCAGTTTGGTGGACGAGACGTTCAACGACAGCCGCAACAAAAGCGAGGCCAGCAGGATCGTCGGGAAGGCCGAGAAATCCAGCGGCCGGTCGATGAACAGCGTGACCGTCAGCATAAGGATTGCAAGGGCGAAGGAAATCGCCAGTCCGATGTCAAGCATCCAGGCCGGGATCGGCAGGATCATGATGACGATGATCGCCATCAACCCAACCGTCAGCAGGATCGTCGGCCGGAAGATCGAGGAAAGGGTGACGCCCTTCAGCATCCTAATTGCCCCAGATCAGCGGCGATCCACCCACCGTGGCCGGAACAAGCGAGCCGTTGCTGCCGGTCACCCCGGAAATCAGCAATGGGAAGCGATTCGGAGTACCGTCTGGTGTTGGCGCAGAGATCCCCCCATCCAGGGCAGCCAAAGCTTCATCAAAACGGGTCTGATACTGTTCGGCGTAGTCCGGGGTCGCGGAATGATAGGCGGCTGCGGCGGCCGACCAATCGCCGGTATCGGCATATTTCGTGGCCAGAAATTCCGCCGCATAGGCTGCGTTCTTTGCCGGATCCAGCATGTCTTCAACCGACTGGAAGGCCTGGGCATGCCAGTAAAGGTTCAGCTGAAAGCATCCCAGATCCACATTGGTGAGCCCGGTCTGCAAAGCTTGATCAACCAAGACCACAGCCTCTGCCTTCGACTCGGGCCAATGGCCTTCGCCGCCAATGTTTACCGTCCAGGGCCAGGGTTCGTCATTCCGCCCGGTTTCGACCACCGAGATCGCCAGAAGCACATCGTAAGGAACCCCCGTCTCGGTGGCCACTGCCAAGGCAGCCTGCAGGCAAAGGTCCGAATCCCCACCGTCCGACCGGGCAAGGCCTTGTGCGACCACCGTGTGAAGGGCGAGCAGGCTGGCAACGGTCCGGGTAGCATGTCGCGGCATTCTATTCCCCGATTCCGCACCTTCTGCTGCGGTTTAAACAAGTCTAGGCGACGAATCTTTCCAAGGGGTTAGCGGCCTAAGGGTCCGGAGCGCTCACCCCAGCAAGAAGCGACTCGATCGATGCGCGCGAGTCCGTACTGGCCTCAAGGATTGCCGCTCCTCGCGCCAGAGGGCCCGCATCTTTGGGCAGCACTCGGCTGGGATCAATCGCGGCGCTTGACCAAAGCGGTGCTCCGGCAGCCGCGACATCCGGCCAAGCCTTTTCCCATGCCGCCAGCCGCAGCGCTTCATCGGCAAGACCGGCAGCCTCATAGGCTGTGCGGGCCTCGGCAATCTGGCCAAGCTGTACGAAAGCCTTGGCCCGCAGGCCCTCATCTTTGGGCTCGGCCAACCCGGCAAGCAGCAACAGAGTCCGCCGGGCATCCCCTCGGGTGAACTCTGCCTCCGCCGCTATCCTTCGACTCTCCGGTTCATCATCTGGCCCGGTCGGTTCCAACCAGGACAAGGCGGCATCCGGAAATCCAAGGTCGACCAAGCGCTTCGCCACTTCCTTTGTCGGTTCCTCGGCAATCGTCTGCGGCCCGAATGGCACGGCCTGACGTAGGAATGCATCGTCCTCCGCCAGAAAAGCTGCCACATGCCAGAGATCGGACAAAGGCACTCCCTGTGCCTCGGCCACCCTGAATCCGGCATCTGTCTGGCCCGACAAAAGCTCGGCAAGCGCCAGCGCACGGTAGTATTTCTGCTGGTCCTCCGGACCCTCAATCAAGCCCTCAAAGGCCTGCAATGCCTCGACACTATCCTGAGCTATCGGCTCGACCTTGCGAAAGTGGGCTTCAACAAGTGCTATCCATTCGCCGACATCTGACCCGTCTTCGGCCACCGCCTCGGCGGCATGTTCCAGTGCCGCATCCGGCTCACCTGCGTGCAACGAGGCCTTCGCGTCCATAAGTGCGACTGTGGCCGGGGAAACGTCTGGTGTCCGTTCCAGGGAATTGCGCAGGATGCGCGCAGCATCGGCAACGCCGTGATCCAGAAGTTTTTCGACAAGCCCCGGCCCCAGCGCCGCGCGCAGATGGGCCGGGAGGGCCAAAAAGCTTCGCGTTATTGCATCGCTGTTCACCGCCCCGCCCGGCGGAAGTCGGGCTTGCGCAAGGGCTGACCAAAGGGCTGCAGCCCCATCGCAGGAAATCATGTCAAGAAACGGCGATTTTGGATCTTGGTCGCCGTCGACCAGGTGGGCGAGGGATTGCAGAACGGCCAAGTCCTCAGGGGCCTCGGTAGCGTGCAAAAGCCGGGCATATTGGGCGGCTTCGGCACCAAAGCCCAGATAAAGATGTGCCCGCACTGCGCGAAGCGTGGCTTGGGGATCCAGGGTATCGAACTCGCCATAAAGACCTCCGCGCGCTTCGGCGAGCAAGTCAAGCGACGCGCTGCCCGCGCCCCATTCGGCAAGAGCAAGCTTATCATCCGGGACGCAGGCCTGGCCTTTCGGTGTCAGACCTTCCTTGTCCTCGGCCAAGCCATCAAGCTGCGCATCGGGTGGCGGACCAATATTGATCTGCGCCCAAAGGATAGGGCTACCGACATCCTCGGCAAGTTTGGGCGGCTTTCCTGACAGTGCCATGTCGATGACACCTTGTGAAGCGCCACGGCTGATCTCTTCGATAAGCTTCCGTCGGAGGGGATCAAGGGACCGAGACGCCGTCAAGACGTCCAATTCAACCGGCTTCGACCCAGCGCCTGGGGCAATGTCAAGATCAAGCCAGTTGAAGCTAGCCAAAGGGGCAGCGTTGGGTAACGATCCTGGGCTTGGCCCGACTGGGGGGCTGAAAGTCACCTCAAAAACTGAACCGGGGGGTGCCGGGCCTGGCTTGATATCAAGAACGATGACGCCGGGCTGGTATTCAAAGGGAAAGACATGGCAGGCGCAGGCCAGCGTAAGCTGAAGCGCCCCGGTATCGGGGTCCGAACGCACGGCCTGCAGGCGATTTTTCGGTATCCGATCCCAGACGGCCGAGATATCGAAGACTGGCTGGTTCACTGTAGCCAAGGCAAAGGCATAACCCATGGGCGTGCGGCCGACGGTCCAGTCCCCGGATGTCGGAAGTTCGATGACCAGACGCGTGAAATCCTCATGTTCGCCCGAATAGACACGCGCCGTTTCCGCCATGGCTGGCCGCAGAAGGATCAACAGCAGCACCAAAGCCCGGATCATGCTGCATCCTGTTTCAGGTCACGCATCGCCGTTTCAAGATCGCCAAACCCGGGACGAACGTGGTGCGGGGCGTTCTGGCGGCCAACCTCGATGCAGATGTTTGGCGGGTGGCGATGCAGATTGGCGATCAGCACTTCACGGATCAGCTGATAGAAATGAATGTCCTCCTCGATCACCGATTTCACTCTGGCGGCGAAGGGGCCCATCAGCCCATAGGCCAGAAAGACGCCCAGAAAAGTTCCGACCAGTGCGCCGCCGATCATCTCACCCAGAATCTCGGGCGGTTGGTCGATCGCGCCCATCGTCTTGATCACTCCCAGAACGGCGGCAACGATTCCAAGGGCGGGCAAGGCATCGGCCACAGTCTGCAAGGCGTGGCTTGAATGCATGGCATGGCTCAGCGTCGCCTCCATCCGTTTGTCGAGAACCTCTTCGACCTGATGGGGGTCGTCGTAGTTCATCGAGGCCGCGCGCAGCGTGTCGCAGATTAGCTCGACCGCTTCGTGATCGTGCTGGATCTTGGGGTATTTGCCAAAGATCGCAGAGGTTTCTGGCGCTTCCACGTGCTCTTCCAGCCCGACCGGATTGGCCCGCGCAAGCCGGATCAACTCGAACAGCAGGCAAAGCAGATTGCGATAGTCGGCGGTGCGCCACTTGACGCCCTTGAACACCTTTCCGACGTCCTTGAGCGTGTGTTTGACGGCGGGCATGTCGTTTGACAGCAGAAAGGCCCCGACCGCAGCCCCGCCGATGGTGATCATCTCGTGCGGCAGCGCTTCCAGGACGATGCCAAGGTGGCCCCCGGCCAGAACATATCCGCCGAAGACCATGATGATGATAACGGCGATGCCGACGAGGCCAAGCATTGAAAATTCCTGTCATTGCTTCCCGGGTAGTATCCCGGCGGGAGGTTAACTTTCCCTCTCTGCCGCCAGGACCTTCGGGCTATTCCGTTGGCGCACCAACATTGCGACCGGCGACAATGACGCTGATGCCGTAGGCGGCTTCGGGTGTCATCGCCGAAAGGATCGCGGCGGCCGAATCCGGCGACAATCGGCTAAGGAAACCTGCTGCGAATTCCGGTGACATGGTTTCGAAAAGCGTTGCGGCATCCTTGGGCTTCATCGCCTGATAGACCGCTGCAAGACTGGAGATATCCTTCTCGGCCGCGTTGTCCGCCAAGGACAAGGTCGCGCGAAGTTCATCCTCCATCGCCTGCATCTCGGCCATGCGCTTGGTGATTGCCTCATCCGCAAGGGCAAGCGCTGCAAGTCGGTCTTGCAGTGCGGCCTCGCGGGCGGCGATCCGGTCTTCGCGAAGCGTCAGCGCCTCGGACAAGGCTGCCGGTCTTTCGCAAGTGGCGGGTTCTGCCGCCGGCTCGGCAGGCGGGTCTTCGGGACTGGCAAGCGCCGCACCGATGCCCGAACCCAATCGCAGCGCCCCGGACATGGCAAAAAGCATGGCGACGATGAACAGCGCCCCGCGGCCTTGTCTTCGCAACGGGCTCATTCGGCGGCCTCCAGCGTGTCACGTGGCGCGCGGCGGCGCATGAAGCGGAGCTTGCGATCATCCTCTGGTGGCTCCTCCGGCACCGGCGGGCGCGGTTTTTGCTCGGGCTCGGGCAAGTCATGCAACGAGGCGACCAAAAGCTCCAGCCGCTTGGCCACAGCCTCACCCCGCGCCGTCAGCGCCTCAAGGCTTTCCGCAGAGTGATTGGCCGCACCGCGTGCCTTTTCCAGCGCAACGGTCATGTCATCGACCTGCGCCGAAAGGACGGCGATTGCCCCGCCCATTCCGCTTTCCAGTGTCGTGAACCGCTTCAGCCGCGTGGCAAGCACCCAACAATAGATCGCCGCCCCGAAAGAGCCTGCAATCAGAAGAATGTTGGCGATCAGATCCATCTTTCGTCCCTTTAGTTCAGCACGAATTCGGTAATCAGAAGATCGCGCACCCGACCCTCTCCGGTGACAATCTGGATCCGCCGCAGCATCTGCGCGCGCAGCCGCGCCATGGCTTGCGGGTCCTCGATGGATGCCGTGTCGATCGCGCGCAGATAGCTGTTCAGCACATCCAGAATCCGCGGCGCCAGCAGCGCCACGTCTGCAGCCGCCGTATCCACAACTTCGACCTGAGCGGTAAAGCGCAGATGCTTGCTGCCTGCATCCGGGCCAAGCGAAACGATCATCGTCTCCAGCGGCACGAAGGCGATTCCAGCAATTGAGGCAGGGGCTACCTCGCCATGCCCCTCGGCCTCACTGCTACCAAGAATCATCCCGGACCAGGTGGCATAAAACCCACCCCCGCCCAGCAAAAGCGCCAGCACCAGCCCGATCAGCATGGGCTTTTTCGACCACTTCTTGGAGGTCTCGTCCGGGGATGTTTCTGCGGCGGCCATAAGCTGCATCCGATGTTCTTGCAGCGCCACCATAGGTCAAGGGTCACTAACCGATTGTTAAGCGCAGTCGGTCATTCGTTGGGCATCGGTAAAAGGCCGATAGCGGAGAATCGCCTTGCAGAATGTGATCGCCATCTGGTCCTCGCTGAACTTGCGCCGCAGGATGATCCTTATCGGCGCAACCCTTGCGATGTTCGCAGCGGTGCTTGGTCTTGGTCGCCTTGCCGGGCAATCCGACATGGTGCTGCTTTACGCCGGGCTTGAACCTGCCGCCGCAGGTGAGGTGGTTGCAGCACTTGATCAACGCGGCGTTGCCTATGAAGTCTCCGGCGATTCCATCCTTGTCGATTCCACCCAGCGTGACAGCCTGCGCATGGCACTTGCCGCCGAAGGTCTGCCTGCGGCCGGGGGTGGCGGCTATGAACTGCTCGACAATCTTTCCGGCTTTGGCACCACCTCGCAGATGTTCGATGCCGCCTATTGGCGCGCGAAAGAGGGGGAACTTGCCCGCACCCTGATTGCCATGCCCGAAATCAAGGCGGCCCGCGTGCATATTGCCAGCGCGCCGTCACGCGCTTTTCAAAGCGATGTGCAGGCCACGGCCTCGGTCACGGTCACAACTACTGGCGGAACGCTGACGGAAGCCCAGGCTCGCGCGATCCGGCATCTGGTGGCAAGCGCTGTCTCGGGCCTGCAGCCTGATGCGGTGCAGATCATCGACACCGTCTCCGGCCTGATCGGTGGCGAGGATGGGGATGGTTTTTCCGGCAAGGATGCCAATGACCGCGCCGCTATGATCAAAGGCAATGTCGAACGCCTGCTTGCTGCAAGGGTTGGCCCTGGAAAAGCGGTCGTCGAAGTGGCGGTCGAACTGGTTTCCGACCGCGAACAGATCACCGAACACTCCTTTGACCCTCAGGGCAAAGTGGCGATCTCCTCCGAGACCGAGGAGAGCAGCGGCTCTTCGACGGAACCCGGCGGCAATGTCACCGTTGCCTCGAACCTTCCCGAAGGGGATGCGGCTGCAGGGTCGCAAGGCAAAAGCGAGAATACGCTTACGAAGGAACGGGTGAATTACGAGGTTTCCGAAACCCAGCGCGAAATCCTGAAAGGGCCAGGCGCCGTGCGGCGGATGACCGTTGCGGTGATGGTGGATGGCGTCGTCACACTCGCTGCCGACGGCACCCGCAGCTGGGCGCCCCGGTCCGACGACGAACTTGCCACCTTGCGCGAACTTGTAGGCTCGGCTGTGGGTCTGGATGATGCGCGCGGCGATGTACTGACCCTGAAATCACTTGAATTTCAAGAACTTCCCGCGGCCGAGGGGACTTTGGCCAGCGCCGGGCTGCTGGCACAGATGGGGCCGTTTGACGTGCTGTCCTATGTCCAGACCGCCGTGCTTGGCATTGTGGCGCTGGTGCTGGGCCTGTTCGTGCTGCGCCCGATCCTGACTTCTGCCGCAAATCGCCCGGCCCTTGCAGCACCCGGCCCGACCCTGGCCCTGCCGCCGATGGGAGGCTTTGCTTCCGCCGCGCTGGAAGGTGAGGTCGACCCCGATTTCGAAATCCCCGGGATGACGCGCATTGGCGCGACCTTGGCTGGTGTGCCTGAGGTGCTTGATCCGGCCACCCGGCTTCGTCGCCTGATCGAAGCGAGACAAACCGAGTCGATCGAGATTCTGCGCGGCTGGATGGAGAACGAGGAGGAGCCCGCCTGATGCCCGCGCTTCGGCTTGAAATCTTTGACACCTCCATCGCTCCGGATGGCGTGCCCCAACCCCTGGTCGAGGCAACCGTCGTCGAAGAGGCCAAGGTTGCATCCTTTGAACAGGGCTATTCCGCCGGCTGGGACGATGCCGCCGCCGCTCAGCAAGGTGATCAAAGCAAGATCCGCGCCGACCTTGCGCGCAATCTGCAAAGCCTGTCCTTCACCTTCCAGGATGCGCGCACCCATGTTTTGCAGGCGATCAAACCCCTCATGCTGGAGATGGTCAGCCGCCTCTTGCCCGAAGTCGCGCATGAGGCCCTGGCCCCCACGGTGCTTGAGGCTTTGATGCCCATGGCCGATGATCTTGCCGATGCGCCGTTGACGGTGGTCCTGAACCCTTCCGTCCGGTCGCAGGTCGAGGATCTGGTGACCCAGGCCACCGGCCTGCCGATGGTGATCGAGGAAGAACCCTCGCTCTCCGAAGGTCAGGTCTACATCCGCTTTGGCACCGCAGAGACCAAGGTCGACCTTGACCGGGTCACCTCTGATATCGCCAACGCCGTCCGCGCCTTCTTCAACCTCAACACCTAAGGGGACGTCCCATGGATGACATCACTGACGCCAACCCGTTCAGCCAGGTTCCGATCGAGGTGACGATCTCGGTCGGCCGCGCCCGTCCGCTGGTGCGGGATTTGCTGCGCATGTCGAAAGATGCGGTCCTGCAGCTGGACCGACGCGTCGATGACCCGGTCGAACTTTACGTCGGCGACCGTCTTATCGCCCGCGGTGAGTTGACCGAGCTTGAGGGCGACCAGGCCGGCCAGCTTGCCGTGCGTCTGACCGAGGTAGCCAACCTGCGCGGGGGGCTGTGAAACGCGCGCTGGCCCTTGGCCTATTGCTGGCCCTGTTGGCCAACCCGTCCATGGCGCAAGAGCTTTCGATCAACCTTGGCGGCGACTCGCTGTCGCTCCGCTCGGTTCAGTTGCTGCTTCTGATCACTGTTCTGTCGATTGCCCCCGGCCTTGCCGTGATGGTGACCTGCTTTCCCTTCGTGGTCACCGTGCTGTCGATCCTGCGACAGGCGATCGGGTTGCAGCAGGCGCCGCCGAACATGCTGATCATCAGCCTTGCCCTGTTCGTGACCTGGTATGTGATGGACCCGGTCTTTACCGAAGCCTGGGTCAATGGGATCCAGCCCCTTTCCAACGGCACCATGGAAGTCGGCCCCGCTCTGGAGGCGGCGATTGCCCCGTTCCGCGCCTTCATGGCACTGCGGGTTGATCCTGAAACATTCCTAACCCTGCAGGACCTGCGCGCCGCTGCGCCGACCCCGCCCACCGCTGCCCCGCTTTCGCTGCTGATCCCGTCTTTCCTGCTATCGGAAATCCAGCGGGCCTTCGAGATCGGCTTCATGATCTACCTGCCCTTTCTGATCATCGACCTCGTCGTCGCGGCGATCCTGATGGCGATGGGCATGATGATGGTGCCTCCGGCTGCGGTTTCGCTGCCGTTCAAGTTGGCTTTCTTCGTGGTGGCAGATGGCTGGGCCTTGGTCACCGGTGCGCTGGTGAGGAGCTATTCTTAGAACCTGTCCACGGTGGGCATCTCAGCCGGACTGAATGGTTTCAATGCCTTGCCCGCGGACGTTAACGATTTGGCAAGACTTTGGTGCCGCAGATTCATGCCCCGGAAACAGGGGCAGACTATTGCCGTGAGCCGATTGCGACCCACCAGTCGGGATAGGCAGTGCGAAGATGGCTGGCAGCGGCTTCAGCAGTGCTTTCGCTGGCGAACAGGCCGAAATGCGTGCCGCCCGAGCCTGACATCCGGGCAAGAATGCAGCCGGGCACCGTTTCCAGCGCCACCTGCACTCGCTCCAGACCAAGAGAAACCTGTCGCGCGGCACCGACAAGATCGTTGCGCGTCTGGCCCCGGAGCCAATCCGCCAAGGCAGCGGCCGAGCCAAGAGCTGCGGCTGGCATTTCGGGGATCGGCGCGTTGTCTCGACGGGTCAGGGCGGCGAAGACTTGCGGGGTCGGCACGGGCACGCGCGGATTGACCAGAACCAGCCAGAAGGGCGGCAAAGACGGCAAGGGCGTTAGATCCTCACCCACGCCGCGCATGCGGACAGAGCGCCCCGCAAGACAGACCGGAACATCTGCGCCCAGCTTCAGCACCGCGTCCGCATCGGGCAAGGGATGCCCCGTCGTCCGGGCCAGAAGGCGCAAGGTCGCTGCCGCGTCAGCCGAGCCGCCTCCAATTCCGGAGGCAACAGGAAGCTGCTTGTCCAGCACGAGGGCGAGATCTTTCGCGCCCATCAGACGCGCCGCCCGCAGGACAAGGTTGTCAGGCTCGGTGCCAAGCGCCGATGCTTCCGGGCCTGTCAGCTGCAATGAAAGGCCGCTGTGGGGCTGCAACGACACCCGGTCGCCGACAGCCACAAACACCACCAAGCTATCGAGCAGATGATAGCCATCGGCGCGGCGACCGGTGACATGCAGGCAGAGATTGACTTTTGCCGGAGCAAATTCGCCGAAGTCGGACTGCGCGGTCCCGGCTTGGTGCATCGGTTTCAGTTCTCGGGCGCCTCGACCGCCGGGGCAGCGGCTTCTTCGGCCATAAGCGCATCAAGCCCGATTTCCAGCTTGCGCATGATCCGGGCGGTGTCCTTTTCAGTCGGCTCGAAGGAAAGCGCCCGGCGCCATTGGAATTCGGCCTCCATCTTGCGGCCAACCATCCAGTAGACATCGCCCAGATGGTCGGTCACGATCGGATCGACGGGTTCAAGGAGCGAGGCCCGCTCCATCGGCTCCAAAGCCTCATCATAGCGGCCAAGCTTGAAATAGGCCCAAGCCAGACTGTCGATGATATAGCCCTGCTGCGGATCGGCATCGGCGGCCTTCTGGATCATCCCCAAGGCTTCGTCCAGCTTTTCGCCCCGGTCCACCAGACCATAACCAAGGTAGTTCAGAACCTGCGGCTGGGTCGGATTCAGCGCCAGAGCCTGCCGGAAATCTGCCTCGGCAGAGGCCCAGTCCTTCGATTGTTCGTGGCAAATGCCGCGGTCGAAATACAGCAGCCAGTCGTCTTTCGTTGGCTCGCCGCGCAAAGCAATCGCGGCGGAATAGGCAACTTTAGCCTCATCAAAACGCTTTTCGCTGCGCAGAACCTCGCCCAGTGCATAGTTCACGCTGACCAGATCCGGGTTCTGCCGCGCCAATCCCTGCAGCGCCTCGATAGCCGCATCAACCTTGCCTTGGGCTTGCAGCGCGCTTGCCCGACCGATCTCGGCGTTGACATGATAGGGGCTGTCGTCCGCAAAACTTGCGTAGCTTGCCACGGCAAGATCGTGCAGACCCAATGCGCCAAGTACATCTGCGGTCAGGAGCACGGCATCCGCGTTTTCGGGTTGCAGATAACCGGCGATCCGCAGGTGGATCAGCGCGTAAACCGGGTCGTCCTGACCGTTCAGTGCAGTCGAGATGGTGTAGAAGGCTTCCGCAATGCCGTCGCGCGCGGTCCGGATCGTGTCAAAGGGAACCGGCTCGCCCGCCTCAAGCCGCAGGCGCAGCGCGTCGATCACCGGATCGGGTCGGGTGCCGAAGGACTTGTCCAAAAGTGCCAGCGCATCGGCATTGCGCTCCAACTGGCTGAGGATTTGGGCATGGGCCATAATGCCCCGCCGCATCATGTAGATCGGGCCGCCAACCTTGCCTGACAGAATGTCATCCGCGCCCTGGAAGTCGCCGACCATCGCAAGGGCAAGCGCCTTGTGATAAAGACCAAAGGCTTCCAGCCCCTTGGTCTGCGCCACCGCATCAAAGCCTTCAACCGCTTCGGACATCTTGCCCTGACCAACCTTGGCCCAGGCGGTGACCAGCCCGGTTGCAAGACCACCTACGTCACGGCCAGCTTTGGCGGCGTCCAGAATTGCGGCATAGTCCTGATTCTGAGCCTCGCCCGCCATAAGCGCCAGTTCGGCAAGTTGGCTTTGCCCCTGGCCAAGCTCTTTGAGCCGCTTGGCGGTTGCCGTGGCTAGGTCGAAGTTACCGATTCCAACCTGGGCCAGGATCGCGCCTTCCAGAATTTCGAGATTTTTCGGATCTGCTTCCAACGCCTTGGCGTACCATTCTACCGCGTTGGGAAAGTCATTCTCGGCCTCGGCCACGCGGGCGGAGAGATAGGCACCGGTGTTGACCGTTTCTTCGGCGCGAAGTGGAGAGCCCAGACCGGCAGCCAAGAATGCGACCATAAGGCTGCGGGACAAGATCATCGGCATCGGGAACTCCTTCGGTATTCGCCCAAAGCTAGCCCGGCCCTAGAGCGCGCGCAATGCATCGGGGCCCCGGCTTGTCCCAGGGCCACATGATTTCGTGCAAGCTTTCGTGAAACGGTCACATATTGGGATAGTTCGGCCCGCCGCCACCCATCGGAGTCGTCCAGGTGATGTTCTGGCTGGGGTCCTTGATGTCGCAGGTCTTGCAGTGAACGCAGTTCTGGAAGTTGATCTGGAAACGCGGGGCTTTGCCTTCTTCCGCAATGACTTCGTAAACCCCGGCCGGGCAATAGCGCTGCGCCGGTTCCGCGTATTGCGGCAGGTTGACGCCGATCGGGACCTTTAGGTCCTTCAGGACCAGATGCGCGGGTTGGCCTTCGTCATGGTTGGTGAAGCTGAAGGCGACGTTGGTCAGCCGGTCGAAGGACAGTTTGCCATCGGGCCTGGGGTAATTGATCGGCGTGTAGTCCTTGGCCAAACCGGTCGAGGCCGCGTCGGACTTCTTGTGGCGCAGCGTGCCAAAGATCGTCATGCCGAAAGTGTTCAGCCACATGTCCAGACCGCCGCCGATCAGGCTGGCGATCAGGCCAAAGCGCGACCAGAGCGGTTTCACGTTGCGCACCTTCTTCAGGTCCTTCGCGATCACGCCGCTGCGGACATCGGCCTCATAGCTGGCGAGTTCGTCGCCCGACCGACCCGCCTTGATCGCCGCATTGGCCGCTTCGGCCGCTGCGATGCCCGAGAGCATTGCGTTGTGGTTGCCCTTGATCCGGGGGACGTTCACCAGACCCGCAGTGCAGCCCAGAAGCGCCACGCCCGGAGCAACCATCTTCGGGATCGACTGCCAACCGCCCTCGCTGATGGCCCGCGCGCCGTAGGCCACGCGTTTGCCGCCCTTTAGCAGTTCGGCCACCATCGGGTGATGCTTGAAGCGCTGGAATTCCATGTAGGGGTAGAGGTGGGGGTTCTTGTAGTTCAGGTGAACGACAAAGCCGACATAGACCTGATTGTTCTCTAGATGATAGATAAAGCTGCCGCCCCCGGCATTGCCACCCAGCGGCCAGCCCATTGTGTGGGTGACGGTGCCCTCGCGGTGCTTGGCGGGGTCGATCTCCCAGATTTCCTTCATGCCAAGGCCGAACTTCTGCGGGCAATGGCCTTTCGAAAGCTGGTATTTCTCGATCACCTGCTTCGCCAGGCTGCCGCGCACGCCTTCGGACAGGAAGACATATTTCCCGCGCAGTTCCATCCCCGGTTCATAGGACGGGCCCGGTTCACGGGTCTCAGCGTCGCGGCCAAATTCGCCCGCAACCACGCCGACGACCGTGTCGCCTTCATAGACCAGTTCGGAGCACGCCATACCGGGGAAAATCTCGACACCCAGACCTTCGGCCACGCCCGCCATCCAGCGGCAGACATTCGCCATTGAGACGATGTAATTGCCGTGGTTGTTCATCAGGGGCGGCATCGGCCAGTTCGGAATGCGGATCTGCCCGGCCGGCCCAAGGATGTAGAAATTGTCCGATTTGACTTCAGTCTTGATCGGCGCAGACATGTTGCGCCAGTCGGGAAGCAGGGCGTCCAGCCCCGACGGGTCCAGCACAGCGCCTGAAAGGATATGCGCGCCAACTTCGGAGCCCTTTTCCAGCACGACGACCGACCGTTCCGGGTCTAGCTGCTTGAGCCTGATCGCCGCCGAAAGGCCCGACGGCCCCGCGCCGACGATCACCACGTCATAGTCCATCTTCTCGCGCTGGATCGCAGTCATCGCTTGTCCTTCCCCGTCAGTCCGTTCCCGTCCGCTTGCGGTCCCCCTGTTGCCTCAGGTCGGTCGCAAGGTCAACCGTGACGCAACATCCGGACTGCGCGGTCCCCCATCCCCGACACTTTCTGTCTTCGTCGCGACAGCCTTGGGTCGACATCGTATGCCTCTTGCATTTATGGGCCTCATCGGGTGAGGTGGGTGCAAGCAAGTCCGAAGTCATGGGTCGCGCTCCGGCCCGTGACTTCTTATTTTGATCTGGAAGGCCGATGGAAAAGATCCCGATGACCCGGCGCGGCTTTGACGCGCTGGATGCCGAACTGAAGCAGTTGAAAAGCGTCGAGCGTCCGGCGATCATCCGTGACATCGCCGAGGCACGCGAACACGGCGATCTGTCCGAGAACGCCGAGTATCACGCGGCGCGCGAAAAGCAGGGCTTTATCGAGGGCCGGATCAAGGAATTGGAAGGCTCGCTTTCGCTTGCCGATGTGATCGACACCTCGCGCCTGTCCGGTTCGGTCAAGTTCGGGGCGACCGTGACCTTGGTCGATGAGGACAACGACGAGGAAAAGACCTATCAGATCGTCGGCGAATCCGAGGCCAATGTCGAGAGCGGGCTTTTGAACATCCGCTCGCCGCTGGCCCGTGCGTTGATCGGCAAAGAGGCCGGTGACAGTGTCGAGGTCAAGACACCGGGGGGCGCCCGGTCCTATGAAGTCCTGTCAATCCGCTATCTCTGATCAGGGAAGGCCCTGATGAAACAACCGCTCGATCTGGCCGGCAAGACCAAGGGCCCTGGCCCCGATCTAACCTTGCCGCCACCGGAAGAGCCGGGGCACGGGCTGGAAATCGCCGGATTCCTGCTTAGCCTGATCTGGGCCGGTCTGATCTTGGTTTTCATGCTGATCTCGAATCCCGGCGATGAACAGGACACGGCTGGCCTGCTTTCGACGCTTCTGATGGTTTTCCTGCCGGTCGCCTTGATCTGGGTCGTGGTCATCACGTTGCGTTCGGTTCGCGCCCTTCGCACAGAAGCTGCCCGCCTTCAGACCACGGTCGAGGCGATGCGCACCAGCTATGTCCAGACCCAGTCGCAGTTTCCGATGGGCGGGCAGGGCAAGTCAGTCGTGGAACGCAAGATCGACGAGATTGCTGCCTCGGCGCGGCAGGCTGAGTCGGTCCTTGCGACCTTTATTTCGCGCCGGGACAGTGCGGTTTCGGTGCCATCGGCCGACCGAAAGGCAGCGCATGTTCTGCATTCGCCCGAGCCGGGCGCCGAACAGCCTGCCCTTGCGCTTGGCAGCCCGCCCGAAGATCTGCGCCCGCCGCTTCCGGTGCCCGAGGTCATTCGCGCCCTGCATTTCCCGGAATCTCCCGATGATCGAGAAGGCTTTCGCGCCCTTCGCATCGCGCTTGAGGATCGCACGGTCGCCAAGCTGATCCGCGCTTCGCAAGATGTGCTGACACTGCTTAGTCAGGACGGCATCTACATGGATGACCTTGTTCCAGAAATGCCAAGGCCCGAGCTTTGGCGCCGCTTTGCCGGGGGCGAGCGTGGCCGTTCCATCGCCGATCTGGGTGGCATCCGCGATCGGTCAGCTTTGGCGCTGACGGCGGCGCGGATGAAGGCCGACCCCGTCTTTCGCGATGCCGCCCACCATTTCCTGCGCAGTTTCGACCGGACCTTTGCCGTGATCGAACCCAACGCGACCGACTCGGATCTGGTTCAGCTTTCCGACACCCGTACAGCGCGGGCGTTCATGCTTTTGGGTCGGGTGACCGGAACCTTTGACTAGCCTGCAGGCCAGGTGGTTAGAAATCTGGTCTGCGTCCTTGGGCCTTGACAGGAATGCGTTCCTATCTTCGGGGCAAGTCTGACAGGATAGTGAAATTCTGTTCCGAACGCCCTATCTACGCAGCATCAAGGATTCGCAACCAAACGAGGTTTCCATGGCCGTCCGCATCAACGACATCGCCCCTGACTTCACCGCCGACAGCACCGCTGGCACGATCAAGTTCCACGACTGGCTGGGGCACAGCTACGGCATCATCTTCAGCCACCCGCGCGACTTTACGCCGGTCTGCACCACCGAATTCGCCGCCGTGGCGCAGCTTGCCCCGGAATGGGCCAAGCGCAAGACGAAGGTGATTGGGGTTTCGGTCGACGGCGTGTCCGACCACGAAAAGTGGAAGCGCGATATCGAGGCGTTCGGCGGCGCTCCGGCCGAATTTCCGATCATCGATGACAGCAGCCTGACGGTGGCGAAGGCATATGACATGCTGCCTGCCGACTATTACCTGCCGGCCGAGGGGCGCACTCCGGCGCATTCGCAGACTGTCCGCACCGTCTATATCATCGGCCCGGACAAGAAAATCCGCCTGACGATGACCTACCCGATGTCGGTGGGTCGGAACTTCGCCGAAATCCTGCGCGCGCTGGATGCAGTGCAGCGGACTGACGGCGTGCCGCTGGCGACCCCGGCCAATTGGGTGCCAGGGCAGGACGTGATCGTGGCGCTGGCGTTGAACAACGACCAAGCGAAAGAGCGTTTTGGCGAACTGGACATCAAGCTCCCGTACCTGCGGTTTGCAAAATCGCCGAAGTGAACTGGACCGAGGGCCGATGCGTGATGCGTCGGCCCTCTTGATCCAGATCACTGCGACGCCACCCCGTTACCCCTATTGTCTCTGTGGACATGATGCTCAGGTGGTATCAAGGAGACTCCGATGAAACTCACCAGACGCACGGCACTCTTCGTGACGGCAAGCGCAATTCCCGCCTTGGGCCTTGCCTTCTCGGCCGCGGCTGCAGGAACGACGGTCACTGTCTCGCTTTGGGACAAGGGCGGCAATTCGATGGACATGATGGGCACGGTCAAGCCGATGGGCATGGGCATGATGGGTGCCGACATGACCATGGCCATGATGGGGATCACGGTAGATGTGGCAACTGTCCCGGCGGGCGAGGTTACGTTCGAAGTCACGAATGCCTCCAAGGATTTTGTCCACGAAATGGTCGTGTCGCCCATCGCGGACCCGACTGTTGCTCTGCCCTACATTCAGGACGAAGAGAAGGTGGACGAAGACGCCGCAGGCCATGTTGGCGAGGTCGCCGAACTTGATCCCGGCGCCAGGGGCGCGCTGACGGTCACGCTGGAGCCGGGAACCTACATTCTTTACTGCAACATCCCCGGCCACTACATCTCGGGCATGTGGACGATCGTAACCGTTACGGCTTGATCGAGCCGCCGCATCGCATCGCGCAAATGAAAAGGCCCCAAGGTTTCCCTCGGGGCCTTTTGGTTCCGTCTGAAGAAACCCTCAGCCCTCGGCCGATTCTTCCTTCTTCTCGACGATCTCTTCGCCGGTCTCCTGGTCGACCATCTTCATGCCAAGGCGCACCTTGCCACGGTCGTCGAAGCCCAGAAGCTTGACCTTAACTTCCTGACCTTCCTTCAGCGCCTCATTCGGGTGGTTCAGGCGCTTGTTGGCGATCTGGGACACGTGCACCAGACCGTCGCGCTTGCCGAAGAAGTTCACGAAGGCACCGAAGTCGACCAGTTTCACCACCTTGCCGGTGTAGATCTTGCCGTCTTCCGGTTCTGCCACGATCGACCAGATCATCTCATAAGCCTTCTTGATGGCCTTCTGGTCGTTCGAAGCGATCTTGATCATGCCGTCGTCGTTGATGTCGACCTTGGCGCCCGAAACCTCGACGATCTCGCGGATGACCTTGCCACCCGAGCCGATCACTTCACGGATCTTGTCGGTCGGGATGGTCATCGTCTCGATCTTTGGGGCGTATTCGCTGAAGGCCTGCGCCGAGGTCAGCGATTTGGCCATTTCGCCCAGAATGTGGATCCGGCCGTCCTTGGCTTGTGCCAGCGCCTGCTTCATGATCGCAGGGGTGATCCCGGCAATCTTGATGTCCATCTGCAGGCTTGTGATGCCCGCTTCGGTCCCGGCAACCTTGAAGTCCATGTCGCCAAGGTGATCCTCGTCGCCAAGGATATCGGTCAACACGGCCCATTTGCCGTCATCTTCCAGGATAAGACCCATCGCGACGCCAGCGACAGGGGCCTTCAGCGGAACGCCCGCATCCATCATCGACAAGGACCCACCGCAGACCGAAGCCATGGAGGACGAGCCGTTCGATTCGGTGATCTCGGAGACAACGCGGATCGTATAGGGGAAATCGGTCGGAGCGGGCAGAACTGCCTGCAGCGCGCGCCATGCCAGCTTGCCATGGCCGATTTCACGACGACCCGGCGAACCGACGCGGCCAACTTCACCCACCGAATAGGGAGGGAAGTTGTAATGCAGCATGAAGTTCGACCGATAATTGCCGTTCAACGCGTCGATGATCTGCTCATCTTCGCCGGTCCCAAGGGTGGTCACGACCAGACCTTGGGTTTCCCCACGGGTGAACAGAGCCGAACCATGGGTCCGCGGCAGGATGCCGGTTTCCGAGGTGATCGGGCGGACGGTCTTGGTATCGCGGCCGTCGATCCGGGTGCCGTTCTTGACGACATCGCCGCGCAGAACCGCTGCTTCCAGCTTCTTGATCGCCGGGCCAAGGTTGGCATCGGCCTTGTCTTCATCGCTCATCGCCGCCTTGATCGCATTGACGGCAGCATCGATTGCTGTGGTGCGTTCCTGCTTGTCACGGATCGCGAAAGCCGCGCGCATCTGCGCTTCACCAGCTTTCTTGACCTTGGCAGACAGCGCCGAGAAGTCGGGCGGGGTAAAGTCGAAGGGCTCTTTCGCCGAGTCTTCGGCAAAGGCCATGATCAGGTCGATCACCGGCTGCATCTGTTCGTGGCCGAAGACGACCGCGCCAAGCATTTCCTCTTCGGTCAGCTCATAGGCTTCGGATTCGACCATCATCACGGCGTCTTTGGTGCCGGCGATGACAAGGTCCAACCGCTGGTCGGGCTTCATGCGCAGTTGCGTCATGTCGTCCATTGCCGGGTTCAGCACATACTGACCGCCAACAAAGCCCACGCGGGCCGCACCGATCGGGCCCATGAAGGGCACGCCGGAAATCGTCAGCGCTGCCGACACGGCAATCATCGCGACGATATCGGGATCGTTTTCCAGATCGCAGGACAGCACGGTCGCCATGACCAGCACTTCGTTGCGGAAGCCATCGACGAACAGCGGACGGATCGGCCGGTCGATCAGGCGCGAGGTCAGCGTTTCCTTTTCGGAAGGACGCGCTTCGCGCTTGAAGAAGCCGCCGGGAACCTTGCCCGCAGCATAGTATTTTTCCTGATAGTGGACGGTCAGGGGGAAGAAGTCCTGGCCCGGCTTTGCTTGCCGCGCAAAGGTCACGTTGGCCATCACCTGGGTCTCGCCCAGTGTTGCAACCACCGACCCATCGGCCTGGCGCGCAACTTTCCCGGTTTCCAGAGTGAGCGTTTCCTTGCCCCACTGGATAGATTTCGTCGTCACATTGAACATGTATCATTTCCTCTGAGGACCCGGCCCCTGCCGGTGTCCTCGATAAATGGCGGCCCCATTGCCGCCTTACCCCCCAAATCCTTCGCACGGGCACCGGGGGCGGGCCTCACGTCTCAGATGGCGGGGGCCATACAGGAAAACTGGTCATATGGGAAGGGGGAGGGTCGGGTGTGGCTATTCTGCGGCGGGAAGCATGCGGATGCCGTCGACGGTCGCATAGTAGGACCGTGGCAGCCATTGGGTCATGCTGCGCATCAAAAGCGCATCGCCCGTGACGAACATGCGCCCGGCCTCGATTTCACGCGGCACGGTCGAACGTCCCGAACAGGCGGCATGCAGCGAAATCTTGGTCAGCTCCAGATACAGGTCGATGTCGATATCTGGCAGGCTGACGCAGACATCGCAGGGCGCGCCGGGCTCGATCAAAAAGAACCAGGTCTTGTGGGGGCCAGGTTCGTCAGAGAAATTGAAACGCATCACAACGCGGCGTTGCGGAAGGGCATCGGTCACAAGGTGCTTGCCAATGTATCCCATCAGCAAGGACAGGTTGGTGTCGGCCAACGCGACTTCGGCCTCGATGTTGCGCTGGGCCCAAATTGACAAAGCATCCATCGCCGGTTCCAGGTCGATCGCCATTTGGGTGCGGACATAGTCCACCGTCCCCCGGGCGCGGTCTACTATGCGTTCGATCAGGCCCATACGCTCCATCTCGGTCAGGCGCTTGGACAGCACGCCGGGCGAAACGTTGCCCACCGCGCGGCGCAGGTCACTGAACCGGGTATATCCGGACCACATCTGATTCAGGATCAAAAGGCTCCAGCGCGGCTCGACGATCTCGCAAGCCTTGGACAGGGAACAGATGGAGCCATAGGGTCTTGACGGCATCGCTTTGGTCCTTTTCCAGAACTTTAGCAGCGCGAACCACATTCAAACCAGTACGAAAAGCGTAGCGAAAGGCGTCCCTTTCCGAACTGGCCGTCAGGCAGGGTCGAGCGGCAGGATGGACGGGAGAAATGTCAGTCCTGAGGAGTTTCCGCCATGGCCATCACGCGTTCCACCCACGCGACCACAACTGTTCTGGTCCGGACGTCGCATTCGTTTCTTGTGTTGCTCGATCTGTGCGTTGAGGCTCTGCGTCGCCGCCGGATCCGCCGCTATTATCGTAACATGACGGACGCCCAGCTGAACGACATCGGCCTTACCCCCCATGATGTTCAGGCTGCGCTGTCCTTGCCGCTTGAACAAAGCGCAAGTGACGCCGTGGTCAAGGCGGCAGCCGCCGAAGCGGCGCGTTGGTAAGGCGGTCGATCATTGCGCAGCCTTGCAGCCTCGGCCCGACTTACCTTCCGGCAAGACCTGGTATCTGCTCTTAAAGACACTCTGTCAGTGGGCGAAACGGACTATAGTGCCCAAGGCGGTCACCTGCGAGGCCGGTCGACGGGGCCGCAGTCGCAACCCGGTTGACGTAAACTTCTGCGCCGCGGGGCCTACTGGCCGCCAAGCGCCTGAACCACCAGCGCGACATCGGGGTTGGCCAGAAGCTCAGCTGACGGGAAGCGAAGCGCGCTCAGCTCATCCGGCGTGGCCGTGCTGGGGACATCGCTGATCCGGGACTTCAGCGCCTCATCCGAGAAGGGGCAGCGCAGATAGGCCAGGGGAAAGCCGACATCGGGGTTGGTCGGGTCCTTCATCACGGCGTCCCAGCCGTTAGCCGCCTCGATCATCACTGTATCGATCCGGTCCTTCGCCGTTGTGGTCACCACGTCATAGACGGTCTTGCCCTCACCCTCGGGAAAAGACTTGTCCATCGTCGCCATGCAGGATTCGACCTTGGTCTCTGGCGTGAACTGGCAGGTGCCTTCCGAGACCACCTTGTAGACGACCGCCTTGGTCCAGGAGAACTCTTCCAGATCGAGGTGATAGACCGACCAGGTTCCATCTGTCCGCTGCTCAAGAAAACTCAGAGCGCAGCGGCTGTCGAGGCTCCCGCTGCCGTCGCTTTCGGCGGCAAGCCAGAAAAGCCCGGAATAGGGGTAGTCGTCGGCAAAGGCGGTGACGGGGCCTGCCGCAAGAAGCCCGGCAGCGGCTCCGACCCGGCACCCGGCAAGAAATCTGGACCGCATCAGGCCCTCCATGGACAAAATCGGCAGGAAGGCCGTGGCGCTTCCTTTGGGTCTATTCATGCCCTTTGGGGGCCTCAGGTCAATGGGTGATCCGGGGTTGGCCCGGAAAACGGGGTGAAGCTTCCGTGATGTCCACGCAGGACCGGAAGGCTGATGCAAGGAAGATCAATGGGTTGGGTGTGGACATTTACTATTGATTAAGACTTTCCACGCTAGCATCGGTGAAAGAGAGCTATCCATAAACTGACGGATGATCCAGGATCGGACGGCAAGAGGTTGGCCCTTGTCGGGTGATAATTCATCGGTCCACCGCAAGGCGGCGCTGGCGGCGGCACTGGCGGGGACAATCCTGAACCAATGGGCGGAAGCGGCGTTGGGGAAGGCGGCGGGGTGAGGGATCGTGAAGTCCCTTGGCCGTCTGGGCCCCTGCCCGATCAGGTGACTGTCCAGTGGACAGTTGCCCGGGCAGTTGGCTGGAGGTGCCAAGCCGCAGGCCAAGGGGGGTTGGGCCGGGGCCGTCGGGTTGGAAATCGGGACGCGAACTGGAAATCAGCGGACAAAACGGCTATTTAGTTCTGGCCAAGAAAGACTTGACTCAATTCTCAGAGACAACAACGGAACAATTTTCTTCTCATAAAACACGAGGGCATCTTGATGGCGTCTCTTAAGGTCACACTCACCGCAGTCGTCGATAGATCGTTTCCAACATGGGGGAGGTTTGAGTTTGTCGACGCCTCAGGAGAAACCATTGTTATCGAAGAAAAATTACCAATAGTAGGAGTGCATGAAGAAGAACTGAATATCCCGATGGCAGTAGTATTGGAATGTACTGTCGTTTCCAAGGAGAACGGTTCCAAGAAGATCGATACGAGCCAGCCGTATGGAGTTTCCGACATTAAGGGAAGAATGCAATTTCAGGTGAATTCTGAGCTTATTGTCGAATAAGCACCGTGAGCTCTCGCTCAGTGTTCACTGCATCTGGTTCGAATGGCGATTTTCGGGTATCCATCGACACCTTGCAAGTCCCGTTATTGCACATTGTTGCAGAGATCGCCTCGCCGAAGCCTTTCGACGTTTGCTGGCTACCCATGCTTCACCATCACATGCCGGACCACGGTATAATCCTCCAGCGCATAGGCGCTCATGTCTTTGCCGTAGCCGCTTTGCTTCAGCCCGCCATGCGGCATTTCGTTGGTCAGCATGAAATGGGTGTTGATCCAGGTGCAGCCGTAGCGGAGGCGGGCGGCGGTGGCCATGGCGCGGCCCACGTCGCGGGTCCAGACTGAACTCGCAAGGCCATAGTCGCTGTCGTTGGCCCATGTGACGGCGTCGTCCACGTCGGAGAACGGGGTGACGGAGACGACGGGGCCAAAGACCTCACGCCGGACGATTTCGTCGTCTTGGGTGGCCCCGGCAACCACGGTGGGGCGGTAGTAGAAGCCTTGATCCATCGCCTCACCCCCCGTGGTGATCTGGACATGGTTCAGCTCACGTGCGCGGTTGACGAAGCTGGCGACGCGGTCGCGCTGGCGTTGGCTGATTAGGGGGCCGATTTCGTTCGTCGTATCATCAGCCGCGCCAAGGGTGATCGAGGCGGCGGCAGAGGTGAGGTCGGCGACGAGGTTGTCGTAAACCTTCTTGCCCGCATAGACGCGGCAGGCGGCGGTGCAGTCTTGCCCGGCGTTATAGAAGCTGAAGGCGCGCAGGCCTTCGACAACGGCGCCAATGTCGGCATCATCGAAGACCAGAACCGGGGCCTTGCCGCCGAGTTCGAGATGGGTGCGTTTCACCGTCTTGGCGGCGGCGTCCAGCATCTTCTTGCCGGTGGCCACGTCACCGGTCAGGGAAATCATGTCGACCAAGGGATGGTTGATCAGGTAGCTGCCGACGGTCTGGCCACGCCCGGCGATGACGTTGACGACACCTTCGGGCAGCTCCTCGGCCAGGATGCGGGCCATTTTGAGCGCGGTCAGCGGGGTCTGTTCGGAGGGTTTGAAGACCACGGTATTGCCGCCCGCAATGGCGGGGCCAAGTTTCCAGGCCATCATCATCAGGGGGTAGTTCCACGGCGCGATAGAGGCGATGACGCCAACCGCATCGCGCCGGATCATGCTGGTGTGGCCCGACAGGTATTCGCCCGCAAGCGTGCCAGTCATGCAGCGCACCGCCCCAGCGAAATAGCGGTAGCAGTCGACCGTGGCGGGGATTTCGTCATTGCGGGCGGCGTTGATCGGCTTGCCGCAGTTCAGGGCCTCAAGCTTGGCGAAGGCATCGGCTTCGGCCTCGACCCGGTCAGCGATGCGCAGAAGCGCGGCTGAGCGTTCGGCGGGGGTGGTGCGCGACCAGCCGTCAAAGGCCTTGCGGGCGGCGGCGACGGCGCGGTCGACCTGGGCGGTGGAGGCTTCGGGGACCTCCAGTATCAGCCCGCCGGTGCGGGGGTTCAGGATGGGTTCCTTGGCCTCTTGGCCCGCTTCAAAGCTGGTGCCGATCAGAAGCTGGGTGTCGATTTTCATGGTGGTCTCCCTATTTGCCCATGCCGGCGGTCTCGGATCCGCCACGGGTGAGGTAGTAGGCTGCGAGGATGGGGAAGAAGGTGGCCGCGAAGACAACGATCGCGACGACGTTGGTGACGGGGCGCTGACGCGGGCGGATGAGTTCGTCCAGCATCCAGATCGGCAAGGTTTTCGCCCCGGTGCCGGAACCTGCGGTGAAGATGGTGACGATGACCTCGTCGAAGGAAAGCGCAAAGGCGAGCATGCCGCCTGCCAGAAGGGCGGAGCCCATGTTCGGCAGAAGGACATGGCGGAAGGTCTGGAAGGCGTTGGCACCAAGGTCGGCGCTGGCCTCCATGATCCCGCCAGACAGGCGGCGCATCCGGGCGACGGCGTTGTTGTAGACGATGACGATGCAGAAGGTGGCGTGGCCAAGGATGATCGTCCAGGTGCTGAACGGGATGTCCATCATCCCGAAGGCCGACCTCAGCGCCATGCCGGTGATGACACCGGGAAGAGCGATGGGGAGAAGGATCAGGAGTGAGATCTGCTCACGTCCGAAAAAGGCCGCGCGCGTCATGGCGGCGGCGACGAGGGTGCCAAGGATGAGGGCGACGCTGGTCGCGATGGCCGCGACTTTCAGCGACAGGTACAGCGGCGGCCAGATGTCGGGACGGTCGTACCAGGCGGTGGTGAACCAGTGGGTGGTCAGGCCGGGTGGGGGAAAGGTGAAGCTGCGCTCCTCGGTCGTGAAGGCATAAAGGAAGATCAGGAGGATCGGCAGGTGCAGGAAGAGGAGCCCTCCGGTAGCGGCCAGACGGAGCGAGAGGGGCGCGCGATCAGAGAGCATCGAAAGCCCCCATGCGGCGCGCTATGGCGAGGTAGATCAGCATGATCAGGATCGGGACCACGGCAAATGCGGCGGCCAGCGGGATGTTCCCGGCGGTGCCTTGCAATTGGTAGACGGCCATGCCGATGAAATTGGCGGAGTTCCCGATGATCTGGGGGATGATGTAGTCGCCCAGCGTCAAGGAGAAGGTGAAGATCGACCCGGCGATGATCCCCGGCAGGGCAAGGGGCAGCACGACCGTGCGGAAGGTCTGGCCCCGCGTGGCGCCAAGGTCGGCGGAGGCTTCGAGCATGGAATTCGGCACGCGCTCAAGGGCCGCCTGCATCGGCAGGATCATGTAGGGCAGCCAGATGTAGACGAAGACCATGAAGGTCCCGATGGGCGAGGTGGAGAGGGACGAGCCTTCGAGCCCGGGGATGGAAAGAAGCCCGCTGATGATCCAGCCGGTATGGGTCTGTTCGGCCGCCCAGCCGAGGATACCTTCCTTGGCCAGGATCAGCTTCCAAGCGTAGACCTTGACCAGGTAGCTCGACCACAGGGGCAGCATGACGCCAAGGTAGAAGGCAGCTTTCCAGTGGCCCTTGGCGTAACGGGCGGCGAAATAGGCGATGGGGAATGCAAGGGCGGCGCAGGCCAGCGTGACCAGCGCGGCCATGGTGACGGTGCGGACGAGGATGTCGAAGTTCGAGGGGCGGAAAAGCTCGCCATAGGTCTTGAGGGTGAATTCCTCTTTCACCACGCCCGAGAATTCGTCGATCGAGTAGAAGCTTTGCAGAAGGAGTGCTGCAAGCGAGCCAAGGTAGACGACCCCCAGCCACAGAAGCGGCGGGGTGAGGAGGAGGGCGAGCAGGACCTTCGGGCGACGCCAGAAGAGGGCGGTCAGCCGGTCGGCAAGGCCCCTTGCGGGCAGGATGGCGGAGGTGGTCATTGCCGCACCTCCTGAGGATCAAAATTCTTAAAGGAAGAATTTTGGGTGCTTTGCCTTGTAGCGGCGCACGCGTCGCAGAGGTCGGAGCCTCTGGTGGGGGTATTTGGAAACAGAAGAAAGCCAAAAGCCTTATTATTCTTCTGTTCCCAAGTATCCCAGGGGTGAGCCCGAAGGGCGAGGGGGCAGCGCCCCCTTTGACGGTCGGCAAGGGCGCTGCGCATCAGGTGGCCCCCATCAGGTGCAGGGCCTGTTGGTCGAAGGCGATGGAGGTGGTCTCGCCTTCTGCCGGAACCGGCTGTCCTGCCGGGACGAGGGCGGCGACTTCGGTTTCGCCCAGGGTGATGACAACTCTGGTGCCGGCGCCAAGATAGCGCAGCGCGGTGACGGTGCCCGAGACGGGGCCGGTGGCGGCAAGGCGGGTGGCTTCCGGGCGCAAGCTTGCCCATTCGGCCGGGCCGCCGAGGGCCTTGGTCAGCGCCGGGGGCAGCACGTTCGAGGAGCCGACGAAATCGGCGACGAAGCGGGTGGCCGGTTGGTCATAGATCTCTTGCGGGGTGCCGATCTGGGCGATCTTGCCTTCGTTGAAGACGGCAAGGCTGTCGGCCATCGACAGGGCCTCGTGCTGGTCATGGGTGACGAAGACGAAGGTCAGGCCAAGGCGTTTTTGCAGGGCTTTGAGTTCGTCCTGCATCGCTTCGCGCAGTTTCAGGTCAAGGGCACCTAGGGGCTCATCAAGGAGAAGGACGCGTGGCTCGTTCACCAAGGCGCGGGCAAGTGCGACCCGTTGGCGCTGGCCACCGGAGAGCTGGCCGGGTTTCCTGTCACCGTGGCTGTCAAGGTGGACGAGGGCCAGCATCTCCTCGGCGCGTGCATAGCGTTGGGCGCGGCCCATGCCTTTGACCATCAGCCCGTAGGCCACGTTGTCGCGCACGTTCATGTGTGGGAAAAGGGCATAATCCTGAAAGACTGTGTTGACGTTGCGCAGGTGGGGCGGCGTGTTCGAGACATCTTCGCCGAAAATGCGGATTTCGCCGCCGGTGGGTTTTTCGAACCCCGAGATCAGCCGCAGGCAGGTGGTTTTCCCCGAGCCGGAGGGGCCGAGCATGGCAAAGAAGCTGCCCTCGGCGATGGTCAGGTCAACGCCATCGACCGCGCGGACGGGCGCCGAGGCCGGGCCGAAATGGCGAAAGACGTTCAGGAATTCGACGGCAGTGGTCATGGGATATCCGCAGGGTGCGCATTTATTGCGCACCACTTTCTAAGGGAAGGTGCGCACTGAATGCGCACCCTACGTTCTTACAATCAACGGCCGCCGATGACGCCGATGTAGTCAGACACCCAGCGGTAATAGGGCACGCAGGCCCCGGCACCTTGCGCGCAGTCGGAAACCGGCGTGGTCCAGAACCGGACCTTGTCGAAGTCATCCATGCCGTTGGCCTTGCAGGTATCGGCGGTCGACATGCCGCTGCCATCGGTGCAAGCCTCGGGTACGACCGGGTTCGAGCCGAACCAGGTAGCAAGGTCGGATTGCAGGTTCGAGGACAGCGTGTGTTCCATCCACAGGTACGAGCAGGTCGGGTTCGCGGCATCGACATGCATCATCGTCGTGTCGGCCCAGCCGGTGGCACCCTCTTCTGGGATGGTCGAGGCGATCGGCAGGCTTTCCAGTTGCAGCATGCCGACCTGGAACGGCCAGCTTCCCGATGCGACAACGCCTTCGTTCTTGAAGTCGTCCATCTGGATATAGGCGTCGTGCCAGTAGCGGCTGACCAGTGCGCGCTGACCGCGCAGAAGGTCAAGCGCTGCGGCATACTGGTCTTCGTTCAGCTCATAGGGCGAGGTGATGCCAAGCTCCGGCTTGTGGGCCATCAGGTACTGGGCGGCATCGGCGATGTGGATCGGGCCGTCATAGGCCTGAACCCGGCCCTTGTTCGACTGGCCGTCGGGCAGGGTCTGTTCTTCAAACACCACCGACCAGGAGGTGGGCGGGCCGTCCTTGAACACATCGGTGTTGTACATCAATACGTTCGGGCCCCACTGGTAGGGCACGCCGTAATGCACGCCACCCACCGTGAACCAAGGCGCGTCTTTCAGGCGGGCATCGACCTTGGACCAGCTGGGAATCAGGTCGGTGTTGATCGGCTGGACGCGGTCGCCAGCGACCAAGCGCAAGCTGGCGTCGCCGGAAGCGGTGACAAGGTCGAAGCCGCCTTCGTTCATCAGGGCAACCATCTCGTCCGAGGTGTTCGCGGTCTTGACGTTCACCTTGCAGCCGGTGTCGGTTTCAAACTTGGTGACCCAGTCATAGGCCTTGTCGGTCTCGCCCCGTTCGATATAGCCGGGCCAGGCCACGATGTTCACCTGGCCTTCGGGGGTGCCAAGCTCGGTCACCTGGGCCAGAACCGGGGACAGCCCGGTGACCAGCGCAAGGGCCGAGGTTGCCATCACTTTCATCGTTTTCATGTCAATCTCCCGTTGGAAGGGCCGCCCTCCATGCGGGAAGGTGCGGCAAGCCGGTGTCCCGGTCCTGAAGAAAGCTAGCGGGAAGGCGCGAGGAATCGCAATAACAAAACGCGGATGCTTGGCATCGGCTTTTCCGATGGGTCAGAGCGTGGAAATTGCGGTTTGGGCCGAGCGGACGAAGTTATAGGCCGGGGCAGCAAGGGGTGCGCCCTTGCGCCAGGCTAGGCCAACCTGAACAGTGGGCAGGTCGCCGGAGACATCGCGGATCTCGATCCGGTCGCCTTCAAGGGACCAGGGCCGGTAGACAAGGCTGGGCAAAATCGCGAGGCCTGCGCCAGTGGCGACCAGGGACCGCACCGCCTCCACACTCCGGGTGCGGAAGGCGATTTCCGGCTTTACCGGCAGGGCGGCGGTCAGGCGGCGGGTGGATTCCTCGATCTCGTCGACCATCAGCTGGATCAGCGGTTGGCCCGCCAGTTCTTCCAGCGTGATGCTCTCCTGCTGGGCCAAAGGGTGGCCAAGCGGCAGCCAAAGCCGGTAGGGCGAGACAAGCAGGGTTTCTACGTTCAATGCCAACCGGTCCTTGACGGAAGACGTCAGAAGCACGGCCACATCCAATTCGCCCCCGATCAGCAGGTGCTGCAGGTAATCGCCGTTGTCCTCGATCACGTTCAGCGTCACTTGCGGATGGGCGCGGCGATAGCGGGCCAGAACATCCGACAGCACATAGCCCGCGACAAGGCTCGTCACGCCCAGCGAAAGCCTGCCCGTGGTCGCCTCGGCTTCGTCCTGAAAGGCGGTTCGGGCGGCGGCGACTTCGGCCATTATCTTGCGGGCATGACGCAGGAAAGCCGAGCCCTTGTGGGTCAGCAGAATGCCCCGTGCCTGCCGGTCGAACAGGTGGACGCCAAGGTCAGCCTCCAGCCCCCGGATCGCCTCGGTCACCGAGGATTGGCTGATCGATAGCGCCCGGCCCGCGCCCGAGACGGACCCAGCCTCGGCAGCGGCGACGAAGAACTGTAGCTGGCGGAGGGTAAAGGCCATGGTCGCTCCGGGATTGCCCTGCCAGTGTGGCCGATTGCGGGGCGAACCGGCAAGGCTTGTTGCGGCACGCGGGGGGTGATCAGATGGCGCTAGTCGATAGGGAGACACGGGAATGATCTGGGCGGTGTTGGCGGTGGTGCTGGGCGGGGTGGCTGTGGCGGTTCAGGCCCCGATCAACGCGGCCCTTGGGCGAGAGTTGGGGGCCATTGTCCCCGCAGCAGCGGTGTCCTTTGGCTTGGGGTTCGTGATACTGGTCGCAGTGGCAGGCCTGACCGGACAGGCGGGGGCCTTCCTGAAACTGGGCAGCGCGCCCGGCTGGATGCTGATCGGCGGCTTCTTGGGCGCGACTTATGTGCTCAGCGCGACTTGGGGCGTTGCGCAACTTGGCGTCGTCACGATGGTTGCGGCGCTGGTCCTTGGCCAGATGGCGGCGGCGATGGTGATTGATGCGACCGGCATCCTTGGGATGGCCGCGCGAGAGGTCAGCCTGCAGCGCATCGCTTCGGCAGGGCTGGTGGCGGCCGGTCTGGTCCTGTCGCGGCTCTAAGGCGCGTTGCCGTCTTTTTTGAAGCGGGTTTCCCGGGCGGTGGCGGTTCCGCTGCTCTGCCCGAGGCCCGTTGATTGAAAGCGGCAAGCTTGCGGTTCAGAAACTGCAGGAAGCGGTCCCGCAACCCTGGGAGCGACTTCTTGGATGCGCCCGAGTTCCAGCCCAAGACAGGGCTTGGCCCAAGTTGGTCAATCGACTGGCGCAGGCGCGCCAACCGAGCAGGGTCGTGCGGGAACATCGTTTCGGGCGCCGCTGTCATCATCCAGTCCGGCACGTCGGCTCCGTCGATCTTACCCGTATCAAGGCCGGGAATATGCAGCCGACCCGTCTCGGCCAGCCAGCGATAACAGGTGGCAGACCGCAGCGCCGCTTCGGCGACCTCGGTAAGCAGGGCCAGCGGCCTTGCCAGAGGATCCATGCGGTCGAATTCAAGGAAATGCCCCTTGAGCCGGGCGACACGAGGCGCAGCTTCGACGGTGTTGCCGCCTTCGACGCGTAACCTCGCCATAAGCACCAGCGCCTCGGCTGAAAGGCCAAGGTTGGCTTGAAGCTGCGGCAGGTCCACCGCCCCAATCAAGGGCGCAAGGAAGCGGTCGGCGAAGTCGGGGACAATGTCGCCTTGGAATAGGGTGCTTCGGTCATAGGCAGCAAACACTGGCGGATGCGGAAAAGTGGCCTCGATATCCTCGATCTCCCCGC
The DNA here is from genome assembly GCA_947504705.1 of Paracoccaceae bacterium. Classification (GTDB taxonomy): domain Bacteria; phylum Pseudomonadota; class Alphaproteobacteria; order Rhodobacterales; family Rhodobacteraceae; genus Tabrizicola. The sequence continues at coordinate 93,866 of CANNIA010000007.1, forward strand.
GCAGGTTCAGATTGACGGGCGGGTTCAGGCGGCGTTCGGCTTTCAGCATTTCCTGAATCGAGCTGCGATAGAATTCGACCGGATGTCGGATTTAGATGATCGGCAGGATGTCGTTGGAAAGACTGAGCAAAATCGCGGAAAGCCGGGCCTTTTCCGCCCGATCTGTCCCGCCCAGCTACATCTCGATTGAGAAGATCAGGACATCGGGCGGGTTGGACCGGATATCGTCGCAGGTGGCAGTCCAGGCTGCCCGCGCCGTGAGAACCACAGCGTCCGGCCCGCCCAGATCGTTTAAACTTCAGACGGGCAGCTTCGTGGCAGCACCGCACAAGGGCAAGAGCAGGTGATGTGCAATCGCGTTGCCATCAAAGAGCGGGAAATAGACCCCCGCGCGCAGGGTGTCGGCGGCCGCATGCAAGGATTGTTGCAAGGCCGCCGTTTCGGTCTTGCCTTGCACCATGTGGAGAAGGATTTTCAAACCACGTTTCCGCTGCTGGAAGCGGATGAGGTCCAGCGGCCCGTTTCCAGCACGTCCCAGCCCTTGAGTGGGGGCGGCGGGGCATCGCCCTCTTGCCAGAAGCACAGGCGCAGGTCGCGGGTCAGACCCTCGGCATCCTCGATCAGCGCCCAGTCCATGTGGAAACCGTCCAGCAGAAGTCCTTCGGCGTAGAAGACCACTTCTTCGGATTCCAATGCTTCGGAGGGGCTGGGGTGCCACCCGTCAGCGTCGCCCCAGAAGACCAGGCCTTCGATCCCCGGCGACTTGTGGGTGATGCGGGCAAGTGGGGCAAGGAAGGACTCGATCGGGGTCGGATCGGATTTCGCCATGGGATCAGCTTTCAAGGGACTTGGACAGCGCAAGGCAGAGGGCGGGGCGGGCGGCTTCGATCAGCGATTCATAGGCGGCAAGGCGGGAAGGGGTGAAGTGGCCAGCCTCGGCCAGCAGGTTCACGGTGCCAAGCACGGGGCCACCGTCGGCCACGGGCACGTTGATGCAGGACCCAAGGCCCAGCGAAGTGATCAGCGCGTGGTCGAAGAAATAGCGGGCAAATTCAGGCGGCGTATTGGCGACAAAGGTCTGCCGCGCGGCAACGCAGGCGTCATACCAGCCGTCCCTTTCCAGCGGTTTGGTGCCCGAGACCGGGTATTCCACCGGATGCGAGGTATAAAGTCGGCGGTGCAGCAAAGAGCCCTCGTCCAGCGCGGTGAAGGTGAAAAGCCTTGTCCCCAGTGCGACGCAGCGCGCGTGAAGATCGGCGAAAATATCTTCGGCGGGGGTCATGAGTTGCTTCTGATCAAGGCAAGGGGCGCGGTTCCGGGTCATTGTGAACGGTAGGTGATCAGTGTCAATCCAGAGGGCAAGATGAAATACGCAGTTGAAGCGCGGCGCGTGGATGCAAACGGCAGTCTGGCCTTAGCGCATGGGGCGGAGGTGGTGCTGGGCACCGACATGGTGGGCCGAAAGGACGCGATGAACCCGGTGGAACTGCTGCTCTCGGCGCTGGCGGCCTGCATGATCAAGGGGGTCGAAAGGGTGACGCCCACGCTGAAATTCCAGTTCGATACGGTGCAGGTCAAGCTTGAGGCAGACCGGCAGGACGCACCTCCAAAGCTGGTGGCGATCCGGTATGAGATTATGGTCGGAACGACGGAAAGCGATACGAGGCTGGACCTTCTGTTACGCAATATCCTGAAATACGGGACGATCTCCAATACGTTGGCGGGTGCCGTACCGATGACGGGAACGATCCGGCGGGCGTAGGGCTGGCTAGCGCCGGGTCATCGCGATGCGGATCAGCGCGCGTTCCATCAGCGCCATGCCCGGTGTGCGGCTGGCGGAGCGCAGCGTGAGGTCGGTCTCCAGCAGCACGGCGATTGAGCTTTCAAGCGCCCGAACACCCCATTGGCCAGCCTGCCGCCCCATCGCGTCCTTTTGCTTGAAGTTCACCCGCGCCTTCTGAATGCCCACCCCCGGCCCCTGCGGGTCGCAGGCGGCGGCGTGCAGGATGCGGAAATGCCGCAGCGCCTGAATGCAGATCGTCACTGGAAGCGTGCCTTGCCCTGCCAACCGACGAAACAGGGGCCCAATGGCGGGGGCACGCGCTTCGGCGACGGCGTCGATCAGGTCTTCAACCTCGGCCTCGATGGTGGCCGGGGCCATGGCGGCGACATCGGCGGGGGTCAGGGGCGAAACATCGCCGAACTTGTAAAGTGCGATCTTCTCCAGCGTCTGGCGGAACTCGCCGGGGTCCAGCGCGCGGGCGAGGGTTGTCAGGTCATTCATCGCCTCACGGTTGATATTGGCGAGACCAGCCTTCTTCAGCGCATCCTCAATTTCCTCGCGGCTCGGCGGTTCGTCATAAAGGCCGATGCAGACGGCTGAGGGGTGCTTTTCGAACAGCGTCTTCAGCGCGGATTTTCCAACCAGACCACCGGCCGTCACGACGATCATCGCATCGCCGGGTTTCCAGTCTTTCAGTGCGACGGCAATCGTATCGGCAAGGCCGTCGGTCGCCTCTTCGACAAAGGACACGCGGGGGCCGGGGAAGAACCCCACCGCCTTGATCGCGTCCAGAAGCAGGCTGCCATCCTTGCGCAGATCGCCCCCGGACATGCGGGACAGGCGCATTTCGCCTTCACCTTCCGGGCCGATCAGCGCGGCAATCGCCTCTTGCCGTTTCAGCGCCACGCGCATCGGGTCGGTGCCGAACAGCAGCAGTCCGGCGCGGGAAGGATCGGGTTTCGCGCAATACCGGGCGGCCTCGGCCCCCTTCAGAATCATGGCAAGTTGGCCACAGCGGCCACCAGCCGGACCACGATCTGATCAGCAAGGATGCGCATCAACCGGTAGGCGGCATCTTCCTCGGCCGCAAGACCCGCGACGGTCGAGCCGGTGGCGGAATAGGCGGTAAAGCTTTGCACTTGCCCGCCCGCAACCCGGTCGCCGGTCTCACGGTCGGTCAGGCTGTAATCGATCACGCCTTCAAGATTGTAGCGGGTGATCTCGCTGTCGATGGTAAAGCCCACGCCCACTGCCCGTGTGGTGATCGTATAGCTAAGGTCATAGGCCGTGGCTTCGGGGCGGCCAAGGCGTTCCTCGATCCGCTCAACAAAGTCAAAGCCGTTCTTGTCGGTCGGGTCCTTGGCGCGGACCCGTTCATGCAGGCGCGTTGCCGCCCCGCCCGGAGCATTGGCCGGGGTAAAGCCGCAGGCGGCAAGCGCCAGCGGCACAAGCAGGAAGGCGCGGCGGCCCAGACGGATTATTTCAGACGACGACATTGATGATGCGCCCCGGCACAACGATGATCTTCTTGACCGGCTGACCGGCAAGGAACCTGACCACATCCTCATCCGCCAGCGCGATCTTTTCAACCTCGGATGCGGGCATATCCTTCGGCACAGAAATTTCCGCCCTGCGCTTGCCGTTGATCTGGATCGGCAGGGTCACGGTATCATCGATGAGGAGCGCCGGGTCGGCCTTGGGCCAGGCCGCCGTGGAGCAAAGCCCCCCACCGCCCTGATAGGACCAGATCGATTCGGCAATATGCGGGGTCATCGGCGACATCAGCTTCGCCAGCGTACGGATCGCTTCCTTCATCGTGGGGGTCGAGGCGTTGGCCTTGGCGATGGTGTTGGTGAACCCGTAAAGCCCGGCGATGGCCTTGTTGAAGGCAAAGCCCTCGATGCCCTTGGTCACCTCGTCAATCGCCTTGGCCGTAGCCTTGGCCAGTTCCGCGTCGCCTTCGCCCTTGTGATCCGCTGGCATCTCGCCAATCCGGCTGCATAGGGACCAGACGCGCGACAGATGCTTGTGCGCAGCTTCGGCACCCGATGAGGTCCATTCCACGTCCCGCTCCGGCGGCGAGTCTGACATCACGAACCAGCGCGCGGTATCGGCCCCGAACGAGGCGATGATGTGCATCGGGTCGACGACATTCTTTCTGGATTTCGACATCTTGGCCGAGGGGATGACCTCGATCTTCGTTCCGTCTCTCAGCGTCGCCCCGGTTTCGGACCGGATGATATCTTCCGGCAGGTGATAGACAGGGCGTCCTTGGGCATCGGTGGTTTTGTAAATCTCATGCGTCACCATCCCCTGCGTAAACAGCGCATTGAACGGCTCGATGGCTTTCTCGGGCAGGTGGCCGGTCTTGTGCATCGCCCGGGCGAAGAAGCGGGAATAGAGCAGGTGCAGGATCGCGTGTTCAATCCCGCCGATATACTGGTCGACGTTCATCCAGTAGTCGGCGTCTTCCAGTACCGTCGGCGTCGTCGCGCGGGGGGCGGTGAAGCGGGCGTAGTACCAGCTTGAATCCACGAAGGTATCCATCGTGTCGGTCTCACGCCGGGCATCCGCGCCGCATTTCGGGCAGGTGCAATCGCGCCAGGTCGGGTGGCGGTCCAAGGGGTTGCCGGGGATGTCGAAGCTGACATCGTAGGGAAGCTCGATGGGCAGGTTCGCCTTGGCTTCCGGCACCACGCCGCAGGTCGCGCAGTGGATCACCGGGATCGGGCAGCCCCAATAGCGTTGGCGCGAAACACCCCAGTCGCGCAGGCGGAACTTGGTGACGCCTTTGCCGTAGCCATTGGTCTCGGCATGAGCGATGGCGGCGGCAACGGCCTCATCCCCGGTTTGCACCTCGGCCCCGGCGAAGCCACTGATATAGCGCACCTTTTCCGACTTCATCGGCACAAAGGGTTCGGCCATCGGGCCATCTGCCATGCCTTCACCCAAGAAGACCGGCTTGATCGCCAGCCCATATTTGGTCGAGAAATCGAAGTCGCGCTGGTCATGGCCGGGGCAACCGAAAATCGCGCCGGTGCCATAGTCCATCAGGATGAAGTTCGCGATCCAGACCGGCAGTTCCCATGTCGGATCAAGCGGATGTTTGACGCGGATGCCGGTGTCATAGCCGATTTTCTCGGCGGTCTCGATTTCCTCGGCGCTGGTCCCACCCTTGCGGCATTCGGCGACAAAGGCCGCGACCTTGGGGTCACCTTCCAGCGCCTTGGCCAGCGGATGATCCGCCGAAATCGCGGCAAAGCCGGCACCCATCAGCGTGTCGGGGCGGGTGGTGTAAACCTCAAGCTTCTCAAACCCTTGTGGCGCGCCGACCGTTTCAAAGGCAAACTGCATGCCGCGCGATTTGCCGATCCAGTTCGCCTGCATCAGGCGCACCTTTTCCGGCCAGTTGGTCAGACCGTCCAAGGCCGACAGAAGCTCCTCGGAATAGTCCGAGATCTTGAAAAACCACTGCGTCAACTCGCGCCGTTCCACCGCAGCGCCCGACCGCCAGCCCTTGCCGTCGATGACCTGTTCATTGGCCAGCACGGTCATGTCGACCGGGTCCCAGTTCACCACGGCGGCCTTGCGGTAGACGAGGCCCGCTTCCATCATGTCGATGAACATCGCCTGCTGCTGGCCGTAATATTCCGGGTCACAGGTGGCAAGCTCACGCGACCAGTCAATCGACAGGCCCAGCGGTTTCATCTGCGCCTTCATGTCGGCGATGTTGCCGTAGGTCCAGTCCTTCGGATGGCCCCCCCGTTCCATCGCGGCGTTCTCGGCGGGCATCCCAAAAGCGTCCCAGCCCATCGGATGCAGCACGGAATAGCCCTGCGCTGCCTTGGTCCGGGCCACGACATCGCCCATCGTGTAGTTGCGCACATGCCCCATGTGGATGCGCCCCGACGGATAGGGGAACATCTCCAACACGTAATACTTCGGCTTCAAAGGATCGCGCTTGGCCGTGAAGGTGCCAGCCTCATCCCAGGTTTTCTGCCACTTCGGTTCGATCACGGAAGGTTCGTAGCGCGACATGCCCAGCCCCAAGGATTTCTCGTTGGGGTTACACCGTCGAGGGTGCCAAGGTCCAGCGTCCAGAGGCGTCAGCCGCGCAACCGCCGCAGAAATTCCGCAAGCTGCGAAAGTTCGGCGGCGGAAAAGCGGTTGGAAAAGACCTCCCGAACCAAGGCAAGATGGCCCTCACGCGCGGAAAGAAGATGCGCCAGACCGGAATCAGTCAGCACTGCATAGGCGCCGCGCCCGTCTTCCTCGGCCCCTTCGCGGCTAAGATGACCGGCCTTGACCAGCCGGTCGACAGCCCGCGACGTGCCCGAACGTGAAAGAAGACTGGCCGCAGCAAGCTCTTGAATCCGTGCGCGCCGATCAGGGGTGTCGGCGAGCCTCACGAGGACTTCGTATTCCGGGTGACTAAGGCCCGACCGCAGCTTCAGACCATCTTCCACCCGACGAAAGACCTTCCCTTGAGCGGTGACAAAGCCAAGCCAGGCGGACATTTCCGCAGAGGAGAGTACAGGTTTCATCTACCCATATTGACAGCCGGTTCCGGTTCTGTCAAATCAGTGCGTGCGCACGCACATATAAGGAATGACACTTCGCGACAATGCATCGGCACGCTTGATCGGGCGCTGGACGATGCTGCGGAAGAGATCACGACGAAGGTCGGCAAACAGCCGTTTGCAAGCGGCGTGCGCAAGGCAACATCCAACAAGGAGAACCAGGATGACCCTAATTCAAACAATCGGCCTTGGTGTCGCGCTGGCGGCGTCGATGGTCGGCATGGTGCAGGCAGAAGACGCGGTTGCGCTGGAAGTCGTTATCACCAAGCCCAAGGCCGGTGCCACGCTGGAGCAAGTGCTTGAGGCGGACAAGGCGGTTGACGCCTTCGTGCGCGCTCGGCCCGGCTTCGTCAGCCGCGAGGTTGGCATCAGCGCCGACGGCGAAGTGTTCATCCTTGTCCATTGGGCGACACTGGCCGACGCGGAAGCAGCGGGCGCAGCCTTCATGGCGGACCCGGCGGGTCAAGCGGCGATGGCTACCGGAGATGCAAGCGTCTTCAAGCACTACGTGGTACAGTAGTCGCGCTTCCGGCGGATCGCGCCAAAGCAAGTCCCTGCCAAAAACAAACCCCGCCCGGGACGAACCCGGACGGGGCCTGTGTAGACGGGGCCTGTGTAGACGGGGCCTGTGTAGACGGGGCCTGTGTAGACGGGGCCTGTGTAGACGGGGCCTGTGTATTTGACTGCTTCTTAAAGCCCGCCGTCACGCACCCGTAACTGCCGGGCCCGGGTCAGGATCGCGTCTTCAATCGCGCGAACCGTGTCCGGCGCAACCGATCCGCCACCCGATCCTTGCAGCGCAACCTTCAGGCTGCGGGCATCCAGCGCCGGGTCCTGCACATAAACCGTTGCGCGATAAGACCGACCTCCGCCCGGAGGCGTGCCATAGCCGGTGACGATGACGCCGGTGAACGGATCAACCGATTCAATCGGCAGGAAGTTCAAGACTTCAAGGCTGGCCTGCCAGATGTATTTGTTGACCTCGACCGTGGTGTTCGGGTCATCGGCCTTACCAAACAGGCTCCAGATCGTTGTCTTGGAGTCATCTGCAATAAGGCGGTTGGACACAAGCGATGCCGGCTGGTCGCCGGTGCCCGCGACAGGCGCGGCCGCTGCGCCGCCGGATTTCCGGTGGAAAAGTCCGCTGTCACCGCTGCCAATGCCGCCGCAACCGGTCAGTGCAAAGGCAAGACCCATTGCCAGCGTCGTACGTGCGATATACCGCAGTGTCATAAGGACATCCTCTTTCCCATGTCCGCTGTCTAACCGAGCGCCCCCTGCCTGCCAAGGCCTTTCGCGCGGGCGTTATCAAGGACCGGTGCCCACACGGACCGGCTAGCCCCAAGCCGAAGTTCCAAACTGTGGCATTGATGCATCAGGTTCGGACAAAAAACAGGAAAAGCACCCGCACGGCTTGCAATCGAATCCGCTGGCGACGAAAGTCTGTCCATTCCCGGTGCGGATTCCCCTGCGGCGGGCCTACCTTAGATGAAAGAGGGAAAACTATGAAAAAGACTCTTCTCGCGACCACGTTCCTGGTTGCTACCGCCGGCTTCGCAGCAGCTGAAGTCACCGTTGGTGGTTCGGCCCGTTTTGGTCTGAACGCTGACGAGGCCTCCTCGTGGACCGACGTTCGCATGACGCTGAACTTCGACGCCAAAATGGAAAGCGACTCGGGCATGACCTTCGGCGGTCGGATCCGTCTCCGTTCCGACGATGGCCAATCCTACGTCTACGCCAGCCCGGCGATGGTCTACATGGAAGCCAGTGGCCTTCGTGTTGAAGTTGGCAATGCCAACGGTGCCTATGACTCTGCTGGCCTGATCTGGAACTCGGAAATCGGTCTGGTCGACTCGTCGTTCGGCGACCCGAACAACAGCTACATGGGCTACTTCGGTTCGAAGAACATCTACGACGACGACGCAATGGGCGTGTTCGCGTCGTATTCGGCCGGTTCCTTCACCGCGCGCGGGTCGTACCATGTTGGCGACCAGCGTCACGACGGCGGCGGCATCATATTCGCTGAATCGTCGGTGTCGTTCGACTACTCGGCAAATGGCCTCAGCCTGTCGCTGGCCATGGTTCAGGGTACTGACAACTGGGCAACCGAAGAAACCACCTTCATCGGCGCTGCCTATGCGATCGGCGACTCGACCAACGTCGGCATCAACTACTTCACCGGCGACGAACCTGACCTGATCACGCTCTATGCCAACCACTCGCTGGGCAACGGCGTGACGATCGCTGGCTACGTCGCTGACCAGGACTTCTACGACACCGCGTTCGGTATCGGTGGTTCCTACGACCTCGGCGGCGGCGCTGCTGTCAAGGCTTCGTACCACGACCGTGGCTCGGACTCCTGGACCGACTTCGGCGTTTCGTTCAGCTTCTAATCCGGTTCTCCGGTTTAGTTCGGGAAGAGCGGGCCTTCGGGTCCGCTCTTTTCTTTTGCGCCCCCCCTCGGTTAGGCTGCCGGGAAAATGGAAGAGGCAGATGCCACTGGCGGAAATCACAGCCCGCGTGCGCGCGGCGGAACGGGTGGCGGGGCGGGCTGATGGCGCGGTCACGCTGATCGCCGTGTCAAAGGTGCAGCCTGCCGACCGGGTCAGGGCTGTTCTGGCCGAAGGGCATCGCGTCTTTGGCGAGAACTATGTGCAAGAGGCTGCCGGAAAATGGCCCGCATGGCGGGATCGGTTCGGGCGGCTGGACCTGCACATGATCGGGCCATTGCAGACCAACAAGGCCAAGGTCGCGGTCGAGTTGTTCGATGCGATCCACACGCTTGACCGGCCGTCACTGGCGCAAAAGCTGGCAAGTCTACAGCAGGCGGGTGCCAGGTTGCCCAAGCTTTTCGTGCAGGTGAACACCGGCGAGGAGCCGCAAAAGGCGGGCGTGCTGCCGGGCGATCTGGCGGGTTTCTTGCAGGACTGCCGGGGGATGGGTCTTTCGCCCATCGGCCTGATGTGCATCCCGCCCGAAGGCGAAGACAGCACGCCCCATTTCGCGATGCTGGCAAAGATGGCGGCAGAACATGGCCTTGCAGGCCTGTCGATGGGAATGAGCGGCGACTTTGAGGCTGCCATCGCCCACGGCGCGACCCATGTCCGCGTTGGCAGCGCAATCTTTGGCGCGCGGGACTATCAGGTTTAAGCCGAGCCGCTCTGCGCTCCCTTGCGGGCGCTTTTCGCTGCGACAGCGAAGACCTCCCGTCAGGGAGGATGAGCGGCCCCTTACCCCCTTTGCGGGAGACACCCCGTCAGCCCCGCAGGCAGGACTAGCAGCGCGCCAAGGTCGTAAAGCGTGGCAACCAGATCGCCGCCGCCTCGCAGAGTGAGGCTGACCGGGCTGGAATTCACCACCGACACTCCCGCTGGCAAGCCCGCAACAAACCCCGCCGGCGGCAGGATCACCAGCGCCGCCGGTGCCCCGGCCATCCGCATGACCAAGGCCAGCGTGCCGATCCAGCCAACGCCAACCAGCGGCAGCGCAACCAGCCAGCGCCAGACCCTAGTAGTCATGCACCTGCTCCAGCGCGCCGTCGGGCAGGGACCGGATCATGGAAGCAAGCTCACTGACCGGGATCAGCACCAGGTGACGAAAGCCCGGATTGCCCTGCCGGGCAAAGGAATGCAGCGCGCCCTCGGCCTTGGGTTCGTCGTTGATCATCGTGAAAAGGATATCGTCGTTCCCAGCGACTTCCACGAATTCACCCCCCGCTGCGGCGATCTTCTCGGCCAGCCGGGTAAAGGCCCGATAGCGCGGGGCTTCGATCACGATGCCTTCGGGGATTTCCTCGATCACCTGCACATCGGGCAAGGCAGCAAGCGTTTCACTTGATACCCCGGAAACCACAGTCCGCAGGCGCAGCTGATCCTCCCCGGTCGCAGCGACGGCAGCGGCAATCACCCCGGCATAGGCCGCCTTGGCGCGGTATTCGAGGCCAAGGGCAAAGGCGCGCTCGCTGTCGCGCAGAGTTGCATGGTTCAAGGCGCCCAGTTCCTGCGCATTGCCACGGAAGTCCCATTTGTACCACGGCACTTGCTGCAGGAAGGTCGCGTATTCCGCTGCCTGCGCGGCCGAAACGCCATCCACCAGCGACGGGGTAGACCCCCGCAGTATGGTGAAAAGGCGTCCGACTGTGTCTTCATAGGCGGCCTTCAGCCCAAGCTCGGCGGTAAAGCTGACGCCGATGGTATAGACCATCTGCTTCGTCTCCCACGGGAAACCGCCATGCGGGCCGGAGGCCTGCGAGAGCGCGCAGGTCGTGGACCAGAAGTCCCCGATTGACGACAGAAATCCGAAATCATCTGGGTCGCCAGTGCGGACCACTTCGGCGTAATCCTCATAGGCATGGACGATATGCCATTCGGGATAGGTCATCAGCGTACGCCCTTCCGGGCGCTGCCAGTCGGTGCCGACCAGCGAATCATACTCCACAACCGCACCCTGCGGGCGGCACATCACCTCGACATAGGCCACCGGAGACAACAGCCCAAGGATCAGAATCAACAGCAGCAGAACCAGCCGCTTGATCCAGCGGAAAAGCGCCCTCACCGCTTTAGCCCGATGACCAGCGCCAAGGCGCCAAGGAAGACATGCGGCAGCGAGGACAGGATTTTAAGCTTTACCGGCAGGTCAAGCCAGCCCCAGGTGAAGATGCCAAGGTCAAGGAAGCCCGATCCGGCAAAGCAACCCAGAACGCCGTCCAAAAGATAAAGCGCTCCGAAGAGGATCAGGAACATCCTGGACGCCCGCAGCGACAGGATCGCCGCCACCAGCGCCCAAAGGGCCGAGGCCAGATGCAGCGCGTCGTCATAGATATCCAGCGCGAAGATGCCGAAGGTGCGGCCTTGGGCATCGATGATGCCGGGAATTGGCAGGTAATTCAGACTGGCGACCAGAGCCAGAACGACGGCATAGCCGAAGGCGGTTTTCCGTTGCAGCATCATGTCAGTCCTTTGCCAAATAGGCGTCCCAAAGGGCATTGCGCAGCCTAAGGCCGGGGTCGACCTGTCGCTTCAGAGTGATGAATTCGGCCGTCCGGCCATAGCACCGGCGGAACTGATCCACCGTCGCATGGGGCCGGTAGGGAAGATAGTAGCTGCCACCGATGGCCAGCACCGCGTCGATCATCTCAGCCGTCATGCGTGCCATGTCCGCCTCGGCCCGCGCGGTCATCTCTTGGCTGAAGAGGAGAACCGAGGCGATGCGCGGACCCTGCGGCGCATAGGAGAGCATCGCGGTCGGATCCTGCGCGACCCAGCGGAGGGTGATGTTCAACAGTTCCTGATAGCTGCCCGGGATAATCACCTTGGCAGCGGCGATAAAGTCGCCAAATCGCTCCGGGGCCACGAAATATTCGTGCAAGATGTCGGTGCGGGTCGGGTCGTGGTCATCCAGCGTGATCACCGGTTCGTTCATGAGGGAGGACCGGCTGGACGCCCCCGCCAGCATCGCGCCAATGCCGGTTTCGATTCCCCAGCGGCGGCGCTTCACCCATTCGTTGCCCGGCTGCGCCCGGAAGATCGCGCGGGAGGCTTTGGACAGGAACCCCGAGCCGACAGCAGGGGGGATGTCGCCTTCGATGGGGCGATAGGTGACCATCATCGCGTCGTCAAAGAACCCCTCGCGGTCGATGTTCAAACGGCCATAACCCATCGGGGTCGAGCCGTCGGCGGTTTTCACGAAAGCACTGGCAAATTCGGCGGCGGGCAGGGTTTCGAAGGTCGGCTCCAGAAGCTGATTCGGCACCGCCTCGACCTCCAGCTCGGTGATCAGTCCGATCAGGCCGTAGCCGCCCATCGCCGCGCCGAAAAGATCGGCGTTTTCCGTGCGGGAGGCGGTTACAAGGCTGCCATCGGCCAGCATCATCTGCACCGACCGCACGGTTGACCCCATCGGACCAAAGGGCATGGGCCAGCCATGGGCGTTGACCGAAAAGGTCGAAGCAACGCCGAAATCCGCGTTTGATTGCATGACCTTGGGCGACAGACCCATGGGATCCAGCGCGGTGATGACCTGATGCCAGCGGGTTCCAGCCTGCACGGTATAGGTCTCGGCCCCCGGTTCCACCGTGACCATCGGCGTGTCGAAAGTGATGGCATGACCATCACGCGGGATCGACTGGCCGCCCATCGAATGGCGCGCGGCAGACAGGTTCACCGGGCGGCCTGCGGCCTCGGCCTCTTTCAATTCGGCCCGCAGGGCGGCGATCAGCGCGTCGCCGGGTGGGTCCGTGACCACGATATGCTTGAAGATCGGGGTTTCCGACAGAAGCGAGGCGTCGTTCAGCGTGGCCTCACTCCCCTGTGGAGTGATGATCTGAACCCCGTCCAACGAAGGGTTCGAAGACCCCATCCAGCGGGTGCCGATGACCCCTAGTGCCGCCCCGGCCCCGAACAGGGCCGCCCGTCGTGTCAGCGCCATCTGGCACTCCCGTTTTGTTTCGCATGGTAAGGATGACCGCCCCTTAGTCATCCGTCCAGTCAGCAAAACCTTAGGTCAGGCGCGGATGAGGAGCCGGGTTCCGGGCACCACTCGTTCGGCGATCCATCGCAGGTCGGGCCTTGCAAAGGCGACGCAGCCTGCCGTCGGCACGCCGGGTCTGCGCCATTGATGGACAAAGATCGCCGACCCCCGGCCCGGAACTGAATTTGGCCAGTTCCAGTCGGTGATCAGCACGAGATCATACATCGGATCGGCCCGACGCAAGTGTTCGTGGCTGAACCGGTGCGGCGTGCGGACAAGGTGATTGTAGTCCGGGTCGTTCGGGTCGTCCGACCACAAGTCCATTGGTCCGATGGGTTGTGCCCAGCCCGTGAGTGGCGCGATACGGTCAGCGCGGTAGAGCATGCCGGTGATCCGCAGCTTTCCCGCCGGGGTCGCCCCATCGCCTTCGCGCTTCGCTCCCGGTGGGGCGACGCCACCGCGGCCGATGCTGCAGGGGAACCTGCGTCCATGAAACCATGCGCTCATGCGGGTGACGACAATGTCGTCCGGCGTCACGGCAGGTGGCCCGATTTCGCCACCTTGGTGGCCAGATAGTCGCGGTTCTCAGGCGTTTCACCCACGCGCATCGGCACACGTTCGGTGACCTGCAAGCCGCAACTTTCCATCATCGCGACCTTTTTCGGGTTGTTGGTCAAGAGGCGGGCCGACGAAAATCCCAGCTTGCGCAGGATGTCAGCGCCAAGGCGGAAGTCGCGCTCGTCATCCTCGAACCCCAGCCGGTGGTTGGCTTCGACCGTGTCAAAGCCTTGATCCTGCAGCGAATAGGCCCGCATCTTGTTGGCAAGGCCGATGCCCCGACCTTCTTGGTTGAGATAAAGGAGAACCCCCGCGCCTTCCTCGCCCATCTGGGCCAAGGCGGCGCGCAACTGCGGCCCGCAATCGCATTTCAGGCTGCCGATCACATCGCCGGTAAAGCAGGCGGAATGCAGGCGCGCAAGGACCGGCTGGCTGCGGTTGGGACGGCCGATTTCGATGGCGTAATGCTCGTCCCCGCCATCCTCGGGGCGGAAGACATGCACCCGACCGGCGCTGGAGGCGATCAGGGGTACGCGGGCGGAAACCACCTCGGCCATCGGCGGCAGAAGGGCCAGGACAGGGGCGATATCCTCCAGCACCAGAAAGGTCAGCCCGTGTTCGGCGGCCAGCGCCATGCCGTTTTGCACCGGAACCATCAGTGCCGCTGGCAGAAGATGCGCGGCTTTGGCCAGCGCAATCGCCGCGCGGGCCAGATCGGCGGGGCCTTCCCGCAGGGACTGCAAGGGTCCCTTCATTGGCATCCGCAGATCATCCGCCGGGTCCGCCACCGATCGCAGCCAGCCAAGGTTGGCATCGGATGGCGGCACGATCCGCGCAAGGTCGCCGTCATAGGCGCGCGCCTTTAGCGTGGTCGCCCGCCGTTCGGTGATCGCCAGAACCGGCGTGCCGAACCCCCGCAGATCGGCCAACCGCGCCTGATCCAGCGCCTCGACCGACACAACAAGCGCCGCCGCGCCCGCACCAGACAGCACGACAGGCACACCCATCCGCAGATCGCTGCGGGCGCGGGTCAGGCGTTCGGGGATGGAAAGGGCAAGAACCATGCGCCCATCCATAGCCCCCGGGTGAAGAAATTGAAACATATCCCGGCAATCCGACACGTCCGCGTGAGGCTTTGAAAGCATGGCTTGTTGAAATCGTGATCAAGGCGCATCTGATGCCCAACAGCATAGGAGGCACCCATGGCCGGACTGCGTAAGATCCTTCTTGTCGACGACGACGACGACCTGCGCGAAGCGCTGAGCGAACAACTGGTGATGACCGAGGATTTCGATGTCTTCGAGGCAGGAACCGGCGCGGAAGGCATGGAAAAGGTCAAGGCCGGGCTTTTTGACCTTGTGATCCTCGACGTGGGCCTGCCCGACACCGATGGCCGCGAATTGTGCCGCCGGATGCGGAAAAGCGGCGTCAAATGCCCGATCCTGATGCTTACCGGGCATGACACCGACAGCGACACCATCCTTGGCCTTGATGCCGGGGCGAATGACTATGTGACCAAACCTTTCAAGTTCCCGGTGCTTCTGGCCCGCATCCGCGCCCAGCTTCGCACTCATGAACAGTCGGAAGACGCGATCTTCCAGCTGGGGCCCTATACCTTCAAGCCCGCCCAGAAGATGCTGGTGGACGAGAAGGAAAAGAAGATCCGCCTGACTGAAAAAGAGACCAACATCCTGAAATACCTCTACCGCTCCACTTCTGGAGTGGTCGCGCGCGATGTGCTGCTGCATGAGGTCTGGGGCTATAACGCCGGGGTCACCACCCACACGCTGGAAACCCACATCTACCGATTGCGCCAGAAGATCGAACCCGATCCCTCGAACGCGCGGCTTTTGGTCACGGAAAGTGGCGGCTATCGGTTGGTGGCCTGAAGACCGCGAAAATGAGGCGTCTCTGCCGCAGCTGCCTGTGGCAGAGAAGCAACAGCCCGAAAATCTTGCGGACTAGGGCGCATTGTTTCCGAGATTTGGTGTTACATTATGATGAGCATACGTTGTGCACCGGTTCCCTTGGTCGCGTCGGGGTTATGGCGCGGCATCCTCCCTGTTGGACCTGGCCGGGCTTTCGCCCGGCCTCATTTTTAACTCAACTTCAGAGCCTTGATCGAAAACGCCAGCATCACAAGCCCGCCAAGGGTTGCCACCACAAAGGGCAGGTGCAAGGCCCAGTCACCCAGCGGCTGACCAAGGGCCACCAAACCCCCACCCAACAGCGACCCGAACGGACGCAGGCCCGAACCGATCCAGCGATAGACCCCGTTGACCCGACCCAGAAGCGGCGCCGGAATATGCCGCTGGCGGTAGCTGACTGTCGCCACGTTCCATGTCATCGAGGTCAAGGCGTCTCCGAACAGGGCGAGCCCGGCAAACCAGGGGTTGCGCGTGAAGATCAAGACCGAGGTGGACAGGCAAAACCCCACGACCGATAGCAACAACCCGCGTCGCACCCCGATGCGGGCAATGAGCCAGGGCGCAGCAAAGCCCCCGGCCAGCCCGCCCAAGGCCAAGCTCGACAAAAGCGCCCCATAACCAACCGGGCCCAGCCCCAGCGCGTCCTGCGCGAACAGCACCATGACCGCCCAGATCACCTGATAGAGGAAGTTATAGGCCCCCAGAACCATCGCAAGGTTCCGCAAAGGCGGGTTTGACCAAAGCCAGTGCAACCCTTCCCTCAGGGCGGGCAGAAACGGCTTTTGAACCTCCCGCGGGCGGGTAGCGGGCCGGACTGAAGAAACCAGCAGGGCCGAAGCGATCAGCATCACCGCCTCAAACCCGAAGGCCAAAGAGATCGACACCGCAATCAAAACCCCCGCCAAGGGCGGTCCGATGAACTGCCACATCGCGATTTCCGAAACCTGCAGCGTTGCGTTCGCCGCCTCAAGCCGGTCCTTTGGCACGACCTGCGGCAGAATGGTCTGGGCAGTATTGTCGCGCAGCACATCGTTGGACCCCTGCAGAAAGGCCAGGGCGAACAGCCCCCAAAGTGCCGCCGTTCCCGGTTCGGCAAGGACCGACAGCGCCAGCACCGCCACCGCCAGCCCCGCATGCACCAGATTGCAGACCATGATCGTCAGCCGGTGGTCCAGCCGGTCGGTCAAGACCCCGGCGGGAAGGGCCAGAAACAGCCACGGCAATTGCGGGGCCATGGAAATCGTGCCGATCAGCAGGGGGTCGCGGGTCAGGATCGTGGCCAGCCAGGGGAAAGCAAGACTGAACACCCCCGACCCAAGCTGCGCCAAGGCCGAAGCGCCGATAAAGCGCCGGAATGTCAGGTTCTGCCAAAGGGTGCTGTCTTGCATGGCGGGACCCTGAACTTGGCCCCTGTCGGCGTCAAGGACCGGCCTATCGGCTTGAGCTTGCCCGCCCCAAAGCCTAGGGTTTGCGGCAAAGGAGACCCCAATGCCCTTCACCCTCGCCACCTGGAACATCAACTCGGTCCGCCTGCGCGAAGGGCTGGTCGCAAAGCTGATGGCCGAGGAAAGCCCCGATATCCTTTGTCTGCAGGAATGCAAAAGCCCGGTAGAGCTGATCCCGCTGGAACAGTTTCAGGCGCTTGGCTACCGCTACATGGTGGCCCGCGGGCAGAAGGGCTATAACGGCGTGGCGATCCTGTCAAAACTGCCGATCATGGACGCCGGTGACAAGGATTTCGCCCAGTTGGGCCATGCTCGCCACGTCTCGGCACGGCTGGAAAACGGGGTGACGATCCACAACTGCTATGTCCCCGCTGGCGGCGATATTCCGAACCGCGAAGAAAATGTGAAATTCGGCCAGAAGCTGGATTTCCTGACCGAGATGCGGGACCATTTCCACTGGGAACGCCCCGACCGCGCCATTCTGGTGGGCGACCTGAACATCGCCCCGCGTGAGGATGACGTCTGGGATCACAAATCCCTTCTGAAGATCGTCAGCCACACGCCCATCGAGGTCGACCATTTCGGCGCGGTGATGGAGGCTGGCGGCTGGCAGGACGTGACCCGCAACGATATCCGCGACGGCAAGCTTTACAGCTGGTGGAGCTATCGCAGCCCCGACTGGGACAGCGCCGACAAGGGCCGCCGTCTGGACCACATCTGGGCCACGCCCGATATCCTTGGTGCCAGCCACAACAGCCGCATCCTGCGCAGCGTCCGGGGCTGGGACCAACCCAGCGACCACGTCCCGGTGTTCGCGACGTTTGATCTTTAGGAACCAAATTTCTTAAGGAAGAAATTTGTCAGAATCCTTCCTCAAGGATTTTGGTTCACGGCGTCTTGGACAGTTCCGCCATAACCGCCAGTGCGCTTTCGCTATCCCACTCGGCATCGCCGATCAGCCGGGCGACTTCCTGCCCGTCGGGGTTCAGGATCACCGTAACCGGCAGGCCCATGATCCCCATCGCATGCGCAAGCTCAGACTGCGGATCGCGCAGGATGGGCAGGGTCTTCACCCCGGCTTCGTCAAAGAACCGTTCGATCCCCTCGACGGCGTTCCGCCCCGTGGCAACAGGCACTACCGCAATCTCGGGCATCGCCGTCTGCAGCCGTTCCAGCGACGGCATCTCGCGCCGACAAGGGGCGCACCATGTCGCCCAGAAGTTCAGCACCACCCATTTGCCCTTGTACTCGGCCAGCGAATGTCCGCCATCCTCGGCGTCCAGCAGCACCGCCTCGGGCAGGTCAACCGGGGTGTCGTGCAGGGCAAGCTTCTTCATGTCGCCTTCCAGCAGCCCCGCAACATCGGCGGCGACTGGATTTGCACCAAGGGTCAAGGCCGTATAAAGGACGACCAACAGGTTCCGCATAGTCTACTCCCGAGGCCGAAATGACCGCCGACGCCAATTCCAAATCCGCCAACCAGATGTGGGGCGGGCGCTTTGCCGAAGGACCGGACGCGATCATGACGGCGATCAACGCCTCGATCGGGTTCGACCATCGGCTTTACGCCCAGGACATCGCAGGCAGCCGGGCCCATGCGGCGATGCTGGCCGCACAGGGTATCATCACGGATAGCGATGCAAAGGCGATTGGGGAAGGCCTGCTCGCGATCTTGTCAGAGATCGAGAGGGGGGAGTTTACCTTCACGACCGCGCTGGAAGACATCCACCTGAACATCGAGGCCCGGCTAACCGAACGGATTGGCGAGGCTGGCAAGCGCCTGCACACCGGGCGCAGCCGGAACGATCAGGTCGCCGTCGACTTCCGTCTGTGGGTCCGCGACCAGTGTGACGCCGCCATACAAGGCCTGACCGCGCTGATGCAGGCCTTCCTGGCGCAGGCCGAAGACGGGACCGATTGGGTCATGCCCGGCTTCACTCACCTGCAAACCGCCCAGCCGGTGACCTGGGGCCATCACATGCTGGCCTATGTCGAGATGCTGGCCCGTGACCGCAGCCGTTTCGAAGACGCGCGGAAACGGATGAACGAATGCCCCTTGGGCGCGGCGGCTTTGGCGGGCACAAGCTTCCCCATCGACCGCCACGCCACCGCCAAGGCGCTTGGCTTTGACCGGCCCACCGGGAACAGCCTTGATTCGGTGTCTGACCGCGACTTCGCGCTGGAGTTCCTGTCGGCAGCCAGCATCTGCGCCATGCACCTTTCCCGCTTTGCCGAGGAATTGGTGATCTGGTCTTCGGCCCAGTTCCGGTTCGTGCGGCTGTCGGACCGCTGGACGACCGGTTCCAGCATCATGCCGCAAAAGAAGAACCCCGACGCGGCTGAGCTTTTGCGCGCCAAGCTTGGGCGGATTCTGGGGGCGACGGTAGCGCTTTTCACGATCATGAAGGGGCTGCCGCTGACCTATTCCAAGGACATGCAGGAAGACAAGGAACAGGTCTTCGACGCCGCCGACACGCTGATGCTGGCGCTTGCCGCGATGACCGGCATGGTCGGCGACATGACCGCGAACCGCGAGGTCCTGAAGACCGCTGCGGCCTCTGGCTTTTCCACGGCAACCGATCTTGCCGACTGGCTGGTGCGTGCCTTGGGCATGCCCTTCCGCGAGGCGCACCATGTAACCGGCACCCTGGTCGCCCTGGCGGAAGCCAAAGGCTGTGATCTGCCTGATCTGACCCTGGCCGAGATGCAGACCTTCCACCCCGGCATCCGCGCCGAAGTGTTTGATGTGCTGGGCGTCGAAAACTCCGTCCGCAGCCGCATGTCCTATGGTGGCACTGCCCCCGATCAGGTGCGCGCCCAGGTGACGCGGTGGAAGGACCAGTTGGCCTAAGCGAGCCCGCGCGGGCGGGATCATGCCGAGCAGTCCTTGACACAGAGGCCGTCGGAATGCCCGACCTTGCCTGGGCGTGGTCGTCATGCAACCTTCGTGGCCAGCAATCACCTTTTCGAGGTTCCTATGCCCCGCCTTTTCCTCCTAGCCTGCCTTGCCCTTGCCGCCTGTGGTGCCGATGGCGCGCCCGAGGCACCGGCCAAATCGGCCGTCACCGTTACGGGTGAGGCAACGGTCGGCGTCGTCATGCAGTGACCACGCTGCGCCAGACCGTCCTGATCGTCGCCCTTCTGAACCTTGGCTATTTCGGTGTGGAATTCACGGCCGCCTTGCGGGCGGGGTCGGTGTCGCTTTTGGCCGACAGTGCCGATTTTCTGGAAGACGCGGCAGTCAATATCCTGATCTTCTTCGCCCTGGCCTGGACGGCAACCCGCCGCGCCAAGGCGGGCAAGGCGATGGCCGCACTTCTGCTGATCCCCGCACTTGCCTTCCTGTGGTCACTGGTCGCCAAATACATGCACCCCGTCCCGCCACAGGCAGCTGCGCTGACGCTTGTGGGCCTTGGCGCGCTAGCCGTGAACCTGACGGCGGCCCTCCTGCTGGTCCGGCACCGTGCCCAAAGCGGCAGCCTGACCAAGGCCGCCTTCCTATCCGCCCGCAACGATGCTTTTGCGAATATCGGCATCATCGCAGCCGGGCTTGTTACCGCCGCCCACCCTTCGATCTGGCCGGATATCGTCGTGGGGCTGATCATCGCCGCGATGAACCTTGATGCCGCCCACGAAGTCTGGGAAGCCGCCCATGACGAGGCCAAAGCGGCGCAGGCCTAATAGCGATTTCCTACTGTTTGCGCCGCATGAAGCTCTTCGGGTTAAACACATCGCTGTAGGTGGTTTCATCCGTATACCAGCCTTCAAAGAAGTCCTCGGGGCACGCTTTCTGGCGGGCGGAATCGGTCATCGCGATCAGGGCAGCAGTGCCTTCGTACTCCCACGACATCAAGACCCCAGCCTCGGGCGCGTGGATTGCCCAAACCCCTGATCCAGTGCTGTATTGCGGCATCCTCAAATCGGGCTGATCGGGGGCAAAAGCTTGGACGTCGACTTGGGCGGAGTGCTCGCGAAACTCATCAAATATCGTGACTTTCAATGTGCCGAGGTTGGACAGAAAATTGCCAACGCTATGTTCCATCGCTGCGGGCATTCCGTCCCTATCTGGCTGATACAGCTTTTCTTCTTCAAGCCAGGCGACGATCCGCTCCTGCAAAGATATGTCTGCGCGTTCTTCATAGCCCATTACTGCTCCGACCCAAATCGCCAGATACATCTTCTCCTGCGTCACTTCGGGTGCGACTGCCTTGTGTACCTCTGCCCAACGTACCGCATCCCCGCGACGTTTCACGGTGTTGTCAAAATCGTCCGGTCTGTCGCTCCAATTGAAAAGATCTTCGCGGCCCTCTCCCTCCAAACGACGAACTCCATAAAATGGATGCAGGGCGATGAAGACGTGATCATAAATTCCGCGCCACCATGACAGTATCGGCACATCAAAGCGCGGGTGAGAAATTGCTCGGTCGTTCGGGTTCATACCTCCACTTGAATGGATGGTTTCTTTCCGGTCAACCCTGACGCGAGGCCAGCAACCACACGATGGGGAGATCTCTGCCAAACCCTGCGTTGCCCCGCCGCGACCATCTGCTATATCCCGACAAAACAGGTGAGGGGCAGATGGACCACTTCCAATACCAAAACGGCACCCTTCATGCCGAGGACGTGGCGATCCCTGACATCGCTGCCGCGGTGGGCACGCCCTTCTATGTCTATTCCACCGCCACCCTGACCCGGCATTACCGGCTGTTCACCGAAGCCCTCAGCCCCCTGCCGCATCAGGTCTGCTTTGCCATCAAGTCGCTGTCGAATGTGGCCGTGCTGAAAACGCTGGGCAATCTTGGCGCTGGCATGGACGTGGTCTCCGGCGGCGAATATCTGCGGGCCAAGGCAGCGGGCGTGCCGGGGGATCGGATCGTGTTCTCGGGCGTCGGGAAAACGCGGGACGAAATGCGCCTCGCCCTGACCGGCGGCATCCGGCAGTTCAACGTGGAATCGGAACCCGAACTGCGGGCCTTGTCCGAGGTGGCGACCAGCCTTGGCCTGACCGCCCCGATCACCATCCGGGTGAACCCTGACGTGGACGCCCGCACGCATGAGAAAATCGCGACCGGCAAGAAGGAAAACAAGTTCGGCATCCCCATCGCCCGTGCCAGCGAAGTCTACGCCGAAGCCGCCCGCCTGCCCGGCCTGCAGATCGTGGGGATCGACGTTCATATCGGCAGCCAGCTGACCGAACTCGAACCCTTCGAACAGGCCTATCTGAAAGTTGCCGACCTCACCCGCCGTCTGCGGGCCGAAGGCCACACGATCACCCGCCTTGATCTTGGCGGGGGTCTTGGCATCCCCTACACCCGCTCGAACGAGGCCCCCCCGCTGCCCACCGACTATGGCGCGTTGATCAAGCGGACCGTCGGCGATCTGGGCTGCGAAGTGGAAATCGAACCCGGCCGCCTGATCAGTGGCAACGCGGGTCTGCTGGTCGCTTCCGTCATCTATGTGAAGAACGGCGAAGGCCGCGATTTCCTGATCCTTGACGCGGCGATGAACGACCTTGTCCGCCCATCCATGTACGGCGCGCATCATGACATCGTCCCAGTCGCAGAACCCCCGGTTGCCGCGCCGACACAGGAGTTTGACGTGGTCGGCCCGGTGTGTGAGACCGGCGATACCTTCGCCAAGGGCCGCGATCTTCCGCTTGTCACCGAAGGCGACCTTGTGGCCTTCCGTTCTGCGGGGGCCTATGGTGCAGTGATGGCGTCGGAATACAATACTCGGCCCCTGATCCCGGAAGTGTTAGTGAACGGGGATCAATTCGCTGTCATCCGGGCACGTCCGAGCTTTGACGAAATCCTCAACCGGGATAGCATCCCGTCATGGCTGTGACTCCCAAATGGTTGGGCTGTCCGGCCCAAGGCAGGTAGGATGACCGGAAAACCACCCGTCCCCCAGATGAAATCGCTGGTCTGGCCAATGCGCCTGACCTTGGCCGGGCTATGGGCGGAACGTCTGGCACGGGCCTTCTGGCCGCTTTGGTCGCTGGCGCTGGTGACCATGGCGGCGCTGGCCTTTGGGGTGCAGGACCTTGGTCCGCTCCTTTGGGCGCGCATCGGCGGCGGAGTCGTGGCAATCGCCGCGCTTGCGCTTCTGGTCTACGGCCTGCGCCGGTTCCGCCGCCCCCGTATGGTCGAAGCGCTGGACCGGCTGGATTCGCGAATGCCCGGTCGCCCGATCTCGGCGCTTTGCGACAGCTTGGCACTGGGATCCGCCGATCCCACCACCATGGCGATCTGGCAGGCGCATCAGGAACGCATGGCCGCCCGCGCAGCGAAAGCGCAACCCGTGGCCCCGGACCTGAGGCTATCCTCACGCGACCGGCTTTCCCTGCGCTATGTCGCGCTGACCTCATTCGTCATGGCGATGCTGTTCGGGTCGTTCTGGCAGGCAGCTTCGGTCACCGGGCTGGGGCCGGGGGCCGCGAATGCCATGCCGGGGGGGCCAACATGGGAAGCTTGGGCCCAACCCCCAGCCTATACTGGCAAGCCCACGATCTATCTGAACGAAATCACCGATGAGGCGCTGGACCTGCCCACCGGCACCCGCTTGCAGATCCGCCTTTACGGCGCAGCAGGCGAGCTGGCAGTCACGCAGGATGTCACCGATCCTCCGCCGCCGACCCCGGCGGGAACCCCGCCCGATGGGCGGGAGGCGACCCCGGCCTCAGGCGTTCCGAATGCCATGGCGGGGGTCTATGACCTGACCATCACCCACTCGGGCACGCTGTCGATTGATGGCGACGGCGGGCGGGAATGGAAGATCTCGGCCATTCCCGATGCCCCCCCGGCCGTCGAAGTGGTGGGCGAGATGGGACGCGAGGCCGATGGCCGCTTCAAGCAGGATTTCAAGGCCTCCGACGATTATGCCGTCGTTGCCGGGCGGGTGACGATCACGCTGGACCTTGCAGCCCTTGACCGCCGTCACGGGCTGAAGCCCGACCCTGAGGTGATTGAACCGGTCGTGCTTGACCTGCCGATGCCCCTGCGCGGCGACCGCAAGGATGTGGAACAGACGCTGGTCGATGACCTGTCAAAGAACCTGTTCGCCAACCTGCCGGTGAAGATGGTCTTTTCCGTCACCGATGCCGCCGGGCAAGAGGGCACCTCTGCCCCCTATGCCGTTGTCCTGCATGGCAAACGCTTCTTCGACCCCTTCGCCGCCGCGCTGATTGAAATGCGCCGCGACCTGTTGTGGAACCGCACCAACGCCCCACGCACGGTCGAACTTCTGAAGGCGCTGACCAACCATCCGGAGGGCTTCATCCGCCACGACCGCGCCTTCCTGCACCTGCGCGTGCTGATGCGCGAGCTTGAAGCGACCAAGGCCAGCCTGTCGACCGATGACCGCGACAAGATTGCCGAAAAGCTTTGGACCATCGCCCTGATGGTCGAAGAAGGAAACCTGCAATCCGCTCTCGACCGGCTGAAGCGGGCCGAGGATCGTCTGCAAGAGGCGATCAAGAACGGCGCCTCGCAGGAAGAAATCGACCAGCTGATGAAGGAAATGCAGCAGGCGCTGAACGAATACATGCGCGAGCTTTCCGAACAGTCGCAGCGCGATCCAAACGGCCAGCCGCAGGACGGCATGCAGGGCATGCAGCTGTCGGCCGACCAGCTGCAACAGATGCTCGACAAGCTGCAACAGCTGATGGAAGAGGGCAAAACCGCCGAGGCCGCCGAGTTGATGAAGCAAATCCAGGACTTCATGGAAAACATGCAGGTCGTCGAGGGCGAGGGTGGTCAGGGCAAAGGCGCGCCGGGCCAAAAGGGCATGCAGGATCTGGGCGAAACGCTGCGCGATCAGCAGGAACTTTCCGACGATGCCTTCAACGACCTGCAGGGCGTGCCGCGCCCCGGTCAGGACACTAGCGAAGATCAGGACAATCCCGATGGTTCGGGCGACGAAGGCTCCTTGACCGACCGCCAGCGCGCGCTGCGCGAAAAGCTTGACGAATTGCAGAACGGCGATATGCCGGGTGACGGGACCCAAACTGCGGAAGAAGGTCGCCGCGCCCTCGACCGCGCGGGCGAGGCGATGAAAGAGGCGGAAGACGCCTTGAACAACGGCGACCTCGACGGCGCGCTTGATCGCCAGGCCGAGGCGATGGAAGCCCTGCGTGACGGGATGCAGCGCTTTGGTGAAGCCATGGCCGAACAAGGCCGCGAAAACCGCGACGGGCAGGGCGGCGACCACGAGCTTGGCAGCGCCGACCCGAAAGGCACCGATCCTTTGGGCCGCAAGCAGGGCGAAACCGCGCGGATCGGCTCGGACGAAAACATGGTGCAGAATGACCCGAACCTGCGCGCGCAAGAACTTTTGGACGAAATCCGTCGCCGATCCGGTGAATTGGCCCGTCCGCTGGAGGAACTGGATTACCTCAAGCGGCTGTTGCAGATGTTCTAGAGCGGTTCAGGTCTTCACGTAAACGTCGCCAATCGGAATTCGGACACTCTTGGTTCGAATTCCGATTCCATCGAAACCTGAACCGCTTTGACCGCCGGGAACCGGAATTTTCGAAAATTCCGGACCGGAGCCTTCAAAGGCTCCGTCCCGATTTCTTCAGAGAAATCGGTTTCCCGCCCCTTGCAGGCCCTGCGCTTCCGCGACAGGCTGACCCCATGCAGACCGCCGCCAAACTCCGCCTGATCCCGCTGGATGTCGCCCGCACTCTGGCGGTCGTCTGCATGGTGATCTTCCATTTCACCTTTGACTTGGCACTTTTCGGAAAAATCCCGCCGGGCACGATGTCCGATCCCTTCTGGTATTACTTTGCAAGAACCATCGCGGGCAGCTTCCTCTTCCTCTCCGGCGTCAGCCTCTGGCTGGCCCATGGCCAAGCCATCCGCTGGCCCGCCTTCCGGAAACGCTGGGCCAAACTTGCTGCCGCCGCCGTCCTTCTGACCATCGCCAGCATCTGGCTGGTTCCCGGCGGGCCGATCTGGTTCGGCATCCTGCATGCCATGGCCGCCACTGCCCTGATCGGCCTTTTGGCCCTGCGCCTGCCCTGGCCCGTCACCCTCGCCCTTGCCGCCCTGATCTTCGCCGCCGCATGGGGACCCCATTTCCCAGCCCTCGATCCCCTCTGGCTGGTCTGGATCGGCCTTGCCGAAAACCGCCCGATGATGGGCGACTATGTCCCGCTTATCCCCTGGACCGCCCCCGCTCTTGTCGGCATCGCCTTTGCCCGCGCGCTCCGCCCCGAGACCTGGCCGATGCAGGCGCCGTCACGTCTTCTCCACCGACTGACCTTCCCCGGACGGCACAGCCTGATCATTTACCTCGTCCACCAGCCCCTCCTGTTCGGCTGTTTCAACGCCTGGCTCTGGCTAACCGCCCCCTAAGCGACGCCTGACCCCGCTTCCCCTTTCGCTTCGCTTGCGCTAAGCCCTTGGCCGCACTGCTTTGGGAAACGCTTCGATGAAATTCACCCTGTCCTGGCTGAAAGATCACCTCGATACGACCGCCACCGTCGATGCGCTGGCCGACGTGCTGACCGACCTTGGGCTTGAGGTTGAAGGCATCGAAGACCCGACCGCGCAACTGGGCGCTTTCCGGATCTGTCGCGTGATCGAGGCCATCCAGCACCCCAACGCCGACCGCCTGCGCGTCTGCCGGGTTGAAACCTTCCCCGATGGCCCCGGCGGCCGGTCGGAAGAGGTGCAGGTCGTCTGCGGTGCCCCCAATGCCAAGACCGGGCTTGTGGGTGTCTTTGCCCCCCCCGGCACCCATGTTCCGGGCACTGGAGTGGACCTTAAACCCGGCAATATCCGCGGCGTCGATTCGAACGGGATGCTCTGCTCCGAACGCGAACTCATGCTTTCCGAAGATCACGACGGCATCATCGAACTGCCCGCCGACGCGCCTTTGGGCGTGCGCTATATCGACTGGAAGGGCCTGAACGACCCGGTGATCGAGATCAAAGTCACCCCCAACCGCCCCGACGCGCTGGGCATCCACGGCATCGCCCGCGACCTTGCCGCGCGTGGTATGGGCAAGCTGAAAGCCCTGTCGGTTACCCCGGTCCCCGGCCAGTTCTCCACACCCATCGTCGTGAAGATCGACGCCGAGCTGAAAGCCAAAGGCTGCCCCCACTTCACCGGTCGCCTGATCCGTGGCGTCAAGAACGGCCCCTCGCCCGATTGGATGCAAGCCCGCCTCAAGGCCATCGGGTTGCGCCCGATTTCGGCGCTGGTCGACATCACCAACTACTTCACCTTCGGCCTGAACCGCCCGCTGCACGTCTTTGACGCCGCCAAGATCAAGGGCGATCTGCGCATCCACCCGGCCAAAGGCGGTGAGAGCCTGCTGGCGCTGGACGGCAAGACCTACACGCTTGCCCCCGGTCAGATGGTCATCTCTGACGACCAAGGCCCGGAATCGCTTGCCGGCATCATGGGCGGTGAGGCTTCCGGCTGCACGCCCGACACCGTGGATGTCTTCCTTGAATCCGCCTTCTGGGACCCGATCACTATCGCCGCCACCGGCCGCGCGCTGAAGATCAACTCCGACGCCCGCTACCGCTTTGAACGCGGCGTCGATCCCGCCTTCACTCTGCCGGGCCTTGAACTCGCGACCCAGATGATCCTCGACCTCTGCGGCGGCGAGGCTGGCGAAGTCGTGGCCGATGGTGCCGCCCCCGACACCACCCGCACCTACAAGCTGAACCCCGCTCGGGTGATCAGCCTTGTCGGCATGGACATCCCCGAAGCAACCCAGCGCAGCACCTTGACCGCGCTTGGCTTTACGCTGAGGGGCAACGATGTCACCCCGCCGTCGTGGCGGCCCGATATTCTTGGCGATGCCGATCTGATCGAAGAAGTCGCCCGCATCGCCAGCCTGACGAAACTGCAAGGCGCGCCAATGGCCCGCGCGCTGCCCGGCGTGCCGCGCCCGATCCTGACGCCGCTGCAGGTCCGGGAACGCACCGCCCGGCGCACGATTGCCGCCTTGGGCTACAATGAATGCGTGACCTACAGCTTCATCGACGGCAAAGCCGCGGCCCTGTTCGGCGGTGGTACGGATGCCGTGCGGGTCGACAACCCGATTTCGTCGGAAATGACGCATCTGCGCCCCGACCTCCTCCCTGGCCTTCTCGCCGCTGCCGCCCGCAATCAGGCGCGCGGCTTCATGGACTTGGCGCTCTTCGAAGTCGGGCCCGTCTTCCAAGGCGGCGAACCGGGCGAGCAGCACCTGCAAGCCACCGGCCTTCTGATCGGTGCCGCCGCCCAGCGTGATCCACACGGCAGCCGCCGGATGATCGACGTTTTCGACGCGAAGGCCGATGCCGAGGCCGTCCTTGCCGCCCTAGGCGCCCCCGCACGCACGCAAATCACCCGCAAGGTCGCCGATTGGTGGCACCCCGGCCGCTCCGGCGTGATCGGCCTTGGCCCGAACGTGATGGCCAGCTTCGGCGAGGTTCACCCCCGCATTTGCCAAGCCATGGACGTGAAAGGCCCCGCCGTGGCCTTCACCATCCTCGTCGCCAATGTCCCCGCGCCCAAGGTGAAAACCCCAACCCGCCCGGCGCTTGCAATCAGCGATCTGCAAGCCGTGGACCGTGACTTCGCCTTCGTGGTGGATGCACGCGTCGAGGCCCTGACTGCCGTGAACGCAGCCCAAGGTGCCGACAAGGCCCTGATCGAAAGCGTCCGCGTCTTCGACCAGTTTGCCGGCGACAAGGCCGAGGCGCAGATGGGACCGGGCAAGAAGTCCATCGCCCTGACCGTCCGCCTGCAACCGACCACGGCCACCCTGACCGAAGTCGAGATCGAGGCTGTTTCCGCCAAGATCATCGAAAAGGTGGCGAAGGCGACGGGCGGCAGCTTGCGGGGCTAGGGCTGCTGGGGTGCTTCCGTCGATATGTCCAGCTCTGCCTCGACACGCCGGATGTCCTCCAACATTCCGTAGGGGGCACGGTCCTCGTCAACCAGCTTGCGCATGATCGCAAGCGAGCGCCGAAACTTGGCCTCCGGATCGTCTGAAAGAATAGCTGCCGAGGCCAGAACGCGCGCCAGATTGGCCTCTCCGCCTGGAATGGCCGGCGGCGCAGCCTGCGCTTCGGCCAGTTCCAAAGCGCGCGCAAGGGCCGCATCGCTCTGGGATGGGTCAATCTCGTTAAAGGCGATATCCATCCACCACCAAGTAAGTTCGAGCGCCAGCCCGCTGTCGTTGGGAGAAAGGGCCAGAGCGCGCTCTTGCCATTTTATCGCTTCCTGTAACGCCACAGTCCGGGCCGGATCATGCTCTTCCACATGTGCTATGGCGAAAAGATTGAATAGGTGTGCTAACCGGGCCGGGTCCACCCCCCCATCGCCGCTTCGTTCTGCAAGTCCATCCAGTTGCACCGCAATTTCCTCGAGTGGTGCTACCGGAACACTTGGCTCGAACTCCTCGGAGTAGTTCGTTGACAGGATTGTCAAACTTAGGCTCGCCTCAAGCATGTCGGCCCAGACCTGAAGATCAGTGGGCTCCGCGAGCGCGCGGTCGATTTGGATCTCAAGAGCTTCCCAATAAATCGCTTCTGCCTCGACGAGCAGGCTCACGCTTTCATACATGACGCCCATCCGAATCAGAACCTTTGCCCAGGTTGCTTGTGCGTCAAGCGGAAGCGACCTGCCTCCGTTGTCTGAGAACAAGGCGTCTGCCACCAATAGTGTCCGTCGTCGAATGATTTGGAACAGGCGGCCTAATTCTGGAGCGGATCGTTCGGGCTCATCGGGTTCAGGTTATGCTGCTTGACGCTGATGGTTCAAGCGGCGGTTTTGGATGGTTTCCAGTTTGATGCGTCTCCTTTCGGCCAG